>REEO01000037.1 GCA_007695035.1 Saprospirales bacterium | reverse complement strand
CTCACAATATAAACCCCCACACTAAACCCACTCAAATCCAGATAGTACTCCGGCAGCCCGGGCTGCACACGACTGCTGTAAACCTCCCTTCCAGACATATCGTACAGACTGATCTCCTCAGGAGCCATGCCGCTCCACTCTATTATCGCATAGTCTCGGGCCGGGTTTGGATAGCTTAAACTTTGGGGTTGATCCAAATCAGTTTCCTCCACCTGAGATACTTGCTCTATTTGAAAGGAGAACTCATAACTACAACCATTGGAATCCGTAATCGTCAATGAATACTCTCCGTATGAAAGATCGCCAATAGAATCTGTACTTTGGTCATTGCTCCAGTTTAGTTCATAGGGTTTCATACCACCATTGATATGCTCAATGGAAATGAAACCATCGCCATCGCCGGAGTCATGGGACTTTTCAACTACTAAATCCAGTGGCTCCAGAACAGTTAACTCCACTCTGGTTGCCTCATCGCAATGCTCCTGACTGTCCGGGAAAAACAAATAGGTTCCACTTTCACCAATCCCTTCAAAAGTTTGGTTGTGACAGATGGTAGTATCGATTAGAATTTTATACGTATCTACTACCACCAAATCCAACAGATAAGAAGAATAACAATCTCCGCCCTCAACGTCTACTATATACTGACCAGCCTCATCAAAACCCTGATAATTGTCACCTTTACATATAACTACCTCCTCGCGAAAAAAACTGACTTCACTGAGGTCGTAAACAGAAAAACCGCTGATAAAAGAACCGTCAACAATTATTGACTCCCTTATAAACAAACTGTGATTGTGAATTAATTGAACCCCATTTAAAAAGTCCGACGTTAGAAAATCCACAAGGGTATCCCCTTTAGCCAGAATGTAATTATTCCTGTCATTATCCAGCAGGAAAAACAACTGCATAGCTTCTGAAAAAGCTACACGCATATAGGATCCGGAGAACAGGGAATCAATTTCCCAATTTTTTCCACCATCTGAGCTTTGGTAATAATTTTGGTTGCCTTTGACATAATATACTCCATCGGCATAAATTAAGGCACTCAGGTCTAATCTTATATCAATTTCATTAGATGTCCAACTGAGCCCATCGTCCTCACTGATCCATAAAACACTTTCCTGCTGAGATGGAGCCCCACTTTTTCTCTGATAAACTATCCATCGATCACCCTCAAATACCATGTGGAGAAAATAGTCTGAAAACTTCTCCTCAAAAGGTATATCGACAACTTCCCAACTAAGTCCCTGATTTGCACTTCTATAAATTTCTCCTCCATTTTCATAAATGAGGGTTTCTGTTATCGGATTTACGTCCGGGAGAGCCTTCCAGTTATTCTTTTCCCACTCATTTTCATCGGCCTTGTATTGAAAAATACTGCCGCTTCCCGATCGAACAAATACGGTGTCGTTTAGCACAAAAATTCCCAAAATTTGATTCTCAAAATCAGGGACTCCACTGTCATACGGACCCTTGATCGGATCCGGGAATGAAACTATTTTTTCCAGGGCTGAACCCTCCTGATTGTACCAATAAATGTGATTGGAATTATAAGCCCAAACACCATCTTCAAAAAGGCGGAGGTTTAAAGATGGAATACCAAACGTGCTATCATCCGGGAAAAAGGATTCTATAGTATGTGCTATTCCGAAATCATTGGCACTCCTGGGGTTGACGGTTAGATTTAGTTCTCTTATCCGCAGTCCGCTACAACTTTCATCTTCGGGAAAAGTATCGTAGTAAATTCCACTGGAATTGTATCCATAAACAGATTGTCCTTCACAGATGGTGGTATCTATGATTTCCCAGCTCGAATTGATGTTTTTAATATGAGGAAAGGTCTCATTTAAAGTTCTTATATGATCCCTGCTTTCGCTTCCGAGAAATCTGTCGTGGTGCTCTTCAAACTCACCATCATAT
The DNA here is from genome assembly GCA_007695035.1 of Saprospirales bacterium. Lineage (GTDB taxonomy): Bacteria > Bacteroidota > Bacteroidia > Chitinophagales > Saprospiraceae > PWJY01. Next base: position 80,310 of record REEO01000037.1, on the reverse strand, counting down.
GGCCTCTCGAGGTTTGAAAACCAAAAAATATGGGGCCCGTAATCCATAATGGTAGAAACATTAGGTCCATCCAGACCCGCATGTTGAGTGTTAAATCCTCTGGAGAAGGGAAATGCTCCCGGACTGTCATCAGCATTTGGTCCATGACCAAAACCAAAGTTATGACCCACTTCATGACAGAAAACTATAAAGTTTGGTACCGATGAGTTGTATAGACTCTTCAATCCTTCCCGATACAATTCGCCCACTCCTAGTGGGCCGCCGTAAAAGGGATCGTGATCAAAAATAAAGGATCTTATGTGTATGCAGTGGTTTTCAACCTTTTCCCTTAGATCTTCTAAGTCATAAGAATAATTACGCATTGCGATGAAAGCATCAATACCATCCATAGGTTCGTATTCAACGCGTTCCACCAACTCCAATCGGCATATCCCTTCAAAACCACTGTTTTCCAGGGTGAGATTTAAGTAGGATATGGCTGTATTGGCCCAGACATAAATGGCAGTATGATCATAAATATTGACCAGTTCCTTCACGCGATCTTCCGCATTGGGAGAAAATGCCAAAAGTAGATTGAGGGAATCCTGGGTCGTGGACCTCTCATGTCGCTGAGGGGGTGTATCCATTTGAATGGCCATATGATCAGTTCCACAGTGGAGTTCCTCCAATATATCTTCCATCAATTTTAAACTTCCACCTTCTTCTACACACAATCTAAATTGGGAGTGATTCCTCGAAAATGTAGCAAAGTAATTGTCGCCGTATCTGGCCAATAAAAATTCAGAAGCAGCATTGTTCACTACTTCATACACCTTAACTGTTCCACCATTTGGGTAGTGATCGGTTCTTTGAACCACAAGGTTTAACTCCATGTCGCCCATTAGATCTAAACTAAATACATCGTCGGACCTTTGGGCAGATTGTTCAAACAGGTACTCCAGGTCACTTACTGTAAGATCCTGTGAAAGTTGATGAGATCTTGTTTCCTCCTGTCCCTCAACAACCTGAAAATATCCACTGAAAACCAGAAGTACAATTGTAAAAAAGGTAGTTTTTGTCCACATAGGTAGCGAGTTTAAATTATAGCCCGGCCTCTATTCCACGGTGGTCTGTCGCCAACCAGAAAGCCTGCAAGCAAGAACCAATTGAAACATCCGAAATAAAGGTATCAGCAATTAATTTTTGGTTGATTTTTTCACAACCAAAAACTATTATATGGCTAATATACATCCTTTCCAGCAATTGAACCTGATTAGGGAACAAAAACTGTATTCAACCCATTTCAAGTTTAGTGTCTAATCAAGGTATTAGGTCACACTTTTGTATCCGGTCATTTTTGCACCCCGGGATAACACCCATTCCCCATTTCTACTAATAAATCCAGCTAAATCTTACTTTTGCAACCTGAGCCGTCCATGACGGTAAAAAAATAAAGGGGGACCGATTAGACTGAATTGCAGAGGCCCGGCCTCTGAAAGAAAATTTAAACAGATGGGACAAAAAAGCTATTTAACCAATATTTCACCGGTTGACGGAAGGTACGCAGCCAAGACGAGGGTGCTTTCGCCCTATTTTTCTGAGTACGCACTTATAAAGTACAGGTTACTGGTAGAAGTCCGGTATTTTCAATCGCTCTTTGAGTTGAAATTGCCAGGACTGGAGAAAATTGATTCCGGAAAAGTCGAGGCGCTCTCCTCTGAGATAGAAAGTTTTACTGAAGAGGATGCAATGCGCATTAAAGAAATTGAGGGTGTCACCAACCACGATGTAAAAGCAGTCGAGTACTTCCTCAGAGAAAAATTTGACGGAATGGGGCTGTCCGGTGCCAAAGAGTACATCCACTTCGGACTGACCTCGCAGGATATAAACAATACGGCTGTTCCGCTAAGTTTAAAAGAAGCTCTCAATCAACAGATTCTGCCGGGATTGGGTAAAATTCTCCGTAGTTTAGGAGATTTGGCAGACAAGTGGAAGGATGTACCCATGCTCGCAAGAACGCACGGGCAACCGGCCTCTCCCACCAGGCTCGGAAAAGAGTTGAGGGTTTTTTGTGAGCGAATTGAAGTGCAGGTGGGCCTATTGGGAGCCATACCGCATACCGGAAAATTCGGAGGTGCCACCGGCAATTTCAATGCGCATCACGTGACATTTCCCGATGTGGACTGGCCCGGATTTGCCGACCGTTTTCTCAGAGAAAAACTGGGACTGGAGAGACAGCAGACCACCACCCAGATAGAACACTACGACAATATGGCGGCCATTTTTCACAGCTTTGTCCGCATTGACAACATTCTCCTTGACCTCTGCAGGGACCTTTGGACCTACATTTCCATGGATTATTTCAAGCAAAAATCTGTCGCCACAGAGGTTGGTTCATCGGCCATGCCCCACAAAGTCAATCCCATAGATTTTGAAAATGCGGAGGGGAATCTGGGGGTCGCCAACGCACTTTTTGAACACCTGGCCTCCAAACTGCCGATTTCCAGACTGCAGCGGGATCTGACAGACAGCACGGTACTCCGAAATGCGGGACTGCCCTTTGCCCACTTGTGGATAGCTCTTCAGTCCATTCAAAAGGGATTGGGAAAACTACAACTCAACGAAAACAAGCTGAGGCGTGACCTCGAGGAGAATTACATGGTAGTGGCCGAAGCCATCCAAAATATTTTGAGAAGGCAGGGAGTGGAAGCTCCCTATGAAAAACTCAAGGCACTCACCCGGGGCAAAGCCAATATAGGCCCTGGGGAAATCGGTGAATTTATCGATGGTCTTGAAATCGATCCGCAGGTGAAGGCCCAATTGAGAGAGATCAGCCCGTTTAATTACCTCGGAATTTAGTACCGTCCAGGAACTAAACAATTGTGGCCCTGAACAAATTAATACTTTTGTTCCCTGATGGCTGAGATTGGCCGAATCAGAGATTAAAAAACAGGCACTTTTGTGAAAATATACCGACTTTGCTTACTGTTTATTCCCATCGTATTGTTGACATCGTGCGGGGTGGGCAAATTTATTCCTGAGGATGAGTATTTGTTCACAGATGCTGAAATAAACATTGAGGGACCAAAGGAGAGGAAGAAAGAACTGGCAGCGCTGGAATCTGAACTCAGCGGGCTTTTGCGACCTTCTCCCAACACTTCGGGCTTGCTGGGGCGTCCGGGATTGAGGTGGCACTACAGGATAGAAAAAGGAAAGGGGAACTTTATTACACGCTTTCTCTATCAGCGATTTGGAGAGGAACCCGTGTATCTGAGCAATGTCAACATTGAAAGAAACCGCGAAATACTGCTCAACCGCATAGAGAACCGGGGTTTCTTTGACGCCCGGGTAGATTACCGAATTGACACCACAGGGAAAAACAAGGCCGCACTCAATTTACAGATTAATGTCGGATCGCCCTGGACCATCAAATCCTACCAATACGAAGCCCTTTCACTATCGGACACTGTTGATTTGGGCAAAACAAGAATTGACTCTCTATTGGCAGAATCAATTTCCCGCTCCGAAATTAGTCCGGGAATGAATTACGACCTGCGGACATTAAGAAGAGAGCGCGAGCGCATTACCAACGAATTGCTGGAGTTGGGTTATTTCTTTTTTGTGCCGGATTACCTGCAATTCAGCGTGGACACCAGCGCGGGAGACCGAAAAACAGACCTATTTCTTCAGTTGAAACCAAGAACCCCGCAACAGGCACTACTTCCCTATAAGATTTCTGAAATATCCGTTTATCCCGACGGGACCATGAGGAACAGCAGCCCCGCCACCGTGCCCGACACCATCGAAATGGAGAATTACAGGGTAATTACGGCCACCCACCAGTTTCTGCCGCGAAGATTTGACAACTACATACTTTTTGAAAAAGGGGATTGGTACAAGCGGACTGCCAGCAACCAGACCAGGCAGCGTTTGTTTTCAATAGGCGCTTTTGGTTTTGTCAATGTAAGACACACCAAATCCCAGCCGCTTGAGGGCGAAGATGAGGAGTACGGCAAATTATCCACCCGTATCAATCTAAGTCCCACGAATCGGAGGAGCATCAGAGCCGAATTACAGGCCATCTCCAAATCCAATAACTTTATGGGCCCCCTGCTGAGTGGAGAATACAAGGACCGCAATACACTGAGAGGGGGTGAGCAATTGACCCTGGGCCTGAGATTGGGATACGAAACCCAGGTGGCAAGCGGAAGTCAAACCGGACTGAGTGCACTGGAAGCGGGAGTTTTTGGAGAACTTTCATTTCCGCGGATCATCGCTCCCATCAATTGGAAAGACAACATCCAGTACGGAGTTCCCAGGACACAAGTCAAATTCAGCTACTCCATACTCGACAGGGTCAACAATTACCAGTTGCAATCTGCAAATTTTTCGTTTGGCTACAACTGGCACGCAAACCGCTTTGTATTTCACTCCATCAACCCGGTCGCGCTCACCTATACCAGACTGACCCGAACCTCGGATGATTTTTTGGAGGTGTTGGAGAGAAACCTCTTTTTGCAGCGGAGTTTTGAGCAGCAATTTATTCCCGGGGCGGAGTACACCTTTACATTCAACCAACTGGTGGATCGACGCAGAGACAGGCATTACCTTATACAATTCCGAACCGATATAGCCGGAAATTTGGCAGCGCTGACCGATGGGTTGTTCAATGAGGATCCCAAAAACAAGGTTTTTGGCCGGGAATATGCACGCTATCTGCGCTTTGACCTGGATGCCAGAAAGTATTTTAGATTGGGAGAAGACCGGAGGCTGATCGCAAGGATTTTCGGGGGAATTGGCATCCCACTCGGCAACTCCCTTTCCCTCCCGTACATCAAACAGTATTTTTCTGGAGGTCCTAACAGTGTGCGGGCATTTAGGATACGATCGCTGGGACCGGGTTCTTACGTCCCGGACACCGATGACCAAAGTGCCTTTTTTGACCAGGCCGGGGACATTCGCATTGAAGCCAATCTCGAATACCGCTTCCCTATTTTTAGCTACCTAAAAGGTGCTGTTTTTGCAGATGCCGGGAATGTCTGGCTGTACAACGAAAACGAAAGCCTCCCGGGTGGAAAATTCTCTTCCTCCTGGACAGATGAACTCGCGCTGGGATTAGGATTTGGAATGCGACTGGACATTGATTTTTTCGTGGTGAGACTCGACCTGGCTTCGCCCCTTCGAAAACCCTGGCTTGAAGAGGGAGACCGCTGGACCAGCTCCTGGAGACCCTTTAAAAAAAGCTGGAGGCAAGACAATCTTATCTGGAACCTCGCTATCGGTTATCCGTTTTGATGCGGAAATCCACCTCTCGGTGCAGCCCACCAGTACACCCTGCATTCAGGGCCCTGCCTTTATGCATCCTGTCTGAAACCCCTTCCCAATAGCCCCCCATTTCTCCTTTATCCCCCAATTGACCACCTCCTGCAAGACAGCAGGAAAAAGCTTCCGGTCCTTACAAGGGTGGGTTATTGTTATATATAAATAATCACCATATTTAACTCACTCATTATGTTAAATAAAAACCAACACCCATGTAAGATAAAAATATACAATATTTTTTCAAGGGGGATATAAGTATGGCTGTGAAACCGTAAAATATTGAAATACACGGTCATTTACATCTTCCTTTTTTCTATTTGCCGCAAATCGGTACACTATATATTATCGCTTTTTGCTATGGCATCTTTTTTGTCTCTAATTGGGCAGCGCACTTGCAGAACATCATGAAAAAAAGAGGAAGATGATAGAGAAAGAAAATGAGATTACCAAAGACAAGCGATTCTGGGTAGCCATGGTTTTTATCCTGGTATTCCTGATATACTTGCTGGTGAATTATCCCTGACGGGAAGGGGTAATGCCGGTAAAGGCTGCGGCACTTTCAAGCCTATTTTATCCCGCCAAAAACATGGCACACTTCACCTGACAATGGTTATGAACGAGATATGACATCTAATTAATTGGTTTAAAATTGGATCGTGAGATAGCTGCACCCACTCAGGGTTCTATTCTCACGGGGTTCCTTATCGACGGGAGATGGCCCGGGTCAAAACCAGGACTCATTCACGTGTCTTGAAGGAGTTTAGCAAAACCCGGTTTTAGGAATGCCGCGAAGATCTAAACACTTGCGCAGTTCGCTGAATTTCCAGTCAAAAAATGCACAAATCATCCCACAAAATCCGTATCTGCAATAATCAACCCACCAATAAAAATTGATTGCCCCGGAAAACAATCCATAAGATGCGATTGGTACACACTTTGGCTGGTTTTCAAACGGAAGCCAGTAGCAGTTCAGATTTTACGCTTACTGATTTTAAGGCTCATATCCAGGGAGCCTGCGCTGTGGGTAAGTGCACCCACAGAAATAAAATCCACACCCGTAAGGCCGTATTCTCTTACATTGTAGAGGTTGATGCCACCGGAGGCCTCCGTTTCAAATTTTCCATCAATAATCTTAACCGCTTCTTTTAGCAGGGGAAGTTCAAAATTATCCATCATAATGCGATGGACACCTCCTGTATCCAGGACCTCGTGCAGTTCGACCAGGTTCCGCACCTCAATGGTAAGAGCAAGGTCAAGATCATGTTCTTCCAAATATCTGTGAACGTCATAAATGGCCTGTTGGATTCCGCCCGCAGCATCAATGTGATTGTCCTTCAGCATAATGCGGTCGTAGAGCCCATGGCGGTAATTGTAACACCCCCCTATTCTAACCGCCCACTTTTCCAAAAACCTCATCAGCGGGGTGGTCTTTCTCGTATCGAGTAATTTCACTGGAAGGTCCTCCACTTCCACAGCAAACCTGCTACTCGTCGTTGCAATTCCGGACATTCGCTGAAGTAGATTGAGCGTGAGGCGCTCCCCCTTCAATAGTGCCCGGGTATTACACTCGATTTCGAAGGCTACATCACCTGATTTAATATCCTCCCCATCTGCAATTAACTTTTTAAACTTCAACCTGGGATCCAGCTTACTAAATACCTTTTCCGCAAGGTCCACTCCTGCCAAAACACCGATGTCCTTTACCAATAGTACAGCCTTCGATCGTTGATCTTTGGGAATACAGGCATTGGAGGTGTGGTCTCCCCCTCCTATATCTTCCTGCAATGCGCGATCGATAAAATCATTCAACAGTTCAAAATCCATATGCTATTTTTTGTAATGCCAGAGGCTGAAAGAGGGGATACGCTATCAGATTCAAAATAACACACCGAGTTTAACAACCAGTCCGTGGATTCGCACTGTGGAGTTGTCCCGCTGGCCGTTGTTCCGCATGCCTCTACCTTTAAGAATATCCCCAAAAGTACCCTGGTATCCAATTCCACCGACCAGAAAGGTATCGCCTCCGATATTGTACTCGAGACCAGCACTAACACCCCATCGGAACCTCAAAAAAGGCACTTCATCATTGATGTTTTCATCTTTGGTATTTACGGTATTACCGGGTGAACCACCTTCCACATTGGCCCTGGATTGGGTATTGAGAAAAAAGCCGAACTCGGGAAAATGTGCGAAGTACCTGATGTTGCCCATTTGGTTGGTTCTCATCTTAAACCCAAAGGGGATTTCAAGGAACTGCAGCTTGTATCGTATATCCACGTTGTCCGGGAGGTCCTTGTCAAAATCCGGGTCGGAGAGATCCGTTCGAGGCAACAAATTTCCACCCGATTCATAAAAGAGCTGTCCCCCTTGATTGAAAGAGAAGTGAATGGCAGCAGTGATGCTGTAATTTTCAGACAACATATACTCCCCTGTCGTCCCGAGTTTCACCCCAAGATTGGCGCCATTTCCGTTGATCAAATTGTCGTCGGTACTCATCCAGGAAATCACTGGTGAGACCTCAAATCCGAAGGTGAAATCAGAGACCGTAGCCTGAGAGTAGGCATTCTGAAAAATGAATATTAGGCAGGTGGTTAAAATAATTCTCATCTTTGTTGCATTAAATTATTCGATCAATAAATGGGTCAAAATTAATGTAATCCCACCAATCCGTTTGTAGAAAAATTCTCAAAACCAACGAATTGGTCCAAAAGTATAAAAACGTCCAATGCAAATTTTAAGCGTCAACCGTACAGACACAACAATAAAAGAGGGGCAAAAGGTTTTGAATCTCCTGATGGCAGTCCTACTGGCTATCCTGCTTTTTACTTCCTGCCAGCGGGAGCACAAAGACCCCATACCCGATGTATCGCATATTGAAATTGAAACAGAGTTTATCCATTATGACAGCCTGCTTAGGGTCCACATGGAAAAAGGGGTGGAGGGATTGAAAAACCTCAAGGAAAAACACCCGGCTTTCAGCGACATTTACTTTCATCGCATTTTGCAAATATGGGACCCGGAAGAACCCTTGGACAGTTTGTACCACAGAATGGATGAGTTCATGGCCAGCGATTTTTACCGGGACATTCAGGACACCATCCATGCCGCCATACCGGATTTTGAGCCCATCAAGCGGGAGTACGAACAGGCTCTTCATTACTACCACTACTATTTCCCCCACAAAAATGTACCCCCTGTTTATCTGTTTATCTCGGAATTCACTTTTGCCAATATTATTTTTGAAGATGAAAATGGAGGAGATGCACTGGGAATCGGCATAGACATGTTTTGTCACGGGCACTTTGACTACACGGTACTGTCCTACTTCAACACCATGTTTTCCGCCTACAATGTGCGAACACTCAATCCCGATCACATAATCAAAAAGACCTTTGATGCGAGATGGGACGGCCTGCTGGGCCCGGAACCTCGGGGTAGAATGATAGATATCATGCTGCACTACGGGAAAAAACACCATCTCAACAAGCTGGTTTTACCGCACGCCCAGGACACTGTAATTTTTGAATACACCCCTGAACAGATGCAGTGGGTGCGCGATAACGAAGCTCAGATTTACAACCACCTGATTGAAAATGACATGCTGTACACCACCGATATGGTAAAATACTCGAGACTGGTGAATCCGAGTCCCCACTCTCCCGGCATGCCTCCCGAAGCACCCGGTCAGGTTGTCAACTGGCTGGGGTATCAAATCATCCGGGCCTGGGTCAGAAACAATCCTGACAAAACCCTCACCGACTTATTGGAAATAAGGGATGGGCACGATTTTTTAATGCAGTCCAGGTATCGACCTGGAAGATATTGACACGGTCTTTGATCTCAGTGAAATTGGCCCGATTCATTATTCAAAAGAAAACTACTCAATCTCATTTTTTAATGGGTACAATCGATACAACCCCTCTCAAAATATAGGAAAATAATTAATTTAGCGAAAAAAATAATTATGGCAGAACGGACAATACCATTGGTTGACCTCGGTCACTACTCAGACGGAAGCGAAGAAGAAAAAAGGGCATTTGTAAAGAAGCTGGGCGATGCCTTTCACAACATTGGGTTTGTGGGAGTGGTCAATCACCAGGTGCCCAAATCCCTGATCGATGATTTTTACCACGCGGCCAAGTGCTTTTTTGCACTGCCGGACAATGTGAAGAAAAAGTACGAAGTGCCCGGGCTCTCCGGACAGCGCGGATACACCGCTTTTGGAAAAGAGCACGCCAAACACAGCAAGGTGGCCGACCTGAAAGAGTTTTTCCAAATAGGCCAGGAGGTTTCCGATGGGGATCTCATCAAATCCGAATACCCCGACAATGTCAGGGTGGAAGAAATTTCCGACTTTACCCTTCTGGGAGGGAGACTTTACAGGGAATTTGAGCGGGCAGGCGGAGTTTTACTACAAGCCATCGCCGATCACCTGGAACTGCCCAACGACTACTTTGACAAGCGGATACACAATGGAAACAGCATCCTGCGCGCAATTCATTATCCACCTATTGTCGAGGAGCCAAAATCAGCAATTCGGGCTGAAAAACACGAGGACATCAACCTCATTACCCTTTTAGTGGGTGCATCGGCAGGGGGATTACAACTGCTCAACAAGGAGGGCAAATGGCTCGACATTGTCCCTGAAGCGGATGAAATTGTCATCAATGTGGGAGATATGCTTCAGAGACTTACCAACAACTACCTGAAATCCACTACCCACCGCGTGGTCAATCCACCACGGGAAGAGTGGCACAAACCAAGGCTCTCCATGCCGTTTTTCCTTCATCCGAGAAGCAATATGGACCTGAGCTGTCTGGATTCCTGCGTCACAGAAGAAAACCCACTTCAGTACGAGCCAATTACCGCGGGAGGCTACCTGGATGAGCGGCTCAGAGAAATTGGTTTAAAAAAGTAACATAAGCATAGGCTGAATTTATATGGGCTGTCAATAATATTCGTTGTACTTTTGCACCACAAAATTTAAGGTATGGTACATCAAGTGACATTTTTCCTGCTTCCACTCAGCGGTTATGAGCTTATAATCGTCATTTTTGCCATCGTACTGTTTTTCGGGGGCAGAAAAATCCCCGAATTGATGCGCGGCCTCGGCAAAGGCATTAGAGAGTTCAACAGTGCAAGAGCCAGCATCGAACAGGAGATCAAAGAAGGCATGAAGGAAACCGACAATAAAAACATCGATCAAGCCAGCGCAGAAAAAAAAGAAGAAGAAAAAACCAAAGAATGAAAAACCTGATTAACACCTTTGGCCTCTGTGCCTTTATTTTCCTGATTGGTACAGTTATAACCGCTCCTCAGGCAATCCAGGCCCAGGATGCAAATATTGCTTACGTCAATTACGACGGCCTGATTAGTGACTTGCCGGATATCATGGAAGCGGACCGCCAACTCCAGGCCCTAAACACCGAATGGGAACAGCGTATGGAGCAAGAATTTAACGCCTTCCAGGCAAAAGTGCAGCAGTATCAAAATATGGCTGAGGAAGGCCTCCTCTCTCCACGTGAGATTCAGGAAAAAGAACAGGAACTCGAACAGGAACGAAACAAAGTCATCTCACTTCAGAATGAAATGGAGCGGGAGGTAAGGGCCAAAAGAAACGAACTTCTTAGGCCGCTCATTGAAAAGCTGGATACTGCCATTACCCAGGTTGCCCAGGAAAAAGGCATCCACTATGTGCTCGATTCCAGTGCCGGGGATTTACTGTTTTTCGAAGAGGCCAATGACATAAGCCGGGAGGTCAGAGAGCGCTACAACAGTCTTTGACTGTAAAGTTTCTGTAAAAAGGTCTGTTTTTCCCAGTTTTTAGTTCCAATCCTGAAAGAGGTATTTGGCTGAAAACCTCAATTGATTAATCTCCAGATGTTTACAAGATCGGGCTTTAGATAATAAGTCTTTGAGAAATACCCCGGCCTTGTCAGGCGACTTGCTCCTGTTCTTGTTTTGAGGTTTTGGATTGCAGTGCAGAATTGAGTGCGCGCCGATCGACCACCCCGATGATTTCTCTACCGGAAAGTACCGGTAAAATATCCACATCTTCTTCCAAAAGGGTGTAAAAAGCGTCTTTGAGGCTCTGATTTGGCGTGAGGAAGGCAATTTTTTCGGTCATTAAATCCGCAATCAGTTTGCTGTTTTCACCCGAGCGCAGTGACTCTTCAATTTTTTTGGCGTTAAGCACCCCGGCAAAGCGATATCCATCCTCCCGAAATACTAGAAAGGAATCTTCCATACCTGTCATAAACCAGGCCGCCAACTCGCCCACTTTTTGGTCCTTTGTTACCCGGGTAAAGCGCTCGCGCATAATGTGCACTACCTTTCGATTACCCAGCAGAGATTCTGTTTTGGCCGATCGCAGCTCGGCGGTGGCCATAAAGAACACGAAAATACCAATCAGTGCCAGGATTAACTCACCCATAAAAATTCCACCCATCAAAAAGGTCAGACCTAGAATCTGTCCAATCACTACCGCAATCCTGGTAGCCTGATATCGCTCCATACCCATGGCCAGAAGCGACCGCAAAACCCTGCCACCATCCATCGGAAAGGCGGGTATCATATTAAAGATGACCAGCGTTATGTTGGTGTAAAATAGGAGTGGGACTAAATTCGACGGTTTGGTAAATAGCACCTCTGCGGAATCCGTAATGATAAAGCTCATGGCCCCCGAAAAGTAAATGACCGGAAAGAGCAACAGAGCTATCACCACATTGGCAGCCGGACCCGCAATGGCTATGAGGAATTCGTGAATGGGCTTTTCAGGCAGTCTTTTCAATCGCGCCAACCCCCCAATGGGCGACAAAATAATATCCTTCGTATCCACCCCGTACTTGCGAGCAGTAAGTGCGTGCCCAAACTCGTGTATCACCACGCAGATAAAAAGCAGAATAGCAAAGAAAAAGAACCAGAGGATGCCAATGGTGTCCATGCCCTGCGAAATACCGACATAAGCCAACCAGACGAAAATCAGTCCGAAGGACCAATGCAACAGCACAGGGATACCGTATATGGTAGCCAGTTTAACAGAACCTCTCATTATCGGTCAAAATTTATTAGGATAATGCCGGGAAGGCGTTTGATGAAAGTATCAACAAACATAACGGACTGGAATCAAATTGGGTTCAGTAGCTGCGATATATATCAGATAATGACGGGGCTGTACAGGTCTTTTTTGAGGAGATTGCGGGAAATCACCAACTGCTGTATCTCTGAGGTACCCTCGTAAATTTGGGTGATTTTGGCATCCCTCATAAGTCGCTCCACATGGTACTCCTTCACATATCCGTAACCACCGTGCACCTGAACGGCCTCCACTGCGGATTTCATCGCGGTTTCAGCGGCGTAGTATTTGGCCATACTTCCGGGAACCGTGTAATCCAGGCCCTTGTCCTTCATCTGTGCAGCTCTGTAAACGAGCAGTCGCGCCACCTCAATTTCGGTCTCCATATCGGCCAGTTTAAAACCGACAGCCTGGTGTTTGAATATGGGTTTTCCAAAGGTCTCGCGTTCCTGCGCGTATTTTGTAGCCAACTCCAGCGAACCGGCGGCAATTCCCAAAGCCTGAGCAGCGATTCCAATGCGGCCTCCGGAGAGGGTTTTCATGGCGAACTTGAATCCGAATCCGTCCTCACCAATTCTGTTTGCCTTTGGGACCTTCACATCGTTGTACATAATTGTATGTGTGTCCGAAGCACGGATACCGAGTTTGTCTTCTTTGGCGCCAATTTCCACACCATCCCAGCCGGTCTCAACGATGAATGCATTGACCCCTTTGTGTCCCTTATCCTGGTCACTTTGGGCCATTACGAGATGGATGTCTGAAGTTCCACCATTGGTAATCCAATTTTTGGTGCCGTTCAGCAAATAGTGATCGCCTTTATCAATGGCCGTGGTCTTCTGGCTGGTGGCATCGCTACCCGCGCCGGGCTCAGAGAGGCAAAAAGCTCCAATATGCTCACCGGTCGCGAGTCTGGTGAGGTATTTTTGCTTTTGTTCCTCTGTTCCAAACTCCTCAATCCCCCAACAAACCAGGGAATTATTGACCGACATAATTACAGAGGCGGAATTGTCAATCTTAGAAATTTCCTCCATGGCCAACACATAAGACATGGTGTCCATGCCCCCGCCTCCATAGGCCGGGTCAACCATCATGCCCAAAAACCCGAGTTCTGCCATCATTTTCACCTGCTCAGCGGGGTATTCCATCTTGGTATCACGCTCAATGACCCCGGGCAACAATTCCTTTTGTGCAAATTCTCTTGCTGCCTCCTTCACCGCCAATTGTTCCTCTGTAAGATCGTACTTCATTCTTTGAAATTTTCAGCTAAGATAAAACCCGTAAATCAATTTTTTGCCATAATCAACCCAAAATCCAATACAGACTTCATCAAACCTATATCTAATGCGGGCTGCATCTTTATGGAAGGCAATTATTTGAGCCTGTATTTGTACAACTGAATGGTCGTCTGTAATCCGTAGTACAATGCATCCGCGATAAGAGCGTGACCGATGGACACCTCCAATAAACCGGGCACTGAACTCTTGTAAAACGCCAAATTGTCGAGATTAAGGTCATGGCCCGCATTCAGGCCGATGCCCACTTCGGAGGCCACCGATCCACATTTTGAATGCTTTTGTGCGGAGTCACCCGGGGATTGCAAGTAATCTGCGGCGAAGTTCCCCGTGTAGAGCTCCACTCTGTCGGCCCCAGTATCAGCAGCACCCTCGACAAATTTGGGGTCGGGATCAATAAAGATGCTGACTCTTATATTTTTGTCATGAAGTCTAGCCACTACCTCTTTCAGAAAGTCGCGCTCCTTCACAGTATCGTATCCGGTATCTGATGTCAAAACTCCCGGCGGATCGGGAACCAGGGTGCACTGATGGGGCGGATTGTCCTCCACCAGTTTCAAAAAGCGCTCCGTGGGATTACCCTCAATATTAAATTCAGTGCGCACCACCTCCTTAAGCTTTGGAATGTCACTGTACCTTATGTGGCGCTCATCCGGTCTGGGGTGGACTGTAATACCCTCGGCACCGAATGCCTCACAATCCCGTGCAACCTGTATGAGGTCCGGCAAGTTGCCACCACGGCTGTTTCTCAAAAGTGCAACCTTGTTTATGTTGACACTCAATCTGGTACTCGACATCTGCAATAACTTTTTATTCGAACTGAAGGGGCTTCAGCCCTTTTTAAACAACGGTATTCAAACACCCCCCGGGAATTTTTGTTCTGAGCAGCGTGGCTGAAAAGCGGATAGATAGCAAATAATCTCCTTAATACAACATCATGGTTTAAGGTTGATGGCTGAGCGGTTGATGGTTAAGGGTTGATAGTTGATGGCTTTTGGAGATCGCAAGTATTTTATAATCAGTGTTTTATATATTTTTTGAGATTGTTGGTTTTTGGGGATTTCTCTCTGGCGAGTAATCTTGCGGTGGCACCCTGGCCTTTTTCTTTCACGCCCGGCAATTTGGTATTAGGTTTCACGCAGAGGTAAAAGAGGCTGTATTCAATAATTCTATGAATATCCGTTAATTATAAGAATCTAAAGATTTTTATTCTTGCATAGGATTCCACGCTGAGGACGCAGGCGGCTTTTCCGTAATCTCAAATACTGTAGGATAAAATTTTAGGCGATGGAAGTTTGTCATCTTCCTGGGTACTGGATTTATGGTAAGACGAATATCCACGGCCGTGTGTATCTACAGATAGGCAAACCAAAAAATGTAATTCACTAATTGGTACACACAAACCAACACCCTAAATTTCTCAATAGTAACATTCAATGGAATTCTTTTCCCCTCAATTCATGAGATTCGTCAATTATTCGCTTAATCCGATTTTCGAAGAGGTGAGGGAAATCAAACCAGGTGAAACATTAGTGATTTTAAAATAATTACCTTTACAGCCGAAATGACCAGTACAGACCCAATTAAGGAAAACGAGGAGGGCGGGAAGTCTCCGTCCGACCTGTCCAGGAGAATGAAAACTGCATTCTTTATTGGGCTGGTAGTTTTGAGTAGTTTGTATGTACATCCCATTGCATTTCTGGTGGTTTTTGGATTGATATTTTACATCCTGGGGCTGGAGTTTTACAACCTCAGAAATAAATTCCTACTGCGGGATCGCAAAAACAAGTATTTGCATCACGGCCTGGCAGTCCTGAGCATTATTCCCTATTTGATCAGTTTGTGGTTTTACATGGCGGGAGCATTACCGGGTCCACTTCCAGGCACTATACTACTTTTTGCTTTACTCACCAGCGTAATATCGATAACCGATATGTACGGATACACCTACTCGAGACTATACAAACTACCCTCATGGGTGCTGGCCATATTTTTCCTCGGCACCCATTTCAGTCTGCTGCCATTGATATTTTTTGTCCTGCCTGACCACCACTGGTTTTTAGCCGTTTTATTTACCATCTGGGCATCCGACTCAGCGGCGTATATGTTTGGAAAACGCTTTGGCAGGAGAAAGCTCTACCCAAAACTGTCACCCAGGAAAACGCTGGAGGGTTTGGTAGGTGGATTTGCGGGAGGAATGGTGATGATGGGTCTTTTTTGCTCTTGGCTGAATTTGGATGCATATCTCGCCATGGGAGCGGGGCTGCTGATTGCCATTGGGGTTTCAATGGGCGATTTGGTTGAATCCAGGATGAAAAGACTGGCAGGGGTTAAAGATTCTGGGGTATTGCTGCCCGGTCACGGAGGAATTTATGACCGCTTTGACGGACTGTTTTTTATCCTTCCGTACGTTTTTATAGCACTTGTTTACTGGAGACAATTTTATTGAAAAACTTTTAATCATGGCATTTATTCACAAAGAGGGCTATTTCCCCGTCGCAGTATCATTTTTCATCCTGTTGTTTGGATCGGGTGTCGTATATTATGTAGAGCCGGCCTTTGCACCGATTTTTGCATTACTAGGTCTGATCCCTCTTGGTTTCTTCCTGCAGTTTTTCAGAAATCCCAGGCGCGTGATACCAATCCGGGGGGAGCACCTGGTGTATGCACCTGCAGATGGGAAGGTGGTAGCTGTGGAAGATACTGAAGAAAAGGAATATTTTAAAGACCGGAGAATACAGGTATCCATTTTCATGTCGCCGGTCAATGTACATGTAAACAGAGCACCCATAAGCGGAGTTATCGACTTTTTTAGATACCACAAAGGCAAATACCTCGTAGCCTGGCATCCAAAATCAAGTGAGCTGAACGAACGTACCACAGTGGTAATTAAGGGAGAAAATCAGACCATATTGTTACGCCAAATTGCCGGAATGATGGCCAAGAGAATAAAATTTTACCCCTCAGAGGGTCAAAAAGTGACTCAGGGTGATCAAATTGGATTTATTACGTTTGGGTCGCGGGTCGATATTTTATTGCCAACCGATGCCGAGGTCCTTGTGAAAAATGGGGATAAGGTACTCGGCAACGAACATGTAATTGCTAATCTAAGCAAAGGAGTGGCCGCTGATTAATACCCAGGCTGCGCAAGTTCTCACATACTGATTCTCCAGAAAATAGGGGAAGGCCATTTTCTACCCCAAACGAATCACCTGGTTCTCAACCACTTGATTAGTTCCTTAACAGTGGCTTTTTTTCCATACATCAAAATACCCACTCTATATATCTTACCTGAAAACCATACAATCAGCAGCGTAAAAACAATGAGGGTGATAAATGAAACACCAACCTGCCACAGTGGTGGGTCAAATGCCAGCCGGCAGGGCATGACGATGGGTGAAAATAAAGGAAACATTGAACTCCACACTGCCAGCGTACTGTTGGGGGACTGCACTGCTACTATCCCGATATAGATGGCCAAAATAATAGGGATGGTCACTACCAGTGAAAGACTGTTGTTCTCACCGAGATCATCGCCCATCATGGCCCCCAGCGCACCGAAAAGCGAGGAGTAGAGAAAAAATCCACCGAGGTAGTAAAAAATAAAGGAAACTGATATAAGCACCCAGTTGAATCCTGCGAGTTCCCTCATGACCATGGCAATGGTACCGGCATCAACCTCTGGTGCATCCTCCGCACTCATGCCAGTGCCGCTCATGTCCATGGAGCTGCCGAAGAATGCAATTATTCCAAAATAGACCAGCGGGATAAAAATGAGCCAAATTAGTATTTGGGTCACTCCCACTGCGCCCACACCGAGCAATTTACCCATCATCAGATCAAAAGGTCGCACAGTGGAAATCATTATTTCCACAATTCTGTTGACCTTTTCCTCCATAACGGAGCGCATAATCATCGTACCATTAATAAACACCATAAAGTAAATCAACATGGCGATCACCAGACCAATACCTCCTGCCACATAGGGTGCAATACTGGAACCCACATCCGAATCGTCCTCGTCAGAAGCAGCAGCTACCAAATCAGTAGAAGAAGAGATTCTAACCCGGGTGTTCAACCTATCGAGCAACATTTCGTCCAGACCGAGTCGTTTGATTTTCCAGTCTCTGAGTCGATTGTTAAAATAGCTTGAAAAGCGCTGATCCAGATCGATATTGAGCCGCTGATCCGAAATGTATCTCAGAGTAACTTCCTCAACCTGAGGGTCCTCCACCTCAGGCACCAGTAAAATCCCATCAAATCCCTCCTCTGATTTTACCTCCAGCAATTCAGTGCGACTCCCGAGGCGAAATTCAGCAACTATGTTGCCCGACGGTTCAAAGCGTTGCTCAAGGATCCCCGAGGGATCGGAGACCAGGATTTTCTTTTCCTCACTGCCCGTGTAGCTAAAAATCAGTCCCACGATAAGGATAAAAAGGCCGAACAAAATGGGAGCTCCCAGCGTCAAAAGAATGAACTGAGGTTTTTTTACCCTGCTGAAGTACTCCCTACCCGCAATTATCCCAACTTTTTTCATACCTTCAATAACTTTAAGTGCTTGTCGATCAAATTAGTAAACTTATTCACTACCTCTTTTATTCCTCCCGGATAAGGTCCTCTCCGGTCACCTGTATAAAGATGTCATTCAACGAGGGCAGGCTTTTTTCAAAATGGATGATTTCTCGCCCTGAGTTGATCAATCCATTGAGCATCTCACCAGTACTCTGCCCTTCTTTTAATCTGATCTTCCATCGCCCTTTATGGTCTCTTTCCACCTCTTCAAGTCCGTTCCAATCGGGCTGCTGGTCACTGTTTTCAAAATCGAGTAGAAATTCATTTTTCCAGTAGCTTTCCTTGATCTCATCCAGATTCCCCGTCAAAACGATCCTCCCACGGTTAATCAGTACAATTTTTTCACACAATTCCTCTACCTGCTCCATTCTATGAGTGGACAATATCACACCCTTTCCAAGGCTGCTCAAGCGGCGGATTTCCTCCCTTATCAAATTGGAATTGACCGGGTCCAGGCCCGAAAAAGGTTCGTCCAAAATCATCAGATCAGGGTTGTGCATGACAGCGGCAATAAATTGGATCTTTTGCTGCATCCCCTTGGAGAGCTCTTCAATTTTTTTCTTCCACCAACTGCCAATGTCAAAACGCTCGACCCAATCATCGACCAATTTTCGGCCTTCCGAGGAGGAAAAACCCCTCAACCTAATCAGATACATCAGGTGTTCTCCGACCGTCATTTTCCGGTACAATCCACGCTCTTCAGGCAGATATCCAATTCCGGGGGTGAGACTTCCATCCACCCGCTTTCCATTGAGAAAAATTTTACCGCTGTCGGGCAGTGTAATGCCCGTAATCATGCGAATGGTTGAAGTTTTCCCCGCGCCATTGGGTCCGAGCATTCCAAACAGGACCCCCCTTTCAACCTCAAAGCTGATATTGTCCACAGCGAGATGCTTCTCGTACTTTTTTGTCACTCCGTCAACCTGTAATGCAGGCACATCCATACCCATGAATTTTGATTTACCATTAACCGGAATTACTCCCCCGGCAGAAGTATTTTTTTTAAAATGATTGAACAAAAGTAGTCCGTATATTAGAATGAGTGGATATATTTGGACGAAAGTCTGTGTATTTTGTACCAATACCATAAAACACCTGCTCAATGAGGTGGAAACTTATCATCCTGTTTAACCCATGTGCCGGTGGCGGTCGCTCTGCTACCCGGTTAAAAAAACTACTGAAGTTACTGGATGAGAAATCCATTCCGTGGGAACTGTTCAATTGCCTGGAGGAGGAAACGTGGCAACAACTTGGCCAGCAGAAATTTTTCCGGAACACACTTTTGGTGATAGCGGGTGGTGACGGCAGCATACACCAGACGGTCAACTGGTTTTATCAAAGCGATTTACCACCGGATGAGTGGCCGGCAATGACAGTATTTCCCATTGGTTCCGGAAACGACTGGGCAGGCACCCATAAAATCCCGTCCAATCCTAAAAAGTGGATAAAAAAAGTATTGAGCGGAAGGATTACATCCGGCAAATTGGGGAAGGTGGAGATTGCAGCGGAGGGGAACGAAGGACTCACAGAAGTACTGAAGGTAAATTCCCTGGGAATCGCACTCACGGGCCAAATCGCAGAATCGCTCAATGACTCCAGAGCGGGCAACAACAAACAGGCCCAATACCTGCTGCTCGCACTAAAGCACTACTTCAAGTACACTTACCCTCAATTTAATTGCAGAACCAATCGAACCATTATTCGTTCACGCCCTCTCTCTATCAATATCGGACTGAATGAAACCACGGGAGGGGGTATGCGGCTTTTTCCCCAGGATGAAGAAGTCGGCAAGTTAAAGTGCACCATAATTGAAAAACCCTCCGGAACCGCCATTCCCAAACTTATCTGGAAACTGTACCTTGGGGATATTTCTACTGCAAAAAAGGAGGTCAATTGCTTTTGCTTTGAACAAATGTCCATCGAGGGAGAACAAAATGAATTCCCGGTTGAAATTGACGGTGAGTACTATCGGTCCGTCAAACTGAAGGTGGAAGTTGAAAATTCTTTGCGGTGGAAAATTGTTAACCCGGCATAATTCCGTATATTTAGGTCTCTTTTTCGAAAAAAATATTGATTAGCTTAACCAAAATATATTAGCATGCAGATTTTCAAATACTTAGTTTTGTCAGCTGCCTTTTTTTTACTGATTTCAACAATCGGTATAGCACAGATCACTCAGTGTACCGGAGTTATGAGCAAGGGCAGCCATCCCTGCTTCAGTTTTACCATGGCTGAAATGGATGAGCGAACAGCTTTTCAGACGTTCAGAAGCTTTGTGAGAAGTGAATACCGCAGCCGGGTGAGAAGGGATCGCAGAGAAGATGAATTTACTGCATCAGAAGTAAATATTATGTCCATCCACCCTACCAACGAACTGAATCTCTATGCCAAATTCAACGAAGCGGGCGGATCTGTGGAGGTCAGAGTCTGGTTCGAAATGGGTGACGATTTTATTTCAACGGAAAAATACCCACATACAGAAGAGGGCATCAACGTTTTTATGGAGGATTTTAAAAGAGCGCTCCTCCGTGAAAAAACCAAGGAAATCCTTTCCAACCAGGAAGATGAACTCCAGTCTCTGGAACGACAGCTCAGAAGGCTGAAGCGCGACAAAGACGGATATGAAGGAGACATTCGCGATGCAGAGGAAGAGATAAAGGAGGCCCGCAAAAACATTGAAAAGAACCTTCAAAATCAAGCTGAAGCTGAGGTCTCCATTCAAAACCAACGCAACAAAATAGAGCAGACCAAACAAAAACTTAGGGAATTCGAGCAATAAACAGTGCAAGTACATTACTGCTGATAATTTAGCTGCTTGAGATATGCCTTTTGCATATCTGGCTATACTTTTTATAATTGGGTAGCATAATAGCACTTTTTTTCTCGCGCTAAGTCTTCCAAATGCTTTCCTATAGCATATCCAATTGTCATTTTACTGTCATGAAAGCAAAAAAACGGACCGATTTGCCATCTTTTCCACAATCTCTCCGTTAATTTGCAACAGTGTTGCATTAAATAATCTAAACTTATGTCCATGAAAAAGTTATTGTTTCTCCTGTTATTCCTCGCTGGATTTTCTTTGCTGTTCAAGGCCTGTGACAGCGATGATGACAACGGGCCCGAACCTGGCAATGAGATAGAAATAACGATTGTATCTCCCCACGATGGTGAAGTCATTCCGATGGCAGAAGCAGAGGAGGTTGATATATATGTGATGATAGAGGCCACGGATGAAAACCACGATATTGATATTGAGGTATTCTTGGAGGATGAGCCCGGCGACAAAATTGCGGACTGGCATTTGCACCGTCATGTCGCATTGATAGAGTTTAACGAACCCCTGGATTTAAGTTCTTTTGAGGCCGGCACAAAATTCCGAATTGAGGTGACTGCTTGTATCGATCACGACTGTGATGAATACGAGCATTCACAAAGTCATTTCTCAGTGGGAGAGTGATTAAAAAGCTTACTAATAATTTCCACACATTTTAGCGAGGTGTCCGTTTCCGGCATCTCGCTTTTTATTTATACCGGATCAACGTCCAGTTTATATTTCAAGGACTTAAACGGGTCCTTAGTTCGAACGTGATCAAGGAGTGCAGTCGTAAACACCTTGGTGGCAGTGAGCAATTCGGCATCTTTTTCGACTTTGAACATAAACTCCAGCAGGTAATGCAGCCGAATCCTGGGGATCATGGGTTCAGCAGGACCGAGGACGCGATTGCCAAATTTTTCTTCCAGTTTGTCCTTAATGATTCGCGCAGCCTTCCAGACTACTTGCAAGTCCTTGTGTTTTATCTCGAGTTTGATGTTTCTGTAAAAAGGCGGATAGCGGTACTTTCCCCTGTCGCGCAATTCTCTGTAAAAAAAGTTTTTAAAGTCCGCATTGAGGACATCCTGCAATATGGGGTGCCCCGGATTTCCTGTTTGAATGAGCACCTTGCCGGGAGAGTGGCTTCTTCCTGCCCTTCCACTGACCTGGGTCAACATCTGAAAGCCTCTTTCCGAAGCCCTGAAGTCCGGGAAGTTGAACAACTGGTCAGCATTCAGGACGCCGACCAGGCCGACATTTTCAAAGTCCAGTCCCTTGGTCACCATCTGGGTACCGACGAGCACATCGATCACACCGGTCTCAAAGTCGTACAGCAATTTGTGCAGTGCTTTTTTTGACCGGGTCGTATCCTGGTCCATGCGGGCCATTTTGAGGTCCGGCATCAGCAGGCTTAGCTCATCCTCCACTTTTTCAGTTCCAAACCCAATGGCCTCAAGCCGGGTGGATCCACAGGCAGGGCATTCCGGGGGCACACTGGCTGTGTGGCTACAATAATGGCACTTCATTTCATTCATCCGCATGTGCAGTGTCATGGACACATCGCACTGATGGCATTCCTGAATCCAGGAGCATTGCGCACATTGAATACTTGGTGAATATCCACGTCGATTTTGAAAAAGTATCACCTGCTTCTGATCCGCCACACAGGATTTAATCTCTTCCAGCAATTCATCCGAAAAGGGACCCTTCATCCGCTTTTCCAGTCGCGCTTTTTTAATGTTGACAAGTTGCGTTTCGGGAAGTACAGCTTCTCCGTAGCGGTTTTCCAAAAGGCAGTATCCGTATTTTTTCTTACGCACATTGAAAAAACTCTCCAATGAAGGGGTTGCCGTGCCTAGCAACAACTTTGCGCCGGTAAGTCGCGCCAGGTAAATGGCAGCATCGCGGCCGTGGTAGCGGGGGGCTGGGTTTTGTTGTTTGTAGGAGGGGTCGTGCTCCTCATCTACCACAATGAGTTTGAGATTGGTGCAGGGCAGAAAGACAGAGGACCTCGCCCCTATGATCAATCCCTTATCATCCATGGCTGCCTTCCAAACCTCCACTTTCTTCTGTACATTTTCTCTGGAGTGAAAGACGTGAACGGGGTGATCGAGAGAGGCCTCAATGCGCTTAATAATCTGCTGGGTCAGGCCAATTTCGGGTAGCAAATAGAGAACCTGTCCACCCTGTTCCAATACCTCTTTCATCAATTCGATGTACAGAACGGTTTTTCCGCTTCCCGTCACTCCGTGCAGCAGGGTAACGTCTTTATCCCTCCAACTTTCTTTAATCTGCCGAATGGCCCGAGTTTGTTCTTCGGAAAGTTTTGGGACTTCTTTAAAGGATTTGTTTTCCGAAGACAGCCTGCTGACCTGCATTTTTTTGGATTCAACAATGCCTTTTTTCTCCAGGGCATCCAGGGCATGTCTCTTTATTTCAGGGTTTTTCTTCAGTCTGGAAATGGGAACGGGCTCGTCCTTTTTTTGAAAAAGCGTGAGCAGCACAGCAGTCTGTGGATTGGAGCTTTTGGCGGCATCAAGGGCCCTACCGGGGTCTTTAAGGTACTTTGGCACTATGGAATAATGCCGCATTGAAACGGGCTTGAATTTTTCCTTCAGCTCTTCTTTGAGTTCCACCACACCGTTGTAGATCAGCTCCTCGAGAAATTTTCCGATGTTTTTGCGTCCTGCAATGGCCCTCGCTTCATCCAGATCAATCTCACTGTGGTCTGTCAGTGCCTCCCTAATCAGCCAGGCTTCGTCTGAGAGGTGGTCGTGCTCCTCGTCCCATGCGAAAGCCCTGACAAGAATGGACTGGCTGTGGAGTTTCATGGGGCCGGGTAGTGCTGCAGCCATTACCTCGCCCATGCTACATCCGTAATAATCCGCCATCCATTTCCAAAACCGGAGGTGCAAGTCCCCTACTATGGGTCTGTCATCGAGGACATCCAGTATGGGTTTTATTTTGTAGTCTGTGGGTGGTTCCTCTGTGAAACTCTCTACGAGACCGGAGTATATCTTTGAGCGCCCAAAACGGACCTCTACCCTACAGCCGATTCTAACCATCTGCCGCAGTTCACCGGGCACAAAATAGGTAAATGTCCCCTTGAGAGGAAGTGGGAGCAATACTTGAATATACTGTACCTCTTGAGCCATTTTTGTGGGTTTTCCACTGGATTTTTTCCGGATGAATGGGAGAGAAATCGTTTCCCCATCCTGTAATAATCCCGGCAAATATCCGGGAGTTTAGTCGATTAAAGGGCCAATATAATGTATTTTAGCCAATGGATTATGCCAAAAAACAGAGATGATAAAAGCATTAATAAGTAGCCGAAATCTCCATTCCGAAAAAAAGCTGGCATTCCTTAAAAAAACAACTCAGTGGCCACCCGGTAAGTATTGGCATGGGCATCGATTAAGTCACTCAACTTATGAGGATAACCACCTCCCATGCTGGCCACCAGTGGCACTCCATTTTTCTTACAGGTCTCCAAAACAAATCTATCCCTCTCCAACACCCCATTTTTACTGACCTTCAATCTACCGAGTTTATCGGACTCCAATATATCCACTCCTGCCTGGTAAAACACCAAATCAGGCTCGACATCGTCCATTAGTTTAGGAAGGGTTTCATTTAAAATCCTGAGATAATTTCTGTCTTCCAGGCCATCCGGGAGGGGAATATCCAGGTCAGATTTCTCTTTTTTTAAGGGGTAATTTTTGGCTCCGTGCATGCTGAAGGTGAACACGCGGTCCTCATTTTGAAAAATAAAGGCATTGCCGTTCCCCTGATGCACATCCAGATCGACAATCAATATCTTGCTCAATATTTTTCTTTGCAGTGCAATGTTGGATGCAAGCGCAAAATCATTGAATACACAAAAGCCCTCTCCCCTGTCGGGATAAGCATGATGTGTTCCACCCGCTATGTTCATGGATATACCGTATTCCAGCGCGTAATCGATGCATTTTAGTGTTCCACCGGCTATATACCTACCCCGTTCCACCAGTTTTCTCGTCACCGGAAATCCAATTCTCCGCTGTTCTTTCCGGCTGAGTTGCCCCTTTAAAAGACTGTCGTAGTAACTGGGCTTGTGCGTCAGTAAAATTTCATCCCTGTTGAGGGCCGGCGGATGGTAAAAATTAGATGAATCAACGGTCCCCTCATACATCAGTTGTTCAGGGAGCAATTCGTATTTCTCCATTGGGAACCGGTGGCCTTCGGGCAAATCGTATTTGTAAACGGGAGACCAGGCAATTTTTAACATATGAAAAAAACGGAGGTGATCTGTTATTTGTTTAGCGCCTCAGCCTAAACCGCTGAATTCATCCGGGCATTAAAAAAGGGAACCCGCGGGTTCCCTTTTTAGTCTCAAAAACAAGCTTAGCTATTACTTATTGTCTTTGTTGTCATCCACTTCTTCGTATTCCGCATCGGTCACATCGTCACCTCCTGTGGAATCGTCAGCGGTGGATTCACCTCCTTCCGGGCCGGCACCATTACCGGCGGGATCCTGACCTTGCTGCTGTTGTTGCTGAGCGGCCTGGTAAATATCCTGACTTGCAGCAGACCACGCCTGGTTCAGTTTCTCCATAGCCGGGTCCAACTTCTCGAGGTCCTGAGCTTTGTGAGCTTCTTTCACCTCGGCAACAGCTGCTTCGATGGCACTCTTCTTGTCGGCGGGAATTTTATCTCCGTACTCCTTGAGTTGCTTCTCAGTTTGGAAAACAAGTGTATCCGCTGAATTGAGCTTTTCGATACGCTCTTTGGCCTTTTTGTCAGACTCTGCATTGGCTTTGGCCTCATTCTTCATCTTTTCAATCTCGTCCTTGCTCAAGCCTGTAGAAGCCTCGATGCGGATATTCTGCTCCTTGCCGGTGCCTTTGTCTTTCGCACTCACGTTCAAAATACCGTTTGCATCGATGTCAAAGGTCACTTCAATCTGAGGAGTTCCTCGCGGAGCCGGGGGTATCCCATCAAGGATAAAACGACCTACGGATCTGTTGTCCTGTGCCATTGGGCGTTCACCCTGCAAAACGTGGATTTCCACGCTGGCCTGATTGTCGGCTGCAGTTGAATACAATTTAGATTTTTTGGCCGGGATGGTAGAGTTGGCCTCGATGATCACATCATAGACACCACCCATTGTCTCAATACCGAGCGAGAGTGGACTTACATCAAGCAGAAGTACATCCTGTACATCACCGCTCAAAACACCGCCCTGAATGGCAGCACCGATAGCGACCACCTCATCCGGGTTAACTGTTTTATTCGCTTTTTTACCAAAAAACTCTTCCACAGCAGATTGGATGCGCGGAATTCGCGTAGATCCTCCTACCAAAATCACCTCGTCAATATCACCTTTGGACAATCCCGCATCCTTGAGGGCAATTTCACATGGCTTGAGGGTTTTCTCAACCAGGTGGTCTGCCAGTTGCTCAAACTTCGAGCGCGTTATTTTGAGAACGAGGTGCTTGGGTACTCCATCGACTGCAGTTATATAGGGAAGATTTACTTCCGTCTCCGTAGATGCGGACAGCTCAATTTTGGCTTTTTCGGCAGCATCTTTCAAGCGCTGCAGAGCCATTGGATCCTTTGTCAGGTCGATGTTCTCCTGCTCTTTGAAGGAGTCAGCCAGGTGATTGATCAATACCCGGTCGAAGTCATCACCACCGAGATGGGTATCACCATTCGTAGATTTTACTTCAAAAACACCATCTCCCAGTTCGAGAATGGAGATATCGAAAGTACCACCACCGAGGTCGTAAACTGCTACGGTTTGGTCTTCGCCTTTTTTGTCCATTCCATATGCCAAAGCTGCCGCTGTTGGCTCGTTGATTATCCGCTTTACCGTCAATCCTGCAATTTCACCGGCTTCCTTGGTGGCCTGACGCTGGGAGTCATTGAAATACGCAGGTACGGTAACCACCGCTTCCGTCACTTCCTGTCCCAAAAAGTCCTCAGCGACCTTCTTCATTTTTTGAAGAACCATGGCTGAAATTTCCTGAGGTGTGTAAGTGCGATCATCGATTTGAACGCGTACTGTATCGTTGTCCCCCTTTACAATTTTGTAGGAAACATTGTCAATTTCGTCCGACATTTCACCGTATCTTCCGCCCATAAATCGTTTGATTGAAGCTATGGTTTTAGCGGGATTGGTGATTGCCTGGCGCTTAGCAGGGTCTCCTATTTTTCTATCTCCATTGTCCATAAATGCGACTATGGATGGAGTGGTTCTCCTTCCTTCTTCATTTGAAATGACCTGTGGCTCGTTACCTTCCATAACTGCCACACAGGAGTTGGTCGTTCCAAGATCAATGCCTATTATTTTACCCATAATGTTGATTTTGTATCTTTAAAGTAATTTACCACCAACTAATCAACCATTGTGCCACGTGGAAATTTGTGACACTTTAGGGAGTAAATGAAGGATATCTGGCAGGAAAAACTGACAAATAGGCAGTGGTCAGCGGATAAAGTTCAATTGCTCTGTAAATCTGCCATCGAGCAGACTGTCAATAGCTGTGCTTGTCAGATTAAATCCTTGAACCTCTGTGAAGTTGGTTGAACTGAATACACCCAATCCTCCATCTACATTGGTGTAAAGGGGAATTTCATTGGAGGAGGTGATGCCCAGGTTAGCAAGTCCAACGTCGATGTATGCTGCCAATTCTGATCCTACAGCATCCAGTCGTATATCAATTGACCGGAACCTCCTGTCGATAGTAGGATCTTCGACCAGTGCATTGCCAATGAACTGAAGAAATTCATCCCCAACGAAGGTTACGGTATTGGCTCGAACTCTGTTGGAGACCACCCATAAAAGTTCATCTTGTACCCATTCGCCCCCTGTTGCTGAAGATCGTTCTTCATAGTTAAACCGGAGTCGGACATTGAAAAACTCCACTTCATTGGCCTCTCTCCACCGAATTCGCTGTGAGCTGCTTCCCTGATAATTGAGTCGTTGTATAGTCGGGTCGCTGGGGGTCAAAATACGCAGATCCCCGATTACTAAAGCTTCCGAGTATGCGATATTATCACCTCCTTCTCTTCTAACTTCAATGCCGTACGTATCTCCACCTGTAAGATTGATTACCTCACTATCCATGGTGTAAATGTAATTGGGATCGGTGGGAAAATCTCCTTCATCTCGCGGCAATCCAATATCTGCAGCATTGATGCGCTCCATTTCAAATCGATCACCGGTAGGCAGGTGCACCAATTCAACTACAGCATCATTGTAAAAAACCGAATCCGGTTCTCCGGCAATTACTCTCGCGCTTTGATCTTTATCAAGGAAGGCCCTCTCTAATCTCACAAACTGAGTATCCTCTGACTTTGACAACAATCCGTAAACTACAGGAATGTCCTCTTTATCCGCAAACAACTCAAAATCATTCGAGCAGGCAGGCATAAGAGCAGCAACAAGGGCGAGAATAAAAAGGCGCTTAATCATGGTGATTAAAATTAGTGTATTGTCTCAAATATACAAAGCTATGAAAGACTGGCATGGTCGGCAGGATATACGAGCATAAAATATTCTTAAAAATGTTAATCTGCTCTCTCCTCTTCACTGGTTTGGAGGACTTCTTTTGATCTCGGATTGAACTTCACTATGGAAACAGTCCCTGCAATTAGTGCGAGAAAGATGATCAAAAGGACATAATTAGGTGTCGCATTGGTAAAATATAGAAATGCAATACTGGTAGATCCAAAAAACCACATCATGGACATGGCGATTATCCTGGCCCTTCGCGTAAAGGGGCGCTTCCCATCAATAATTTCCATAGATGGACCGAACATCTTGTTTCTGAGCAACCTTTGCTCCAGCCAGGGACAGCTTTTTGAAAAACTCCATGCGGCTATGATAACAAAAATAGTTGTCGGGAGTCCCGGCACAACTGTACCCAGGGCACCAAGACCTACGCAAAACACACCGAGGCCAGCCAACGACCATCGCTTGACATCTCCAGGTCTCCAGTTAAAATTTTCCTCCGTTTCTGATTTTCGATCAGTAACTTCCGGGCGGAATGAACATGTTTCTGACGGACTGCGATCTTCTGCGGACTCGCCAGTTGGGATTTGGCTAGAGTCAACTAATTGGCTTTTCCCTGTCCCGCAATCAATCTTCCCTTGTTTCTCTTTCATGATCCCATTCTGCTATGAATACATTAATATCTCTCGTGCCCTCTATATTGTTTCTGGAGGACGAAAAGACGAGATAATCTCCGTTGTGAGAGAACATGGGAAATGACTCAAATGTTTCACCAAAAGTAATCTGTTCCAAACCCGTGCCATCCACATTGATCATGAAAAGATTGAAAGGGTGGCCTCGCTCCGTATGGTGATTGGAAGAAAATATGATCTTATCACCAGATGGATGAAAAAACGGGGCCCAATTGGCTCCACCCAGATCGGTCACCTGCCTTAGATTTGAACCATCAGCATCCACTACAAAAATCTCCATTTTGGTGGGCTGAACCAAATCCCGACCCAACATTTCCTTGTAGTGCTCTACTTCCTCATCCGTGGTAAATGCGGACCCGCGAAAGACAATTTGCGATCCATCGGGAGAGAAAAAAGCACCTCCCTGATATCCCCTCTCGTGGGTAATCTGCTTCAAATTACCTCCGTCAAGGTCCATGGTGTAGAGATTGAGGTCTCTGGTATCTTCTCTGAAACTTGTGAAGACAATTTTATCTCCTTTGGGAGAAACCGTAGCCTCCGCGTCATAACCCGGATTGTCGGTGAGTTGGTTTACAACATTGCCCTCGAGGTCAGCAATAAAAATATCAAAGGTCCTGTAAATCGGCCAAATGTACTGACCTCCACCTCGCTCAGGAGGTGGGGGACACGGGTCTCCACCGAGATGAGTTGATGAGTACAGTATAAGTGAATCACCCGGCAGAAAATAAGAGCAGGTGGTACGCCCCAGGCCTGTACTGATTCTTGGTGGCATGTGCTCATTGGAATAGGTTTCAGTCAGGTCCATCAAAAATATCTGGTCACACTCAACATCCCAGGCGTCATTGGATGCCTGAAAAACGAGGCGGTCATCAGCAAAGCTGAAATAAGCCTCGGCGTTGGAGCCGCCAAAAGTCATTTGATGAAGGCTTTTAAAGAATTTTTCATTCTCATCAATGTGCTCATTGGCATTGGGAATCCAAATGGGGGAATCATCCACTTGCTCTTCGGTTGCTTCCTGACAAGCTCCAAATAATAATACAAATGACAGAAAGAAAACAATCTCTTTGAAGTACATAATCTATAATTTGCCGTAAATTTACGTTGTTAACTACTAAAAAACATAAGAATGAATCCACTTTACCGATTTTTGACAATTGCTGCCCTGTTTGGGTATATAATATTTTTTCAGGCATGCTCTACTCCGGCAACAATTCCAACCACGGAAGCCTTTAGTCCCGGAGAGCTTTTCAAGGCTGACATAGAATACCTGGCATCTGATGAACTGGAGGGCAGGGAGACCGGTACCCAGGGAGAGCTACTTGCTGCAGCTTACATTTCGGACCGCTTTGAAGCCATAGGGCTAGATCCCGGAGGAGATATGGGTACTTTTTACCAAAAATTTGAAGGAAATCAACTCCCTCACCCCCATGCGCGGCCGGAGGAAGGTGAAACCATAGAAGGTGTAAATGTGATCGGCTTTATAAATCACGAGGCAGAATATACAGTTGTCATTGGGGCCCACTATGACCACCTGGGTTGGGGAGGACACGGCTCACTCCATCGAGGTGATTCAGCCATCCATCCCGGAGCTGATGACAATGCCAGCGGTGTGGCTATGATTTTGTATCTGGCAGACCGGTTGAAAAATGCCCACACAGCCACCAATTATATTTTCATTGCTTTTTCAGGGGAGGAAAAAGGGTTGTGGGGCTCCGGCTACTGGACCAAAAACCCAACTGTGGTCAGTAGCATGGATGAAATCTCCTACATGCTGAATTTTGATATGGTGGGTAGGCTTGACGAGGACAGAAATCTTATGATTAACGGGACAGGAACATCCCCCATTTGGGAGAGAAGACTGGAACGTGCCAATCGCGCCAATCTCAACCTGGCATTCTCACAATCGGGAATCGGTGGTTCCGACCACACATCATTCTACCTTAAAGAAATACCGGCCATTCACTTCTTTACCGGTCTTCACGACGACTACCACCGGCCGGCTGATACTCCCGACAAGATCAATTATAACGGCATGTTGGAAATAGGATCCATGGCATTTAACCTCATTGGTGAATTGCAGGGTGATGGCAAACTTATTTTCTCAGAAACCGTCCAGGAAGATTCGCGCTCCGCTCCGAGATATACCGTGAGTCTCGGTGTTCTTCCCGACTATATGTACAGCGGTGGCGGGTTGAAGCTCGAAGGGGTCACTACCGATCGCCCCGCAGAAAAAGCAGGTTTGCAAAGAGGAGACATCATCACGCGCCTCGGTGACTTTAAAATTGAAACCATTTACGATTATATGGAGGCCCTGAGCGATTTTAAATCCGGAGACAAGGCCGAGATAGAGTACAAAAGAGATGGAGAAAACAACACAGCAACGGTGCAGTTTTGACAGGAGGATGAAAAATTTTCCGGTCACTTTAACTCCATTTAATTACTCAGCCAACAAAGCCCAGCCCGAATGTCCCATTTAAAAACTGAAGCCGAATACCGGGATGCTATTCGCTTTCTGTATAGCCAGTTGCCGATGTTTCAGCGCGTGGGTCCCAAAGCCTTTAAAACTAACCTCGACAACATTCATGAACTTTCCGAAGCGCTTGGCAGACCGGAGCGAAAGTTTAAATCCATTCATATAGCCGGCACCAATGGTAAAGGCTCAGTGGCCCATATCACCTCTGCCATTCTTCAATCTGCAAGATACAAGACCGGACTTTACACCTCACCACATTACCTGGATTTCAGGGAACGGATTAAAATCAATGGACAACCAGTTTCAAAAGAATTTGTTTGTGAATTCGTCCACCGCATCAGGGAACTCACCCTCAGGTTAAAACCCTCATTTTTTGAGATAAGTGTAGCCATGGCCTTTGACTATTTCAGCAGATCAGAAATCAACATCGCAATAGTCGAAACAGGCCTTGGAGGACGCCTTGACTCAACCAATATTATTATACCTGAAATTGCAGCAATCACTAATATCGGTTTTGATCACACCCACTTCCTGGGTGACACCCTTCCCAAAATTGCGGCTGAAAAAGCGGGAATAATCAAACGGGAAAAACCAGTGGTCATAGGAAAAATCCAACCAGAGACAAAACCGGTATTCGAGAAAATGGCCTTTGATAAGAACGCACCATTGATTTTTGCAGAAGAACATCTCAGAACAAAATGCAGCCGAAAGTCACTTGAGGAAAGCAGCATTGACGTTTGGTTGCATGGGGAAAAGTGGCTGAATCAGGCAGTTACCGACCTCACTGGGAGCTGGCATGCCGAAAACATAAATACCTCCCTTGCCACCGTTTTGGAGCTGAGGAAAAATGGCTGGAAAATAACCGACCGGCAGGTGGAAGATGGGCTGCGGTCTGTCAGGGGAAAAACTAATTTTTACGGTCGAATGCAAATCCTGCGCAAGAACCCGGTGGTGCTGGCCGACAGTGCTCACAATGCCGATGGAATGCGATTGTTAATGGATGAACTCAGGCATATAGATCACCGCAAGCTTCACATTGTAACCGGCCTGGTGAATGACAAAGACCCTGACGGCTTGCTGAGTCTCTTTCCCAAAAATGCTGCCTTCTACTTTGCCAAAGCCGATATACCACGCGGAATGCCAGCCGAAGATTTACAAAACCATGCCAAAATTTTTCAGTTGGCAGGGGAAGCCTTTCCTTCAGTGAAAGACGCCTGTATCGCTGCAATTGACAAGGCAAAGAGCGAAGAATTGGTGTTGGTCTGCGGGAGTATTTTTACCGTTGCAGAGGCTATAGAAAGCCTGCAGGAGATAGATCAACATCAATTGGCAGTCAACGATCAGAGATAAAATTTTCATGTAGAGTAAAATCAGTGACCAAATCGCCCTGATAAGGTCATAATAGACCAATTTTTATTGGGGCCAACCACAAAATACCTGCGACCTTTTTGGAGATTAATGCTTTAAATACCATTGAGGGCCTTAAATTTGGGCCGGTTTTCAGACCTTTTTACGGTTCGGCTGTTATACAGTTATACAGTAAGGTTCCAAACCAAACAAAATCAACTTACCAGGGGTGCTTAGCAAGATCAAAAAACCTATCAAGTCAGAACTCGCCGAATTTGAAAATCGGTTCAGGGAGAGCATGAGAAGCCGGGTCCCACTCCTCGACCGGATTACCTACTATATAGTAAAGCGCAAGGGAAAACAACTACGTCCGATGTTTGTCTTTCTCTGTTCAGCCATAGCGGGAAAAATCAATGACCGCAGCTACATTGCTGCTGCCATGGTGGAACTTTTGCACACCGCCTCCCTTGTTCACGATGACGTGGTTGATGACAGTATGAAGCGCAGGGGCCTTTTTTCCATCAATGCACTGTGGAAAAACAAAATTGCCGTACTGGTCGGCGACTACCTGTTGTCAAGGGGCCTGCTTATCGCCCTGAAAAACCAGGAGTACGATCAACTTCAAATTCTCTCGGAGGCGGTCCAAAACATGAGCGAAGGAGAGCTTCTCCAAATAGAAAAAGCCAGAAGACTGGACATCAGCGAGGAGGTGTACTTTGATATCATCCGCCAAAAAACAGCGTCCCTAATTGCCGCTGCTTGTAAGGCCGGAGCTGCCGCCTCCGGAGCTTCAAAGGAAAACATTGAGCGGATGCGATTCTTTGGAGAAAAAATAGGAATTGCCTTTCAAATCAAGGATGATTTGTTCGACTACGGAGAGGACACCATTGGCAAGCCCACCGGTATAGACATCAAGGAGAAAAAAATGACCCTGCCACTAATCTACACCCTCAACAAAGTGGACAGAAAAACCAAAAAGCGGATAATCAGGGTAGTAAAGCACTATGGAAGTGACAGTAAAAAAGTCAATGAGGTAATCGATCTCGTGACAGAGAACGGAGGATTGAATTATGCCCGTGAAATAATGCTGCAATACCGGTCAGAAGCACTTGACCTTCTCCACACTTTTCCGGAAAGCACCTATCGCGAATCTTTAGAAACTCTGGTTATGTTTGTGACCGAGAGGAAGAAGTAAACCCAACGAACCTCTACCCCATTTGTGAGTAATTCTACCAATTATTCCTGAAAATACCTCGCTAATGGAGTCCCTTTTTGAGGTGAATACAATTGACATCTCAGAACCAAAAGGCCCCTATGAGCAATGGCATTTTATTCGGTGGATTCAATAAGGAAAACTTTTGGAAAATGAAGTCCCGATCAATAGATGGGATCCTTACTTGAGTAAGTCAGCCATCGTTTTACCAATATGTGCGGGTGATTCCACCACATGTATACCGCATTCGCGCATGATACCCATTTTGGCCTCGGCTGTATCGTCTTTCCCTCCAATAATCGCTCCGGCATGACCCATGGTCCTCCCTTTGGGTGCAGTTTGTCCGGCGATAAAACCAACTACGGGTTTGGTACCGTTTTCTCTGACCCAGTGAGCAGCATTGGCTTCCATGTTACCACCAATCTCACCAATCATAATGATTCCCGCAGTCTCGTCGTCGTTCATCAGCAACTCAATGGCATCCCTCGTGGTCGTTCCAACGACAGGGTCTCCACCAATTCCAATACAAGTCGATTGACCCAAACCTGCTTTGGTCACCTGGTCCACCGCCTCATAGGTCAATGTACCAGACCTGGAAACAATCCCTACATTTCCACGCTTGTGAATAAAGCCCGGCATGATTCCGACCTTGGCCTCACCCGGAGTGATCACACCCGGACAATTTGGGCCCACCAGCCTGCAATCCTTATTGGCAATATACGAGGAGGCCTTGAGCATGTCCTGCACGGGAATACCTTCTGTGATACACACAATTACTTTAATGCCCGCCTCAGCAGCTTCCATAATGGCATCGGCCGCAAAAGGAGGCGGTACAAAAATCACAGAGGTATCGGCCCCCTCTTTCTCAACTGCCTCAGAAACTGTATTGAAAACCGGCTTTCCAAGATGCTCTTTTCCTCCTTTTCCCGGCGTAACACCACCTACTACAGGAGTTCCGTATTCTATCATCTGTTCGGCATGAAAGGAGCCTTCTTTTCCAGTAAATCCCTGGACAATTACTCTTGAATTCTTATTAACTAATACTGACATATCACGTTCTGTATTTTCCTAAATGAAGCCGTGAAGTTCTGAATTATTTTCTTTTGATCACAAAAACATCTTCATTTTCTTTTGACATAAAATACCGCTCCCTGACATATCGCTCTATATCTTCCTCCATTTCAGCGCGTTCCATCTCAATTCTATCTATCTCCTCCCGGTAGTAATCCATCTCATTGTGCATGTTGCTCAATTGCTTTTGCAACTTGTAGTGCTTAATCACGCTCTGCTTGTCAAAAAAGATCATCCAAATGCCGAAAACCAATACAACCAAAATGTATTTGTTCCTGAGCGGCAAAGGAATGCTCCCCCATATTTTATCCCACTTCTTCCTAAACATATTACAGTTTTATTTAATATGTTTGGCAAAGGTAGTCAGTGAGGGATAATTCAGGCAAACATATTATACTTTTTTTTAATGTGTTTTAATAATTTTTTTATCTGTATTTGTAGAATACACTTAATCAGTAATTTACAAATAAAAATTAACCTATACGAAGATGAGTCACCGATTTTCTCATTCGACATAAAGCCAAGAGGAAAAAAGCTGACAAAAAAGTACGAAGATACCCCTTCAAGGGGCCGGTAAGTCAATACACTTTCCCCCGTACAGTGGGTTCAACCAAGTAGCGCTTTACCGGGAAAGGCAGCGAGGTCTCCGAGTTCCTCCTCAATTCTCAGTAGGCGATTGTATTTTGCAATTCTGTCGGTTCGGGAAGCGGAACCCGTTTTGATTTGGCCTGTATTGAATGCCACGGCGAGGTCTGCGATGAAAGTATCCTCGGTTTCCCCGGACCGGTGACTAATTACATTGGTCAGCCCGTGTCTGGTAGCCAGGTTAATGGTTTCTGCGGTTTCAGTCAGTGTTCCGATCTGATTGACTTTGATCAGGATTGAATTGCCCACACCCTCATTGATGCCCCGGCTGAGTCTTTGAGGGTTGGTTACGAATATATCATCACCAACCAACTGTACCTTTTGACCGATTTTCTGGGTCAGCTTTTTCCAGCCGTCCCAGTCGTCTTCATCCAGGCCATCCTCTATAGAGAAAATCGGGTATTTTTCAGCTAGTTCAGCCCAGTAGTCGATCAATTCATCAGCTGAGAGCTTGCCCTTCCCGGATTTTACGAGATTGTAGATTTTATCTTTTGAATCATAGAACTCAGATGCGGCTGCATCCAGAGATAGGACCACATCGTCCCCCGGTTTATAACCTGCTTTTTCAATTGCTTTCAGAATAGTATCCAGTGCCTCTTCATTCGATTTCAACTCAGGAGCAAAACCACCTTCATCCCCCACATTGGTGGTGTATCCCTGGTCTTGGAGTACTTTTTTGAGGTGGTGAAAAATCTCGACACCCATTCGAAGTGATTCAGAAAAAGTATCTGCACCAACAGGCATGATCATAAACTCCTGGATATCAATGGAATTGTCGGCATGACTACCTCCGTTAATAATGTTCATCATTGGAACGGGGAGCAAATGTGCATTGAAACCACCAAGGTATTTGTAGAGTGGCATTTTCAGATCTTTGGCAGCAGCTCTTGCACAGGCCATTGAGACAGCGAGAATTGCATTTGCACCGAGTTTGGCTTTATTGGGAGTTCCGTCCAGTTCGCAGAGTGCACGGTCGATGAACAACTGGTCCATCACCTCTGTGCCCATCAAGTTGGGGGCCACCTCCTCGTAAATATTTTTACAGGCTTCCAACACACCCTTACCGAGGTATCTGCCTGGATTTTTGTCTCGGAGTTCTACAGCTTCGTGCTTGCCTGTGGAAGCGCCGGACGGCACAACGGCTCTTCCCATTATTCCCGAATCGGTAAGCACATCCGCCTCGACCGTTGGGTTTCCACGGCTGTCTAATATCTCTCTGGCTTTAAGGTCAACTATTACACTCATGCTTGTTGTTTTTTACTGTCAATTAAATCAATAAATTCATCGAAAAGGTATGAAGAGTCATTTGGTCCCGGGGCTGCTTCCGGGTGATATTGCACAGAGAAAGCAGGATAATTCCTGAGTTTTACCCCTTCAACCGATTGGTCATTCAGGTTTACATGGGTTATTTCAAACTCATCTGACCGGGACTCCAACATCTCGCGTACTACCCCGAAACCGTGGTTCTGAGATGTTACTTCAGCCCTGTTGGTTTTTATATTGAGGACCGGGTGGTTGATTCCCCTGTGACCGTGATGCATTTTGTAGGTATCAATACCCTGGCTGAGACACAATAATTGGTGGCCGAGGCAAATACCAAACAGGGGTTTTCCGCTTTCTAACATAGAAACGATGGGGTCGATCGCATACTTCATGGCAGCCGGATCACCGGGTCCATTAGACAAAAAGTATCCATCGGGATTCCATGCCTCCACCTCACTCCAGGTGGATTTGGCGGGAAAAACCTTTAGACTGCAATTCCGCTTTTTCAGAGAGCGAAGGATATTTTTTTTAATTCCGTAATCCATCACCGCTATTCTTCTCTTCGGATTATCTTCCGGTTCAATCAATTCAGGCTTTATAACAGACATAGCTGATGCTAGTTCAAGCCCCTGCATGGAGGGTGCTTTACGGAGTTGATCTTTGAGTTTCTCTACATCTTTGGTGGCGGGTGATATAAGAGCGTTCATGGCACCTTTTGATCGAATATGCCGAACGAGGGCCCTGGTGTCGATATCCCAGATAGCAGGGATATTATTATTGTCTAGAAACTCGTGGAGCTCTTTATCTGCAGACGGTCTTGAGTAGCCGGAGTGGAAATTTCTACAAACCACCCCTTTTACAGTAGGGCGGCCATGCTCTGATTCATCCAATTTGACCCCGTAATTCCCGATATGCACATTGGTCATGATCAAAATTTGACCACTGTAGGACGGATCCGTAAAAGCTTCCTGATATCCTGTCATGGCAGTATTGAAACAGAGTTCACCAGTTGCGGAGGAAAGGCTGCCTGCAGATTTACCCTTAAACACAGTACCATCTTCTAGCAGCAATATAGCGTGAGCGATTCGCTCTTCAGACATAATTATACCAATTTAGGGCAAAGATAATCATTCCCTAAAAATGGATGGTCCCTATTCGGGAAAAGGGGAAACAGAAAAAGGGATGGAAGCACATGCCACCATCCCTTAAAATATTTGTCTGAAATTCTCTTGCTAATAAATAAACGACCGCAAGTAGAGAACTGAGGAGTAATTATTCTTCCTCGTCTGAACCACCCGCTTTGGTCGCTGCAGCAGCGACTGCTGTGGCTGATGCGGCAGTTTTAACTGCACCACCTGAGCTGCTAACACCGGATCCACCTCTTCTGGTTCTTCTTCTGCGACGTCTTCCACCGGTCTCTGCAGCTTCATGCTTGCCGGTGTACAGTTCATTGAAGTCCACAAATTCAATCATAGCGAGTTCTGCTCCATCACTTGGTCTGAAACCGGTCTTCATTACGCGGAGGTAACCACCGGGGCGATCACCAATTTTAGCGGCGATTATGGAAAATAACTCATCCACGGAATTTTTATTCTTCAGGTAGCTGAACACCACCCTTCTCGAATGCGTGGTATTGGTTTTACTTTTTGTAATGATAGGCTCTACATGTTTCCTGAGGGCCTTGGCTTTGGCCAGGGTTGTAAAAATGCGCTTATGCTTTATAAGAGCATTGGACATATTCATTAGAGTGGCGTCCCTGTGGCCTTTCTTTCTCTTTAGCTGATTAAAACGCTTTCCGTGTCTCATGATCAATTTTTTAACTTCGCATCACCGGATAATTGTATCGACGGTAAATGCAATGAACTAATATAGTTTTTTAATTTTCTTCGAGTCGGTACTTACCGAGGTCCATTCCAAACTCGAGATTTTTATCTTGTAACAATTCCTCTATTTCCACCAGCGATTTGCGACCGAAATTCCTAAATTTCAGCAGTTCGTGAGGTTCGTATTGAACGAGTTCTCCGAGTGTATTAATCTTTGCAGCTTTAAGGCAATTGTAGGCCCTTACGGACAGATCGAGGTCTTCGAGTGCCGTTTTGAGTAGTTTACGCATGTGCAATACGTGCTCATCCACAATATCATCCTGGCGTCCTGCTACATCATCGAAGGTAATATTCTCATCGGTGATGAGCATCAGGTGCTGGATCAAAATCCTGGAAGCTTCTTTAATTGCTTCTTCCGGGTGGACCGTTCCATCGGTAACCACATTGATATCCAGTTTTTCATAATCTGTGCGCTGACCAACCCTGGTATTGGAAATTTTGTAGGCCACATTCTTAATTGGGGTGTAGATGGCATCAACGGGAATCACTCCAATGGGCATGTCCTTTGATTTGTGTTCCTCTGCGGGCACATAACCCCTTCCCTTGGAGATGGTCAATTCCATTTCAAGACTGACTGAAGTATCCATGTGGCAAATCTCGACCTCGGGATTCATCACTTCAAATACATTGGTATTGCCCTGAATATCCGCACCGGTAAAAACTTCTTTTCCCGAGATTGTCAGGTAGATAATTTCCTCTTCAAAATCTTCGGCATCAAGGAGGTACTTAAATCTTACCTGTTTGAGGTTTAGCACTATATCAACCACATCTTCGACGACCCCCTTAATTGTGGAGAATTCGTGTTCCACACCTGCAATTCTGACAGCAGATATGGCACAGCCCTCCAGCGAAGAAAGCAAAACCCTACGAAGAGAGTTTCCTATCGTCTGACCAAATCCCGGTTCCAAAGGCTTGAATTCGAATTGACCATCGAAATCGTTAGCCTTTTGCAGAATGATTTTATCTGGTTTATGGAAATTTAATAATTGCATAATTTAGACTCTTGAAGTGTATGAATGCCAAAAGACAGAAAATAGCAGCGGCTTTGCACTTGATGTGGTACAAAGCCAGCTGAGTTTTATTTTGAATAGAGTTCAACGATGAGCTGTTCGTTGATGTTCTCTGGAATAGCTTCCCGCTCGGGGTATTCCAAAAATTTTCCCTGGAGTTTGTCAGGATTCCATTCCAGCCAGCCAAACTTTCGAACATCAGCTTTTTGGTTGATGCTGGATTGAATGATATTCAGGTTGCGGGATTTACCGCGAACAGTTATCACATCGCCGGGTCTCAATGTATGAGACGGGATATCGGACAACCTACCATTTACAGCGATGTGCTTGTGATTTACAAGCTGTCTGGCAGCTCTTCGGGTGGGTGCCAATCCCAATCTAAAGACTACATTATCCAGGCGAGCTTCCAGAAGTTGAAGGAGTAACTCACCGGTAACACCCGACTTGCTATTCGCTTTATTAAACAGGTTGCGGAATTGTCTTTCCAGCAAACCATAG
This sequence comes from Saprospirales bacterium, assembly GCA_007695035.1. GTDB lineage: Bacteria > Bacteroidota > Bacteroidia > Chitinophagales > Saprospiraceae > PWJY01. The sequence goes on along the minus strand of REEO01000037.1, from coordinate 39,668 downwards.
GTATATTTAGCCTTCTGCTTCTCTCTCAGCTGAATAGCGTAATCGGATTTTTGCTTTCTTCTCTTTGAGGGACCATGCTGACCCGGGGGGTGTTTTTTTCTTTCAAAAGCGCGGTCGTAACCGAATATAGGCTCTCCAATTGCCCTTGCCTTTTTCGTGATTGGTCCGGTATATCTTGCCATTTTCTAAAAATCTTTCTTTCAGATAAAATAATCGATCAAACCCTTCTTTTCTTGGGTGGTCTGCAGCCATTGTGCGGCAGCGGAGTAACATCCTTGATCTTTGAAACCTTTATTCCGCCATTGTCAATTGCCCTGATTGCAGATTCACGTCCCGAGCCGGGGCCTTTGACGTAAACTGTACACGAGCGCATGCCGGCATCAAATGCCTTTTGTGCAGCTTCAGATGCAGCGACCTGAGCGGCATATGGGGTATTTTTCTTGGACCCTCTGAAACCGGCCTTACCAGCAGAAGACCAGGCTATCACATCGCCCTGCTTGTTTGTGAGCGAAATAATAATATTGTTGAAAGAGGCTTGAATGAACGCGATTCCTCTCGGATCCACTTTAACCTTTCGCTTTCTAACTATTTTTCTTCCTTTAGCCATTTGGTAAAAATCTTAAGCAATAAGATAAAACAATGGTGCAAAGCCAATTACTTCGTCACCTTTTTCTTGTTAGCAACAGTTTTCTTCCGTCCTTTTCTTGTACGGGCATTGGTTTTGGTGCGCTGACCACGAACGGGCAACCCCTTTCTGTGTCTGAGACCCCTGTAGGATGCGATATCCATCAGGCGCTTGATGTTGGTTTGCACTTCACCGCGAAGCTCACCCTCTACCTTGATCTCGTCCTGTATAAGGGATGCAATGGCTCTGATTTGCTCATCAGACCAATCCTGAACCTTAATGCTGTGATCAACATTCACCAGATCGAGGATTTTTTCAGATCTGGTTTTCCCAATTCCGTAAATATAAGTGAGCGCTATAACGCCCCTTTTGTGTCTCGGAAGATCTACACCTACTATTCGTGCCATATTATAATGTCCTAAATATTATGAATTACCCCTGACGTTGTTTGAACCGGGGATTCTTTTTATTAATAACGTAAATTTTACCTTTTCTGCGAATGATCTTACAATCGGCAGAACGCTTCTTTACAGATGCACGTACTTTCATGACTATTGATATTATGTGCGTTATAGAATTATTTATAACGGTAGGTAATCCTACCTCTGGTCAGATCGTAAGGAGACATTTCTACGGCCACTTTGTCACCCGGTAAGATACGAATGTAGTTCATCCGCATTTTTCCGGAGATGGTGGCGATTATTTCGTGATCATTCTCCAAACGAACCCTGAACATTGCGTTAGACAACGCTTCTTCAATGATTCCGTCTTGCTTTATTACCTCTTGTTTGGCCATATTCAATTTTCGGACTGCAAATATCGGACTATTTTGTTAGATAAGTGCAAGAAATTCATTATTTTTTACAGATTCATCAATAATTTTATGGTCGCTGAGTAATTCAGCGCCTTCTTCGCGGACAACAATCGAGTGTTCGAAGTGTGCACTTGGGCTCCCGTCGCGGGTGTAAATGGTCCAGCCATCGGGATCCTGTTTTATTTCTTTCCGCCCCATATTGACCATGGGCTCAATAGCAATGGTCATATTGGGTATCAATTTTGCCCCTCTGCCTTTTTTACCAAAGTTTGGTATTTCCGGGGGTTCATGCAATTTGCTGCCTATTCCGTGCCCGACCAGCTGTCGAACGATTGAAAAGCGGTTCACCCGCTCGCAGTGATTTTGTATAGCGAAACCAATATCTCCGACTCTTTTGCCGGGTCTGGCCATGTCTATTCCCAGTTGAAGAGCCTGCCTGGTAACTTTCAATAGTTTTTCGACCGGGGGTTTTACGGGAGCGATTGCAAAAGTGTATGCAGCGTCTCCATAAAACCCATTTTTATATGTACCGCAGTCAATGGATATTATGTCACCCTCACTGAAAGGCTGGTTATGAGGAATTCCGTGAACAACTGCTGAATTGGGGGAGATGCAGAGTGTGGCGGGAAAATCATAAAGTCCTTTAAAGCCGGGAACAGAGCCTTTGCTCCTTATAAACTCCTCGGCTATTTCATCCAGGTCCATCCCGGTAATTCCGGGTTTTATATGACTTGCGATCAATGCGAGGGTTTCGCAGACCAGCAGGCAATTCTCTTTCAAATACCCGATTTCCTCTTCAGTCTTAGCGCGAATTTTGGGTCCAAAAACCATGGAAACTATAGGGATTTACATACTTGCACCAATCTGCATTCCCTGGCTTCGTCCTTTTATTCGACCGCTCTTCACCAGACCGTCGTATTTGCGCATCAACAGGTAGCTCTCCACTTGCTGCAAGGTATCCAGTACCACAGCAACCAAAATCAGCAGCGATGTACCTCCGAAGAACAATGCAAAGGAAGGATTCACGCCCATGGCAACGGCGACAGCCGGTAGTATCGCAATAATACCCAGGAATATAGATCCTGGGAGCGTCACTCTAGTGGTCGTGGAGTCGATAAACTCCTCAGTTGCTTTCCCGGGTTTAATTCCCGGAATAAATGCATTTTGACGCTTCAGGTATTCAGCGTACTGCTTGGGATTCACAATCAATGCAGTGTAGACGTAAGTAAAGACAACTACGAGTACAAAGTAGATTATAGAGTATAGCAGCGAGAAGGGGTCATTCAATTCACTCAACCATCCGGTAGCGGCCATTTCTCCGTCTTGCATGGTGTACTGCGCCAATGTCATGGGCAGGAACATCAGTGCCTGGGCAAAGATAATCGGCATCACACCAGAGGCATTTACTTTCAGTGGGATATAATCTCTGGCACCACTGACCGGCATATTGGCATCTCCCCTTCCAACCATTCGCTTGGCAAACTGGATTGGAATTTTTCGCACCCCCTGTACTATCAGTACGGTGGCCATAACCACCAGGAAGAGACAGGCGAGCTCCAATACGAGTATAAAGAATCCACTGGTTTCAACCTGTGCAACCACCTCGAAGGCAAATGCCTGTGGGAGCATCGCAATGATACCTATGGTAATGAGGAGCGATATACCATTTCCAATACCCCGATCGGTTATTCGCTCACCGAGCCACATTGCAAAAGTGGTACCGGTACTCAAGATGATAATATTGGAAATCCAGAATATGCCCGGTGGAACATTCGGGTCGATTGCACCGAATGAAGCTACCAAACTGAGATATCCACCACCCTGAACAAGGGTAATGGCCACAGTCAGCAACCTGGTTATCTGAGTAAGCTTTTTTCGACCACTCTCTCCTTCTTTTTGCTGCAGTCTTTGAAAGTAAGGGACAGCAAAACCAAGGAGCTGCACAATAATCGCAGCGGTGATATAGGGCATGATCCCCAATGCAAAAACGGCGGCATTATTAAATGCACCACCGGTAAAAATGTTAATCAATCCAAGGATATCGTGAGCAGATCGCTCGGCTGTAGCAGCCTGAAGCACTTCCGGCATAACACCGGGCAGCACGACATAGGAACCAAAGCGAAACACAGCCAGCATACCGAGCGTAAAGATGATGCGCTGTCTGAGTTCGGGGATTTTCCAAATATTCTGGAGGGTCTCTATAAACTTCTTCATCTTAAAATTTTACAGCAGGGTCACAGAACCGCCTTTGTTTTCAATATGTTTTTTAGCCGCTTCGGAAATGGCATTCACTTTGATCTTCACAGCCCTGTCCAATTCACCTCTGCCAAGTACTTTAACCTTATGGTACTTTTTAATGACCTTTTTCTCCACCAACAGTTCTGTCGATATCTCATCAGTGCCAAATTTCTCGCAAAAGTGATCCAGCAGATCGAGATTGATCGGGTAGAATTCAGTTCTGTTGGGGTTGTTAAAACCAATCTTAGGAACCCTGATTTGAAGTGGAGTCTGCCCACCTTCAAAATTCCTTCTGTACTTATATCCCGAGCGAGACTGTGCACCTTTGGTACCTCTTGTAGCGGACCTTCCGCGTCCTGAGCCAACACCTCTGGCAACGATCTTGCGCTTTTTATTAGACCCTTTGGCCGGTTTTAGTTTATGTAGTTCCATAACGAAATATCTTTAAGTGGGTGCAAATATAAAATTACTTCACTTCCTCGACCACAACCAGGTGGCTCACTTTTCCAATCATCCCCTTAATCTGATCCGTCAGCGTATGCTGAGATGACTTATTAATTTTACCCAAACCGAGTGCCACGAGCGTATCCTTCTGTCTTTTGGTCCTGTCGATCATACTCTTAACCTGGGTGATTTTAACTTTTTCCATTGCAAAAACTATTTGAGGGTCTATAGATTAACCGTTGAAAACTTTTTTGACGGGGATCCTTCTGGTTCTGGAAACCGTCCTAGGGTCCCTGAGTTTGGTCAGGGCATCGATTGTAGCTTTTACCACATTGTGTGGGTTTGCTGAACCGAGCGATTTGGCCAGTACATTTTGCACTCCGGCTGTTTCCAGTACTGCGCGCATCCCACCACCTGCAATAACCCCGGTACCATCTGATGCGGGCTTGATATACACCTTACCTGCACCAAATTTACCGTTTTGTTCGTGTGGGATGGTCCCATTGATAATTGGGAAGCGGACGAGGTTCTTTTTGGCATCGTCAATCGCCTTGGCTATAGCTGAGGAAACTTCCCTTGCTTTACCCAAACCGTGTCCGACAGTACCTTTTCCGTCACCGACAACCACTATGGCGCTAAACCCGAAGGTTCTACCACCTTTGGTTACCTTGGCCACCCTGTTTACGGCTACCAATTTATCCTGCAATTCAGTTTCTGCCGGCTTAATCCTTTTCTGATTATCTCTCATCTCTGTAATTGATGATTAAAAATTTTTAAAATATAAGACCTCCTTCACGAGCACCGTCGGCGAGGGCTTTAACCCTTCCATGATAGCGATAACCCGCTCTATCAAATACTACCTTCTCTATATTGGCATCTTTAGCTCTTTGAGCGATGACTTCACCGACCTTTTTGGCCGTATCACCTTTAGGAAGGTCCGTGGGGATTCCTTCCTCAACAGATGATGCATGGACCAAAGTAGTACCATTTACGTCGTCAATCACCTGGCAGTGAATGTTTTTATTACTTCTGTAAACAGTCAACCTCGGTCTATCAGGAGTGCCTTTAACTTTGCTCCTGACGCGGTATTTGATTCTCTTTCTTCTTGTCAGTTTCATGACTTGTGCATTTTAAAATTCATGCTTCTGGCGAAATAAATAACTGGTTATATTCGCCTAACAATATTATTACTTTGCGGCTGCTTTACCGGCTTTTCTTCTCAAGTATTCATCGGCAAATCGAATCCCCTTCCCTTTATAGGGTTCCGGTTTGCGGAAGGACCTAATCTTATTGGCAACCAGGCCTAGCATTTCATTGTCGCAGGACTCCAGCCAAATGGTGGGGTTTTTACCCTTCTCTGATTTGGTCTCTACCTTAATATCATCAGGAACATAGAAATAGACCGGGTGTGAATAGCCAATGGTCAATTCCAGCAAGTTGCCAGTATTGGCCGCTCTGTAACCGACACCCACCAACTGCAATTCCTTCTTGAATCCCTCAGAAACACCTGTTATCATATTGAAAACCAATGAGCGCGTAAGGCCGTGCATGGATCGATGGCGCTTGGAATCCGTGGGCCTTTTAACCTGGATTTGTCCATCTTCCACATCTATAATCATGTCATGATCAAGTTGTCTGCTGATGGTACCCTTGGGGCCTTTTACAGTCACTTCATTACCTTTACTCACAGATATTTCGACCTTTTCAGGTATTTCTATAATCGCATTTCCTATTCGGGACATGGTTTTAAGATTTAATATACGTAACAAATAAGCTCTCCACCGAGATTCTTTTTCCTGGCCTCTTTATCGGTCATTACTCCTTCGGATGTCGATACCAAACAAATTCCGAGACCATTGATGATTCGGGGTATTTCGTCAGAACCGCTGTACTTCCTCAGACCGGGTCTGCTAATACGTCCGAGCTCTCGTATGGCGGGCACTTTGGTTTCCTGATCGTACTTCAGAGCAATTTTAATAGTGCCCTGGGGTCCGTTTTCCGGTTCCAGTTTATATCTAAAGATATAGCCTTGATCAAAGAGGATCTCGGTTATTTTCTTCTTCATTTTCGACATGGGCACTTCCACCATGCGATGCCCTGCTAATTGGGCATTTCGAATTCTGGTCAGATAATCAGCTATCGGATCTGAATGTGTCATGATACTCTTATTTAAATAATTACCAACTTGCTTTGGTTACGCCTGGAATTTTTCCTTCCAGTGCCATCTCTCTGAATTTGACTCTACAGAGTCCGAATTTTCTCATGTAGCCTTTAGGACGGCCGGTAAGCCGGCATCTATTGTGCAAGCGCACAGGTGATGCGTTTCTCGGCAGCTTATCCAATTCGTCGTAGCGGCCCTCCTCCTTGAGCTGTTTTCTCAATTCGGCATACTTTTTAACGAGTCGCTCTCTTTTTTTGTCTCTGGCTATTAGTGATTTCCTTGCCATGTTTAGTAACTATTCTGGATTATAAAATTTACTGATTCTTAAAAGGCATACCGAATTCCTTCAAAAGGGCCAGGGCTTCAGCATCCGTCTGCGCGGTGGTTACGAAAGTTATGTCCATTCCGTTGATCCTGGTCACTTTGTCCATATCGATTTCAGGAAAAATAATATGCTCAGTTATTCCAAGCGTATAATTACCCCTGCCATCGAAGCTCTTATCGTTGATGCCTCTGAAATCCCTCACCCTCGGAAGGGCTACGGCTATCAAACGCTCGAGGAATTCGTACATCCTGTTCTTTCTCAGGGTCACCTTACAACCAATTGGCATTCCCTCTCTAAGTTTAAAGTTAGAAACGGATTTTTTGGCAATGGTGGTAACAGGCTTTTGACCTGCAATAACAGCCAGATCATTAAAGGCATTGTCCACAATCTTCTTGTCCTGCGTGGCATCACCCAGTCCCTGATTAATTGATATCTTACGAAGTTTTGGAACCTCCATGACGGATTCATAACCAAACTGTTCGGTTAGTTTAGGTATGATTTCCTCGTTGTACTTTCTCCTTAAATTCGGTATATAGCTCATCACTGAATAATTTCTCCTGATTTTTTGGCGTATCTGACGATTTTTCCATCGACAATTTTCCTTCCGACCCTGGTTGGCTCTCCGGTTTTGGGATCGACCAGCATCACATTTGAAATATCAATTGGTGCTGCTTTTTCCTGGATTCCCCCGGGGCTTTCATTGGTTGGTTTGACGTGTTTTTTCACAATATTTACATCCTCGACAATTACTTTGCCTTTACTATTGAGGACTTCCAGCACATTGCGTGGTTTATCCGGATTTTTATAACTACCGGCAACGACAAACACTTTGTCTCCCTTCTTTATTTTGCTCTTAGGTTTGAACCTTTTATTGCTATTGTTAGACATAACTTAATGATATTTAGAGCACCTCGGGTGCCAGTGATACAATCCTCATGTAGTCTCTTTCTCTCAATTCCCTGGCCACTGGGCCAAAGATACGCGTACCTCTGGGCTCATCGGCTGCGTTGAGCAGTACCACGGCATTGTCATCGAAGCGGATATAGGATCCATCCTTTCTTCTGATCTCCTTTCTGGTACGTACAATGACGGCCTTGCTGACGGTACCTTTCTTCACACTACCACTTGGAGTGGAATGCTTTACAGTGACCACGATCTGATCACCAATAGTGGCATATCGTTTTTTACTACCACCCAGTACTTTTATACAAAGCACTTCTTTTGCACCGCTATTATCAGCTACTGAGAGCCGACTTTCCTGCTGTATCATGATTGCGTAATTTTACTCGGTCTTTCTTAATGGTATATAATTACTTCGCTTTTTCAAGAATCTCGACCACACGCCATTTCTTGGTCTTGCTTAAAGGTCTCGTCTCCATAATCTTCACCTTGTCTCCCACATTGCAGTCATTTGACTCATCGTGAGCGATAAATTTCTTGGACTTCTTTACGAATTTACCGTACATGGGGTGGCGCAAACGGCGCTCGACCAAGACAGAAATACTCTTGTCCATTGCATTACTGGAGACAACACCAACTCTGGTTTTTCGCGATTTTCTTTCAGTCATGATTCAAAAATGAATAGGTAATTATAATTTGATCCTTTACTTTCTTCGTCTCTGTCGGATTTTGGACCTTTTGGCCAACTCCTCCTCAGACATGTTGTTTATTTCTCTACGCCGTATCTCTGTATTCAACCTGGCAATATCCCTTCTCATATCACGCACGAGCATGGGGTTGTCGATACCTTTGACTGAGTGGTCAAAAGTTAGTTTGAGATACTGTTTTTCTGTCTCTTTCAATTCGTTAGCGAGCTCCTCGTCATTGAACTCTTTTAACTCTAAAAATTTCTTAGTTGCCATAAGATGGTGGCTTTAACGGTTATAAATTTATTCCACGTAATCGGGTCTGACCACGAACTTAGTTTTGACCGGCAATTTTTGCGCTGCCAGTCTGAGTGCCTCTTCTGCTGTTTTGCGGGGCACACCATCCATTTCAAAAATAATTCGACCGGGTTTTACTACGGCCACGTAGTGATCGAGAGGACCTTTACCTTTACCCATACGAACTTCCTGGGGTTTCTTGGTAATGGGTTTGTCCGGGAAAATGCGGATCCAAACCTTTCCTTCCCTTTTCATAAACCTGGTGAGAGCAACCCTGGCAGATTCAATTTGCCTGCTTGTAATCCTGGAGGTATCCATGGATTTCAACCCAAAGGAGCCGAATGAGATCGTACTTCCTCTGTGGGCAAGACCTTTAACCCTGCCCTTTTGTTGCTTTCTGTATTTTGTCCTTTTTGGCTGTAACATTTCTGGTCTATTTTGTCACTTGTGCAACGCTTTTTGCAAAAGAGTCGCAAAGGTACGTTATTTCAATAAATCTTTGTCTCTCAAAATCAATAAAAAAACGCTGCGCGGCAAATATTAACGTCTTCCGCCGCCACCTCTGCGTCCACCACCGCCCCTTTTGGGTCGTTTGGTTTTTTGGTCAACTCCAATATGTGGAGAAAGGTCTCTCTTTCCAAGTACTTCACCTTTACAAATCCAAACCTTGACACCTATCTTTCCGTAAACGGTATTGGCTTCTTTGAGGGAGTAATCGATATCGGCCCTAAAGGTGTGCAGGGGAGTTCTACCCTCTTTGTACTCCTCGGTTCTAGCCATTTCAGCTCCGTTAAGACGGCCTGCGATTCTCACCTTAATTCCCTCTGCACCACCTCTCATGGTGCTTTGGATAGCCATTTTGGCTGCCCGACGGAAATTAATCCTGGACTCAATTTGCCGCGCTATACTTTCAGCAACAATATTGGCATCCAGTTCTGGTTTGCGCACCTCGACAATATTGATCTGCACATCCTTACCGGTAATTTTTTTCAACTCCTCCTTAATAAGATCGACTTCTGAGCCGCCCTTACCAATGATAATACCGGGACGCGATGTGTGGATGGTAATGGTAATTCTCTTGAGCGTTCGCTCAATGATGATTCTTGCGATGCCGCCCTTTTGGATTCTGGCTTCGAGGTATTTTCTGATGTTTTCATCCTCGATTACCTTATCAGCGAAATCGTGACCACCGTACCAATTGGATTCCCATCCTCTGATGATGCCAAGGCGATTGCCTATCGGATTAGTTTTTTGACCCATTGATTAAATGTATTGAATTATTATTCTAAGTTTTCAGTTGTCTCCTCTTCCAATTCTTCCTCGTATTCTTCTTCGTAGTCCTCTTCGTATTCTTCCTCATCTTCCATCTCGGACGGAAGCGGGATTTTATTCTCCACCATCAGGGTAATATGGCAATATCTCTTTCTGATGCGATGAGCCCGTCCCTGAGCTCTGGCTCTGATTCTTTTCAGCTGAGGTGCATCGTCCACCTGAATTCTGGAGACGACGAGGTCGTAATCATCGGCGTTCTCCATCATATCGTTTTTCTGCTCCCAATTGGCAATGGCTGACAACAGGGTTTTTTCGATATGATAAGTGGCCTCTTTTTTAGTAAATCGAAGTATATCAAGAGCTTCGTCCACCCCCTTCCCTCTTATCAGGTCAGCGACCAGTCGCATTTTCCTGGCTGACATTCCACAATTCTTCAGTTTAGCTACTGCTTCCATGGTGTCGAAATTTATTTTCTTTAGTTAATATTATTTACGGTTTCCGGCGTGACCTCTGAAACTTCGGGTCAGGGCGAATTCGCCCAATTTGTGCCCCACCATATTTTCGGTGATGTAAACCGGTACAAATGTTTTGCCGTTGTGAACTGCTATTGTCAGGCCCACCATATCGGGAATGACCATAGAGGCTCTGGACCAGGTTTTGATCACTGATTTTTTCTTGGTCTCACGCGCCTTTTCTACTTTTCTAAGAAGTTTGTGAAAAACGTAAGGTCCCTTTTTAATAGATCTTGCCATTGTTAAAACTTATTTGGGTTTATTATTTCTTTGCCCTCTTCTTCGGTTTAGAAACTATCAATTTGGTTGAATGCTTCTTATTATTACGGGTTTTGAAACCTTTGGCTTTCAATCCCTTCTTACTTCTCGGATGCCCTCCTGAAGCTCTACCTTCTCCACCACCCATCGGGTGATCAACCGGGTTCATAGCGACGGGTCTCACCCTTGGTCTTCTACCAAGATAACGCTTGCGACCTGCCTTACCGAGCACCTGTTGTGTGTGGTCGGGATTGGAGGTTGTGCCAATGGTGGCTTTACAAGTCAGAAGTATCCTTCTCACCTCACCGGATGGCAACTTAACAGAGGCGTATTTTCCTTCGCGGCCCATCAACTGACCATAAGTTCCTGCACTTCTTGCCAAAGATGCACCTTTTCCAGGAGTCAACTCAATGGCGTGGATCATGGATCCCAAAGGAATTTCCTTGAGGAAGAGTGCATTGCCAGTTTCCGGTTCTGCCCCCTCACCTGAAACAATTTTATCGCCAACTTTAATCCCATTGGGAGCGATGATATATCGCTTCTCCCCATCGGCGTAAAAGACAAGTGCTATAAATGCGGTCCTGTTCGGATCGTATTCGATGGATTTGATGGTACCGGGTACTCCGTCTTTATCCCTCTTAAAATCGATGATTCTGTAACGACGTTTATGTCCACCACCGCGGTGTTTCACAGTCATCTTTCCCGCGTTGTTTCTACCACCGGTGCGCTTTTTAGAGCCCAACAAGCTCTTTTCAGGCTTATCCGTGGTCACGGCAGAATAGTCAAGTCCCATTCTGTTCCGGGTTCCGGGAGTTATTGGTTTAAACTTTTTTACAGGCATTGTTCGCTATTTTAGTAATCCACAAATTAAACGTCTCCGAAAAAGTCAATGACTTCACCCTCAGCGACTGTAACCACAGCCTTTTTGAAAGATGGCACACTACCTCTGATAAATCCCCTCTTGGTATTTCTATTCTTACTCCTAGAGGGCATGATAAGGGTATTGACCCCTTTCACTTTCACTTCGTACAATTCCTCCACCGCATTTTTTATCTGACCCTTGGTGGCTTTTTTATCCACTACAAAGGAGTACTGGTTGACAGCTTCAGTCAACATTTCAGATTTTTCGGAGATTATCGGTTTTATCAATACGCGTTTAGCCATGATAATTATTAATTAAACAAGTTGATTAAAATGCTTTTCGCAGCCTTCGGATAGAACTATGGTGTCCGATTCCATAAAGTCAAGTATGCCGGCATCTTTAATATTAAGCACCTTGCACTTGGGCAAATTTCTACTGCTCAGGTAGAGATTTTGATCGTAATCTGAAAGCAAAACCAGTGTTTTGCGGCCGTCGAGATCCAGGTTCTTGATTACGGTTCTGAATTCACGGGTATTTGGCTTATCAAAAGAAAAATCTTCAAGTGCCACCACTTTTTCAGCCTTAACTTTCCCTGAAAGTACAGCGTTACGAGCGATCTTTTTCGTCTTCTTATTCACCTTTTGGTGGTATGATCTGGGGCTGGGGCCAAAAATTTTACCACCTCCCCGGAAAAGAGGGTTTTTAATATCACCTGCTCTGGCCGTACCGGTACCCTTTTGTTTTTTGATCTTCTTAGTAGAACCCTTAACTGCATTTCTCTCTTTGCTTGCATGGGTTCCCTGTCTGCGGTTGGCCTGTGCGGCTTTAGCAGCGAGATAGATGACATGATCATTGGATTCCGCTCCAAATATTTCATCGGGCAGGTTTATCTGCCTGCCGGTTTTTTGACCCTGAATATCCAGTACATCAAGTTTCATTGTTCATTATTTTTTTCCGGGCGATCTCCCGGTTGTTAAATACTTCGGGATAACTCCCTCCATAAGTTACTGCTAGGACCTCGGTCCGATCAATAAGTGTATTTATTTTTCCAGCATTACCAGTCCACCTTTTTGGCCTGGAATAGCGCCTTTAACCAAAACGAGATTCTTTTCCGGGAGGATTTTCACAACCCGGAGATTTTTAATCTTAACCCTATCACCTCCGGTTCTTCCGGCCATTCTCATCCCCTTGAATACCTTGGATGGATCTGAACCAGCTCCAATAGAACCGGGATGTCTTTGTCTGTTGTGCTGACCATGGGTAGCGTCACCTACACCTCTAAAGCCGTGTCTTTTGACAACTCCCTGAAAGCCCTTTCCTTTGCTCACACCAATGGCGCTGATAATATCGCCCTCGCTGAAAACTTCCTCAACCCGCACTTCATCACCGACAGCTTTGTCCAGATTGAAGTCACGGAATTCACGAATTTTTTGTTTCGGTCCGGTGCTTGCTTTATCCAGATGGCCCTGTAGCGGTTGCGACGTATTTTTTGCTTTGGCACTACCAAATGCAAGCTGGAAAGCACTGTAGCCATCTACATCCTCACTTTTGATTTGGGTCACAACATTGGGAGTGGCCTCTACCACTGTACAGGCAATGTTCTCGCCAAACTGGTTAAAAATACTGGTCATGCCTATTTTGCGTCCTATTAATCCGTTCACTTTTGGCAATTTTAAAAGTTAATAATATGATCTACGTGTGTAGAAGGGGAAAAAGTTCCCGCATTCCAAATCACACAATCATCAAGGGGTCAGCACTTTGCAGCCCCGTAAAAAACCGACGGTAAATATTACGTCAACTTAACCTGAATATCCACTCCACTAGGCAACTCCAATTTAGATAGAGCATCAACCGTTTTGGGGGTTGGAGTGTAAATCTCGATAAGGCGCTTGTGGGTGCGGATCTGAAACTGCTCTCGAGATTTCTTGTTGACGTGTGGCGAACGCAACACGGTGAAGATTTCTTTCTCGGTTGGCAGCGGAATCGGACCCGCAACAACGGCGCCGCTGTTGCGTACTGTCTTTATAATCTTCTCCGTCGATTTATCAACCAAATTGTGGTCGTAAGAGCGGAGCTTGATTCTGATTTTTTGATTCATGGCCTCGTTTGAGAATACTTAATAAAATAATTTATGTCACTGAAGTGGTGTCCGTCCATTAGACTTTCACCTCGCCTTTGGCTTTTTCAATTACTTCATCTGCAATTCCTGAAGGAGCAGGTGCGTAGTGCGAAAACTCCATTGAGGAGGCTGCACGACCTGAGGTAATGGTTCTAAGCTGCGTCACATAGCCGAACATCTCGGCCAGAGGTACCTGAGCTTTAACCACCACAGCATTGGTCTTCATTTCCTGTCCTTTGATCAATCCTCTTCTCTTGTTGAGGTCACCGATTACGTTACCAGTGTACTCTTCAGGAGTTGTTACTTCAAGCTTCATTATGGGTTCTAACAAGACCGGATTGGCTTGCTTTGCTGCCACTTTGAAGCCCTCTTTGGCACAGAGTTCAAAGGCGATGGGCTTGGAATCCACCGTGTGGGTAGATCCGTCATAAACCCTGACTTTCATGCTGTCGATGGCATATCCTGCGAGGATACCATTGTTCATCATTTCCTGGAATCCCTTTTGGACAGCAGGGATCAATTCCCGGGGAATAGAACCTCCGACGATGTCATTGACAAACTGCATTTTAACCTTACCGGTTTTGAATTCGTCACTCTCCAAAAATTCTTCATCGGCAGGACCGAGTTCGAATTCCATATCGGCAAAGAGACCGGAACCACCAGTTTGCTTCTTCAGCTTCTCTCTGTGAGAGACTTTTTTGGTAAGAGCCTCTTTGTAGTTCACCTGTGGAGCACCTTGATTGATCTCCACTTTAAACTCTCTCCTCAATCGATCGACGATGATTTCAAGATGGAGCTCACCCATACCACTAATAACAGTCTGGTTGGTTTCCTCATCGTATCTGACGCGGAAAGTGGGATCTTCCTCAGCCAGTTTGGCCAAACCCATTCCGAGTTTTTCCAGGTCTTTCTGGGTTTTAGGCTCTACTGCTAATCCAATTACAGGATCGGGGAATGAAATATTTTCAAGTACAATTGGGTGATCCAGATCACAAATGGTATCACCGGTTTTGAGATCTTTGAAACCCACACCTGCAGCGATATCACCCGCTTCCACTTTATCAATTGCATTCTGTTTGTTGGAGTGCATTTGGTAAAGTCTGGAGAGTCGCTCTTTTTTACCACTTCTGGTATTTAATACATAAGAACCTGCATCAAGCACACCGGAATAAGTGCGGAAGAAAGAGAGTCTTCCCACGTAAGGGTCGGTGGCGATTTTAAATGCCAGTGCACAAAACGGTTCATCTATTCTAGGCTCTCTCTTGATAGGCTCTTCCGTTCTCGGGTCGATACCATCGATAGCCTCCACATCCAGGGGAGAGGGCAAGAAAGCACAAACCGCGTCCAGCACCGCCTGTACCCCTTTGTTTTTAAAGGCAGAACCGCAGAAGATAGGAGTAATACTCATATCAATTACAGCGGCACGGATGGCAGAGCGGATTTCGTCGGGAGTGATAGAGTTGGGATCGTCAAAAAACTTTTCCATGAGGCTTTCATCATATTCAGCCACACTTTCCAATAGCTTTTCGCGATACTCATCCACAGTGTCCTGAAGATCGGCAGGGATATCAACCGTTTCATAAGTCATCCCCATATCCTCTTCATTCCAGATAATAGCCTTATTGGTGATCAAATCAACCACACCTTTAAACGAATCCTCAGCACCGATAGGCACCTGCATTGGAACCGGGTTGGCACCGAGCATTTCCTTGACTTGCTTTACAACTTCGAAGAAATCAGCACCTGAGCGGTCCATTTTATTTACAAAGCCCAGTCTGGGCACTTTATATCTATCTGCCTGTCTCCAAACCGTCTCGGATTGGGGTTCCACACCACTAACGGCACAAAACAGGGCCACAACACCATCCAGCACCCTAAGTGAGCGCTCAACTTCCACGGTAAAATCCACGTGTCCTGGCGTATCAATAATATTTACAACATAGTCTTCATCCTTCCACTTCCAGCTGGTTTTCGTAGCAGCTGAGGTAATGGTAATACCCCTTTCCTGTTCTTGTTCCATCCAGTCCATGGTGGCAGCACCATCGTGTACCTCACCGATTTTGTGGCTCAGTCCGGTGTAGAACAAAATTCTTTCAGTGGTAGTGGTTTTACCTGCATCAATGTGTGCAGCGATACCTATATTTCGGGTTTTGGTTAAGTCTTTTGACATTGTAAAAGATACAATTTTAATCTATTAAATAATATGTGCGAATTAAACTCTAAAGTGTGCGAAAGCTCTGTTAGACTCAGCCATCTTGTGGGTGTCCTCTTTTCTCTTAACCGCAGCACCTTCACCTTTACTTGCTGCTAAAATTTCAGCCGCCAGTTTATCGGCCATTCCTTTACCGCCTCTTTGTCTGGCAAATTTGATCATCCACTTCATTCCAATAGAAACCTTTCGGTTGGCGGGAATATCGGTTGGTATTTGGAAGGTGGCACCTCCGATTCGCTTTGAACGCACCTCCACCTGGGGGATTACGTTATTGAGGCCCTTTTTCCAAATCTCGAGTTCATCCTCACCTGTTCTCTCCTTCACGATATCAAGAGCATCGTAAAATATCTGGTAGGATACACTCTTCTTGCCCTGGAGCATGAGGTTATTCACAAACCTACTAACCATCACGTCATTGTAACGCGGATCAGGCTGTATGGCTTTTAACTTTGGCTTTCTCTTTCTCATTTTTCTAAACTACTCTATTAAAAACTTATGCGTATTAATGTTTAAGGTGTTACTTGGGGCGCTTTGCGCCGTATCTCGAGCGGCTTTGCTTCCTGTCCTGTACACCGGCTGTATCCAGTGCACCGCGCACTATGCGATATCGGACACCGGGCAGGTCTTTCACCCTTCCCCCCTGAAGCAACACTATAGAGTGCTCCTGAAGGTTATGGCCCTCTCCCGGAATGTAGGCGATCACCTCAATACCATTCGTAAGTCGTACCTTTGCAACCTTCCTCAGAGCCGAATTCGGCTTTTTGGGAGTGGTTGTATAAACACGGGTACAAACTCCTCGGCGTTGGGGACAACCTTCCAAAGCTCTGGATTTTTTCTTCGCCGCAATTTTTTTGCGACCCTTTTTCACCAATTGATTTATTGTTGGCATATTTTACTAAAAATGTATATTCACAAAATATTTCAGATCAGATTGAATTTGAACGTTTTGAGTGCAAAATCGACCCGTCCCGAAAATGAGACCGCAAATATACAGCTATTTTCGGAAACGGAACCCCATAGGATTAAATATTTTTTGGAATTTCCTCATATTTATTTTTTTATAATAAGTTTTAAAAAATCATGACTGAAAACAAGCCTCAATCATCTGACGAAAATCTCCAAATTCGAATGGGTACGGGTGGCGATATTGAATCTGCTTTTGAACTGGTCAGAGAACTGGCTGAGTATGAAAAGGCCCTCGATGAAGTAACTACTACCCCTGACTACTATCGCACCGTTTACAAAGAGGGATTATTCAGCTTTATTATAGCAGAGCGGAAAGAAGAGCCGGTTGGCATCATGATATTTTTTGATGCTTTTTCCACATGGAAAGGAAAAATGCTTTGGTTAGAGGATTTTGTAGTGCGGGAGCAAGCACGCCGTAGCGGCATTGGTGAACAAATGTTTTGGTTTCTAACCGATTACGCCAGAAGAAATAATTACGAATTGATAAAGTGGGAGGTCCTCGACTGGAACACCCCGGCTATTAATTTCTACAAAAAAATCGGAGCCCATCTGGAAACCAATTGGTGGGACGGGAAATATTTTTTGAAATAGAACGGGACCTCCGCACAAGAGTTACTCTACTTTTTTCAGCATTTCGTAAACGGTGTACATGGGAAGTCCCATTATGTTGGAATAAGTACCCTCAATTCGGGACACACGGCAAAGTCCCAACCACTCTTGAATACCATAGGAACCGGCTTTATCCAATGGAACACATCTTTCAACATAGTAATCTACTTCTTCATCACTGAGATCTGCCATGATTACCTCAGACACCTCCGACTGGTGCCAGCTCCCCTTCTGAGTAATCATACAAAGACCGGTAATCACCTGATGGGATCGGCCTGAAAGCCTTTTGAGCGTCTCCTTTGCATCCTCCTTATCTTTGGGTTTGCCTAGCAATTCACCCGAAATCACCACTATGCTGTCAGCCGCCAGGATAACCTCTCCGTCCCGCCGCTCATCCAAAAGTGATTGTGCTTTAAGTTGTGCCAGGTGTTCGGGAATTTTATCAACTTCCATATCCTCCGGCAGGGTTTCTACTACTTTAGGACTCATTTGCCTAAACTCAACACCCGCCTCCTCCAATAGAAATTTCCGTCTCGGGGACTCGCTAGCAAGTAAAACTTTAGGCAAATTCATAAGTGGCAAATTTTTCTTGATGAAAAAATGATAGTTTACAACAACAAGGCAAAACCGATGAATCACAGAATTTTAGAGTCTCCATTGGAAAACTTCACAGTTTTGAGATTCCCAGCTTAGATTCGAATTGAAACTAATTCCGGGATTAGCCCGGTTTTTGGATGGTTTTCCAACCACCCTGAAGTTTGAGTACTTTTTCCAGTACATCTCTGACGCAGCCCATTCCCCCTTTCACAGGAGACACATATTTAGCTATTTCGATAATTTCCGGGGCGGCATCTGCAGGGCAGACCGGGCAGCCCACCTTGTTCATAACGTCCATATCGGGTAGGTCGTCACCCATATACAAAGTATTGTCCAAATTGACATTGTGTTGGTTCACCCACTCATCAAAGACCAGTATCTTTTTTTTCACTGCGGGAAAGTAGTCTTCGATACCCAGGCTTTTTATTCTCCATTCAACTCCTTTAGAACTTCCTCCGGTAATGACACACATTTTTAGTCCGTGCATAAGTCCTCTCTTTAAGGCATATCCATCCCGGACTGACATAGACCTCAGCAGCTCTCCACTTTCGGTAATTAGCATTTGGCTGTTGGTAAGCACTCCATCTACATCGAGTACTACTGTATCGATTCGTTTAAATAATTCCAGATTCTTGGCCATAAGAATGATTTGACAAAGATTTTAACATCCGAATGGCCTCCGTGTTTAAAAGTGCCGGATCAGTTGGCCACTTACAATACGAGATGAGATAGTTCAGCATGAATGGATTGAGTCTGGGAATCCGCAGATTATTTGATAACCTTCCTGGCAATCGAACTGTCCAATTTTTCCGGCATGTATCTCTCGAAGGGAATGGATTGGTCTATCATATACCTGTAGGTGTGGTGTGTCTTGTAATGTTCGGCACCCACGGCTTCATAGATTGAGAGCATTCTCGGATTGAAATCTCCCACCCAGGAGAGTTCCACTTCTTTGTATCGGGGTTTGCGGTCCATCACATGTTTTAATTGCCAGAAAATTCCCGACTCAACGCCCGAATTTTGGAATCGTGGGACTACGCCGGCCGCCTGGGCTCTGGCTCGTGTTATAGCGCCGGTTTTTTTATAGTAGAGAAACTTCAGCTTATTCCAAAGATTCATTTTGCCGTTCAGATGCCTGAGGATTTGGTTGGCATCCGGGAACATGATGTAAAAAGCAATGGGTTCATCCTTAAAATATGCGAACCAAACCATTTCCTTATCGATTACGGCTTTGGCTTTCTCCATGTTATTTCGGACATCTTTGGGACTCAATGGAGTGAAGTCCTCTTTAAAATCTGCCCAGGCCTGGTTATAAACCTCTACCATATCATTGATAAATTTGTCTGCTTGACTCCATTCAAAGTGTTTGAAGGTGTAATGGGGTTTTGAGCAAACCCACTTGGCTATTTTCCAAAAGCGCTCCGGAAACTCTTTAGTCATGTCGAGCCTGTAGCTGAATTGTTTGAAATAGAGTTTGAAGCCATAAGACTCGAAAAGCTCGCGATAATAGGGCATGTGGTAATTCATCCCGTAGGCCGGCAGGGTAAACCCCTCCACAAGGAGCCCCCAGTAGGCATTGTTCTCTCCAAAATTTACCGGAGCATCCACTGCCTGAACACCTTTGGATTTCAACCA
The DNA here is from genome assembly GCA_007695035.1 of Saprospirales bacterium. Lineage (GTDB taxonomy): Bacteria > Bacteroidota > Bacteroidia > Chitinophagales > Saprospiraceae > PWJY01. Next base: position 20,136 of record REEO01000037.1, on the reverse strand, counting down.
ATCTACAGCAATATCGAACAGTTCGTGAGCCACCTTCCGATCGTCAATACACTCGAAAAAGCCAATTCCACCGGAAAGCACTGAATTTCCACCGGCATCTTTCCCGTCAAAAAAAGCGGCAATTCTGCCCACTACCCTTTTAGACTCGTCAATGGCCAGCCACTTTACAGATTGTCCCCCTTCATTGAGCAGCCTGTTCGTAGAGGGATCGAAAACACCCTTAATCTCGTCGTCCATAGGGGGCACCCAATTCGGATCATGGGAATAAAGGGTCCTGGGGAATTCCAAGAAATCTTCCATATCCACTTTTTCAACTACTTCCTTTAACACCATAATTTCTGATTGACCTTAGCTTTCGGAATGACTTTCAACAGCCGCTACATAAAGCAATTCTACAATGTCAGTTTAAACTAATAATCACTTAAACCACCCTAATCCCTCTTCACCTATCAGTGAATGAATTTGAGCCTGCCTTTAGGAAATCGCAAAGTAATCAAAATATGCCAACAAATGAGTTATTCAAAATAACTTTTATGAATTAAATGTCCAACAACAAGTTTTATCTTTAGACCTTATAAAATGTCCACATCAAACAATTAAGTCTGAAAATTATTTTGATATGCATATATTAGCGCTTAGATTTGGGACAATTCAGGTCACGTGCATAAAACAATACTTAATAAAAACATCGAAGCAATGAAATACGAATTATTGATGCTGATCGCCGTACTCTATTTTACGGCTTGTGAAAATACTCAAATGAATGAGAAAAATTCTGAGGAAAACAGCACCAGTTTTGAGGTCGAGATAGAGCCACTGGCTGAAGGACTTCAGAATCCCTGGGGGCTTGAATTCTTACCAGACGGACGAATTTTGATTGCAGAGCGACCGGGGCAATTGCGGGTGTTTGAAGATGGTGAATTGAAGTCCGCCCCTATTGAGGGTCTTCCCGAAATTTGGGCGCACGGCCAGGGAGGATTATTGGATGTCAGGATGCACCCTGATTACGAAGAAAATGGCTGGCTTTACATCGCATATGCAGCAAGGGGTCAAGGAAATTACGGAAATACTGCCATCGCAAGGGGCAGGCTGGACAACAATCGCTTCACCGATGTTGAGGTATTATTCCACGGAGAGCCTCATACTTCAGGACGGGTTCACTTCGGTACGCGAATAGTATTTGATGAAGATGGATATTTGTTTTTTGCCATTGGAGACCGGGGTCAGCAAGACATGGCCCAGGAGTTGAATAACCACAATGGAAAAGTATTAAGGCTTTACGACGACGGCAGAGTGCCATCTGATAATCCCTTTGTGGACAAATCGAATGCAAAACCGGAAATATGGGCTTACGGCAGCAGAAATATTCAGGGTATGGCGTTCCATCCTGAGACCGGAGCATTGTGGACACATGAACACGGCCCCAGGGGAGGAGATGAGATCAATGTGATAAGGCCCGGTGAAAACTACGGATGGCCTAAGGCAACTCACGGAATAAATTATGACGGTTCTACCATTACTGAGCACACTTCCCTGCCGGGAATGGTGGACCCAATCTTAGATTGGACCCCATCAATTGCTCCCTGCGGGATGGATTTTGTAACCAGTGAAAGATACCCCTCGTGGAATGGGGATATTCTCGTGGGTGCACTGGCAGGTCAACACATTCACAGGGTAGTAATCGAAGGTGAAGAGGTAATATACACGGAAAAAATGTTAGAGGGATTGGCCAGATTCAGAGCTGTGCGACAAGGTCCTGACGAATACATTTATATCCTTACTGAATCACCCGGTATGTTTCTCAGAATTAAACCGGAAGCATGATTGCCACGGATCAACTCAAGGGAGTCAAAGGTTTGGTTTTGTGCGGAGGATACAGTAAGCGAATGGGTTTTGATAAAAGCACCATCAAGTACAAAGGTGATCTCCTCTTTCTCAAACTGGCTGATGAATTGAATAAAACGGGTTTAAAAACCTACATATCCTGCAGAGAAGACCAAAAGCACCTTCAGGAAGTACCTCATCCCAGCATCATGGATAATGGAAACTACAAAGGCCCTGCGATGGGTTTGTTTTCTGCTATGGAGAAATATCCAGAGGATGCCTGGCTCGCTGTGCCCTGTGATATGCCTCTACTCAATCACCAGCTGTTTAAAAACCTACTCAATCGCCGAGATCCGCAAAAAATGGCAACAGCTTATTTGACCAGCCATCCCGAGCAGGAAATAATTCATCCGCTACCGGCAATTTACGAAACTTCGTTCAGGGAGTTGTTCAAGCAGGAATTGGATGCCGGGAATTGGTCCCTTCGAAAAATTCTTCAAAAAGGGGATGTAAATCTGATCAAACCGGTTCAGCCTGACAAATTGGTCAACCTAAATCGGCCTGAGGATCTCAACCGGGTTTAAAAAGCTTCTCACTGGACAGATTTTACAGCAATCGGGTCCAGGTTATCGTAGTTTTTGAGTTCGACTATTTTCCCGGGCATGTTGATAGCATTTTCCACCAAGAGTTCCTTGACTCCGTTTATCACCCTGCTCAAAATCGGTTCAGCCAACTCAATTCTATCCTTCTTTTTCTCCCTGAAAAGATCGACCCAGAAAGCGACCCGCACTCCAACACTGTAATCTCCCAGCTCATAAACAATGACCGAGGGAGCCGGATTTTTAAGCACACCAGCCTGGTTTGTAAAATAATCCATGATCAATGACCTGACTTGACCGACATCGGTCGGAGTATCCACTCCAAAGGTAAACTGATACCGCATGAAACCATCCCGTGTAAAATTGGTGAGTGGGTTTTTCAAGATATTCGCATTGGGCAGCATTACATCCCGTCCATCACTGGTCCGGATATGGGTCATTCTCAAATGGATCCTCGTTACCCTGCCCCGGAAATTATTGAGTTCAATAATATCGCCGGTTCGAAATGGGCTGCTAAAAGCCAGAATCACCCCGGAGACAAAATTTTCCGCAATATCCTTGAAGGCAAAACCAACGATGATAGCAGAAATACTAGCTCCAGCAACAATACCGCCCAGCAGGCCGCCCATACCCAGAATATCCATAGCCGCTATAAAACCCATGAGGTAAAAAGCCCACTTAATAAAATTCACAAAAAACACCCTGATAATCGCCTCCTGCTTCCTTTTACTCAATCTCCTTTCTGCAACACGAGCAATCATCCACCCCAGGAAGACAAAGATGGAGAAAATTACCAATGCCCAGGTAAATGCGGGCAGGGCCGCAACCAAATCGCCATAGTAGTCTAAAAACATTTCTCTCAGTCCCATATTTTTTTGCTAGCAAGATATAAATTTTTGAGCATTCGGGTGGATAATTCTTTCAGTTTCAGCCGACACCCATTCAAAAAAAGAGTGTACTTTTTGACCCTGTTTTTTCCTAAATGACAATAGGTATTACCTTTATGAAAAATTCAGGATGAGTTCCGCTGCCGACTACCAGATGCACAGGAAATATCTCAAGGTCATTTTGGGAGTGGGTATTCTGTTGATGTTTGTGAAGTTTTTCACCTGGTGGATCACTAACTCCAATGCAGTTCTCTCTGATGCCCTTGAGAGCATACTCAATATCGGCACCGGTTTTTTTGCTCTGTACAGTCTTTACATTTCCAACACTCCCAAAGACAAGAATCACCCCTATGGCCATGGAAAAATAGAGTTTCTGCTCGCGGGCATTGAGGGGGCTTTAATTAGTTTAACGGGCGCATTTATTATCGTAAAATCGGGCTACAATCTGGTTGTCCCCATTGAAGTGGTTCAATTGGAAGCTGGAATTGCCCTGACCGTATTTTCCGGTGGAATAAATCTATTGATGGGGTTGGTGTTATTAAAGCGTAGCAAAATCTTCAACAACTTGGTTTTAGAGTCTGAGGCCAGGCACTTGATCTCAGATGGGATGACCTCCGTAGGGTTAATTATTGGATTGACACTTATACTTTTGACAGGTCAGGTCTGGCTGGATCAGCTAATTGCGATAGCCATTGGAATATTAATACTTCGATCTGGCTACAAATTACTCCGCACGGCAATTGCCGGAATTATGGATGAGGCAGACCTCAAATTGGTTACAGAAATTGTCGAAAAGGTCAATAAAACCAGAAAACCCGAGTGGATAGACCTCCACAACTTCAGGGTGATAAAATACGGTTCCAAACTCCACATTGACTGCCATGTGACCATACCCTGGTACTTCAATCAGGTGGAAGCCCACGACCTCATAGAAGAATTTGAAAGAGAGGTGGACCGCCACTGTGGTGACAGCGTGGAGCTCTTCGTACACACCGACCCCTGTGAACCTCCAGAGTTGTGCAAGATGTGCGCCGTCCAAAATTGCCCCCATCGAAAGCATCCACATAAAGTAGTGGTGCAATGGACCGTTGACAATGTCACCCCCAATAAAAAAATATACCTGCAAAACGAAGGCTCCGAAGGTGGCTAATGGGGTATTCAGGTCTCCTCTATTCAGTACAGGTTTATTATCGATTCACCGAAAGGGTTTTTGAATAAGTAGCCCCGTCTATCGTGATACGCAAAGCATAAATCCCAGTTATTAGGTTGGAAATATCAATAGATTGATGATTCGTGGCTGACAGAACGACCTGTCCCGACATGTTGTAAATATTGACTCTTTCGAAAACCCTATCTCCCAGGCCGGAAATAGATAAGTGGTCTGTGGCCGGGTTTGGAAAAACCGATAGGCCGGAGTCAAACGCAATCTCTTCCTCCGTAGATGTTTGGGTAAAAGAATCGAAAAAGGCGATTGTTTCCAAAAGAGCGGGTCTTGCGCACTGGCCGTGGTCAAAGTTGGGATTCAGATCAATTGTCTCTATGTCAGTAGCTCCATTGGCCCTCATTATAGAATCTGCCAGAATGCTGTTTTCAAAAGGCACCTGATCATCGGCCATGCAATACATTATGCGCAAGGGTGCTTCCGGAGCCCAATCATAGGTGTCATTTTCTCTGAGAATTTGGTTTATGTGGTAATCGGGATTGTTCTGCATGCTGTCCACAAAGGCAGGTTGAAAGAGATTTACCGGGTGAAGATTGAAAAAGGAAGTACCCATAGAAATGACCATCCTTATGTTCAGTGCAACCAGATCAATTTCGCCATTGTAAAAAGCCATGGCATCACCGACAAATTGAGGTCTCAATATCTCCGATAAATCGTCATATAAATCTCCATAAACTTCCTGATAGCCAAGTAAAACATAGGGGATGTATCCGACAAAAAGGTAATCCTCTTCGGCAAACATATTGTCCAACATGACTTGCGAAATACTGTAGGGACCTGAAAGATGGGTGGCTGCAGTGACTTCGAATTCTGCTCGCAAATTGGCTTCGAGTTTCCAATGGGTCGCCATCGAAGAATGTCCTCCCTGAGAATAACCGGTCAAAAACAACTGCCCATTCCACTCCAACTGCTGGGTTTCAATCCACTGCCGGAATGCACGAAGCAAGTCGATGGAAGCCGAGGCCTGGGTTTCCCGGTGCACATAAGGGTGAAAACCACGGCTGGTACCCATGCCCAAAAAGTCGGGAGCGATGGTCATGTAACCTGATGCACCTATGCCTGTATAGGCGTCAAAATCCAGATTTAGATTGGATGGTACGAGATTCGGGGCGGAGCTCGTGCCACGGTGATATATTACTGCGGGGTAAGCCTCCAAATCCGAATCGGGGATTACAAATAATCCGGAAGCGGTATCCGGCTGGCCATCAGAGCCCAAAGTCAGGTAGGTAACACGATAGAAATCGACTCCATTGCGGGCATCAATATCCAGTTGAGCTTCCAACTCTGCTTGAGAACGGGATTGAAGATATTCAACGGTGAGCAATTCCTGTCCTTGCAACAGGCTAAAAAAACCACTAAAAATTACTACAGTAAGTAAAGAACTTCTAATCATATCTCTCTATTCTGTCTTATTTGATAATAGATATCGACTTAAAAAAAATATATATGTAATCGGACAAAGGCCGGATCAAATCCCATTTTCTCAAGGAAAAAGGAGCAGCAAACTGACCAAAGATAAGTCCAAAAGGACCAAAAGAGTTAGCTTTCACTGTTTTTTACAAAAAATCAAAGGCTGAATGGTAGGCAGGGCGAGACTCCAACTCCTTCACTTCCTCTTCAGGAATGCCATTTGCCTTAACCATCATAAAGCTGTCACCTTCGTCCGTAAAGCGATTTAGAATACCCAATTCCCCGGTTGCGTGCAATTGTTTGTACACCGGGGCATTTTGATCTGCCCAATACATGGCAGAATTAGTATCGTGTTCCTTCATCAAGTGGCTGACCAATTTGAGAAACTCCCGCTCGCAGCCGGGCCTGTAATAAATTCCGTCCAAGCCGAGAAATACAAAATTCTTCGGATTGAAAATCTTTTTGAAAACGGGGATGTAGGGGACTATTCTCAGTAGTAATTTAAGCCCCTTACCCCCCACATTTTTTATTACCCAACGGGCTTTTTGGACCTGGACACCAGCAACTGGCTCTCCATTTTTCATAAAGACGTAATAGGGTTCTTTAAAGATGGAGTCAAAGTGCACAAAGCTGTAATCGCGATAAAAGGCCTCCAATTCCTGGCGTACCATTTTCTTGAGGTCAGGACTTTCTGCTCGCTGAACGCTTTTATTTCTACGGGGAAAAAACCGACTCATACCCACGGTTTTTATTCGACAAAAAGGCTCGTAACCGAGGCTGTTGACCAGGCGATAGGATTGCCTGTTTCTGTGCTCTACCACTCCGACAAAGAGGGTGGGCATTTTTTCACGCTCCTGCATGATCCTCATAGTTTCAATCGAATACCTGGCAGTCAATTTTTTCTCCCTGTACTCGGGCACCGCAAACAGGTATCTTACAGCAAAGTAGTTGTGTTCGAGATCGCCTGTTTTCACCTTTCTATTGATAAACAGGCACATAGCTGCTCTTTTGTCGTCATAAAGAAGCTCTACAAAATTCGGATTGTCCAGTAATTCAAGGCGCTGCCTAGAGTCTTTGTGCTGATATTGATTCTCACCGGTTCCCCATAAGACATCGTCAAAAAGCTTTACCACCTCATCGCTTATTTCTTTGGAAAGCACCAGTTTTTTATTGCCGGCCTCAAAGAGTACCTCTTTGTCACTCAGTTGCTTATCAGTTTCTGACATATTTCTAGAAAAAATATTTTGAATGTAATCAACCACAAATAAACCTTAAAAGTAAGAATATTTTCTCATTCTTGAAGAATCTGTAGGGTTCAATATTGCAGCTATTGTTAATTTGGCGCCTTTATTCAGTCCGGAATTAATTTGTGCTTGCAAGGGGAGAAAACACCGGGAAGAATTTGACTTTGTAACAAAAAGCCGGAATAGCTTAAAAAACATAAGCCCATGGAAATTCTGAATCAATTCAGACGAGATTTCGACGAATACCTAAGAGACTATTTGGACGAACTACCGGAAAAACCTGAGCAGCTATACGGAGCAGTTAGGTATGCTATGGAAGCGCCGGCCAAGCGGCTGCGACCCATGGCCGTCTTGCTGGGATATTACTTATTCAAGAAAGATTACGAGCAAGCCCTTCCCATGGCTCTTTCCGTTGAGATTTTTCACAATTTCACCCTGGTTCACGATGATATCATGGACGATGCCAACATGCGGAGAGGGCAGCCATCGATCCACCAAAAGTACGGAACCAATACGGCTATTTTGGTAGGCGATGTGATGATGATTCACGCCTTTAGAATTCTATTGGCGTTGGACGAGGAAGTCAATTTGGACCTCATTATGGATTACTACACTGAAATGGGTGGAGGCGTTTGCGAAGGGCAGATTTACGACATGGCATTTGAAAGTATGGAGGAAATCACCAGTGATGATTACATGGAAATGGTGGGACTAAAGACAGCCGTTCTACTTGGATTGGCATTAAACTCAGGCGCGCTAATTGCCGGAGTAGAGGAGGAAAAAGCAGCCAGTCTATTTGAATACGGCTACGCGGTGGGCGTTGCATTCCAAATTATGGACGATTGGCTGGATGCATTTGGAGATGAGAAACTCACCGGAAAAAGAAAGGGTGGTGATATCAGGCAAGGTAAAAAAACATGGCTGTGGATAATGGCTATTGAGGCAGCTGAGGAGGAAGACCGGGGATTCCTGAAAAAGGTAATAAGGACCAAGCCGGTGAGTGAAAAAGATGTAGATCGCGTGCTCGAGTTGTACAAACTGTACAATGTCGATGAATTGATACTTGAATTCTCCTCTAAGCTACTTGACGATGTGTCTGAGAAGGTCTCTGACCTAAATCTGCCCGAAGACAAGACAAGGCTTTTGAAGGGATTTGGTGAGCAGTTAGTAAACAGGGAAATGTAGTAAAATGGCCCTGACTACGATTTTGGCCAAATATGATGATATCCGGACACTTTTCTCAGTATCAATCAATCGTCGAAAAGGCTGGCCTGCTTTCCATCATTGACATCCAGGTCAACGGAATCGCCCGGCTTGAGACTTCGAGAATCTGAATCATCGTCATCCTTCTTTTCCTCCTTTGGTTCAGGCCCTTCGCTAATCATTTTGATCGAACTGATTTTGTCATCGTGCAACCTGTTACCGAGTGCCTTCCATCCTTTCACATCAATGAAATCTGCAAGTGCCACCTCTTCGACCTCTTTATTTTTGCCCTTACCATGTGAAAACGATACCAAAGGGTTGGGGGCAAAACTAGCGAAGTACAACTTACTGGACCTCTGGTCGGAAATAAAGGAAAATTCCTGGTCCAGGGAAGTGGTTTCTATATTGAAACGCTTGACCAGTGTCCACTTTTTCTCTCCTTCGAAATAAACAGCACTGACAACCTGATCAGGCACAAATTTTTTAACTTCAATGAGACGGTCCAAATCAAAACGGGTATTTTCATCTGGAGCAGTGACCAGGTATGTTCCTTCTTTGTGTAGAGCAATGATGTGATCACCGGTGTCAAATTCACCGAGGAATTTACCCCTTTCATCCGTATTTATGCGGCCGCTCACTTCGTCCATCCAGTATTTGATTGCACCGAGAGTGGATTTGCCCACTTCTTTAAGTGAGACTTTTCTCACCGGGTATTTGGTAACGGTATTGCCCTTACTGCCGCGTCCTTTGATGCTCAGCTCTCCGAAATCAAATTCAAAGACTTTGTTGCGTGCCCTACATGCAGGACTCAGATAAATGGTCAGCACTTCAGCTTCTCCGTTGGGATTTTCACTGAGGTAGAGAACTTTAGAGCCCTTTTCGCCGGTGGTCATGTGGTAATCCTTATCGCGAGTTATGGATTTTACATGAAAACGCTTGGCGTAAGTATTTCCGGTTTTTCCATCCCGGTAGAGCATGTTATAGGTAGTGCGGTCGTCCCCTCTCTTCCAAACATTGGCCAGTAAAATATCCTTACCTACGAAGGATTTATCCTCAATTCTCGTCACGCGCATCTTCCCATCTCGCTTAAACACTATAATGTCATCAATATCGGAACAATCGCAGACGTATTCGTCTTTTTTAAGCCCGGAGCCGATAAATCCGTCTTTGTAGTTGACGTATAATTTGGCATTGTTGGCGACCACCTGAGTAGCTTCAATATTCTCAAAACTGGTGATCTCGGTTTTCCGTTCTCGCTCCTTACCGTATTTTTTCAGTAAGTCTTTAAAGTAGGCGATGGTGTAATCAGTAAGATTTTCAATGTGGTGTTCCGTCTCGGCAATTTGGTCCTCAAGATCACTGATAAACTGGTCCGCCTTAAATTCATTGTATTTGGAAATACGCCTGATCTTAATTTCCGTTAATTTATGCACATCCTCATCGGAAATATTGCGGTTCAGGATCAGCATTTTTTCTACCGCGGGATTCTGGTTCTCTGGACATTTCACGTATTTGTACATGCCCTTTCTGACCACATCGATAACCTCCTCCCAGCTTTCGCACTCTTCGATGTCCCGGTAAATCCTTTGTGAGATGAATATTTTTTCCAGGCTGGCGTGGAACCACCTGGCTTCAAGTTCTCCCAATTTTATTTCCAGTTCCCAACCCAGCAGGTGTCTGGTTCGCTCTGCATCCATTCTGAGGATCTCATCCACTCCAAGGAATTGGGGAACCCCATCGACAATTATACAGGCATTGGGCGAGACAGAAACTTCGCAATTGGAAAAAGCAAACAGCGCATCCATGGTAACCTCCGGAGAGACATTGGGGGCGAGTTCGATCAGTATTTCCACATCCTTAGCTGTGTTGTCGATGATGCGTTTTATCTTGATCAATCCCTTGTCCCCTGCTTTTACAATGCTGTCGATGAGTGAAGTAGTAGTGGTGCCGTATGGGATTTCCTTAATGGCAATGTGCTTTTTATCCACCTGTTCGATTCTGGCTCGCACCTTAATCCTGCCTCCTCGTTTTCCCTGGTTGTAATCACTTGCATCCATAAGACCACCTGTCAGGAAATCCGGGAATATCGCAACTTTTTTGCCTTTGAGAACATCAATACAGGCCGCTATCAACTCCTTAAAATTATGTGGCAAGACCCGAGTTGAGAGACCCACTGCGATTCCTTCAGTTCCCATTGCAAGAAGTATTGGGAATTTTGCGGGAAGAGCAACCGGTTCCTGATTCCTGCCATCGTAAGTCAATTGCCACTCAGTGGTGTCCTTGTTAAAAAGAACTTCTTTGGCGAAGGGAGTGAGCCGGGCTTCGATATACCTCGCGGCAGCAGCACTGTCTCCGGTCCGCATATCTCCCCAATTTCCCTGACAATCGATCAAAAGTTCTTTTTGTCCGAGTGTCACAAGCGCATCGCCTATAGCGGCGTCTCCGTGAGGATGGTATTGCATACAATGCCCGATGAGATTGGCAACTTTGTGGTACCTGCCATCGTCCTTTTCAAACATACTGTGCAAAATCCGTCGCTGCACCGGCTTGAGTCCATCCCTGGCCTCGGGCACCGCCCTCTCTAAAATCACATAGCTCGCATAATCAATGAAATACTTTTTAAACATCCCCTTGAGCGAGCCACCCTCATTAAGATCTATATCTTTATGCACGGCATTTTTATCCGACATCAGTCTCAAATTTGATTAATGTTCAATAACCCCGGAAGCGGTTTGAATATTTTGTATCCAATCACCGGTAACCGGAGACAAAGGTAGTATATAAAATTTTATAATCTGTCATGCTATTGTGCCATATTACCTGAAGTTTAGGTAAGCATTCTTCCGTATGGAATTGATTTCCGGACAAATATTGTAAAGAAAGTTGTGGCTACTTTCCTCTAATGAATTGAAAAATAGAACTTTTCAATAGAAATAAGGATCCGGATCATTTTCACGATAACGAGAAAAAAGGAAGCAAATTCGGCCAATTATCCGTTTCATTAGTATCTTTATGGAAACAATCCATAAAAACAGCGTTATGGGCATTTCTATTCAACTGGGACTGAGTGAAGAGGAGTTTATCACTGCCCTGATAAACCGTGAAAAGTGGGCACAAAAGGCAGTTTATGAAGAAATGTACTCTGATTTGTTGTTGGTTTGCCTTAGGTATGCCAGCAACAACCAGGATGCACTCGACATTCTCCACGATGGCTTCATCAAAGTATTCAGGAACATATCAAAGTACAAGGTTGGCACATCCTTTGAATCCTGGATGAGGAGGATAATGATAAATACTTCCATCGATTATTACCGAAGGGAAAAGCGAAGATGGACCGAGGATATTGAAACCGCACACCATCTCAGTGCTGCATCAGATGGAGCTATCGCAAAGATGGGTGAAAAGGAAATCCTTCAGGCCATTCAAAGCCTCAGTCCGGCTTACAGAATGGTATTCAACCTATATGTGATCGAGGGGTATTCGCATCGTGAAATAGCAGATGTATTGAATATCAATGAGAGCACATCTCGCTCCAATCTGGTAAAAGCCAGGTCAAAATTGAGGAATATTATAGAGTTGAAAAAAGATATGAAATAAATGGAGAAGTGGGACTTTGACAAGTGGATTAGAGAATCTTTCGAAAAGATGGAAGGCCACCGCCATGTCCCTCCTCATGATTGGAAAAGTTTTGAGGACAAGTTGGTTGAAACGGAAATTGCCGATGACAATTTTGACCAAATCGTCAAGGAGAAATTAACCAGTCAGAAACCGGCTTATAATCCGGCGCACTGGATGGAGTATTTGTACAAGTCCAGTCTGTTTAAATTGCTCAAGGTGGATTTTTTGTACAACAAAATTTCGGAAGCTTTTATACTCACGCTCGCTCTTGCCCTTATTCTGCCCGCTAACAACTGGCAAATCCTGCGAGATTTTGATCATACCTCAGCTAATGCCGTTCGCTATTTAGATGGGAATAATCCTAAGCCACAAAGTGACAGATTTGCGCCGGTGACTATGTCTCAATCGTCTAATGAAAAAAGCGACATCCGGTCTTCAACCAAATCATCCGTTAAACCGGGTAACATTGCGTTTGAGAGATCCAGTAGCAATTTAGAATCACCAACTACCCTACAGCGGTCCGATGCGGTTGCACTTCTGGAGGTGAGATTTATTGAGCAATTACACCATAGAAGTAGGGATTATTCCTTAGCTCAATCATTTTACTCTTCGAAAATGCCTACCGGAGAAGTTCAGCCCTTCACTTTAGATAAATTCCAACCACCTGTATTTCCTTTAGCCGCTATTAAACCATCACTTGGGGTGGAAGAAAGAACTTTCGAAGATTTGCGTAATCATCCAATCGGGGACAATTATATTTCCAATAGAAGTGGAGAGGGGCTCAATTGGTTTTTGAGCACTTTTCTGGTAGCTGATATCAACACTATCCACACCCCTTATGATGAGATTTATCAGAAAGCCGGCTATGAGCAAACCAAATTTGGTATGGGAGGAGGTCTGGGAATTGGCCTTATGCGCAATGGTTGGGCAATCGAATTAGGTTTGGTTTACTCCATGAAACAATACAATCCCAGAGAAATCCTCGAGGTTTTCCGCATTGGAAACGATATGGCCAACGCGGTAAGCTTGAAAAGTATCGAATTGAATACCCTGAGCATCCCCCTAACCCTCAGATACGATCTATCGACAAAGGGGCGGTGGATTCCCTATATGAAAATGGGTATTGGTCTCAATCTGGCCACAAATGCGAATTATCAGCGCGAAGAGTACATCCTGTCCTTATCGGCTCCCATTCCTTCTGACGCCAATATCAATTATTCGCAAGAGGCCAAGTTGGATGAGAAAAGGTTTACAGATGGGTTGTTTGAGGGTGGAAAATTTAGCGAAAACAGCTACCTGAGTGCCAATGGAGGTCTGGGGGTAGATTTTCGATTAAGCCCGGATTGGAGAATATTTGCCCAGGGTAGTTACCAGTATAACTTTTTGGAGCAAAAACTGGGGCCCAATAACGATCACATCAATACCATAACCCTGCAAATGGGCGTAAGACATCAGATCCGACGTTGATAGGCCGATTCTGAAAAATTGAAAGGCAGCTGTTTCCTTAGGATCTTTTAAAAATCTGATCCTGGATTTGTTTCGCTGGAACTATGAGGGTATGTTATATAAATATTAGTTCCTATCAGGACAGCAGAAATCATTACTTAAACGCTGCGGCTACATCATCAGCCAACTTTCGCATTTGAGGTTCTGAGAGGGTAACAGGCCCCTTGGCAAAGTTCATGTCATTGACTTCATTAATTGGAATCAGGTGAATGTGTACATGCGGCACTTCCAGGCCAACAACAGAAATACCAATGCGCTCACAATCCACAACAGACTCAATTGCCCGCCCTATCCTTTTAGAAAACAACATCAATTCGCTGAGTTCTTTATCTGTTAAATCCAGGATATAATCTGTTTCCTTCTTTGGAATTACGAGAGTATGTCCGGGGGCCAGCGGCCTGATATCGAGGAAAGCGAGGTGTCTATCATCTTCAGCAATTTTGTAGGCCGGGATATCACCTTCTATAATTTTTGTGAAAATGGTAGCCATAGTAAGAAAGGTTTATAATGATTAGTCGATGGAGATGTCGAGTATTTCAAACTCAATCACGCCGGCGGGAGTTTTCACTTCAGCAACTTCCCCTTTTTTCTTCCCCAGTATGCCTTCACCGATTGGGGAGGTAACGGAGATTTTACCTGCTTTGAGGTCAGCTTCAGATTCCGAGACTATCTTGTAGGTGACTACTTTACCGGATTTACGGTTTTTCATCTTGACATTGGTGAGCAGGACTACTTTAGATGTATCGATTTGGGTCTCATCTAGGATTTTGGCATTCATGAGAATTTTCTCCATTTCATTGATCTTCATCTCGAGCATACCCTGCGCATCTTTTGCTGCATCGTATTCAGCATTTTCAGAAAGATCACCTTTCTCCCTGGCCTCAGCAATTGCTTTGGCGATTCTACCCCTTTCGGTGGTTTTCAATTCGTCGAGTTCACTGCGTAGTTTATCATATCCTTCCTGGGTGAGATAAGTACTTTTCATTTCGAGAAAACTTTTTGTTATAAACTAAAATCTATGACAACAGGTAACTACCCTATATACGAAAAGTTGAGAACCCGAAGCAGAACCTCGAACTCTCAACCGTTGCCCAAAGATACAAAACTTTGGGAATCTATGATTTACAAGTATTTTGTGTCAGAAGTTGAAACCTACGCTTATATTGTGCGTACCGTTAAAGGGATTGGAATCCCGAAAAGCGTAGTCAATGACCAGTCCGGTGCTTTCATCCTCACCCCAATTGAGCAAAAATGAGACACCTGCAGCAATACCGGTGTAAACACCTTTATCCTCAAGCGCAGACCCGGCACCCATTTCATACTTATAACCTCCTCTGATCATAATCATTTCTGCAAAAGAATATTCAATTCCTGCGCCAAGATCATCTCTTGAGAAAGAGTGCGCCGTAAAGTTTGCTACAGGCGTGATGCGATGTCGATCTCCAAAACCCAAAAGCAGGTCGTAGCTCACTCCAATGTGAAGCAAGGAGGGAAGTTCATAAGTCGCAGAGCGCTGGTTGAATCTAAGCTCAAAACTAAAATCGTCTTCGGGATTGGGGGCACGAAAACTTAGCCCCTCTCCCCTAAACTGCATAGGAGATCCCACATTCCTAAGCGCAATGCCAAACTTAAAGTTGTCCTGAGGTCCGGTTACATATTGAATACCGGCGTCAAATCCTATACCAAAGGCTGAAACATCTGTAATGGACTGGTTAACCCCTCTGACAAGAAATCCAACTGAAATATTATTATCAAACATGTGAGAGTAACCCAGTCCAATATTGAAGTAAGTAGGTGAAAAAGTCGCACCGGTACCCTCCGGTTGGTTGGTTGTCGTCACATCAAGATCACCGAAATCCACCGTCATAAGGGATATTCCAAGTGCTCCCTGGTCCCCCATTTGGAGAGACAATCCCAGTGCATTCATGTTAATATCTGCAGGATGTAAATAGCTGGCGTGACCAAACATAGCCTGAGAGCCAGGAATACGTCCAATCCCTGCAGGATTAATTCTCATCGCCTCTACACCACCAACCATGGAGGCAGTCATACTGTGAAGCCCAGCAGAACGAGCCCAGGGATTCATTAGCAATTCAGTTGCACCTGCTTCACCCTGTCGATCCGGGTTACCTGCAAACAAGGTGACTCCGCTAAACATTAGAATGATAGAGGTATAAAATAAAGATTGTATAAGTTTTTTCATTCAATTTGAGTATTAAAAGTTTGGAAATGTCCGGCCGACCCGATTCAAGTCGGCCGGAATTATTTCTTTCCGCATTTTTTACAAGCCGGACGGGTCAAATTGTCTGGCAACACCAAACCACTTGAGTACCCTTTCACCCAATCCGGGTGCTTCGACGTGTATCAAATAAACCCCACTCGCAATGGGAACACCTCTGTGATTCCTCAAGTCCCAATCTAAACCGGAACTCGGAAGTCTCCCCTTGGTGGGAGGTTGGCTGGTCAGGTCAGGATCACCTCCCCTGCTGACATTTCGCTCATATCTTCTAATAAATTTACCGTCAAGGGTATAAATCGTCACGGTAGCCCTGTCAGGCAGATTTGTGATTTTAACCCTGTTGTCAAACTGGGTCTCTTCGTATGCAGAAAAAGCGTAATACGGATTTGGAACGACTTTAATCTGATCCAGCGCATTATCAAACTCCTCTTCCAACAGGTTGTCGGCTTCCATTCCTTCAATTTCAAAGAAGTACCTATTGTACGCCTTATCGCCACCTTCTTCGCGCTCACCAACCTCATAGGGTTTGGTTACCCTAAGTTGAACGATTGCATCATTTGGGATCAAACCCTCTTCATAAGACAGCAATCCGGAAGCAAGGGGCATACCCGCCCAGGTTATTCTCTGTAATACCTGAGGCTTTTTAATTGCATTGGGTAGAGGACCTGCAAGTATGTCCCTCAATTCCTGGCAACCGTCATACTCCTGATTGGTAATGTAAACAAAATGCTGGCCACCCACTATCAAATCTGCAAAGCCGGGCAATTCACCGATAGTAAAGTCAATAGATGGATTCCAGATGCGATCATCACCTATCAGAAAGCTCGAATCGAGATCCGCTACAATTCCATTCGGGTTATCAGGGCTATAAATTGTGTTTTCTGCAAAAAACAGGTTGAGTCTTGTGCCGGTTTCCACATCAACAACGTAACCGGGGAACCACGCTAAACCGCGGTCTGCATCGGGATCATCCATTGGGAGTCCATCGGGACCTGCTTCAATGGAGGCGGCCGGTCTGTCAAGCAGATCAAACATAGAACGACCTCTCCAATTAAGTCCGGTTGCATCGTATTCGGGACTGGCAGCTTCAACCACCATGACACGACTCCACTTACTTCTATCTGAAGTAAATACAATATCCACATTGTTAACTCTGCTGATTCCACCAGTTGCACCTACACATGCTCCAATATTTTGACTATTAACCCATGCGGCGGTTATCATAGGTAGGTTGCTAGGCCTGTAATCAAACATGCAATACGGGTAAAACCCGGACTCATTATTATTAACAAAGGATCTATTCGGGTCCAATTCAAAATCATCTGAATCTGGACCTGTCTTTAGATAATCAAGAATATCAGGCGTACCATCCGGCGGAGAAACAGCATCGGGCACAAAGTCCAACCATTGAGCGGCAAATGGATCATCATAGACAATTTGGCCGCCCAGGAAACCATTGTCGGGCAAACCAAACGGATCCTGACCCGGGAGTAGTTCCTGACCAATGGTAACTGAGAAACCAAATTTACCGACCAGGTTTTCATTCAGTATATCTATTGAAGACTCAGAGCGTGCCCTTTGGCCGGTGCCGAGGTGGACAACTTCCCATCGTGCACCGGCTGCAAGCTCATCGGTGTCGGGTTCATCGTCAAAGAACCTTAATTCGTATTGACCATCTACCACATCGAGTGGATTGTAAATGGCTATATCAATTGGCCCACCGCCGGGAGCATAGCGCAATTCTCCATCAAATGTTCCTTCAACAATAGACTCACGAATGCCCTCTTCCAACTGAAGGAAGTTTCGACCTGTTCCACTACCCTCAAGTCGCGTAATCGGCACTCCATCACCGTAATCAGCATTCAGGTTTTTGTAAACCGTAGGTCTGGGAGTTACCGTATAGACCCGGACATTTCCACCACCTTCCAGATAGGTTTGCTCCTGGCCAACTCCCGTAGTGAAATCAAGGGAGTCGTAGTTATTAAATCCGTAGGCAACGGCAGCAAAATAGTACTTTTTGTGATTAACTAAATCCCGGTCGCCATCCGCAAATAAATCTTCAGTTACTCTAAAGCTATGTCGAACACCCTCATTGTTTCCCCTCACCATTTGCTTCGGAACCAAAATCGATTGGCCGCTATTGGGGTCATCAACAGGCTCCCAATTGTAAAGCGTCGATATTTCATTTCTCACATCGGCCTGAAAAACCAATCTGGCTCTGGACGGATCTTCAAAACTTTCGCGAATGGCTTCCACTGTTCCATCGCGCAATTGAAACACCTGGTATCCTTCAAAAACATACATGGAATCAGGTTCTCCATCGGGAATTCTAAGACCTTTTTCTTCATACTGCAAAAATGCATTGTTGGAAGTCAGGGTGTCATTTGTAAGAGCAAAAATAATCTCCCTGTCCAACTCAATTGGGAACATATCCGGTGCATCAGGACCATCAGGGAAGTCGAAGCAATTGTCAAACAGTGCCTGTGCAGTTCTATCGGCATTGAAAAGACGTGTAAGATCAGGACATGGATGTGGGATGTCCGGAACCCAAACAACCCCAATTATCAACTCATTGATCGCACCAGGTATGAGGCGGAAGGGACCGGAAGCCTGCAGTGTCCTCCTATCCGCCTGCTGAAGCCCGGCAGTACACATTGACCATCCTTCGGTATCATCCGGTGGATCAGGGAATGCGTATTTTATTGGTGTACCACCAGTCCCTCTATAACCGGACCCCCCGGCAGTAAATGGCCTACCATCCCTCCACGAGCCGGTTAGGTAATTGTAAAACTCAGGTCCTGATTGAGGATCTGTCATGGCAGAAGGACCATCAAAACCACCTGGGTTGTTATAATAAACGAAGGAAGACAAGCCAATTTCTTCCCCAAACTCATCAAGTGGTCCGCGGAAATAATCAGCACCAAGTGCGGGGATATTTCTACAATAGGTTGGAATTGGTCCACCTCCTGATGGGCACTCGCAAGAATTGGGTACACTCCCATCTATGGCATCTTCATTGTACACATACATCAAATCAAGCGCTGTATCAGATCCGATATAATCATCAAAGGGACACCCTAAATCAGGGTCAATCCACATCGCGAAAAACATACTGTCAATTACAACTCTTGAACGGTTGATCAATTTATGCCTGTAAAAGGTCATGTTGTTAATTTCATCCTGGGTGGAGTATGCAAATGCCTGTACCTGGACTTCCATACGAACAGGATCTGTATTTGTTCTGGTTTTGGTACCACCTGCATCGTTATAAATCCAGAAGAACATCTCGTCCGGGTCACGGGTATCGAACCCCGGTTCACAACCTCGTATGTCAATTCTCGGATAATCCCCCTGGCTAGGATCGTAAACAAAATTACCTTCAAAATCGAAGTAATTTCCAAGTCCCTGATCATTGAATGGGAGCTCAAAATCGAAGCGCTCATTGAAAAATGGATTTCCGAGAGCCGGCCAGTATTTTATATTGTCCGGAATCAATTCCGGGGGAATATTCACGCCCTGTTGTTCTATAAAGATCTCAATATTGCGTTTATGCTCATCAATATCTTCTCTGGTAACTTTGAAAAAACGGTCCCAATCCCGACACCTCTCGGCACTGGTGGTACCATCTTCCGGTCTAAGGGGACCGGGCCACCAGTCATTATTCTGGGAGCTACGGTAACTTTGAGCTGCGATTTTAAGGTTGCCCTCTTCATCGATACCTCCTACCCATACTGCACCGGCAAAGATAGAAGACACCTCAGGCTGTGGAGGCAGGACATTGGGTACCACATAGCGAGCCTCAGACAGGTTCCACCACATATCACCACCCGTCATCAACCGGGCTCTTACATTGTTTATGTTAAGGTCAATTTGGGCGGTCGCCTGTGCACAATCACCGCGGAGTTCAGCGGCTTGTTGCATTTGCCTCTGCCGCTCGCCTTCCAGTTCCGGTGGTATATAAGCCTCAAGGGATGTTATCGATCCCAAACTCAATACTACTAGGGTCAATAATATTTTCTTCATGGTAAATGTATTGTAAATAATGGTTCAATTAAAATTCGATAACTGCTCCGAGATATACTCTTCTCGGTAATGCAAAAAATCCGGGTGCCAACAATCTGGCTCTGTATTGATCGATGAATGCCAGTTCCTCTTCGCCTGCGGGAACCACACCTCCTCTACTATCCTTTAAGTTTCTTATGTTGTCTCTGCCAAAACTGGAATTAAGCCATCCTGAATCCTCTGCAGAACCTGTGAAAGAATATACACCAAGAATATTTCTGGTATTGAGTACATTCTCGGATCTGAGATAAATATTCAACACAATTGGCCTTGTAGCTGCTTCTCCTTCACCACCAAGGTTAAGGGTAAAGCTCCTGTCAAT
>REEO01000053.1 GCA_007695035.1 Saprospirales bacterium | reverse complement strand
AAAACCCTCCCATCCTGGTGGCATTGCTTTATTAGGGCCTGGTTAAATTCATTGATTTCCTCCTGGTCCAGTCCTTTGGTGTAGCGGTAAATTACCACAGAAAGAGTAGGGGTAGGACCTGTTTCGAAACCCAATTCCCCGATTTTTTGATGGAAGAAACTGGCCAAAAGGTGCTTTTCCTCCAGAGCTGCTTTGAATGGTCCAAGGCCGAATAACTTGAGGGGCAACCACATCCTCAGGCCCTTGAAATGACGTGATAACTCGGGGGAGAGGTCCGCAGGAGACAGTAATTGGTCTTCGTTTTGAGCATCGCGCATGTAATTGGCCAGATAATGGTGGCTTTTTAATAGCAATTCCGGATTTTTTATCAAAAGGGCACCAGTGCCATAGGGGAGAAAGAGTCCCTTGTGCGGATCAATGGTTATGGAGTTTGCGAGTTCCCAACCTTTAAAGTGGGGCTTGAGGTTTTCCACAAGAGCAAAACAGCCCCCGTACGCTGCATCGATATGATGCCACAAACCGTATTCTTGGCAGATTGCTGAAATTTCGGCCATTGGATCCACAACCCCGGTATCTGTCGTTCCGGCTGTACTCATTACCAAAAAAGGATTGAGACCCGATGCGAGGTCCTCTTTGACGGCCTCTTTCAGTTTTTCCACCCGCATTTTAAAATCATCTCCTACGGGAATGGTTTTCCATTTGCATCTACTCAAACCAGCTATTCTCAGTGCTTTGTGAAGGCTGTGGTGCGCTTGGACGGTGAGATAAACCACAGCTTTTTCCACCGAAGAACCCTCTACTCCGTGCTTATCTCTGGCTGCCGTTATCCCGGTTAAATTGGCGATTGAGCCGCCTGAGCAAAGGGTGCCTCCCGCAGTTTTGGGAAAGGGTATGATGGAACACAGCCATTCAATCATCATCTGCTCCATTCTGACAGCACCCGGATTGGCAAAGTAAATGCCCGCGTACCTGTTGGTGACTGCAGCCAAATAATCACCTAGAGCCGACGGATAAATTCCACCTCCGGGAATGTAGCCCAAATGTCCCCCGGATGCGGGGTTGATTCCCGGTTTTTCCACCGACTTTTCAAAAACCTCCAACAGCTTTTCAATTGACTCCCCTTCTTCTTTTAGGGGAAATTTTTCCAAAAATGTGTCATCCCCTGATTCGGTGTATGCAGGTCCGTCTGCTGTGCGGCGGTAAAATGCATCGCTGTAACTATTCACCTGGTCCAGTAATCTTTTTCGCTCTGTAGCTCCCGGTTCCAAAACCATGGACTTCTTTTCCAGCCTTTTGATCTTATCTGAAACTTCTCTCATCAAAATAGTTTAATGATCAGCCTGTAAATCATTTTCTCAGTATGTAGTAAAGGATTTGAGAGGCTATCATTACCAGTACACAACCGATGAGATTGAGCCATAAAAAACTGAGTTCAATTACATCGTATACATCGAGTAAATAAATGGTAATTACAAGTGCTTCTGCTATCAGCGCAGCCGGGAATACATGTTTGCCCTTGATGTGCTTCATGAAAAAGGCCACCACAAAAACTCCCAGAATAGCTCCATAAAATAGGGAGCCAATTATGTTCACAGCCTGAATGAGGTTTTCAAAAAGGGAGGCAAAGGTTGCAAATGCAAGGGCTATAAGGCCCCAAAGAATGGTGAAATACTTGGATGCTGATAAATAGTGACCATCGGTTTTGTCCCCCCCGAAAAACCGCTTGTAAATATCGACTATCGAAGTGGTTGCCAGTGCATTTAGCTCAGAAGCAGTAGATGACATGGCCGCTGAAAAAATAACCGCAAGCAAAAGTCCAATAAGCCCCACGGGCAGATAATTGAGTACAAAGGTGATGAAAACATAATCGGTGTCCTTGGTGTCGAGAGATGGATTTGCCCGGTTTATCAGGTCCCTGGCCTGGTCGCGGTACTCATTCTCCAATGACATTTTTTCCCTTATCTGGTCACCTAGCTGACGGGTACCCTCACCAGGTCCTTCGGATTGTCGCAATGCAGTGTAACTCTCCATCAAAGCGCGCTTTTCTTCATGCACCAATTGATATTCATCCTCAAGCGCTCTGAACTCTTCGGCGTAGTTCGACTCCATAACCAGACTGGTATTGGCAGGATTGTAGTGCAGTGGGGCATCATTAAACTGAAAAAAGACAAAAACCATGACACCTACCAAAAGAATGAAGAATTGCATGGGTATTTTAAACAATCCGTTAAACATTAGCCCCATACGACTCTCTGTCAGGGACCTCCCGGAGAGGTATCGCTGTACCTGGGATTGATCGGTTCCGAAATACGAAAGGAACAGAAAGGTTCCCCCAATCAATCCCGACCACACATTGTAGCGATTCGACAGATCGAAGTTGAAATCTATTACATTGAGTTTCCCGGTTTCGCCGGCCAGAAACATAGCATCGCCAAAACCGGTGTTTTCAGGCAACAGACTGATGCAGTAAAAGAATGCCAAAAACATCCCCGTCATAATGACAATCATCTGTTGTTTTTGGGTCTGGCTAACTGCTATGGTTCCGCCTGCTACGGTGTAAAGAATCACCAAAAAGCCAATTATCACATTGGTGAGATTCAGGTTCCAGCCCAGTATGGTGGATAGAATAATGGAGGGGGCATAAATGGTTATGCCCGCTGCGAGTCCGCGCTGTATGAGAAAAAGTATGGACGTGAGTGTCCTGGTCTTCAGGTCAAAGCGGTTCTCCAAAAATTCGTAGGCGGTGTAAACTTTCAGTCGGTAGTAAAGCGGGAGCACAAAAATACAGAGGATAATCATGGCCAGTGGCAAACCAAAATAAAACTGAACAAACGACATCCCGTCCGCATAGGCCTGACCGGGAGTTGAAAGAAAGGTTATCGCGCTGGCCTGAGTGGCCATGATAGAAATACCTATTAACCACCATCGCATATTTCCGTCACCGCGGAGAAAACTCTCTGAGGTCTTTACATGCCGGGTCTTTATAATTCCGTAGGATACAATCAGGGCGAGGGTACTTCCCAGTACAATCCAATCAATTGGGTTCATCTGCTATCAGGTGTAGTATATCATGAAAAGATAAAACAAAATGACACAGACCAGATTGACTATTATCAGCCAAATGTAAACATTGGTCCAGTTTCCAAAAATCGGTGGGTCTTCTTCTTTGGCCAAATGATCGGTTTTTAGTTCATTCATCGATTCCAAGTGATAAAATGTTTGCAAAAATACGATATGCCCCCGGGACCCCGGCCGGCAATTGTCTAAACCAACTGATTCCGGTGTAAACGTAGTATCCATCTCCGTAAGGGGCAATTAACAAACTCCCGTCTCTGGATGGCTCACCAGGATCGTTGGAACCCAATATGGCCGTAAATTCTTCTGCCCATTCATCTGCAAAATACAATCCGCGCTCTTGCACCCAATCGTCAAAATCCTCTTCGCTTATTTTATTGGGGTGGTTTAATACAGGGTGTTCAGGTGCCAAAAACCGCACTTCTGCCGTGTGGTCGGTCACCCGGTAGCGGGAAATATTGAGGTCGAAAGGCGAAATCTCATCGGTGACCAGGCGAAAGCCCGTATTGTACTGAAGAACCAATATACCTCCTTGCTCCACGTATTCAAAAAGTCTTTCCTGTGCGAATTCCAATTGGGGAACGGTATTGTAAGCCCTGATTCCCGTAACCACTGCACTGTATTGTGAAAAATCGGTGGTCATCAGGTCATCGGGATTTATCATATCTACCTTGTAACCTATTTGTCTCAACGAAGAGGGAATGTCATCGCCCGCACCCATTATGTAGGCAATGCGGTCAGCAACTCTGTCCACATCCACCCTCACAGCCCGCGATTCGGCATGGCTCAGCACATTCAATTTTGGGATGTAATCGTATTCGATCACTGTAAGAGACCTGTCGTATCGCTTCCCGTCCACCACTGCTTCGAGTTTTAGCATTTCATCGCTAGGATATTCCGGGGGTATCAGTTCTGTTGTAAAAACCCTCGATTGGCCTTTCCTGGGCAGGTCAAAATCCCATCTGGACTCCTCACTCTCCCAACCCTCGGGCAGGATCAAATTGAGATGCCCGGAAATTCCTGCTTTGGTCGCCCTTACAGAAACTTCAATTTCCCGGGGTTCATTGGAGCCAAAGACGAAGTTGCTCTCCCTGAAATTGACCGTGGCAACCGGCAAAATGTCAAATCGCTCGTAAATTTCCCCGTCTGCCGGATCCACATATTTGTATATGACCGGAACGCGGTATTCAATCTCCCTGCCGTCAATCTCCAGGGTGTAGTCCACATAGAGATAGGGCAGTGTTTCCGGTTTCCCCCGCATAGATTGGTCGTCCACTTGCTGAAGTCCGGCAGTTCCCCTTTTGTCCAGCCAATAAGGAGTGGTGAGGCTGGCATCGCTGGGAATACTCATTTTATTAAAAAACTTATAGGCGCGATTGTAGCCCAGCGAGAGTTGCATTGTACTGTCAGGACCCTCGGGATAGTACCTCATTCCGGTGAGTTTTACGTTTACATCTGAGCGCAGGGTTATCTCGGAGGTGAACTCCACTTCTTCACCTGCTGCTGCAGACTGTCGGTCGGATGTAGTCTCCAGGAAAAGACCAGTGCACAGCAGAATCAGATTTTCTACTTCCTCCAATTTTCGTACCCTCCAAAATTCATCCTCGATTTCAAGTATTTGGTCGCGCATTTCCAGCAAAGTACCGAGTGAATGATGTGGTGCAGTGTGGTCGTATTCGCGGTCTAACTTTTCACCCAGTTCTTTAAGCCTTCCACTCGGATCGACCCTATCCCAACTGGTTTCTATTCCTTCAAAAATATCTTTTTTCTCCTCCAGTGGTTTTCCCTTCAAAAATTTCATATAGTCGTTTTGAGTACCTCTGGTGGAGGCTGCTCCAAAACCCTGACATTTGTGCATACTTCTGCTGCGGCCTGCAATCTCTGAATTGGATTCTCCTAAAAGCGGAAAATAGACCCCGATATCAGCTATCAACATATCTGACTCCCTGGTCTCTTCTTCAAATCGGTCCCGGCTACCAAAAAACCACCAGGATGTATTGAAAAATAAGCGGGAGGGCTGCCACGGTTCTGTGTAATCGAGGTGGTAGGGGAATGCTTCGGGGTCGTTGCTCAAATTAAAGGCCTCGTAACCCAGTATGGCAGAGGCAGTGTGATGTCCATGTGTGGGCCTCGGACCGACTTCGTGAAAAAATCTGTTTATTAAAATATCCGGTCTGAGCTTTCTAACGGCCCAAACCACATCGGACAGTGATTCCTCCTTCCCCCAGATGTCAAAGGTCTCCTCCGAATTTTTACTAAAACCAAAATCCCGCGTTCGGGCAAAAAACTGATGTCCACCGTCTATTCGTCTGGCACCGAGTAATTCCTGCGTTCTGATCACGCCCATTTCATCGCCCAGTTCCGGTCCGATCAGATTTTGCCCTCCACCGCCGCGGGTCGTGGAAATATAAGTCACATGAGCAAGCCTGTGATTAGCCAACCACGAGATAAGCCGCGTGTTTTCATCATCGGGATGTGCTGCAATGTAAAGTACATTGGCCAGGGTGTTGAACTTTTTTATTTCGTGGTGAATTTCCGAAGAAGTATAGGTGGGTGGAACCTGTGCAGACATTGAACTTAATCCCCAAAAGGCTGCAAGTAGTAAAAGTACCCTTTTCATACACAGTTTTTTGATCAAAGTATTAAAAATGACTGAAAATTCAATTTGTTCGGCAATGATAGGGATAATACCTCAAAGCAAACCAAAAATCAGGGAATTTAGTCTGTCAAAATCCTGCATTAGGAAATGGTTTTTGGGTCTTCTTCTTCATTGGTAAAGCATTTTGGCATTAGCGATAACCAGAGTGAGGCTGCTTCTCAATGAAAGGAAAATGCCTTTTTGAACAGCCATAACACTGGTTGCCTGTCCGGTCCGTTTTCAATAATCCACCAGATTAACACCTTGGAAAATCGCTGCCCTGGTTAAAGGATATCAGGATTTGTTTTTCCATCCATAGTAAATCAGGTACATGGCCGGCAATACCAACAGAGTGGCAAAAGGGGCAGTAATCATACTTCCCACTACCACCTGTGCCAGTGGCTGTTGTGTCTCCGATCCAATGCCCGTGGCTACGGCTGCCGGAAGCAGTCCAATACCCGCCGCCATGGCGACCATCATCACTGCACGGAGCCGGAGTTGGGATCCCTCCAGAACGGCCTCATACAAAGTTCTCCCTTCCCGCCTGAGGTTGTTGATAAAACCAACCAGGACCACCCCATTGAGCACCACGACACCCAGTACGCAAATAAACCCTACCGTGGCTGATATACTCAGGTCGGTGCCGGTTATGATCAGCGCGAGTATTCCCCCTACCAGGGAGAATGGCACCGAAGCCAGCACCAAAATGGGATCGGTCAGGTTTTTGAAGTTGCCGTAAAGTAGGAAAAGGATGAGCAAAAGAGTTATGGGTACCACAATCATCAGCCGCTCCAGGGCAGCCTGAAGTTGTTGAAATTCTCCAGCCCACTCCAATCGGTAGCCGGATGGAAATTCTACATTTTGCAAAATACTTTCCTCGGCATCATTTACTGCACTTTGCAGGTCGCGTCCCCTTACACTAAAGGCGATTGGAATGTAACGCGCATTGGCTTCCCGGTAAATAAAAGAAGCGCCTGCCTGGGTGTAAACATCGGCCACCTCCTTAAGCGGAATGTAGCCGGTTCCCGTGGCCACCGGAATATTTCGAATGGCCTCGGCTGTATTTCTGAATTCGGGCAGGGTCCGCACCACGACATCAAATCGCCTGTCGCCATCTAATCGCTGGGTCACAGCCTCTCCTCCTACTGCGGCCTGAACAATTTTATTTACATCGGTTGTCAAAACTCCATATCTAGCCGCTCTTTCCCTGTCGATCTCCACCAACAAATTGGGTTGACCGAGCTTGGTATAAACCGCGAGGTCGGCAATGCCCTCCACATCGACCATGGCTGCTTCTATTTCAAAAGCCAATCTCTCCAGGGTTTCCAAATCCTCGCCAAATACCTTCACCACATTTTCCCCCCGGACACCGGCCATTGCCTCCTCCACATTGTCCTGGATATTTTGGGAAAAACTGAATGCCACTCCTGAAATTTGGGATAGTGTGTTATCCATTTTACTAATCAACCTCTCCTTGTCGAGACCCTCGGACCATTCGTCCATGGGTTTTAGATCGACAAACATATCCACATTAAACCAACTGATGGCCTCGGTACCTTCGTCATCCTGTCCGAGCTGACTCACCACTGTGGTTACCTCCGGGTGATTTTCCAGTATTAGTATTCTCATCTCATCCACCAGTTCTTCAGCTTTGGTGAATGAAATGCTGTTGGGCATGGTTCCTCTGATCCATAGGTTCCCCTCCTCCAATTGAGGCATAAATTCTCCACCAATAAAGGGTACGGTGCTCATGGTAGCTGCAAGTACAAGGCCGCTGAGTCCCAGAGTTGTTTTCGGTCTTTTTACACAACCCTTAATCACCGGTGCATAGGCTGCATTGAGCCACCTGACCAGCATGGTATCTTTATGACTTGACTTCCCTTTGAAAAACCAGGCAGCCAGGGCGGGTGCATAGGTCAGGGATAAGAACAGGGCTGCAGCAAGTGCAATTCCATAAGTGATCGCCAGAGGACCAAAAATTCTACCCTCTACTCCCTGCATGGTAAAGAGGGGCAAAAAGGCCACGATAATGATTGCCATTGAAAAGAAAATCGGCCCGGCAACCTGTTTGCCTGCTGATATGATGGTTCGCTTGGCGTCATTTGAGTCCTTGATGTCTTTGTTGGATAAACGCCGGTAAATATTCTCGATCATAATCACCGAGGCATCGACGATAATCCCGAAATCCAATGCACCCATGGATATCAAATTAGCCGAATCCCCCCGCAGCACCATTATGATGAAAGTAATCAAGAGGGACAGGGGAATGGAAATGGTCACAATGAGTGCGGCCTTTAGATTACCCAAAAATGCGAGCATAATGAATCCCACCAGTATCATACCCGCCAGCAAAATATGCTGCACGGTGCTGGTAGTCACATTGACAAGGTCGGTTCGATCGTAATAGGGGACTACTTTCATCCCGTCTGGCAGGATTCCCCCGGCATTTATCTCATCCACTTTGGCCCGCACGCGTTCCAGTGTTGGAAGTGTCTGCTGGCCCCGGTGCATATTGACTATACCCGTCACTATGTCCCCGTCGTAATCGCGTCCTACTTTTCCAAGCGGCACCATAGAGCCTATTCTCACCTCACCCAATTGATGGACGTAGATGGGCATTCCGTCTCTTTCTGTCACCATCACATTGGCGATGTCATCAATCCCCCTGAAAAGACCCACACCGCGGACGTTGTAACTCTGTTCGCCTATATTTAGATAATTACCCCCCACATTGGAATTGCTCAGCTCAATGGCATCCATCACATCTGAAATAGACACACCGAATGCGATCAATTTTGTGGGGTCAATTTCCACGTGGTACTCCTTGGTCGGCCCACCAAATCCAACCACGTCAATAATTCCGGGGACCTGTCTGAATTGGCGCTCTAATATCCAGTCCTGGGCTTCTTTTAACTCCATGGTGGTGTAGCCGTCTCCCACGAGTTGGTAGCGGTATATTTCACCGAGGGCTGACCACGGACTCAATTCCGGGCTGACACCCTCGGGCAGGTCAACCATTTGCATGCGATTGATTACCTCCTGCCGCGCATCATAGTAGTCCGTTCCCCATTCAAAATATATCTTTATGTTGGACAGGCCGAAAAGCGATATTGACCGGATGACATCCAACCCGGGGATTCCGTTTAATTCAGTTTCCAGGGGTACTGTGATTTGCCGCTCCATTTCTTCGGCAGACCAACCGGGTTGCTGGGCAATGACTTCAACCAGTGGTGGGGTGGGGTCGGGATAGGCTTCGATGTTTAGCTCTGTAAAAGCCCAGAGACCCACCAGGAAAACAATTACCGAGGCCGTTATGATAAAGCCGCGCTCGCGGACAGATGATTCTATTATGTTGTCAATCCAGTTCATGGTTTGCAGCTTGATTTGTCGGTTTTATCCAGGTGTTTATTGCTGTGCAGCCAATCTGTTGTAAACCAAAATATGTCTGTTGGAGATGATTTTCTCTCCCTCGATAATTCCGGATTTGAGGTAGGTGTTGTCTCCGTTGCGTCGCCTGATCTCCACTTTTCTGATTTCCTGATCACAGTCAGAGTTGTACACAACAACGTAGTATTCGTTTTCGTCAAAAATCAGTGCGCGACTGGGTATTTGCGCGTAGTACTCATCGTCTTCAGCATGGAGAAAAATATTGGCAAACATCCCCGGTTTTAAAATGAAATCCGGATTGGGTAGCTCCACTATCGCTTCCATAGTTCTGCGATTGGGGTCAATGGTATTGGACATTCTCACGATCTCCCCGTGAAAATACCTGTCCTGAAATGCCAGCGTCCTGATGGATACAGTATCTCCGATACGGATATTGGCAATGTCACTCTCGGATACATTGGCGACCACCCAGACATTTCTCAGGTCAGATATTTTAAATACATGGCCTTCGTCGGGGCTCAACCTGGTGCCCGGATTGATGTTCCGCTCAACGATAAAGCCGGATTCCGGTGCCCTTATGGTGTAGGACTTTTGGTCCTCTTCAATGCCAAGCACCTGTTGCTCCTCACTCAATCTCTCCAGTTCTGAATCGATGCGTTCCAGCTCTTTTTTTGCCTCCAGCAAATCCCGCTCTGAATAAACGCCACCTTCAAAAAGTGACTCTGCGAGGCTGAGATTCCGCTTTGCGAGTTCTCTTTCAGATCGCGCTGAGCGCAAGTCCCGCTTGAATGCTGCAATATCTGGGCTTTGAACGGTGGCCAATACCTGGCCGCGCTGGACTCTGTCGCCCACCCTTACATGCACATCGGTTATTATGCCGCTGGCAGTTGGGTGCACTCTGAAAACCCTGTCTTTATTGACTTCAATGTTCCCGGGCAGACTCAACGATCTGACCATCCTTTGCTTTGTGACTTCCTCTATGCTAATCCGGTCAATCATCGACTCAGAGAGGCAGTCATCGTCGGATGTGACGCCCGTTTCGGTCACTGGACTTTCCGGATCATCCCCACAGCCCGAAAGTAAAAGGCCCAATAAACCCAGGAACACAATTGATTTCAAAAGGTGCGTAATTTCCATTTTGGTTGTGTTAAAAGTTAAACTGTAATATGTCTTCTCCCACTGCGAAATTGAGTTCTTCCGCAGCCTTGAAGTAATCCTCCCAGATTCCGTAATTTCTCACAATGCCATCCCGGAAGGATTCGTAAAAATCGATGAATTCGATCAGGCGAATGTCGCCCTGCTGGTATTGAACCATTAGCGCGTCTATGATGGCGCCAAAATCTTCTTCAAATGTCATATCCACCCGCTCCAATAAGCGTGTTGCCCGGTCAAACCGCTCGAGCGATGCCTGGATTTCGTGCAGCAGTTCCTGCTGTTTTTGAGTGACCAACAATTCACTCTGGGTTATCTGATACTGAGCGATCTGCATATTTTCCCTGTTCCTGTTCCACACCGGTAGCTCCATGCTGAAAGTGATTCCAAAATAGTTATCCACCAAACCGTCCAATCTGTCGTAAACCAATCCCACTCCAACATCGGGCCATTGATTGGCTCTTTCCAACATGAGGGAGCGCTCGGCTGCCACCGTTGCAGTTCGCGCTGATTGAAGGTCAGCGCGGCGACTGAGAGCAGTCTCGTAGAGTTCACCGACTGCGAGTTCTTCCGGCAATTCAAGTGCATCGCCCAGTTCGTCCGGCATTTCGGGATGGGGTATTTGATCCTCCAACTGTAACAAAACCCTCAATGTCTGTCTGGCGTCAATTTGATCTTTTAAAACATCTCCGTACTCCTGCTCGACTTCAAGCAAAAGAGAGCGAATCCTGATGACTTCCAGCCGGGGAATATTGCCCTGTTCTGCCTGGTCTTCAAATACAGCGAGGATTTGCTCCAGAGCTTCGATCTGCTCCTGATAAAGCCCTTCGATGCGGTTCAAAAAGGCGAGTGTGATAAATTCCTCCCGGATGGTTCGCTTGAATTGTCGAATCAGCATGTCGAGTCGTTGCTCGGCCTGCAGTTTTTCGAGTTCGCGGATTTGAATGCGGTGCCCCCTCTTGCCCGCTGTGTAGATCAATTGTTCGATCTCAAAGGCGGTGTTGTCCCTCCCTGTAAAACCAATTGGCCCCTTGCCATCCCGGTTTATTACCTGGTGCTCGATTTCGAAATCGGGATTTTCCCACAAGCCGGCCTTGCGTATTTCCTGACCCAATATATCGAGGTCCAATCGCTCTGCCATCAGCAGCAGGTTTTCCTCCACAAATCTCGTTTCCATCTCCTGAAGATTCATCCTCAGGGTGTCAGATGCCATAAGTTGCAGTGAAATCAATGCAAACAGGCTGGTCAATAGACCGCACGATGCGTTGTTCATGATAGCTATCCCTTTAAATCGGAGGCAAAAGTATCGGTGAGGACCTTAAAATTGGCTTAATTCATATAAAAATCACCTTAATCTGAAGTGCAATTCAAAGACGTTGATGTTTTTACCGGGATTTTTGTAGGAGATTTCCGAATCGTGGAGCTCGAGTATTTTCCTGGTAAGCACCAAACCCAATCCAAATCCGGAGATGCTCTGACTGTTTTTACCCCTGAAAAAGTGATTGAACAAAAGTTTTGATTCTTCGGGGCTTATAGCGTTGCCGGTGTTTACAATCCGTACCTTCAATGCTTCGGGATCGCTGCAGTCAAATGTGACCTCGGCTTTGGCGTTGTCACTGTAGGACAGGCAGTTGTGGAGTAAATTGTGAAATGCCTGGCGCATCAACACGGGATTGGCGTCAATAATGAGGTTATTTTCGTCGAAGTACTCCGGCTGGTATTGAAGGTCAAAAGTAAAATCAGGGGCGATAATGTTTAGCTCGTTTATTACATCAAATACGATTTCATCCACCCGGTTTTTCTCAGTTGAAAATTGCTGGCCGGATTCAATCTTAGAAATCTCCAGAAGGACATTGACAATGCCGCCCAGTGATTTGGCCTTGATAATCTGATTTTGGAGTCCTTCTTTTATCTCTTCCTTGTCCTCACTCTGGCGGAGTCTTTCGAGCTCTGATACCAGCACCGCAATCGGGGTTTTCAACTGATGTGAAATGTGGTCTATGGTGTGTTTTTGAAAAGCAAATGCCTTTTCGGTCCTGTCGAGCAGGTTGTTGAACCTCTGGGTCAGTTGGACGATCTCGTAGGTGTCAGTATCCGTGGTGAGCAGTTCCTTCTCGCTGCTGCCTGGGTCCATTTTGTTGAGGTCCCGGGTCAATCTGGTGATTGGGTCGGCGATTTTACTGGAGAGAAATTGAGAGATCAGTACTACTATGATGGCGATGAAAATAAATATACCGATAAGCACATTTCGCAGGAATTTCATTTTGGTGAAACCGTGATCGTCGTAGGCCTTGCTTATCGCGTAGTACTCGCCCTCTCTGGTTTCGGTGTAAATTCCGACGATCTCAAACTCAGCCTCCCGGGTTTTGACCAGTGTATTCTCGCGGGATAGACTTTGCAGAATTCCACGCACGTCCGGGGTGGGGATATCTTCCTTGCTCACGTAGACCAATTGCCGGTCTTCGTTGAAGATCATGAGCTTTTCGTCGTAGTAGTCATAGACGGTGAGAATGTCCATGGTCTCCTGGACTTCTTCATCCTCCTTCTTTATTTCAGAAAAAAGCTGTAGGGTGGTATTGATTCGTTCCTTTTGCTGATTGAGAAATTGCTCTTCCCTGTAATCCGCAAAAAGCAGGAAAATAATGACAAATGTTATCCCGGTCAACAGGTTTACTATGACAGAAAAATAAGTCAGTATTTTGTTCCGTATTTTCATGGTCTGCCTGCAAAGGTAAGGTTTATAGTGGTGGTCAATCAGTTCAGGTCGAGGTAATATCCATAGCCGATTTTTGTCTTTATGGATTCTTCCTTAAAGGGCTTGTCGATTTTGTTTCGGAGAAAATTAATATACACCTCAATGGTGTTGGTATTTGCATCAAAGGCCCTTCCCCATATTTCCTCCACAAGCCTGGCTTTGGAAACCACCTCTCCCTTGTTTTCGGCCAGGGTGTAAAGAATCTGATACTCGCGGGGGGTCAGTTTAATCTCCCGGCCCTGTCTCGTCACCTTTTTGGAGCTGTCTTCAATTTTTATGTCCCCGGCTACCAACAGGTCGCTTTTTCCCTTCTTGTAACTCCTTGCCCTTTTCAAAAGCGTCGATACCCTGATGATCAACTCTTTCATGTAAAATGGCTTTGTCAGGTAGTCATCCGCTCCGCAATCAAAACCCCTGACCTTGTCATCCAAATCGCCAAATGCCGTCAGCATAATAACCGGAGTAGCGGTGTTGTACTTCCGAAAGTCCACACAGAGGTCAAAGCCGTTTTTGCCGGGTAGATTGATGTCTAAAACCACACAGTCGAACTGTTTTTTTTTCAAAACCCGCTCCGCCAGTTGTCCGTCGTAGATAACCTCAACCGCATACCCCTCGGACCTCAGGGCATTTTTGATGTTTTGACTCAGTGTCAGGTCGTCTTCTATTACCAGTATTTTCATGGTCGATTTATAAACTGTCCCCTACGAGGGATTACACGATGTTTTTGCAAAGAATCACAGCGAAAGTACGACAAAGTAACGGGTTTGATTATTCAAATCTTTTTATACTTAAGCCTCACCGAGTTGCCAATTACCACGAGGTCCGAAAAAGCCATGAAAAATGCAGCCGCCATGGGGTTTAAAAAACCGAGGGCTGCCATCGGAATGGCTACGATATTGTAAGAAAAAGCCCAGAACAAATTTTGCCTGATGGTGGTAACGGTTTTTCGACTCAGTTTGTGCGTATTGACCAGGGTGTCGATTTTTTCATTGAGGAGCACGAGGTCTGCTGATTGCATGGCCAGGGTGGCAGTGGATGAAAAGGCAATTCCTATATCTGCTCGCGCCAGTGCTACCGAGTCATTTACACCGTCCCCCACCATGGCCGTTAAACCCTTTTTGGTATAGTCCTCGATGACTTTCAGCTTTTGCTCCGGACTGTGCATGGAGTAATAGGTGTTGATGCCCAACTTTTCCGCCACTTCCCGGGTGGTCTCTTCGCGGTCACCGCTCAGTAAAATGGTCTCTATGCCGAGCTTATTAAAGTATTGAACGGACTCCACAGCTTCCTCTTTCAGCTTGTCTGCCAGGGTCAACTTCGCTATTTCGCGGCCGTCTTTTTTCAGTGAAATCCTGTGGAGACCGTTGGAACTGCCCTCCGCTCCGCCAATGGAGTACATTTCTCCGGTCGGAGAGTAACCCTTTACTCCGTATCCCGCTATTTCTTTGATATCCCGGATTCGGTAACTGGTGTCGGTCCACCCCTCTTTGTTGAAGTGATCGTTGATGGCTCTTGCCAGCGGGTGGTTACTGCGCCGCTCGAGTTGGTAGATGACCGAAAGTGCTTCGGACTCCATTTGACGGTCGGTAAAATCGATGCCCTCAAAAGCAAAATTGCCCTCTGTCAGGGTGCCCGTTTTGTCCAACACGAGAAAGTTAATGCCCACCAGTCGCTCAAAACTATCGCCTCGCCTCGGTAGAATTCCCAGTTTGGCAGCTCTGCCTACGCCCACCATGACAGCCGTCGGAGTGGCCAGCCCCATGGCACAGGGACAGGCAATCACCAGGACGGCCACCGAATTCATTATGGCATTTTGAAGGGGAATTTGTACCAAAAACCAGGAAATGGTAAAGGTGAGGATGGAGATGAGTATGACCAGTGGAACGAATACGGCGCTAATTTTATCTGCCAAAATCTGGAGGCCCGACTTGCTGTTTTGCGCGCTCTTAACCAGCTTAATCAGTTTTCCGAGAAAGCTGTCCCCTCCAACCGCCGTGGCTTTGATGGTTACATTTCCATTGACAAGCAGGGATGCCCCGACCAGTGTGTCCCCTTCTTTTTTAAAAACAGGCATGGATTCGCCGGTGAGCAGGGATTCATCAAAGTTCCCATGCCCCTCTGAAATAACCCCGTCACAGGGCACCTGGTCCCCCTCGTTGACCAGTAATTGATCTCCAACTTTTATTTCCGAGGCTGGAATTTTGCGGGTGATGCCATCCTCTGTCAGTTTGAGGGCAAAAATTCTCTGGAGTTTTATCAGGTCGTTTATACTCGAAGTAGTGGACTTTATGGCTCTTTTTTCAATGAAGTTTCCCGCCAATACCAGGGTGATAATGGTGGCTGCTGTTTCGTAAAAGAGGTAATTGGGTTCGTTGATTATGGTCCCTGTGAGGGAGTAAAAAAATGCGGCCGTGGTCCCCATAAAGATCAATACGTCCATATTGGAAGTGCCACTCCGTATAGCGCCCAGGGCACTGGTCCCAAAGTGCTGCAACCCTATCAGATAAACCGGCAGACAGACGATCAACTGGAAATACCGGTCCATAAAAATATCGGGCATGGGCAGCGGGGTCATCATTAGCATGTGGCCCAACAAAAGGGGCAGGGTGAAAATGGTCGCCAGTATGAGTTTCCATTTTAAACTGAATACCGGCTCTTTGGCTGCCTGCTCATCCCTCACACTGAATCCGAGTTTCTGCACGGCCCGTTTTAGCTGGTCCAGAACCCCCTTCCTGCCCTCTTCCACAGTAAATTCTACCTCACCCGAGGCCAGGTCGATATAGATGTTCTCTGCCCCGCATTTCTCGAGTTGTTGCCGAACTTTCTGAACGCACCCACCGCAACTCATTCCCTCCACATTCCAGTCTATATTTTTCATTGCTCCTTATTGGCTTTTCCCTAAATTAATACCCCCGAATCGGGATTTATTATCTGTTAGGTAGTAAATTGTTTTTGCTGACCTGTTAGAAGTAAACAACCGGTCCTAAATCCAATTGCAAACCTCCGGAGATTGCCTAGTCAGGTAATCCTTTTTTCAAAAAATTGCGTTTTGAGATGATTGAATGGATTGGAACTCCATGTGTGGGAGAGATTGTATGCTTAGAAAATCCGTGGGTTTTAAACATTAGTACAAGTTAAATGTTGCGTAAAAGAATCAATTGTCACAGATTCAATCTGAACCTATTTCGCAACAAAAATTTGATAATGATGAAAAATTTAATGACCACTTTAAGTTTTGCTCTCTGCGCTGCTTTACTGTTGACTTCCTGCCAGGAGGCAACCGATACTCAAAGAGATGAAGACAACGGCCCAAACGCACAAGCAGTGGTGGATAACAATGAAATTCACACCCTGCCGGATTTGGCCTATGAGTACGACGCATTGGAACCACATATCGATGCCAAAACTATGGAAATCCATCATACGCGTCACCACCAGGCATACATTAATAATCTTAATGGTGCAATTGCCGGAACCCCGCTCGAAAACATGAGCCTTGAGGAGATTATGAAAAACATCAGCGAACACAGCATGACCGTTAGAAACAATGGTGGTGGTCACTACAACCACGCTTTGTTTTGGGAGATAATGTCCCCGGATGGAGGTGGAGAGCCTGAGGGTGATTTGGCTGCTGCCATGGACGAGGCCTTCGGTTCATTTGAAAATTTCAAAGAGGAGTTTCATAGACATGGTATGACCCAGTTTGGAAGTGGTTGGGCCTGGTTGATTGTGGATGAGAATGGCGACTTAAAGGTCACGCAGACTCCCAATCAGGACAATCCGCTCATGGATGTAGTCCCTGATGACGAAAGGGGTACGCCCATCCTCGGAGTTGATGTTTGGGAGCACGGTTACTACCTGCATTATCAAAATCGCAGGGGAGATTATATAAACGCATTCTGGAATGTTGTTGACTGGGATGCAGTGAGCAAAAAATACCAGCAGGCTTTGGCCAGCTAAACTTTTTTGCAAAAAGTCACCGTTAATTGAGCGGAAGAAATTACCTTTGCGTTCCGTAATTAAATGGTGGCTATAGCTCAGTTGGTTAGAGCACCAGATTGTGGTTCTGGGGGTCGTGGGTTCAAATCCCATTAGCCACCCACCGAAAAAGGAAGGTCCGGAGAGTTTCTCCGGGCCTTTTTTAGTCTGCCTGACCTGCTTGCTTCCGACGATCTATTTCCCGCTTTATCATCTTGTATTCCCTCCCCATTTCTCCGGTTACGGCCGTATTTTCTTCGGCCCTTCTCACCAGATATGGAATGACTTCGCTGACCGGACCATAGGGCACGTATTTTGATACATTGTAACCCTCTGCGGCAAGGTTGTAGGTGATGTAGTCGCTCATGCCGTAAAGCTGGCAAAAGTTGAGGTGTGGGTGATTTCTGGGCAAACCGAGCTCATCTATTCTTTTGACCATTATTTCCGCGCTCTTCATATTGTGAGATCCATTGCAAAGTGCAATCTCCCGGTACCGGTCAATGCAATACAGCACAGCGCGGTTGTAATCCCTGTCGGTATCCTCCTTGGTGTCGTGAATAGGGGAGGGATAGCCCCCTTCTCTCGCCCAGCGCCGCTCTTTTTCCATATAGGCTCCGCGCACGAGCTTGGCACCCAGCAGGTAATTAGCTTCCCTCGATTTTTCATAGAGGCTTTTGAGGTATCCCAGTTTGTCCTTTCTGTAGAGTTGAAAAGTATGATATATTACCACCCGCTCATGGTTGTATTTTTCCATCATCTCCTCAACCAGACTGTCGATGGTCCCCTGAATATTGGTCTCCTCCGCGTCTATCATAACGGCCACGTCAGTTTCTTTTGCCGCCGAGCAAATACTATCAATCCGGTCTCTGACTCTTTGAAATTCGGCTTTCTCTTTTTCGGTCAGGGAGTTTTTGTCGCGCTGGTATTTCTTCAGCAATTCAGTCCGGGCAAGGCCTGTGATCTTCGAACTTATATACGGAACCGCCTCATGGGAAACGGCAAACTCCAGTGAGGCCCTGAGATTGGCCGCTGTTTTGTCAAACTCCGATTCAGCTTCTCCTCCCTCAGCTCCGTAATCCAGAGTGGTTGTTATTCCGTATTTATGGAGGTGGGAAATAACTGGGAGGGCTTCATCCAGGGTCCGGCCCCCGCAAAACTGCCTGAATATGGTTTTTCGCACAATCTTTCGCGCGAAGGGGAGATTCCACTTTACCGCTTTGAGACCGAGGGTTGACCCAACCTTTGAGAGCCAGGCGTGGCTCATCAGGCGGAATAAAAACTCCATGGTTTCCAGCTCTTCGTTGCTCTTTGAAGCGAATGCAATGCGTGTATCATTAAGGTCCACTTTTGACATTATTTCTTTCCTGTTGATTGTGGTTGAATAAAAGCCGTATGCCAGATATGCCAGGAGTGCTCTGCCTGGTTGATTAGCATTTCATAGCCGTTTTTGGTCTTGCAACCCCGCTCCTTTCCTCGTTTCAAAAACAAAGTCTCAGAGGGATTGTAAACCAGATCGTATAATATTTGACCGGGTTTCAAGCGGTCATAAGGTATGTCTGGGGCCTCCCTGGTCGCGGGGAAAGTACCGAGAGGGGTGCAGTTAACTATAAGTCCAAACCCTGAAAAATCAATTTCTTGCAGCTTTTCGTAGCCGAAGTCCCCACGACCAGAGCTTGAAACAGCATTCACTGCCTTTCCCCGGCTTTTCAGCGCCGCCATTACAGCAGTTGCAGCACCTCCCGTCCCGAGAACCAGGGCTTTGTCAAATTTATTTAACTCGTTGTGTAAAGTCAATAGAAAGCCGGGAGCGTCTGTGTTGTAGCCCTTCCACCTTCCATCAGACAACTCGCACAGTGTATTGGCACTGCCCGCTGCTTTTGCCCAATTATCCAATTCATCCATTTCGGCCGCTGCCTTCCGCTTGTGGGGGATGGTCACATTCACTCCCTTCAATCCTCTCAGCTTCAGCCATTTTTTCAAATCCTCAGTCTCCCGGAGGGGGTAGGGCCGGTATTCCACCTTGCCCCCCAGGCCGCTACTTTCAATCTTTTGCTCAAAATAGGGCGGTGAAAAAGAATGCACCAGCGGAAATCCAATTAATCCTAATCTTACCATGGGGCTAAGATACTTATTTTGCTTCAGATGATATAACCAATCGCAGTTTCGCATGGTTCGGTAAGGGGTGTGTTAAAGGGGGTGATTTGATAGGCGTGACAATGTCGTTACAGTATGTTAGAAACCCAATCCAAGCTTTAATCAAACCCCGAAGTGGTTGACATAATAACCTACAGAAAAATGGCGGAGGGGGTATTTCATGAGACGGTATTCATCTCAAAATCCCTAATCTTAACCCGATCACGCAATTTGCAACGTTTAGGAAAAACCCGGAGAGACAAACATTCGGTAGTCGAAACAGATTTTGTGGCATTGGCGGAGGGTGGCTTTTTGGGTGTATGGGAAAAATAATGAGTCCCGTACCATCACTTTTTCTTGCTGGCCCTACTTCCATTTATTTCTCCTACAGTTTCCCTAAATTCTTCAAACACTTCCGCTTTGTAAGGGGTGAGCTGCTCGGCCTTCACAAACTAGAAGTGGTGGAGCAATTACTTTATGAAAGCTGCTTTATCCTCACTGATTGAAATAGTACCTTCATTCCTATTTTAAATTTCCTTCCTAAGGCAACCAAATTTCGCAGAATGCGGGTCTCCGTCTTGTAACAATTGACCTCAAGTCACGTTATTTTGCGAGACCGGATAAATGCCTGTCATTATGTCATGGAATTCGTCCTGGTTTAGTATCTTTGCATCCCAAATTAAAGAAGTGTATTATGTACAACAACAATCCCACACTCGAAACGGTGCCAAAAGTCATTGATCCCAATCGCCAGGGGGAAGTTTACGACGATGCGGCCGGAAAACCGGTCGATGGATCTGACCGCAAAAAGTTTTACATCGAGAGTTACGGATGTCAAATGAATTTCAGCGACAGCGAAATAGTGGCCTCCGTGCTAAGTGGCGTTGGATTTGACTCCACCCGAAATATGGAAGAGGCCGATTTGATTCTCATCAATACCTGCTCGATTAGAGAAAAAGCAGAGGATACAGTGAGAAAGAGGCTGCGAATTTTTGACAAAGTGAAGCAGCAAAAGCCCGGAACACTGGTGGGCGTACTGGGCTGTATGGCGGAGCGGTTGAAGACCAAACTGCTGGACGAGGAAAAACTCGTTGATCTGGTGGTGGGGCCCGATGCTTACCGCGATCTGCCCAAATTGGTTCAAACTGCAGATAGCGGGCAAAAGGCGGTCAATGTATTTCTTTCCAGAGAAGAGACTTACGCGGATATTAATCCCATGAGATTGGATTCAAGCGGAGTTACTGCTTTTATTTCCATAATGAGGGGATGCGACAACATGTGCTCTTTTTGCGTGGTACCATTTACAAGGGGCAGGGAGCGAAGCCGCAATGCATTTACTATCGTGGCCGAAGCTGCTCAGCTTTATGAAAAAGGATACAGAGAGGTGACGCTTTTGGGTCAAAATGTGGACTCCTACAAGTGGATCAATCCCGAGAACGAGGAGGTTTTTAGTTTTGCCCGCATACTGAAAATGGTGGCCGATGTGCATCCCGACCTCAGGGTTAGATTTTCCACCTCCCATCCCAAAGACATCACAGATGATGTGCTCTATGCCATCCGAGACTACGACAATATCTGCAATTACATCCACCTGCCCGTCCAGTCTGGTAATTCACGGGTACTGGATTTGATGAACAGGACCTATACCAGAGAGTGGTACATGGACAAGGTGAAGAGGATTTACGAGGTGATTCCAGATTGTGCCATTTCATCTGATATGATCGCGGGCTTCTGCACCGAAACGGAGGAAGAGCACCGGGAAACCCTGAGCATCATGGAGTATTCCAAATACTCCATGTCGTACATGTTTATGTATTCAGAGCGGCCGGGTACGCTTGCCGAGCGAAAGTACGAGGACGATGTGCCTGAAGCAGTTAAGAAGAGAAGACTGCAGGAAATTATTCAGTTGCAGAATGAAATTTCCCTCAAGCACAATCAGGCAGATGTGGGAAAAACCTTTAAGGTGTTGATAGAGGGTGATTCCAAAAAAGACAAAAACGATTTTAAGGGGCGGAATTCGCAGAACAAGATGATTGTTTTCCCTAAAAAACCCGGTCTCAAGCCCGGTGATTACACCCATGTAAAGGTGCGGGAAGTTACCAGTGCCACCCTCATAGGAGAGATTCCTTTTGAGGTCTGAGCGCGTTTTTTCGATAAAAAAGTCAGGATAAAATAAAATGAGCAGAAACCCGGCAATTCAATCCACCAAAATGCGCTACGGCATAGTGGGTACTTCCCCAAAGCTGGATCAGGCTTTGGAGCGGGCAATGCGGGTGGCAAAAACGGACCTGACTGTTTTGATAAACGGTGAAAGCGGTGTGGGTAAGGAGGTTTTTTCCCGCATTATTCACGACCAAAGCATCCGCAAGCACGAAAATTTTATCGCTATCAACTGTGGAGCCATACCGGAGGGAACCATCAATTCAGAACTTTTCGGACACGAAAAAGGGGCCTTTACAAGTGCTACCGGCGAGCGAAAAGGGTATTTTGAAACGGTGGACGGAGGGACCCTTTTCCTGGACGAAATAGCTGAAATGCCCATGGACACCCAGGCTTTTTTACTCCGGGTGCTCGAATCAGGAGAATTCTTCCGCGTGGGCTCCTCAAAAGTCAGAAAAACGGATGTGCGCATTGTGGCTGCCACCAATGTCGATCTGAAGGAAAAAGTTTACAACAAAAAATTCCGGGAAGACCTCTTTTACCGCCTCAATACGGTACCCATTAGAATTCCTCCACTTCGCGAGAGACGGGAGGACATACTGGTGCTCTTCAGGAGATTTACCACTGATTTTGCTGAAAAATACAGGGGCAGGGCCATCGAACTGGATGACAAGGCCTCCATTTTGTTGGAAAACTACGCCTGGCCCGGTAACATCAGAGAGTTGAAAAATCTTTCAGAACAGAGCTCCGTCCTCGCCAAATCTGAAACGGTGACGGCTGAGGAGCTGGTGGGGATCAAGCCGGAGTTGTTAGAGCGTCATTTGCCCGCACCACGCCGAATTGAGCAGGCAGAAAAGGGCAGTTCCACAGAGCGCGAACTACTCTACAAGGTGCTTTTTGACATGAAAAAAGACCTCACGGAACTCAAGCGCTTCGTAATGGAACTGGTCAATCGAAATGACCTGAGCTTTCCCGATCAGGGGGAACTGAAGCAATTGGCGCCTCCCGTTGATTACCCCACCGAGGAGGAAATATCTTCAGGGGATGCTTCTTTTGCAGATTATCTAAAAAAATCGCCAACCGACGACCAAAATATCCCATCCATCGTTATCAATGGCGACAAGCTGAGTTCCGAAGATGAAAACGAGGTGGAAGAGAGCCTGTCGCTGGAGGAAAACGAGAAGGCGCTCATCAGAAAAGCACTGGAAAAACACAGGGCCCGCAGAAAAGATGCAGCGTTGGAACTCGGCATTTCTGAAAGGACCCTCTACAGGAAGATCAAACAATATGAAATCAGTCAGTGATGAGTTGTTGGCGGTAGTTAATTCACGCGCATTCAGGTGTCTGGCCATTGGTCTCGTACTGGTTTCCTCATTGAATTGCTATTCCTTCAGGGGGGTGAGCATTGACCGCAATGTGAACACCTTTTATGTGGGCGATTTCAATTTGAGTGCTCCCAATGCACCCATTACCCTCAGCCAAGATTTTGCGGAGGCATTGAGGGACAAAATACGGCTGGAAACCCGTCTTTCATTGACTGATACGGATCCCGATCTCGAGCTCAGCGGAACCATCACGGCCTATGATGTCACTGCCATGGACCCCCAACCAGGTGAATTTTCAGGCCAGAATCGCCTTCAAATAAGGGTTAGAGTGGAGTACATCAGTAACAAGAACGAAAACGACAAATGGGAGGAGACCTTCTCCTTTTTTGAGGATTTTCCTGCGGATCAAAACCTGATCGATGTGGAGGATACCCTGGTCAATAGTATCTTTGAACAACTGACAGAAGACATTTTTAACCGGGCTTTTTCTAACTGGTAAATCAATTTTTTATGAAAAAAACGTTCAGTGACAATAAACTTCAGGATATTCCACAGGAGGAACTCAGCAACATGCTGAAAGCCCACCCCTACGCTGCCAATATTCGCTGGGAACTCATAAAGCGAAGGTTGGAAAAAGGAGAGATATCTGACTCCGAACTCGCCACCGAAAGTCTCTTTATGGGAGACCAACAGGCTTTTTTCAGCCAGGTGGAAAAAATAAAGTTCGACAGAGACCACCGCACTGATGAGGTGAAAGAAACAGTGGATAAAAAGACGGAAGCGACAACTGAACCCCTACCTGATAGTAGCGCAGAGGAAGAGAGTCAAAGCGAATCCGCCGATAATGTGGCTATGGTTAGAGAGGAAATTCAGGGTGAAAGTCAGCCTTCAGAACCGGACGAAGAGCCGAAAACATCTCTGGTGCTCCGGGACGATGCTCCCGGTGAGGCTGCGGAAAATAAAGTGGAGGACGCTTTGGAGGAAAGCCCGGGAGAATCCGAATCTGAATCTGAGGAATTATATAAAGATGTGCATGAGGAAGGAGAGGAAAGCCAAATCGAGGAACCTGATGATGAAACTGAATCACCGGCAGAGGAAGTGGCTGAAGATTCTATTTCCGAAGGGGAGAAAGCCGAAGAAACTGAAGGTAAAGAGGAAGTGGGAGAACAATCGATTGCAGATGCCGGAGAGGCTTTGGAAGATGTACAAGAGAAAAGCGATGCCGGAGAAGAGAGGGAGGTTCAGGAAGAAGTTGTTGAGGCTCAAACCGCCGTGGAGGCTGATGCAGTAGCTGATGAAACCGGTTCCGGAGAGCAGGGTAGGGATATGAATGAATTCATGGTGCGTCCCGTTGCTGATGACTTTGAAAATACGACCGGGGATGAGGAGCCAAAGTCCGATTTTGTAAAATGGCTCAGGGCTCCAAAAGGAGGTGTCAAAAGGCCCGGGGGTGAGAAAGAAGAATCGGCCGGCATGAAAAGTTCTGAGGAAAGCGAGGAGCCGGAAAATTTTTCAGAAAAAAGTTCGGACGAAAATAAAGAGGTCGAGGCGGACATCACCGACCAGTTGAAAGACGCTGGAAAGCACGGAGATACTGATCTTAAGCCCGATATAGCCTCCGAAACACTTGCAGATTTGCTCGCCTCACAGGGCCATATTGAAGAAGCCAATGAAATGTATCGGAAGTTGAGTTTGTTATATCCGGAAAAAAGTAGTTACTTTGCGTCCAAAATCAGAAAGACTTAAATTTTTAACGATATGTTGGT
This sequence comes from Saprospirales bacterium, assembly GCA_007695035.1. GTDB lineage: Bacteria > Bacteroidota > Bacteroidia > Chitinophagales > Saprospiraceae > PWJY01. The sequence goes on along the minus strand of REEO01000053.1, from coordinate 6,208 downwards.
AGGATTGACAATTTTAATAGCACTGATTTGTGTGCTGCTCACTTTGGTGGTTTTGATCCAAAACCCCAAAGGTGGAGGAGTGGATTCCACATTCGGAGGCCAGAGTGCCAACCAAATGTTCGGTGCTGCCAAATCCACTGATTTTGTGGAGAAACTAACCTGGGGATTGGCCATTATTCTTTTTGGCCTCTGTTTTCTGGCGACCTTTTTCGTCAGCCCCGGTGGTGTAATCTAAAGATAAATTACCAAAACCGATGTTTACGAAAGGCCTGGCGTATTTACCGCCGGGCCTTTTGTCATTTTGGCAATGTTGTAACACTCAGGTGGTGTTTTTTTGGCAGTGAGGGGTGCAATTTTGGCAGAATACCTGCATTGGCACAGCTTGTGATAGTTACCGTATGTATGTTTAAAATCTTATCTGTTTAACCTAAGTAAAATCATATCGAATTATGAAGCCTATCAGTGATAGAGTAGTTGTAAAACCCTCACCTGCCGAGGAGAAAACCAAGGGTGGTATCATTATTCCGGACACCGCCAAAGAAAAGCCGCAGAAGGGCGAAGTGGTTGCTGTCGGACCCGGTAAAGATGGTAACTCCATGACCGTTCAAAAAGGAGATGTAGTTCTCTATGGAAAATACTCCGGTCAGGAAATTAATTTTGAGGGTGAAGATTACCTCATTATGAGAGAGGACGATATTTTGGTTATCCTCTAATCTTCCTTTGATCCCCCAACCAGTTTTATTTATTTCACTAATTAAAAACATGAAAACAACATGGCAAAAAAAATAAGTTTTGACGCGAATGCAAGAGACGGACTGATCAAAGGTATCGACTCCCTTGCCAACGCCGTAAAAGTAACGCTAGGCCCCAAAGGTCGCAATGTAGTAATCGAAAAGTCTTTTGGCGCACCCCAGATCACCAAGGACGGTGTAACGGTGGCCAAAGAAATCGAATTGGAAGAGCCTATTGAAAACATGGGCGCTCAGATGGTTAAGGAAGTGGCTTCCAAGACCGCTGATATCGCCGGTGATGGAACTACTACAGCCACGGTTTTGGCCCAGGCTATGGTTCGTGCCGGTATGAAAAACGTAGTTGCAGGTGCCAACCCCATGGACCTGAAGCGCGGTATCGACAAGGCCATTAAAGTGGTCATTGACAACATCAAGGAACAGAGTGAAATCATTGGAGATGATTTTGAGAAGATTCGCCAGGTGGCTTCCATCTCTGCAAATAACGATGGCGAGATCGGTAAGTTGATCGCCGATGCAATGAAGCGCGTCTCTAAGGACGGTGTTATTACTGTTGAGGAGGCAAAGGGTACGGAGACCTATGTGGACGAAGTGCTCGGTATGCAGTTCGACCGCGGTTACCTCTCTCCCTACTTTGTTACGGATAGTGAAAATATGGTTTCTGAGTACGAAGATCCATACATCCTGATCCACGACAAAAAAATCTCCAATATGACTGACATCGTTCCGGTTTTGGAGAAGGTGATGAATGCGGGCAAGCCTCTGTTGATCATTTCCGAGGATATTGAGAGCCAGGCACTGGGTGTATTGGTTGTTAACAGACTCAGAGCTCAGTTGAAAGTGGTAGCCGTTAAGGCTCCCGGATTTGGCGATCGCAGAAAGGCAATGCTCGAGGATATCGCCATCCTTACAGGTGGTACGGTAATTTCGGAAGAAAAGGGATACAAGCTCGAAAATGTCGAGCTGGATCACCTCGGTTCTGCAGAGAAAATCAGCGTTGACAAGGACAATACGACCATCGTCAACGGAAGAGGCGACAACCAAATGATCGAAGCCAGAATCAACCAGATCAAGCAGCAAATTGATTCTACCACTTCTGATTACGACAAGGAGAAGTTGCAGGAAAGGCTGGCTAAGCTCGCAGGTGGAGTAGCGGTTCTTTACGTAGGTGCTCCCACCGAAGTGGAAATGAAAGAGAAGAAGGACAGGGTTGATGATGCCCTTCACGCTACCCGCGCTGCAGTTGAAGAGGGAATAGTAGTAGGTGGAGGTGTGACTTTTGTTCGCGCCATTAGCGCCCTCGAAAACCTGGAAGCTGAAAATGCCGATCAAAATATCGGTATTAACATCGTCAAAAAGGCCCTGGAAGAGCCCTCCAGAATCATTGCATCCAATGCAGGACAGGAAGCTTCAGTGGTGTTCAACGCCATTAGAGATGGCAAAGGAGGATTCGGTTACAACGCCCGAACTGGTGAGTTTGAGGACTTGCTTAAAGCAGGTGTGATCGATCCGACAAAAGTGGCGCGTATCGCCATTGAAAATGCAGCCTCAATCGCTTCCATGGTACTCACTACAGAATGTGTGATAAACGACATTCCAGAGGAGAATGATGGCGGTGGTGCACCTGGTGCAGGAATGGGTGGTGGAATGCCAGGTATGATGTAAATTTATGGATGATCCCGTTCAGAGGTCAATGTGACTAAAATATTAAAGCCCGGTTGGATTTCCAGCCGGGCTTTTTTAAAAGCACTCAACTCCGCAATTTTTATTGTATCTGGGCCTTGATTCGATTTGGATTTATCAAGACTCGTCTGGTTATTTTGGAGGAGTGATTTATCCTTTCAGGTAATTTACATTGCAAAGATAAACTTTTTTTTAACCTGATTAACTCTTTCAGCTGTTATGCAGATCTTTACAGATCAATTTATTCTCCGGTAAATCATTTGGTGAAAACGCAACAGTTTCACATTCTATTGGGTTTACTTCTTTCCCAACATAAATTTAATGACATCCGTGGTGGTCACAATGCCTGCAAGTACATCGTTCTCGACCACCGGCATGGCGTGAAAACCCTCCTTGACAAAAATTTCCGCCACTTCAGTCACTGTATTATTGACATTCACCGTTCTGGGCTTGCTGGTCATTACCTGAGGTATGCTCAGCATCTCGAGAATGGCCTCATCGCTGCTGTCTTGATTGTCAAAAATGCCCCCGAATGTAAGCCTATTCAGGTCTGTACTGCTTATAATACCTGCAATTTGCTTGCCATCCACCACGGGTAGGTGGCGTATTTTATGCTTTCTGATAAGTCTAATCGCCCTGTGCAGATTGTCGGTTAATTTTACCGAGTGCACATTGGTGGACATTATCTCGCTCACTTTTTGATCCATATTCATAACATACTTTTTTCTACCCCAAATTTATCACTATTACGGATAATCGCCGTTGATTTAAATCAACATTGGAAATGAAGTACGTCATTTAAGAGGCCGTTCTACCTTCTCTCATGCGCATGTGGGCCAAAAGTATATTTAATGAGTAAGTATCCGGCAAGTATAATTATAGGGAACAATAGCAACTCAAAGAAGTGGGACCTGGTTTCATAAAATACACACCAAACAATTACACCAACCAATCCTATTGTAAATAAGGTCTCAGTGACAAGTCTCAAAATTCTAAATTGAAGCCGGGCCACTTTTTCGGAGGGGGGCAATAGCCTGTTTAAAAGTACCCCGCTAACAGCAAAAATTAAGTTATATGCCATCATGTTGTATGGATTTTCAATATTCCATAAAAATACCACTAAGACACCGACCAAAGCCAGACCACAAATGGCAGTCACTGCGATACTCCTTGGATTTTTGATAAATTGATCACTACTTTTCATTCCTGGAAATATTTATCCTCAAAAGTATAAAGAACGATAGACTAAAAAAAAGTAGGTCCTTTTTTCTAAACGCTTAAGACTGTTGTTCTGAGGGGGCTGGGCGATCGGTGCGCTCCCTCTCCCCATTATCTTGGTGCATCAACTGCAACAACAGAATCAACGTCTATCTCACACTCTGAAGGGGTACAATCAAGACCGGGCTATAGAAATACCTAAGGCTGGAATTAAATTCGCACATCCAAACCAAGCTTATTCCCGGCAAGCTACTTCGCCCCGCCTAAAATATCCTTTTCTGCCAGGCTCATCCCAAAAAGGGCAAAGTCGTATTTGGCGGGATCTTTGGGGTCAAATTCCCTGAGCCGGGCTGTCAGTTCAAGGGTGGTTTTCCAGTCTCGTTGCTTGCGACTTACCAGATGGAGCTTTCGGGCGATGCGCTCCACATGTACATCGAAGGGTATGCAGAGCAGGGAAGGACTGATTTTCCTCCAAATGCCAAAGTCAACTCCTTTGCCATCTCTCCTGACCATCCACCTCAAAAACATATTGAGGCGTTTACAGCTGCTTTTTCGCTCCGGGCTGGCGACGTGCTTCCTGGTGCGGATGGCTGCTTCACTCAATTTCATGAACTTCCGGTGAAAATTAATAAGTGAATTCTCTACGGTGGTATCCTCTTTTGATATCGGGGACGCAAAAAGATCTTCGAGGCTGTCGTGGGTTCTGTAGTAATTTTGGAAAAAGTTTAAAAAGGCGAGGGCATCCGGGGGCTGGAACGTCCTGTGTTTAAAGTCGAGAAATGCCTTTCTGTCCTCCTCCCGGTGATTGAGCACAAAATCGTAGGGTGAATCGCCCATGAGCGCCACAAAGCGATTGGCATTTTTGATAATGGTTTTGCGCTGACCCCATGCCAGTGTGGCTGCAATCAATCCGCTTATCTCAATGTCCTGCTTGCGACTGAATCGATGAGGCACGGAGATGGGATCCTCTGGAATAAAATCCCTGCAGTTGTAAAGGTCTGCAAAATAGTCTAATTCCTCCTTGAGCTCCATTTCAGTTTGTAAACCCCGGGTCTTTGGTGGTTAGGTGGATCAGAGTTCAGCTTTTACCTCGATGACTTCGTAAGCCTCAATCACATCTCCGACTTTGATGTCGTTAAAGTTCTTGATGGTGATACCGCATTCCAGTCCTGATTTGACCTCTTTGACATCATCTTTGTACCGTTTCAAAGAACTGATTTCCCCGGTCACGCCCTCTTTGGTGGGATAGATCACAATACCCTCCCGTATCACTCTGACATTGGAGTTTCTGTGAATTTTTCCATCCGTCACAAAGCAACCGGCAACTGTACCCACCCGGCTGATCTTGTAAACCTCGCGAACTTCGACATTTCCGACGATTTTTTCTTCTCGCACAGGTTCCATCATACCCTGGATTGCAGATTTTATCTCTTCAATCGCCTCGTAAATGATGGAGTAGGTTCGGATTTGAACACCCTCTTTTTCTGCCAGCTTTCTCGCCGCCATGGATGGTCTGACCTGGAAGCCGATGATAATGGCGTCTGAGGCTGAAGCGAGCAGTACATCTGATTCGATAATCTGACCCACAGCCTTGTGGATTACATTCACCTGTACGCTTTCGATAGAGAGTTTGATGAGTACATCTGAAAGCGCTTCGATAGATCCGTCCACGTCACCTTTGACGATGAGGTTGAGTTCCTTAAAGGTTCCAAGTGCGAGGCGCCTTCCGATTTCATCCAGACTGATGCGTTTACTCGCTCTGTTGGATTGCTCTCTGTTGATCTGCGCCCTTTTGTAAGCCAATTCTTTTGCTTCGGATTCCGAGGGCATTACTTTAATCTGTTCACCGGCTTGCGGAGCACCACTGAGACCGAGGATCAAAACCGGCTTCGAGGGGCCGGCTACTTTTATTCGCTTTCCGTGTTCGTTGAACATAGCCTTGATACGGCCCTGGAATTCTCCTGCAACCACCGGATCACTCATATTCAGAGTTCCGTTTTGAACCAGGATTTTTGTCACATAACCGCGACCTTTATCCAAAGAAGCCTCCAGGACTGTACCAATCGCCCTTCGGCTCGGATTCGCTTGTAATTCTAATAAGTCAGCCTGCAGGAGGATTTTCTCCAACAATTCATCGACATTGGTTCCCTTGATGGCTGAAATATCCTGTGACTGATAATTCCCTCCCCACTCTTCGATCAGGAGGTTCATATTGGCCAGTTCCTGTTTGATTCTATCAGGGTCTGCACCGGCTTTGTCGATTTTGTTTATGGCAAAAACGATGGGCACCCCGGCGGCCTGTGCGTGTGAAATCGCCTCTTTGGTTTGCGGCATTATTTTATCATCCGCTGCAACGATAATTACAGCCACGTCGGTCACCTTAGCACCCCGTGCACGCATCGCAGTAAATGCCTCGTGACCCGGTGTATCCAGGAAGGTGATTCTGCGCTCCTTATCTCCGAGTTTTACCTCGTAAGCTCCAATGTGCTGGGTAATACCACCGGCTTCTCCGGCTGCCACCTTAGTTGATCGGATGTAATCAAGGAGTGAGGTTTTAC
>REEO01000014.1 GCA_007695035.1 Saprospirales bacterium | reverse complement strand
CAAATCCATGATATCGGTTTTCCAGGTGATAATTCTTTTCAGTGCTCTGTCGGAGGACTTGTTAACCTCGTCCAAATGGTGGTAATAGACATCTGGTGAGGGCCAAAACCCGTATTGAATGACTCCGGCTCTGACCATGTTATAACGCATTTCGGGATAAACCAGAGAGCCCGCAGAAGATGCCAGGTGGATGTAGTTGGGCAGCATTTTCCGCGATTTACACAACTTTATAAAGTCCTTAAACCGCTTGTGCTGAAGATCGACCTTGAATTTGTTGGAATCGCTCTCCGCACCACCGAGGTGAGAACAAAGACCCTCAAATTGTATGAGACTGCGGTTTCGTTTAATAAAGGTGAGTGCCTTTCCAAAGTCTTCTTTAGGCAGGCCGGTGCGATTGGCCCCCGTTTCGACCTCCAGGTGAATGATCGCTTTCTTCCCGAGGGCTTTGGCGATGTTTTTGACCTTGGGAAGACGGTCGTAATTGAATATGTAAAACTCTATTTCATTTTCAATGGCCCAGGCGATATCCACATCGTAGAGAATACCCATAATCATTACTGAGGATGAGCTGTTTTTGCAGGCAATGACTTCATTCGCCTCGTGAGCTGATGCCACAGAAAAGTGTCTGACACCTGCTTTTTCAGCCATGGTGACGAAAGGATCTATGCCGTGCCCGTAGGCGTTGGCTTTTACCACAGAAGAGAGTCGCACTTTGGGACCTATCTTTTTTCTGACAAAATTAATATTACTGGTCAGTGCTTTCTGACTCAACTCTATTCTGGAAGAGTGTCTTACCATAATTTAGGAATATCGGTCCATATATATTTTTTACCCCAACTCTCCGATGCGAGTTGGCGCACGCGATTAATTTCATCTGCCGGTACTTTTCTTACGCCGCGTATATGGTCCACCGGGTGAAAGTGGAAGGCGTATATTCTGGATGCCAACTCGTGAAATGGCAGTGAAGACTCTCCGGCTTCTTCTCCATTTCCAAAAACGGTTGGGCGTATTCCCTGTCCCCAATTTTGACGACCCTCATTATTGGGATTGAGAAAATAGGCGCGCATTTCACCCTCTTTAGTTTCGCCGATGCGCAAAAGCGAAATAGCGTGAAATCCGAGCATCTCACCCTGTGCGCTGGTGATGAAAATGCCAATAGGACAGGGATAAGTCATCTGCTTGCCCCCGTTGTAATCCGGATGAAAGGACGAGTAATACAAGCGGGTGAAACCCTCGTAATCCATGATTGAGTTACTCATGTAGTTGTAAGCGGAAGCAAAACCGACCTGTATCCAATGCCCGTAAAGTGCTGGATTGACCCATTTGTGGGGGTCCTCACCCCGACCAGAGGCCAGTCGCATCATCTCGTTGTATATTTTATCCAGATGGGGTACCAGTACAGCGGATACCACATCCAGTTCCATATCCAGTTTGTCCACCAATCCCTTACCGAGCTTGTTGGAATTCAACTCTGAATTTTCAAACCGCATGATGAGTTTGTTCTGGGTGGCGACGGTAATCACCATGTCGATCAGCTTGGCAGGGGCGTGTCTGCTCCAGAGACTGATTCCCCGTGCAGATTGACAGGTGGGATTGTTCCCCTGTCCCACACCGAGAGGTTGTCCGAGTATTCGCACGATACCACTGAGCAAGTGGGGCAGTGGCTCTTCATTTTGTGCGGAATCGTCCAGCGATTTTATTATTTGACGACCCACCACCGGGTGGACTTTGATGCCTCGCATGTTATTCAGGCCCGCCTGAACAGCTTTCCTGGAAACCAGGGTTTTGTTGAGCAGTCTAGACAGTCCGTAGATTGATTGCGGGCTGTGGGTCATCGCCACTTCCTTCGAAAATTTTAGCAGCCACTCTCTGTGTGTTTCCCATTCAGCGCGTCCCGCAGGACTCAATGCCAGGCAATCTCCTACCAGCTCGCGCTCATCTTCACTCCCAATGACATTGGCTAAAAGCGGCAGGTGACAGGGGCTTACCAGTCCAGTCCTTTCCATGGCTTCACCCATTGCTTTGCACTCTTCTAAGATGTCTTTGTGAGATAGTTTTTTTATCTGCGAGGCGTAGGTTTTGGGGTCGGGGTACTTTTTTGAATAGGGACTCGGATGAAAAACCGCATCTACAAAAAACTGCAGCTCACGGTCCGATTCACTACCGGAAGAGATATCAATACGGTCTTTTATCAGCCGGATGAGATCCTTGGTTTTGCGGGTCTCAACCGGGCGTTGGGCACAGATCATTTTGATCTCTTCGCTCAGACGCTCTTTTATCCCATTCAGCGGCAGGTGGTCCATCAGGTAGGTAAAAAGTGCAAAGACCTTTTTTACTTCCCTGCTTCTCAATCTTGCCCGGGCTTCTTCTCTGAGGGTCCCCAGCGCAAAGTCCAGATTTTGAACCAGCACATCTTCCAAAAAGGAAGTAGCCTGCTCTTTGGTAAATCCCGACATTTGGTATTCTCCGAGGGAAACAGCAAGGAGTCTCAGTTCGCTGATTACCTCCATGGTGCTGGTGGGAGGACCTGCCAGTAGCGTTCCCCTGACGAGAGACGGGACCAGGGTGGAGGGAGTTTCCCAGTTTGTGCCTTCAAAAATGCCGGCACTATCCAGTTCTCCCGATATTTTATAGAGCGTTTCAATGCCCTCACGGCTTACTACAAAGCGCTCCATCTTACTTACCAGCTTCATAGCCTTTTCCTGTTTGGTCAGGCTTGATGAATCTGCCAGTTCGTCTATTCCTCTGCGAAAAATATTGTTTCCTCTCTCTGCGATTGCTTCCATAAATTTTATTAGCTCCAAAGATATAAACTGTAGGGTTTCAGTCAGTGCCTTTTACCCTTCTTTGTGTGAAAATTAACCTTTATAAGATACTGCTCAGAGTTTTGAACAGGGGCTGAACTCCGTAGCTTTTTACGTATAAATCCCTGATAATGAAAACCGGGAGACAGTGTTGTTCACCATCTCCCAGCTTTTTTTATTGCGATGAATTATTCATCCTTTTCTTTGCGAAATCACTTTCATTGCTTCCATTGAAAAATCTGCTCAATGATAGAAGTCAATAGTTTGGTAGTGTTCCAGCAATCCGCGCATGCGCTCAGCGTCTTCTCCCCGGAAATTGATGGTTCCGAAGTGATTGCCAAATCCCTCTCTATCACCCAGTTTTTGCCCTGAAAGTGGTGGCACCAGGGTGTGGTCTTCAAAGTAAGGGTCTTCGTGCAACTCCTCGGGTACTATCAGTTCCGAGATTTTTTTCTTTTGCGGATAGATCATCACATTCCCGTTGTAAATTCCCGGATGCTCCTGGTCATTGGGGAATATTTCGTTGAGTTCTTCCTCTGTGAGTGATGGATCGTGAATGAGCACAAAGGCTGCCAATGCATCGAATCCGTAGGACTTGGTTACCAGTTCGAGAATGTGGCCACCGGGTATCCGGCAGGCAGTCTCTCCAAACTTGAGTTCGTCCTTTTCAGTGAGGAACCACTCCGGGTGGATCATGCCGTATTCGATTCCGAAAATATCGACCAGCTGCTGCACGTGGTCGTGAATCAATTTGCGCTTGGCCTGCAATTCAGGTCCCGCCGGCACAAAATTGGAGTATCCGAGTTTAACGTATTCGGTGATGTTCAAAAAGCGGACTTTACCGCCGTGGATGTAGGCCTCACATGAAAATTCCTTACCGGAGAGGTGACTTTCAGCCAAACAGGGAAAATCTTCCTCTTGTAATTTTTTTATGATGTCTTCCTTCGATCGGAGCAATTTGTGCCCCACGGTACCGGCTGCTGCAAAAGGCTTAATATGCACCCAACTATCCTCTTCGCCGGCCAACTGAAGGTTTGCCTCGTTTAATCTGTCCATGAACTGCTCGACCTGTCTTGGGTTGTGCACCTCTTCAAACAAGCCGACTTTCAGGCCTCCTATCAGTGCTTTTCGCTTCATCATGGCTTTGTTTCGAAAGAGCATGGCGCGATTTAAAACCCTGGGGTCGTCTCTGTAGATTGAATTCAGAGCACCCGCCCATTCCACAGTCTCTTCGTATAGAGGAACTGCCACATCGGCTCCAAAGGGCCTCAGTTTTTCAAAGAGGTCAATGGAGTTCGAAGTGTCGCTCCAAGTGTCCAGTTTGTAGGATATAAAGGGAATTTCTTGTTCTTTAGCGATGGGTTCAAATTCAGGTAGGGAGACCACCACGAAAGGTTTGTCCGTTTTCTGCATACTCTCAATTACCGGCTGACTCCAACCGATCAGTGCAAAACAATTAGCCATTTTTTTAATTAGTTTTTATTTAAGAATGAATGTAAGATAGTAATTAATTACCGGAAACCAAATGTATAGCCGAAAAATTTTGTCATTGGTTTTCAGACATTATCTATATATTATCACACAAAAAACCCAATGTTGTTCAAATAAGGCGATAAGAACCAATAAATGTCAGTAGATTATATATTTTATTTAGTATTTTTTGCAGCATTTTGAACCAGAAAAGGTGCAAGGGTAGTTTTAATGATTTTAGTACTTTTGCCCATCCTTATAAAATAATTATTCAGATATGGCCAAAAATCTTCTTATTGTTGAGTCTCCTGCCAAAGCAAAAACCATCGAGCGTTTCCTCGGAAAGGATTTCAAAGTAAAATCCAGCTTTGGACATATTAGAGATTTGGACAAGGGAAAAAACAGTGTGGATGTTGAAAAAGGTTTTAAACCCCGCTATGTCGTAAGCCCTGACAAGAAAAAAGTGGTAAGTGAGTTGCAAAAGGAGTTGAAAAACTCTGAGCAGGTCTGGCTCGCAACGGATGAAGATCGCGAAGGAGAGGCCATATCCTGGCACCTGTGCAAGGTCCTAAACCTGGATGAAAATACGACCAATCGGATCGTCTTTCGCGAGATAACCCAGAATGCCATAAAAAAAGCGGTGCAAAGCCCCGGACGTCTCGACTTAAATCTGGTGGAAGCGCAACAGGCCCGAAGAATCCTGGACCGGCTGGTGGGATTTGAATTGTCTGAACTCCTTTGGAAAAAAGTGAAGGGTAAATTGTCCGCGGGAAGGGTTCAATCGGTCACCGTTAAGCTCGTGGTTGAAAGAGAGCGCCAGATCAATGAGTTTAAGTCCAAAAATTTCTTCAAACTCATTGGCATTTTCGATGTGGAAGGTCAGAAAGGAGAGAAGGCCAAACTGAAAGCTGAATTCTCCAGAAGATTGGACGATGAGGACAGTGCCCGAAAAATTTTAGAAGCCTGCAAGGACTCGTCGTTTTCCATATCATCAATCGAGAAAAAGCCCCTGAAGAGAAGACCGGCACCCCCTTTTACCACATCCACCCTCCAGCAGGAGGCGAGCCGCAAGTTGGGCTTTTCGGTAAAGCGGACCATGGTTGCCGCCCAAAGGCTTTACGAAGCTGGACACATTACTTATATGCGTACAGACTCTACTGTTTTGAGTAAAACGGCCATCGCTGCAGCTGCTCAGGAAATTGTATCAACCTTTGGGGACAAGTACCACAAGGCGAGAAATTATTCCGGTAAGAAAAAACTCAGTCAGGAGGCGCACGAGGCCATCAGACCCTCGTATATGGATCGTCATCAGGCAGGTTCGGACAGAGATCAGCAGCGCCTTTACGAACTCATTTGGAAACGGACCATCGCCTCCCAAATGGCCGACGCAGAATTGGAAAAAACCACTGTCAAAATCGATGGAACCAAACTGGAAAAAGATTACTTTCAGGCGACTGGTGAGGTCTTGCTCTTTGACGGTTTTTTAAAGGTGTATATGGAGTCCAAAGATGATGACGACGACGAAGAGAAGTCGGGCATATTGCCCCCGTTGACAAAGGGTCAAAATCTCCCGCTTCTTAGGGCATCAGCCACCGAGCGATTTACCAGACCCCCGGCCAGATTCTCCGAGGCATCTTTGGTAAAAAAACTGGAGGAGCTCGGTATCGGTCGTCCATCTACCTATGCCCCCACCATTAGTAAAATCATGGAGCCGGACCGCGGTTATGTAATTAAAGATTCGCGGGATGGAGAGGAAAGAAAGTATAAGTTGATTGAATTGAAGAACGGAAAGTTGACCGAAAAAATCGAGTCGGAGAAAACCGGTGCGGTCAAAAACAGACTTTTTCCAACGGATATTGGAATGGTGGTCACGGATTTTCTCGACAAGCACTTCGACGAGATCATGGACTACAGCTTTACGGCCGACATCGAAAAACAGTTTGATATCATCGCGGAGGGCAAACTCGAACGGGAAAAAATGCTGAAGGACTTTTACAATGACTTTCACAAATTGGTCGAGGAAACAATGGAATCTGCTTCCAGGGAAACCGGAGAGCGCATTTTGGGCAAGGATCCCAAGAGCGGACACAGCGTGGTCGCGCGAATTACAAGGTACGGCCCGGTCATCCAAATCGGCACCAAAGAGGAAGTCGGGGAAGAGGGCAAACCAAAATTTGCCGGACTCAGACACGATCAGAGTATTGAAACCATCAATTTGGAGGACGCCCTTGAACTCTTTAAACTGCCTATGGAACTGGGAAGCTATAAAGACAGGGAAGTAGTTGTGGGAGTAGGTCGCTACGGACCCTATGTGAGATGGGGGGACACCTTTGTCTCCCTGCCCAAAGGAGTGGATCCGCTCACGGTGGATATGCCGGTGGCAGAGGAGGTCATCCGCCGCAAGGAAAAGGAAAACGAACCTGTTTTTCACTTCGAGGGCAAACCGGTTACCAAAGGCAAGGGGAGATTTGGTCCTTTCTTTAAGTGGGACGGCATGTTTGTCAACATCCCCCGCAAGTACGATCCCGAGACCATCACACAGCAGGAGGCTGTTGAACTGATTAAGGCCAAGATTGAAAAGGAGAAGAACCGCTACATCCAAAAGTGGGAAGACGAAAAGATCAATCTCGAAAACGGCAGATGGGGCCCCTTCATCCGGTTTGGCAAAAAATCAGTCAAGCTGCCCAAGAAAAAAGACAATACCCGTTACACCCCCGAGGAGGCCAAAGAATTCACCCTCGATCAGGTGAAGAAATTCATAGAAATGGAAATCCCGGGCGCTTTTGAGAAAAAGACCAGAAAAAAGAAGGCTCCGGCCAAAAAGTCTGCGGCCAAGGGTAAAAAGGGGAGTAGAAGTGGCGGTGGTAAAAAGAGCTAAATCCAACCCTTTTTTTATGTCTATGGATCAATTGGTGGTGATTGCAGTAAAAATTGATGTGTGGAGGTTGTTTTCCTTTGCGATTGCTGGCTTGTGGCAAATCATCCAACTTTATCCTCTGTTTTGCTGCTGACTCCGTATTCACTGGGGAATTTGAGCAGGCGAACAAATCTTCACACAGAAAAAGGAATGAATTGCTATCATTTGAGCAAGCCGAATCATCATTCAGATGAGTATTTATTCAACTGAAAACAGGGGAGTGGACAGGTGTAATTAAAATGGTAATTCGTTGATGGGGTAGCTATGTTTAGTAGAATGCTATTCTCCACCTCACCAACTCATATCCTCCTCCTTGCTTTTATCAGAGGCATTATCCTCACCCTCGTCTGACTCTGAGCTTGAATCCGGATTGTTATCATTGCCAATGTGGTCTTCGTCTTCGTAATTTTTGTCGAATTCCTCATAATCATAGTCGGGCATCAATTCAGTTTTTACGTGTTTGATTGCCTCATCAAGCCCCCCGAGAAATTTATTGAAGTCCTCTTTGTAGAGGAATAATTTATGTCTGTTGTAGCCCTCACCATCAGACCTCCGGGTACTCTCTGTTAGCGTGAGGTAATAGTCTCCCCCGCGGGTGGTTCTCACATCGATAAAATAAGTCCTTCTCTTCCCTGCATTGATCTTCCTTGTAAATACAGGATCGTTATCCTTGTCAAAAGCCATTGATTATACAATTTTTTATGTGGTCGCAAAAATAGGAATTTGCCATAAAAACATATAATCAAAAGCCGAAAAGTGCTGAAGGCAATTCATGCTGCCTCATCTTTAGAAGGCTTATTTAACCTATCCAGCCGGTTCGGCAAACGAAATCGCCCTTGACAGGCTCTTAATTTTATAATGCGGTCATTGTTCTTTGCTAAAGTTAGTATGTTGGTTTTTTTATTGCTGGAATGCACTTTCAATGGTTCAAAGCTAGCCGGGGATGAGATGCATAACCACGCACAAAATAATTTTAGTAATTTTGGCCTTAAGACAAGAACTATGAACGTTGGAAAGAACTGAGATTCAGAAAAAATACATGATTAATAATACAAGATGGAAAAAATAAGTGTTTTAGCCAAAATAGTTATTGTGGTTCTTTGCCTAAATCCATTGACACTCTTCAGTGGGGTTATGATCGGTGGCGAGGTGAATTTTAAGTGTCTCGGGGACAATGAGTTTGAAATCAGAATGGTAGTTTTCTGGGATTGTTACAAATTCACAATAGGAGACCCGCTGCCACCTCGAAAATCTATTAAAGTATTCCAAAACAAGGATCTGGAGCCTGCAGTGGATATTGGTGAAAATGGGGAAGTCCAACTCACAAAAGTGGGTGGAGGCGAATTGGTGGATCAGGGAACGGGTCCCGGTGACTGCTATTTTGTCCCAAAAAAGGCCTGTAAGGCTTACTCCGTTTACAGAGGTCGCGTTCACCTGGATTTTGTCGAGGGTGGGTATTACCTTGCGTCAAGACTTTCCGCAAGGCAGGTACACATAGATAATATAGGAAGGGCTACTCCCAATGGCCCTATTTTAACTACCTATATACCTGAAGTTGCTCTCAGTCAGTGCTTGAGCAGCTCCAGTTTCAGGCAATTGCAAGAGTTCTACTTTTGTTTGAATGAGCCAATTGACTTTGACCATTCTGTTATAAATGCTGAGGACTACGATTCCGTGAGGTATGAATTCTTTTTGCCTTACTTGAATTCAACATCCATTTTGCCCTATCGCAAGGTGCGTTTGGAACACGGATTTTCCTTAAATAACTTGTTGGGTAATAGAGCCGCCCCTCTGAGGATAGATCCAAAGACCGGAAGAATCACAGGCGTTCCCGATAAACGCGGTGTATATCTCATAGGTGTAGCAGCCAGTTTTTACATAGGTGAGGATTTGGCCGGGAAGATTTTCAGGGATTTTTACATGCATGTGGATGGCTGCGATGGAGCAGAGGCGGATTTTGTAGTAGAAGATTTCTACTGTTTGGATACACTGATAAATATTTCCGGGATAAGCGAAGTATTTAAAGAAAGCCGTTGGATACTCAGAGATATGGATGATCC
Organism: Saprospirales bacterium; assembly: GCA_007695035.1. Taxonomy (GTDB): domain Bacteria; phylum Bacteroidota; class Bacteroidia; order Chitinophagales; family Saprospiraceae; genus PWJY01. Next base: position 23,159 of record REEO01000014.1, on the reverse strand, counting down.
CATTCAGACATCCCTGGCTGACCGGCCCGACTTTTTAATACCCGGACCGGGAGAGTACAGCATTACCAGGATAGCTTACGGCCCAGGTGAACACTGTCATGACACAGTTCAACAAAACATTGTGATAAGGGATGATGAGGTTGGGATTTACTACGACCTGGATTGGACAGATTGTACAAAAGATGATATCAGGCTTTCTCTGACAGCCAAAAGTAGGGGTATCCCACTGGGTGAATTGGACTTTGAAATGGTGATTTGGTTCGATCATCAGTACGCCCGGGTTTACGATACCAGCACCAGTGTGACCCTCCCGTTGCCGGAGGAAATTTACATCAAACCCTTTGTCAATAACAGAGATGTTTGTGCCGATGTTGATTATATGAGGGTGGCTACCGGTGCTATTTTTAACAATGAATTTGAGGTAGAATATTATACTTGTGGTGGGGAATTGGAGTTGAATGAACATTACGACCCCCGTAACCGGGATTTTGATGTCAGATGGGAACCGGAAGATGTTATTGTGGGATCTTCTGAAGAGCATATCATTACCGTAAACCCGGATACTTTTACTACATTTATAGCAACCGTAACCTCAGATAATTGTGTGGGCAAATTCACTTATCATGTCAACATCCTGGACCCGGATACAGAGTTCCTTCCAGATTCAGTTTGCGGACCCACCGTGCAGGTCGATCCCCCTCCATTTAAAGATTTAGCTTCTGGTTTTCAGTGGCAGTTTTTTCAAGGCGGTACGATGATAGGGTCGAGGGTTGGGTTAAATCCCGAACTGCGATTTATTCGCTTTGGTGAGGCTCAGGTCAGACTTGTTCCCAGAAATATGGAGGCACAAAATTGCCCCGAGTATTTTGAGCAGGACCTATATGTGGTAGACCCCTACCTGATCTGGAATCTAGAAAAATCCATAACCGACAGAACCAGGGACAGTGTTGAACTGGTCATTCAGGCTTTTCCTGAAGGTCGATATGCCGGAACTCCCAGGTACCGATTGAAATACGGTGATGGCGAGTTGATCGAGAGCGACAAACCAATATTTAAACTCACTCTACCAAGGCTCAAAGAATACGATTTCCAAATAATTATGGAAACCGAAAAGGCCTGCAGCTTCGAAAAGGAATTCACCTTTAAACCGAATAAATAATCCCTTCTCGAGGATAATGATCGCACAAGTTTGGTGCGAAGGGTAAAAAATGCAGTTGGGAAACCGTCTTACCGGCTACCCAACTGCAAACACCTGTAGATTAATCACCCCTCTCAAAAGGGCAACTTTTCTTTGTCCGAAGCTCTGGTCAGGTTGAGAAAATTGTAGGCCTGTACCTCGGTGACATATCGGCGCTGCCCATCCTTGCCGTCATACTGGCGGTTGATGAGCTTTCCATTGATGGCTACGCGGCTGCCTCTTGACAGAATGCTTACCATTTGCTCGGCCGTCTTGCCCCAGGCTGCGACCCTCATCCAGTTGGTCCTTTTCTGATTGTTTCCCTCGCGGTCTTTAAAGTACTCATTGACCGCAACAGAAAGCCTGCAGAGGGTATTGCCGTTGTCGAATACCTTTACTTCGGGGTCGGCACCCAGGTTGCCGATTAATTGAACAGAATTGCTTACTCGTGTCATAGCGAAAAAGTTTTAAATTGATGAATAAATTAGTAAAAGTCAGTTCCATTGAATTGACAGTGCAAATATCAACCTGCTCTTTCGCTCTAGCCGTAGAACATACGTTTGTAAACGTTTATACACACTTAGAAGAGTGGGTAAAATGCTGGAATGCGCTATGGTAAAGGGCTGTGGGAGTAATCCTTCTTTTGAAGAATTTAACCTTCTACCTCATCTAGTTTCTGTCGCTCGTACATTTCGAAGTATGCGCCCTCTTGTTCTATAAGATTTTCATGTGTGCCACTTTCTATGATTTCCCCATCGTCCAGTACCAGGATTCGGTCAAAATCCTGTAACGCATCCAATCGATGAGTCACCATGATGGTAGTTTTGTCTCTCAGCTCGGTTTTTAGATGGTGAATAATCTGCTGCTCTGTTTGTGTATCTACAGCTGAAAGACAATCGTCAAGAAGTATTATTTCGGGTTTTCTTATTAGCGCTCTGGCAATGGAAATACGCTGTTTTTGCCCGCCAGAAAGGGTGACCCCACGCTCACCGGTAAGCGTTTTAAACCCCTCCTCTAGTTCCTGTATATCATCGTAAATGGCTGCCAGCTTAGCGTACTTTTCCACTTCCTCAAAATCTGTATCTGGCCTGCCAAACATAATGTTGTGCTCTATGGAATCTGAAAAAAGGAAAACGTCTTGCTGAACGTAGGCAATGTTAGATCTCAGGGTGAGTAGGTCGTAGTCCCTCAGATCGGTGTCTCCAATCGCAATTTTTCCCCCTGTGGGATCAAATGTGCGCACAATTAAGTCTATCAGGGATGTTTTTCCCGACCCCGTCCTGCCAACTATGCCCAGTTTTTCACCTTTTTTGACAAAGAAATCCACATTTTTTACCGCCTTTATACCCGTGTCAGGATACACAAGACTCACATTGTGAAATTCTATTGCTCCCTCGGGGATTTTGCCAACCTTTGGTGTATTGTCAATGCCCTCGGGAGTGTCCATAAATTGATTGATGCGCTCCATAGAGGCCTCAGCTTGCTGGACAATGGATGCGATCCAGCCTATGGCAGTAACCGGCCAGGTGAGCATGTTGACATAGAGTACAAACTCGGCGATGTTTCCCGGCGTCAGGTCGCCCTCAATCATAAAAATCCCTCCCACGTAAATGGTAATGATGGTACTCGCCCCAATGAGCAAAATCATCAAGGGTGAAAAAAGGGCATCGACCCGGGCAAGACTCAGGGATTTTTCCTTGAATTTGTTGCTCTGAGCCAAAAAGTAATCGCCCATAAACTTCTCTCGCACATAGGACTTCAAAACCCGGATCCCGGAATAGACCTCCTGGGCCACACTGTTGAGGTGGGACAACTGTCGTTGAATTTGCTCGCTTTTTCTGTTGATGATATTGCTGACGTAGTATATTGAAAAGGACAACACGGGGAGTGGAAGCAGAACATAAAGAGTGAGCTTGGGACTCACCGACAACATGGCCAAAATAACGATGACAAACAAACTGACGAGATTGAGGAAGTAAAGGATGGCAGGGCCGAGGTAGTTCCTCACTTTGTTTACATCCTCAGTGATGCGGGCCATCAAATCCCCGGTTTTATTTTTTCGGAAAAAAGTCTGATCCAGCGATTGATACTTGTCGTACATTTCCTTTCTCAGGTCGTACTCAATAAGACGGGACGCCACAATAATGGTCTGCCTCATGAAGTACATAAAAGTACCCATGATCAGTGCGAGTATCAACACCAATCCACCAAAAAACAGCACTACCATGGCAATTTCTCCATAAAGGCTTTCTCTGGCGTCTGATCCTTCCAAAAGATTGAAAACCCGAATGTTTTCCAGCACCAGGTCGAGGGCTTCCCGGACCATTTGGGGCTGTAGCACCCTGAAATAATTGGACAGGGATACAAACAAAAGCCCCAAAAGCAACTTCCATTTGTATTTGACGAGGAACCTGTTTAATGTAAAAAGATGTTTCAAGTGACAGGGAGCATTTTGTGTCCGGTAATCGGATTTGTTGAAAAAACAGCAATTATAACCCTTTATCCCTGGTAATGTTTTACCGGATTTTGTTTCCAGAACCATTTTTCTCCGGCAATCTCGATTTCCATAAAACTTCAATCAATAATTAGACGCATTAGCGAAAACCGGTAGTTTGTATTAACACATGCAAAAAAAGCCCTATCTTTGTAATCTGAATAAACTGAAAAGCCACAATATGCACAGAATTGAAACCCTCGATGAATTTATTATAAAGCGACAAAAGAGTCATAGTACCGCAACCGGCGAACTGACAGGTCTATTGCGCGACATTGGATTGGCTGCCAAAATCGTCAACCGCGAAGTTAATAAAGCCGGTCTCATTAATATTCTTGGGAAGTATCAGGAGGAGAACGCATCGGGCGAACAAGTCGCCAAATTGGACATATATGCCAACGAGCGCCTTATCGACTTTCTGAAAACCAGTGGGGAATGTGCGGGACTGGCTTCGGAAGAACTCGAGGATTTTGTTAAGTTTCCTCCCCGTAATGAGAAACAGGGCAAATATGTAGTTGTGGTCGATCCCCTGGACGGCTCTTCCAATATTGATGTAAACGTCAGCGTGGGAACCATTTTTGGGATTTACAGGAGGTTGACCCCTGATGACCAGGAAGTAGAGGAGAGAGATTTTCTTCAGCCCGGTCTTGATCTGGTTGCTGCCGGATACGTCATTTACGGCACATCTACTATTCTGGTTTATTCTACAGGGCACGGAGTAAATGGTTTTACACTGGATCCATCCATTGGAGAATTTTGCCTTTCTCACCGAGATATAAAAATTCCCAACGAGGGACCCTATTACTCCGTCAATCAGGGATATTACCTCAAATTCGACCTCGAGATGAGAAGGTATATTGATTATTGTTCAGACCTCAACCTCAGGCTGCGATACATTGGTACAATGGTAGCGGATATTCACCGGATTCTATTCCAGGGCGGTGTGTTTCTGTATCCCAATACGCGAAAATACCCCAAGGGAAAACTGCGGTTGCTCTATGAATGCAATCCACTGGCCTACATTGTCGAGCAGGCAGGGGGCAAGGCAATCAATGTCAAACTCGACCGCATTCTCGAAATGATTCCTGAAGAACTCCATCAGCGCTCCAGCGTGATAATGGGCTCACCGGCAATGATTGATGAGATGGCGGAATTTGTCCAGCGATACGCTCCCAATATCCCGGCTGAAAGTCAGTAATCTGAATAGGATTGCCTTTTCCGTGGCGGTATAATATCATGGAGGTCACTGCAAATAGGGCGATAGCTTGTTCCAAAGCTCCGCATCAAAGCATTGTTTGAGCTCCGTGACATCAGTTGTACCCTCCCTGCGCAATTGGAAAATGCAAACTACATCATCGTAATCCAGATAGGGGTGGGATAGTACCTCTCTAAATTCTGCCGATTGCCAATCTATTTTCACCACCCGGCTGCTGTCAATCAGAAATTTTTCTGCATTTCTGTCCACCAAATCCGGCTCCATTCCAAAAACCTCTTTTACTTGTTCCACAGAGTGGTAACCTCCCAGCAATTCCCGAAAGCGAATTATCCTCGAAGCAAATACTTCTCCTATTCCTCTGATTTGACGAAGTGTCTCTTCATCTGCAGTATTGAGACAAAAAGGTTTTATCGGTGCGCGGGTCCGGGCTGGTTTTGCCTGGTGCTTTTCTTTGGTGTTCTCAGCAGGTACTGAAGCTTGAACCGCGCGCATACCGGATTGAAAGTTGGAGGTTGGTTTTTCACGGCTTTCCGGCAATGGCTCCTCAAACTGAAGAATGGGCTCCATTTGGTCTGCCAGTCTCTCCGGCATCCTGAAAACCTGCCTGACCTGCTCCATTTTTTCAAAACCACCAATGGTGTTCCTGTAATTTATCCATCGACCGGCCAGAGCACTGTCGAGACCAAAGTTGATTAGCTCCTTTCTGGTGAGCAAATTGGCCTCGTAGCATCCTGATAAATGATTTTCTTTTACTCCCATGGTGAGAATTTCAAAGGTGGGTTTCGGGGACAGCCATTTGACCAAACGGTTTTCCGACAAGCAGAACAGCACAGTCAAACCGAATAGGATAAGCACGGATTTTCGCTCTCCTGGATGGAAGTACAAAATACTTTTCGTGTTCATGGTCAATTGCTTTTTGATGAAAAAAACTGATTGAAATTGGTCGCAACATCTAATCCTTGCTCTTCGGTATATTCCTTTAGGATGGCGTTTACTCTCCTGCTGTTTGATCGCGTTAAAACCAGGACCGCTTCCTCACCAGGGTTTATTTCCCTTAGTTTGCGCTCACATATTTCTTCGGCTGCTATAAAAATGAGCTTAGTGCGAGAACTGTCAGTGGGTAAATTCTCCGGTATTGCTCCCCCGTAGGAAAGGATGAGATTGTAGTATTGGGTTTGAATCAGTTTGATTTCCTCACCCTTTTGAAAGGTGATATCGTGCACCTTCCTGTTTCTGGCTCTGTAGTACTGTCGGTTGCCTGAGGCGGCGAAATCCTCGCTTCTCTCTGTCAATCCCGGGGTTTTTAATGTGATCATTTTACCCGGGACAAACACATCGGCCAAAAACTCCCGACCGGTGCTGTATATGTAAAAGGAGTCCTTGCCGTAGCTGTCCAGTTTGCAGGTGAATCCGGTCAGAAAAACAAGGACAGTCAAACTATAAACAGGCATGCGCCAGTTGGTAATCCTGCGGTACCAAATCAATGCAGTGATTACAGTGAGGATGTAAATTACTATCAATGTGCCGGGGTTTATGTAAAGCTCTCTAAAGGTGGCAAAGGGCAGTTTGGTGAAACCCATCATCACCGAGGCCAGTCCTCCGCAGATGTAGTCCATAAGCCATCCGGCTAAATCCGCCCCAGCCGGGAATAAGAACCCCAGGAATCCAGTGAGTAGGCCCCCTGTAAGTATCAGGTAAGCGCCTGCCACAGAGAAAATACTCGAAAGCATAAAATAGGGCGATGCCTGACCAAAATAGTAAACACTGAGTGGGAGTACACCCAATTGAGCAGCAATGGACAAACTTATCAAATCCTTTATGGGCGATAATTTGCGCGGAGCGGGAATGAGTGCGTTGACTTTTCTGAAAAAGATGATAATCCCGGCCAATGCCAGGTAACTGAATTGAAATCCCACATCGCGCATCAGGTTGGGCTCCAAAAACAAATGTAGGAATGCACAGAATGCCAGGATGTTCAGAGAGTGGGCCTTTTTTCCAAACAGGTCACCCAGGGTAAAAATGCTGAACATGCTGCCTGCTCTGACTGCCGATGGAGGTACTCCAGCAAAAATTACAAATGCCCAGACCCCTGCCAAAATGACCACTGCGCGAACAAGCCTGTTGGTGTTTTTCAGGAAAAAGTAGAAAATGGAGAAGACAATGCCCACATGCAGTCCGCTTACCGCGAGTACATGGGCCGCCCCCACATCCCGGAATGCACTGTTGATCTCCTCCTTCAACAAAGACCTGTCACCCAGTACAATCCCATTGATCATCCCTGCAGTGGCTGGTTTTTGGGTGTGATCATTGAGGTTTTGGATGAATCCAGTCCGGAATGTATGTATCTTTTCTCTGGCGTTTGAACCGCCCTGGTTAAGCAGCATTATGTCGTCTTTTTCGACAAATGCCTGGTGGTAAATCCGCTTCCTGGCCAGAAACCCCCTGTAGGAAAATGCCCGTGGGTTGCCGGGAGGAGCTACCTCCATAAAGTTGGCCTTGAACTGGATTTTCATCCCGGGAATGAATTCATCCAATCCTTCATTTTCCCTTACGGTTAAGAGCAATCTGCCGTTGATTTTGTCAAGGTTTCTCTGCCGGGAAATTTCTCTGCCTCCTATTACATCCACCGTCAGCGCAAGGGAGTTTTGTCTTTGATTTGCTTCGGCAATACTGCCCACCAGCAAAAGTTCTCCTTCCACCTGGCTAAAGTGATTGAGCATTTCCTGCCAGTCCTTGCTCCAGGACCTTCCAAATCCCAGTAAAACGATGAGGAGAATCAGTAGAGAACCAATGAGATGCGAAGTCTCTACCTTCCCGGCTATGTGATATGCCAGCACAAACAATCCAATAAAAAGTATCCCCAGGCACAATTGGTTGAGGTCCATTCCGTAAACGTAAGCGAGACTGCCGGCGATCCAAGCCGCGAGCAATCTCAAAAATGGTACCTCCTGGAAACTTATTGGCATATTGGTTATTTATTAGCGCCTTTAAGTGTTATTTGTCGCTGTTTTGTACCCAATCGGTCGTAATTTTTTTCAAAAATTTGAGTTACTTTATCCATAATCTACCCTGTATGCCCGTATATGTTCATCTGAGTAATCTGCTCATCCGGAAAGACGCTATAGAGAAGAAGTACAAGGGCGGCATACCTCAATTTAGACTAGATTGTGAACTGGATACCGGCAGGTTTCACTTTCAGGAGGATGCCATGTTGTTTTGTCTGGTCACCATGAATTACGACCAACACGATTACGATAATTTGACTGCTAATGGGCTTCACTAGGACAAGGAGCGTGAATTTTCAAAGCATTTTGTAGTGCTTTCCCGCCATTACGGCCTGCTTTGGGAGACGCCATGGCTGGAACACAACAAGATTTTTGCCTGGCATGTAGGGTCAGACGCTGAATCGGTAATGAAGGCTGAAAAAATAAGCAGTCTCACCATGAATGAGATTGGTAAAAGGTTTGAACGAGGCGTAAATCCCTTTGCAGACATTTATTAAATTCGTGGACTGCAAGACATTATTCTAAGACTTTAATGCCTTTGACTCTACGCAGTCAGATTTTTGGTACAAAGAAGGTCAATCCATCATAAATTTTGCCCTGGAATTGTTGCAAGTGTAAGCCAGTGAAAACCAAATAGAAGGAATTGCCACTTTAAGTGATTTTAAGAAAAGGGTAGTTGCACCTTTTATGAAAGAGTGTTTAAATATTATTGAAAAATATAAACTGTAAAAAATTTATAGACAAAACTATATAATGCTGTAACTGGCTTTTCAAAAAATAGTCGCTTTGTAAAACCGGGAATTTCCCAAAATATCCTATCTTCAGCTTTTTTTTCAGACAGGGGCTTCCCATAAACAATTATCCATCAACAACTTGCGCCAATACACATGAAAATTCAAATCAGAGAAATTAAGGAGTACAAACTCGATCCTGAGATGGCTGCAAAAATTGCCTACCTTCTACAGGGTTCCTTCAGCGGTTATCCGAGGGGTAAGCACTTTCTCCATCAATTACCGAGCTTCAGGCTTTTGGCCGAGAGCAAAGATACGCTGGAGGGTCATGTAGCTATTCATCACCGCATAATTTCGTGTGGCGAGATGATCTACAACATATTTGGTATATCTGATTTGTGTGTAACCGAAAAGTCCAGAAAGACCGGAATAGCTACCGACCTAATGACCAAATTGGAGCAAATGGCTGTAGAGGCACAAATCGATTTCCTTGTTCTAGTGACCAATGTGCATGAATTTTATGCTAAAAATGGTTTTGAAAGGGCGGAAAATGTATGTAGATGGGTGATGGTGCAAAACAACAAGTCCCTCGGACTGGTTAGAAGAAGGGTAGAGGATGGACTGATGTACAAAAAGTTGAGTGACCTCGACTGGCCCAATGGAGAACTCGACCTAATGGGGCACATCTTTTGATGATAACGGATTAAAGTATATTTTTTTAATAAAAAGTGGTTTTGATGAAAGGTTTAAATGATTACATTGCGCAGAATAGGGATCGCTTCCTGGAAGAGTTGTTCGAATTGTTAAAAATTCCATCCGTCAGCGCGGATTCCAGACACAAGGATGATATGCTGGCCGCAGCTGACTACGTAAAAGATAAATTGCTAAAAGCCGGTGCGGATAGTGCAGAGGTGATCTCAACGGAAGGTCACCCGATAGTGTACGGAGAAAAAATTGTTGACAAAAAACTCCCCACCGTTCTGGTTTACGGTCACTACGATGTGCAGCCACCCGATCCATTGGAACTGTGGGAGTCTGAACCATTTGAACCAGTTGTAAAAAAGACAGTCAACCACCCGGAGGGCGCCATTTTTGCCCGTGGTTCCAGTGATGACAAAGGGCAGATGTACCTCCACATCAAGGCTTTTGAGGCCATGAATAAATTGGGGGATATTCCCTGCAACATCAAGTTTATGATCGAGGGAGAAGAAGAAGTGGGATCTGCCCACCTTGGGGACTTTTGCAGGAAATTTAAAGAAAAACTTGACTGTGATGTAATCCTGATTTCCGATACCGCCATGATCTCAATGGACATCCCGTCAATCACAACCGGATTGAGGGGGCTGAGTTATGTGGAAGTTGAAGTGACTGGGCCTAACAGAGACCTTCACTCCGGCATTTATGGTGGAGCTGTTGACAATCCAGTCAATGTACTGTGTGAAATGATCGCCAGCCTCAGGGACGAGAATAACAAGATCACAGTTGAGGGCTTTTACGACAAAGTGGAGAAGGTGTCAGATGAGGAGAGAGAACTGATGGGGAAAGCACCTTTTGATCTGGAGGCATACAAAAAAGATCTTAACCTGGAGGATGTAAACGGAGAAAAAGGCTACACCTCGCTTGAACGCAGCTCCATCCGACCCAGTCTGGATGTAAATGGAATTTGGGGTGGTTACATTGGCGAAGGTGCCAAAACGGTATTGCCGTCTAAAGCTTTTGCCAAAATCAGTATGCGACTGGTTCCCCACCAGAGCAGTGAGGAAATTACTGACCTTTTTACCCATCACTTTAAGAAAATTGCTCCTAATACCGTAGATGTCAAAGTGACACCACATCACGGAGGAGAACCGGTAGTGGTTGGGACAGATTCAGACGAATACCGCGCTGCACATCTGGCGGTGGTAGATGCATTTGGTAAGCCACCCATTCCATTGCGCAGCGGAGGCTCTATCCCTATTGTCGCGCTTTTTGAGGAAGTGCTGGGTGCAAAATCTATACTGCTGGGGTTCGGATTGAATTCCGATGCGCTACACTCACCCAATGAGCACTTCGGCCTGGTAAATTACTTTAAGGGAATAGAAACCATACCCGGGTTTTACAAGCACTATTCAGAATTAAAAAACAGCAAAAATGATTAATTTTTTAAACACCAGAACCTCATTTCTACTCATTGCCCTTGCGGTGGGGTGGACGTGTGTCTATGGACAAAACACAGACAAAATGGATACTTTGAGTTACAGCGTTGGTATGATCCTCGCCCAGAACCTTCAACAGCAAGGACTGACTGAGATCGAGGGCCAGTCCCTGAAAGAGGGAATCCTCGATGTCATGGAGGCGGACCGGAATGCAAAGATGGACATGAATCAGGCCAATCAGGTCATTCAACAATACCTCGCACAAAAAAATCTCTCGCAGTTTGAGGAAAATGTCAAGGAGGAAGAAGTTTTTTTGAAGAAAAACAGGGAGAAAGATGGCGTAAAGGAGCTCCCATCCGGCCTGCAATATAAAATCCTGGAGGAGGGAGATGGCCCCATACCTTCTGCCACCGACCGTGTCACTACCCATTATCACGGAACCCTTTTGGATGGAACTGTATTTGACAGTTCAGTCAAAAGGGGCGAGCCTGCAACTTTTCCGGTAAATGGAGTTATACAGGGTTGGCAGGAAGCACTTCAACTCATGCCTGTTGGATCTAAATGGAGGCTTTTTGTCCCCAGTCAAATGGCGTATGGAGAAAGGGGTGCTGGAGACCTTATCAAGCCCTACTCCATGTTGATTTTTGAAGTAGAACTCATAAGCATAAATTAATTTTATGCGCATCGATATCATTTCGGTTATCCCCGATCTACTGCACAGTCCTTTTGACCACTCTATTGTAAAAAGAGCAAGACAAAAAGGACTTCTCGAAATTCACCTCCATGACTTGAGGGAATTTGGTAAGGGAAAGCACAAACAAGTAGATGATTACGCCTACGGAGGGGGTGCCGGAATGGTGTTGATGGTAGAACCCATTGTAAAATGTGTGGAAAGGCTTCAGTCCGAAAGAGATTACGACGAGGTGATCTACACTCCACCCGACGGTAAACTGTTCAACCAGTCCACAGCCAACGAACTGTCCCTAAAGAAAAATATCATTATTCTGTGCGGCCACTACAAAGGGGTGGATGAAAGAATACGCGAACACCTGATCTCCCGTGAGTTATCCATTGGGGATTACGTCCTTTCAGGTGGTGAACTCGCCGCTGCAGTAATAACTGACGCGATAGGACGTCTGATTCCTGGAGTACTCAATGACGAAACAAGTGCACTGACCGACTCCTTTCAGGACGACTTGATTGCGCCACCCGTCTATACCCGCCCGTCTGAATTTCGCGGCTGGAAAGTACCTGATGTTTTGCTTTCGGGCCACCAACAAAAAATCGATGATTGGCGACTTTCTCAATCGGAAAAACGAACCGCAGAAAGACGGCCTGAGAAAATGGATGATTGAATGTGGAATTCGCGGTACATTTTTTCTGCGTAGTCTGTTTTACCTGGCTTCGATAAATTGCTTGTAAGTAGCAGATAATCAATCTGTTAAAACTACCTTGTTTTTCTTTTGCTTTTCCATTCGAAATGCAAATAAATTAGCCCCAAATATATTACTGATAAGTTGGATGTTTTCCGTACTTTTGCACCTTAAAATTTGAAGCATATGACAGATGCATCGAGGATAATTGATGTGAATATTGAGGAGCAGATGCGATCGGCCTACATAGATTACTCTATGTCGGTTATTGTTTCTCGTGCCCTGCCTGATGTGAGGGATGGATTGAAGCCGGTACACCGAAGGATACTGTTTGGAATGGACCAACTGGGTGTCCAGTACAACAAGTCTTACAAGAAGTCAGCAAGAATAGTGGGAGAGGTGCTTGGTAAGTATCATCCACACGGTGACAGCGCTGTTTATGATGCCATGGTTAGAATGGCACAGCCCTGGTCTCTGAGATATCCACTGGTTCAAGGACAGGGTAACTTCGGAAGTATGGATGGAGATAGTCCTGCAGCAATGCGATATACAGAGGCCAGACTCCAACGTATTTCAGATGATTTGCTCGCGGATATAAAGAAGGAAACTGTTGATTTCGTCCTCAATTTCGACGATACCATCCAGGAACCCACGGTTTTGCCCTCCCGTATTCCTAACTTGCTGGTAAACGGCGCTTCCGGTATTGCAGTGGGTATGGCTACCAACATGTTGCCTCACAACCTGACTGAGGTTATTGACGGAATAAATGAATACATCGACAATCCCGAGGTGGAGGTGGCTGACTTGATGAAGCATATCAAAGCACCCGATTTGCCAACCGGAGGTATCATTTACGGATATAGTGGTGTTAAAGAGGCCTTTGAAACCGGAAGGGGAAGAGTTGTAGTAAGAGGTAAAGTCGATATTGAACAAACCGGAACGGGTAGAGAGCGCCTGGTCATTACCGAAATTCCATATCAGGTTAACAAGGCCACCCTTGTGGTTAAAATTGCTGATCTTGTCAATGAGGAGAAGGTAACCGGAATTAGTGATGTACGGGATGAATCTGACAGGAATGGGTTGCGCATTGTGGTGGAACTGAAAAAAGATGCCATTTCTAATGTCGTACTCTCCAAACTCTACAAATACACTCCGCTTCAAACCTCTTACGGGGTCAATAATATCGCACTGGTAAACGGCAAACCCGTTCAACTTAATCTAAAAGACCTGATTCACCACTTTGTCGATTTTAGGATTGAAGTGGTTGTTCGCAGAACCCAGTACGATCTGAAAAAAGCAGAGGACAGAGCTCATATCCTCGAGGGATTGCTCATCGCCCTGGACAATCTGGACGAAGTCATCGCCCTCATACGCGCATCCAAAACCGTGGATGAGGCGCAGGAAGGTTTGATGACAACCTTTGAATTGTCGGAGATTCAGGCAAAAGCTATTCTCGACATGAGACTGCAGCGCCTTACCGGCCTGGAGCGCGAAAAGGTGAAAAATGAGTACGAGGAGTTGCTCGAGAAAATTGAGTACTTTAAGAAAATACTCGCATCTGAAGACCTTCAAAAAGAGATAGTTAAGGAAGAACTTCAGGAAGTAAAGGAGACCTTTGGCGACGAGCGCAGAACAGAAATATCTCTTGACGGTGGGGACATCAGCATAGAGGATATGATCCCAAATGAAGATGTGGTTGTGACAATCAGCCATTTGGGATACATCAAGAGAACCAAAGTCAGTGAGTACAGAACCCAGGGCAGGGGAGGCCGTGGATCGCGCGGAAGTAAAACCAGGGATGCAGACTTTGTCGAACATCTGTTTTCCGCCAGAACCCACGACAACCTGCTCCTCTTCACCGAACAAGGAAAGTGCTTTTGGCTTAAGGTTTACGAAATACCTGAAGCTTCCAAGAGCAGTCTGGGACGGGTAATCCAAAATATTATCCAACTGCCCAAAGACGACCGCGTCAAGGCGTACATTAAAGTGCAAGACCTTGAGGATGAGGAATTCATAAACAACAACTACATCCTTTTTGCAACCTCTTTTGGTGTTATTAAGAAAACCCTGGTCGAGAGCTTTTCAAGACCCAGGTCCAATGGAATTACGGCCATTACCATACGTGAGGGTGACAGTCTTTTAGAAGCCAAATTGACAAATGGAAATTCTGAGGTTATGATGGCCAATCAAAATGGTAGAGCCATAAGGTTCCACGAATCTCATGTGAGATCAATGGGGCGAACTGCTGCCGGGGTCCGCGGAATTAGACTGGATGACGATAAAGATCGCGTTGTGGGTATGATTGTTGTGGATCCGGAGGATCCACGCCACAGTGTTCTGGTACTCTCCGAAAAAGGGAATGGAAAGCGGTCTCTGGTCGATGACTACCGGGTGACCAACCGGGGTGGTAAGGGCGTTAAAACCATGAACGTCAATGACAAAACCGGTAAATTGATCGCAATTAAGGCTGTGACAGATAACCAGGACCTGATGATCACCACCAAAAAGGGAGTTATTATTAGGATTAAGGTGGAGGACCTGCGCGTCATGGGAAGGGCAACTCAGGGAGTGCGCGTAATACGCCTCAATAACGGAGAATCCATTGCAGATGTGACTGTGGTAGAAAACAATCCGGATGAGGAAGAAGAGTAAATTTAGGACCTGTGAATCCAGGTTTTTGGATTATTAGGAACAATTGTCGCCCTTCTTCGATGTTATAATATAGTCAAACTAAAACAATACAACAATGAAAACCTATTTTATCATTTCCATATGCTTGCTTCTTTGCGTACCCTTTGAAGCCATTGCTCAGGATACAAGAAGACTGATAAGACAGGCATCCAGAGAACTCAACCGCTTTAATCTGGATCCCGGTACTAACTTTGAGAATCTGGTGGAGGCCAATGACCTTATTGCAGAAGCGCTCTCAACCGAAGAGGGCCAAAAGGAATTCAGAGCATGGCAAACTCAGGGTGAAATTCTCAATGCCTCTTTGGCTTTTCAGATGACCTTAATCTCAATGGGTGAGATGGAGACGCTTCAGGACCCCAACGAACCTGTGATTGCGTCACGAGCTTTCCAAAATGCACTCGAATTGGCTGATCGAAGGCACGAATTTCGCGATGCCCTTGATGGACTGACTGAAACGGCCGGCCACCTCGGTTTTGTCGCTAATTTCTTTATCAATAACCAACAATTCGCAGATGCCTTTACGCCGCTTAATGAGGTGTACATCATTCACGAAGTACTTATAGAGAACGACAGAGATCCTATTTTTGAAGACGATGAAGAATTGTTTAATCACCTTTATGTCATGGGAATTACTGCTCTTCAGGCCGGACAGCGCGAAAGTGCGGAAGAGTATCTCAAAATGCTCTATGATCAACGGTATGATGAACCACGTGTTTACACCACCTTGTTTGAGTTGTTTATTAATGAAGATGAAGAAAAAGCGCTTGAGTTCCTCGAAGCAGGTAAGGAGGTAGATCCTGAAAATATTGACATCCTATATGCCGAGATCAATTATTTTATTCAAAAGGACGACTACGAACAGTTACAAGAAAAACTCACCATCGCAATCGAGAAAGATCCGGAGAATCACACCCTCTACAATGTGCTGGGCAACGTCTTTATGAACCTGATGTCCGATGCCATGGATGAAGGGGACTCTCTGGCAACCGAGGAATATTTCAAAACTGCCCTTGATTACCTCAATACCGCCATCGAATTAGAACCCGACTTTTTTGAGCCCTATTACACCATCGGTTCCATGTATTTTAACCGGGGAGCTGTCATCACCCAAAAAATGAATGAATTGGGAATGTCCAGAGAAGAGCAGGTTCTCTACGATGAGTTGAACGAGAAGTCAATGGAGTACTTTAATACCGCCCTTCCTTACTTTCAAAAATCTGAAAGTCTGGAACCCAATGATGCAACAACACTCATGGCATTGAGGGAGGTTTATGCCCGAAAACAGGACTTTGATATGGTTCAGGAATTTTCCGATCGACTTCAGAGACTCGAAGCGGGTGAAGAAATTGAAGAACCGTATTTTGAATTGAACTGATACGTCATAAATACGATATTGAATTGATTAGATAAATTAAGGGGAGTTCGCTCCCCTTTTTTTATGGAAATATTTCTGCGCATTGAATGAAAGAACCCCAAGCGACGTTATAGATTGGTGAATGAAATTGTGAGTCATTTGTGGAGTCCGGGACTTTAAAAGTATTTAGCTATTTACATTTTTATGTCTTCCAAATTCATACTTGCTTCTTTTCCAAATGACTAATTTGGCGCTGGAACTGCTAGCAGACAATTTATCTAAATCCTGAATATTGGCCGGGTCTTTTTATCTTTAACTTCCTAATGTTGATTTATGAAAAAAATATTGAAAATTGCGGGCTTCTCACTGTTGGGCCTGATTGTCTTGCTCGTGTTGCTGCCCATTTTATTCAAAGGCCAGATTGCCGAGGCAGTTAGGACAGAACTGAATAAGCAATTGGATGCCACGGTAGAATTTGAAGATGTGGGCATCTCACTTATCCGCAATTTCCCAAATTTAAATTTCCGACTCTACGGGCTTTCTATCGAAGGCAAAGACGATTTCGAGGGCACCACACTTCTAAGCGCTGATTACATCGGCTTTACTTTTAACCTTGCATCGCTCTGGAGGAGAAATACACCCTATGAACTCAGGCGACTGGATATTCACGGACCAAAAATTCACCTCATCACTTTTGCAGATGGGCGAGCGAATTACGACATACTACCCGATAGCGAAGAGGACGATATTGATGAAGTAGATGAAGGGGGTTCCCCGGGAGTCGATTTTTCATTGCGTGCTTACCGCATTACCAACGGACATTTTATTTACGATGATCGGATGAATGCCACTTATGCAGAGCTGAAAGCATTTAACCACAGCGGCTCCGGAAATTTTGCTGAAGACCTATTCGACTGGTCGAGCAGTACCCAGATCGGTGCTACATCCGTGAATTACGGTGGTGTAGGATATCTCAGATCGGTTCCCCTTAACTGGGATTTGGAACTGGGTGTGGATCTTCAACAAAATGTTTTGCACATTCTTCAAAATGATCTGAGTTTAAGTGAGCTTAAACTCGACCTAAGCGGGCTTGTGCGTTTTCCCGAGAATGAAAATCTATATCTCGACTTGGTTCTCAATGCACCCGGGAATGAATTTAGAGAGTTGTTTTCCGTGTTGCCTATTGCTACACTCGCCGATATGGAAGGATTGGATGCCGCCGGGGAATTTGAGTTGAGAGCAGAGGTGAAGGGTGAATTTGATGAGGAAAATGAGCTATACCCTCCCTTTGTTTTTACAGCAATGATTCAGGAGGGAATGGTTCGCTATCCCGCCATGGAACTCCCTCTCGAATCGATTAATCTGGATCTGAATATCGAGAGTCCTGAATCGGACCTGGATGCCATGACTGTTGATCTGAGCACTTTTTCGTTTGCTGCCTCAGACAACCCGTTTAGTGGTTCGCTTTTTGTAAGCACACCCATTTCCAACCCGGCGATTCGAAGCAACCTCAACGGCATATTGGACCTGGGAGTAATAGGGCAAATTTTCCCCGTGGAGGGTATGGAGGAATTGGCAGGTAGGATTCATGCCGCACTGGATGCCAATTTTACCATGTCCCAGGTGAATGCAGAGGCATGGGATGACATGAATTTCAACGGTGAATTCACTTTCAGCAATATTGTATCAAGGATGGAGGGTATGCCTGCCATCGAAGTGCCTGAAGGGGGGATTTCTCTCAATAAAAACAGTTGCCGCATAGCAAAAACTGTCCTAAAGATAGGAGCGAGCGATCTGGAAATGGAAGGGAATTTTAATAGCCCATTGGTTCTCTATTCGGGTGAAAATTCTTTTACCGGAAATATGCGGGTAAAGTCTGATTTGCTCGACATCGACGACCTGATGACTGGTTTTATTGCAGAGACCACTGCGGCCACCTCCACAGTAACAGACACCAGTGCGAAAATCAGCCCGTTTTTCAATGTTGACATTGACCTGGATGCAAGTATGGGCCACATAGTTTTTGCCCCGTACGACATAAGAGATCTGAGGGGTACATTAAATCTCAAACCCCATTTGGTGACGGCCTCGTCTGTTGCCCTGCTACTCAATGACAGCGATATTGAGGGTGAGATTTCTATTCAAAACTGGTATGAATTTGCCATGGCGGATGAGCGAATGACCGTGGATGCAAATGTCCGGGCCGGCACACTCGATATAGTGAAATTGATGCCACCTGCTGATAGTCCTGAAGCCTCTGATGAAAAAGAGGAGGAAACCAGGGAAAGCCAGGCTGAAGTACCTCCTTTCAAGTACAATATCCACGTGAACGCCAGAGCAGACCGTGTGCTTTACAAACCCTATGAACTGACCAACCTCACTAGTCGGGCCTACCTAACCGAAAGAGACATACATATTGAGAGTTTTCAGTCAGCGATCTATGGAGACGTACTGTCGGCGAGTGGGTTTATCGGAAATTATATGAATTATGTGTTCCTGAGTGAAACGCTTAGCGGTGAACTGGATATCAGTGCACGGGGCCTCAATTTAAATAGATGGATGGAGGGCATGATGTCAGAAGAGCAAAATGTACCTCCCGAAGAAGTGAATACGGATGAGTTTGAGCCCATCCTTGTTCCGGACAACATCGATTTTGGTATTCGAGCAGATCTTGGTTCGCTGGCTTATTTTGACATGAATTTTAGAAATGCCAGGGGCGCGATGGAGATTAGAGGCGGAGCAGTTGAGATAGAGAGTTTTACGGGGGATTTGCTAAATGGAAGGCTCGGTTTTTCAGGAATATATGACACCTCGGATGAGATACCCTCTACCAGTATGGAACTCAATCTTGAGCGACTGGACATTCCATCTTCTTTTACCAGTATTGCAACACTTGCATCTATTGCACCTATTTTTGAATACATGAATGGCCTGTTTTCCAGCTCCCTGGTGATGGCCACTGATCTGGGCCCAGGTATGATGCCTGTCTGGTCATCTTTCAATGCAGAGGGTATGGTAAAAACCATCGACGCTTATATTGTGAATTTCCCTCCGCTAAAGTCTGCAGCAGAGCGGCTGCAATTTGACCTTTTTGACCAGCTGGACCTTAACAATACTGAAAACTGGTTTGAAATCGTGAATGGTACACTTGACTTGAAACCGGTCACCCACAAAGTTAGAGATACTGAATTGGAATTCAGCGGACAACATTCAATTGGTGGTGATATGGACTATGTGATCAACGCATCCATACCACAGGATTTGCTTGGCACCAGTACGGTTGGTGCAGCTGTTACCCAGGGTTTAGACTTTATCCGCTCGCAAGCCGGAGATAGAGGTGTTGATCTGGGTGACGGTTCCCATGTAGATGTCGCCATTACCCTTAAGGGAAGACTCCGAAATCCCGATGTGGGTGTGCGCTTGCTCGGTGTTTCTGCCGGTGATGGAGAACGTTCGCCAGCCAGAGAGCGCATAGATGAGGAAAGAGAAAGGGCCAGGGAAAGAGTTGAAGAAGAGGTGGAGGAAGTCCGTGAGCAAGTCAGGGACAAGGCAGCAGCCATTGAAGACTCACTTCGAAGTGTCGCAGAAGAAACCGAGGAGGAAATTAGAAGAAAGGCCAGGGAAGAAGCCGAAGACCGGATTCGGGGAATCCTGGGGCGGGATCGCACGGAATCTGACACCACAGCAGAAGAAAAAGATACCACAGAGGATGTTCGCGACCGAATTCGCAGGATTAATCCGTTTGGCAGAGGTCAAAACGATGGGGGATGATCGATGCATGGTTTTCTAAAAAGCACTTTGCGGCATTTTTCGTAATTTTGTCCTTTGTGCTTTTGGGTGGTTTAGGTCCCGCTCAAACAGCTGCACAAGAGTCGGCTATCGATTACATCGGCTTCATGGCTTGCGATACGCTAAAAGGGTGGTTGAGCCCGCTTCGGACGGCTTATACGGTGGATTATTACGATCTCCGGCTACAAATATGCGAACAAGAAAAGACGTTAACCGGGACCAACGAGATTCTCTTTACAGCTGCAGATTCCTTTGATAAAATCCAGATAGACCTCCATGAGAACATGCTAATTGACAGCATCGTATTTCAAACGAAACATTTGGAATACCGTAGGGAATGCAGCGCTGTTTTTGTCCGATTCCCGGATGTAGAGAAGGGGTACCGGGGCCGGTTTCTCATAGGTTTTAGTGGAAGCCCGAAAGTGGCTTCAAATCCGCCCTGGAGCGGAGGGGCTGTTTGGGCCAATAATGAAGAAGGCCATCCCTGGTTTGCCATTACCTGTCAGTCAGAGGGAGCCAGTCTCTGGTGGCCCTGCAAAGACCATCTTTACGATCAGCCCGACAGTATGTTGATTACTCTTACAGTGCGGGAAGAATATGTGGCCGTTTCGAATGGGTCCTTTGTGAAAAAGGAACCAGCAGAATTGCCCGGTTGGAAGAAATGGACCTGGAAAGTGAATTACCCGATCAGCAACTATAATGTCACCTACTACGCCGGTAATTTTAAACACCACAGGGACTTTTTTTTCAGCATTGGAGGAGACACTGTGGTTCTCGATTACTTTGTCTTGCCAGAAAATTACCAAATTTCAAAAACCCATTTCAAACAGGTTCACGACGTATTGGAAGCCTTTGAGTATTATTTTGGCCCTTATCCCTTTCCCAAAGATGGTTACAAATTGGTGGAAAGTCCATATGTCGGTATGGAGCATCAAACTGCCATTGCTTATGGAAATCAGTATAGCTCTGGTTATCTCGGAATTCGTACATTGCCGGAACTCGATTTTGATTACATCATCCTGCACGAAACTGCCCATGAGTACTTTGGTAACAGTGTCAGTTGTACCGATTTAGGTGATATGTGGATTCAGGAATCCTTTGCCACCTACATGGAGGCACTTTTTGTAGAGTACCATTTCGGAAAAACCACGGCAGAAGAATACCTCGGTGCCCAAAGGCGGCAAATTCTCAATATTCAGCCTGTAGCCGGCCCTCTAAACGTAAATTTTCACCGGTACAGAATTGGCAATGACCAGTACTTCAAGGGGAGCTGGATGCTGCATACCCTGCGGCACTATATCAACGATGACCAAAAATGGTGGAGGATGCTGAATGCAATTTACAATCGCTTCGCCTACCAGGCCGTGGACCGGTACGAATTACTTTCTCTGATTAGTGCCCTTGCAGGTGAGGACTTAGATTGGTTTTTTCATCAATACCTTCATCAGGGTCAACTCCCAAATTTTCAAATTGAAGTTAAGGAATCCGGTGAGAAGCTGGTACTCAAGTACCGCTGGACAAATACGCGCCCAGATTTCCGCTTGCCGGTTAAAATAGAGTTACCTGATGGAAGAGTTGAAATACTTCAGGCTACGATAGAATATAATACCCACCACATTAATGACATGCACTGGAGAGATACCCGCATTATGAGTGAAACCTTTTTGGCAGACTGGGAGTGGGTCAATTGAGCCAGGATTTCAAAAGCCATCGGCGTAAGCCCGGGCAGAACAAAACACCCGGAATCTATCCGTAAATTTTTTCCAAAATGGCGGCCAATCTGATACCACCGGCGATCAATCGCTCTTCCACAATGTGGTAATTGTCGTAAATATACTGAAATCCAAGGCGCCCGTTGTCCGGAATGTTGTAGATATAGGGCCGGAGTTCTGCGTTTTCAACCAGCCAGTCGGATATTTTAGCAGATTCGTATTCTTTTACCAATTCCGGGGTAATCCTTCGTTGGAGTTCTGCAGCCAATTCGGAATAACTCATTCGGTTACTTTCCACAAGATTTGAGTCCCATACGCGGTGGAGGTTGGTTGACTCACCAAACCAATATACTCTGACATCATTGCCGCCGCGGTCTCCCGGTTGACCGACGTGAAGGGGTTGGTGCAAATCGCCCACTATGTGGATGAGCATACGAAGTTGATCGCGCTCTTCCTCCGGACTCAATTTCCCGCTTTTAAGATTTTCCTTGAGCGTGAGCAGGGCGGAAAAAGCATCTCCCGTCTCTTCCTGAATGGATGGATCGTACTTGCCATCTACAGTGGTTACCCAATGCCAGGTTCGCGTGTAATCATAAGACGTATCCGATCGAATTCGGTCCATCCAAATTCCCACGCCGGAAATGGATTCTCTTTGCAAAACCTCATCGACCCGTTCCAAGGTTGAAGATCTCATTTGCCACTCTGCAATTTGCCCTATAGTGTAGTGCCCAATGGGTCCCCAGGCCAATACCTGACTTGCAAACAAAAGCAAAAATCCAATTGGAAATAATCGGTACATTAACTTTGTCATCTCTACCTGTTTTAGTCAGGTAAAGATACCACACTTCGGCTTATCACAGAATACAGCCAAACATTTAAGGAAAAATTAATGTGCCCAAGCCTACTCACCGTCACTACCTCCGAGAAAGGCCCTGAACCCCATCCTTAGGCCCACTGCGCTGTCACCCTCTAAGGATAAATAAAACAGTGATGGCTCCAGTGCCACCGTAGGCGACAAGAAAATGGTGTATCCCAGCGAAATGTCGATTCCGCTGGCAGACTGACTGCTGCTGAAGAAACCGGCATCATCTTCCATTTTTGCCCAAACATACTTAAACTGGGGAAATAAACCTTTGTAGATGTAATACCTCACAAAGGGCGAGAAGGAATAGGATGAAGAAGTAATATTATCTGAAGACTCTCTTAGGTAGTTGATTTCTGCTCCAAGACCAAGGCGGTCAGTTGCCATCACTCCAAGACCGGGAGCAATCTGAATAATGGTGGTTGAAGAGCTGTTATTGCCTGAAACTGAAATGAAACTCAGACTGCCACCGGCAATAAACTGACCATTTTGCGTGGTTTGTGCTAAACCAGGACTACTAGCCAATGCAATGATCAGTACAATCAATAGCCCATTTTTTGTAAAAAATGTTGCATAATTTGGATTTTTAGGTTATTGGATTCAGTAAAGATAAGATTTTA
>REEO01000074.1 GCA_007695035.1 Saprospirales bacterium | reverse complement strand
TGTCAACTGTCAACTGTCAACTGTCAACTGTCAACTGTCAACTGTCAACTGTCAATTGTCAACTGTCAATTAAAAAAAGTCAATTTAAATCTCCACCAGCGTGCCAATATCTTCACCGCGGACAATTTTCAACATATTGCCCTTTTCGCGCACATCGAATACCACTATACTCAGGTCGTTTTCCTTGCAGAGAGTAAAAGCGGTCATGTCCATGACGTTTAGGCCGGAGTTGATGACTTTGGAGAAACTTATTTTGTCAAATTTGGTGGCATCTGGGTATTGTTCCGGGTCCGCTGTGTAAATACCATCCACTCGGGTACCTTTAAGAATAACATCCACATTCATTTCATTGGCGCGGAGAGCAGCTGCGGAGTCTGTGGTAAAATAGGGACTGCCGGTGCCAGCTGAGAAGATCACTACCCTGCCCTTCTCCAGGTGACGAATTGCGCGACGGCGAATATAGGGCTCGGCAATTTGACGCATTTCAACTGCAGAGATCAATCTGGTGTAGAGGCCAATTTGTTCGAGATGAGATTGCAGCGCCATTCCGTTGATCACGGTTGCGAGCATTCCCATGTAATCGCCCTGCACACGCTCTATCCCGGAGCGCTCAGCCTGCAATCCCCGGAAGATGTTTCCACCTCCGATGACGATGGCCACCTCCACCCCTTCATCAATGAGCGCTTTGATCTCATTTCCGTAGTGAGCTAGCATGTCCGCATCGATTCCAAAACCATTGGCACCCATCAGTGATTCCCCACTGAGTTTGAGAAGTATTCGCTTGTATTTTAAAGTCATAGGACAAACAGCTAGGGGTAAAAAAAAAGAGCGAATGAAACCATCCGCTCTTTGAAAATTATAATTTAACCATTTTCAAGGTGACAGAAATCTGTGACTGTCAAACCGGGTTCGACGGATTCGAGATACTGCTTTACACTTATTTTTTGATCGGAGATAAAAGCCTGGTGCAGGAGGGTTGATTCCTTGTAGAATTTCTTGAGTTTACCCTGAGCGATCTTATCCAGGATATTTTCGGGTTTACCCTCAGCCCTGGCTTGCTCTCTTCCGATTTCGAGCTCTTTCTCAATAGTTTCGCTGTCCACGCCATTCTCATCGATGGCTATCGGACGCATGGCAGTGATTTGCATGGCGACGAATCTTCCGGCCTCTTCAGCTTTGTCACCTGACTTATTCAGCGCCACAACCACACCGGCTCTGTTTCCGTGGTGGATGTAAGAAACCACCAGGTCACCGGTCAATTTTTTATAGGAGGCCAATTCTATTTTCTCACCAATTTTTCCGACCTGTTCGGTGATAGCTTCCTTAATAGTGATGTCACCGTACTTAAGGTCCAGCAATTCTTCTTCATTGGCGGGATCGTGATCCAGGGCAAGTTGAGCTACATCTTCAGAGAATTTAACGAATTCCTCGTTTCTCGCTACGAAGTCCGTTTCGCAGCTCAATCTGACGACCACTCCCTTTGACTTATCATCGTTCACTTTAGCGACGACCACACCTTCTTTGGCTTCCCTTTCCGCTCTTTTAGCGGAGAGTTTTTGGCCTTTTTTACGGAGGATATCCACAGCGGAATCAAAATCACCCTCTGCTTCTGTCAGCGCCTTTTTGCAATCCATCATACCGGCACCGGTCATATCTCGCAACTTTTTTACATCTTTTGCTGATATCTTCATTGATAAAATTTGTTGGGTTAATAATTAATAATGTGTTTATCCTGCGGGGGTTTCCTGCTTGGCTTTTTTGCGCTCGCCCAGTCCCTGCTTAACCGATTCGGTCAGAAAATTGGTAATGATCTCGATGGATCTGGAATTATCGTCGTTGGCCGGAATGGGATAATCTACCAGACGCGGGTCCGAATTGGTATCGACAATACCTATGGTCGGGATGCCCAATTTGGTAGCCTCAGAAACAGCGAGGTGTTCATTGACAATATCGACTATAAAAAGCGCTCCTGGAAGTCTGTTGAGATCAGCGATCCCCCCCAGTACCTTGTTGATTTTATCCCTTTCACGGCTAAGTGTGAGTCGCTCCTTTTTGGTAATATTTGAGTAAGAGCCGTCATTGAGCATGCGGTCGATGTTCTGCATTTTCTTAACAGAGCGCCGCACCGTGGAAAAGTTGGTCATCATTCCTCCCAACCAACGGTCGGTGACATAGGGCATGTTGACACTTTGAGCAGAAGAGCTCACGATATCCCTGGCTTGCTTTTTAGTAGCCACGTACATGATTTTCTTACCCGAACGCGCGTAATTTTGCATGGCCTGTCCCGCCTCTTCGAGGCACTCCAGGGTTCTGTTCAGGTCGATAATGTGGATACCCTTGCGCTCCATAAAAATATAAGGACGCATCTTGGGGTTCCACTTCTTTTTCATGTGCCCGAAGTGCACCCCTGCTTTTAGTAATTCCTCATTAGTTGGTGTATGCATTGCTGTGATAATTTTTCTTGAATAGAATAATAAAAAAGCCGGTTAACGCTTGCTGAACTGGAATGCTTTTCTCGCCTTTGGTCTTCCGTATTTCTTTCTCTCGACTGACCTGGCATCCCTTGTGAGCAGTTTTTGATCCTTGAGCGGCTTTTTGAAGTCCTCATTGATTTGTACAAGTGCCCGCGAAATACCGAGTCTGATTGCTTCAGCCTGGCCCGTTATTCCACCGCCTTTTACATTGACCCTGATATCGTAGGTGTTTTCGATACTTACGACATTAAATGGATCGGAAACTTTATTGCGGATGTGGGCCTGCGGGAAGTAAGCTTCCAGTGGTTTGCCATTGATCACAATGTTTCCGTCGCCATTTTTCACAAAAACTCTGGCGATTGCGGACTTTCTTCTGCCCAATGCATTGATCATTTCCATATCTGATTAAAATTTAAAAGGTGCGGGTTGTTGAGCCTGATGAGGATGCTCTGCCCCTGCGTAAACAAATAATTTTCTGTACATTTTGCGACCCAGACGATTTTTGGGTAACATACCCTTTACGGCTTTTTCAACGACGCGCTCCGGGTGCTTTGCCATGAGCTCTTTGGGAGTAATGGCCTTCTGCGAACCGGGGTATCCGCTGTAAGACAGATATTCCTTCTGCGTCATCTTATTTCCGGTAAATCTCACTTTATCGGCATTGAGGACGATCACGTAGTCTCCGCAATCGACATTGGGCGTGTAACTGGGCTTGTGCTTACCGCGAAGTACGTGCGCTATGCGCGAACACAAACGACCAACAGTTTCACCCTCGGCGTCAACCACATACCACCTGGGATCGACGTCTTCCTTTCTCAATGATTTGGTCTTGTAACTGAGTTTTGACACGGTTCTATTATTTAAATGTTTGAACTATATTTTCAAAAGCGAGTGCAAAGGTATTTCTATTTGCAACAGAAACCAAGCACTATCCACAAGTTTTTTTATCGCACCTCCATAACTAACTGATATACAACCTTTATTTCGCACAAAAATTTTAAACCTCACTGGTTGACTGATTGTTGATCGCCAGTTTCCAGTTGTGAATTGCTTTGCCCTGAGCCTGCCGAAGGGGTGAGTCTGTGAGTTTGTGAGTTGTTTCCACGGCGCAATCTCGATATGGTCGGCAGTATATCTTTATGCTGGGATTCTTGGTTATTGAGGATATTTTTGGAAAAAAACTACATGTACTAGAAAAGCCCCCCAGGGGTGACATGATTTTAAATACCCCTCTTGCGATAAAATAGAACCCGGTAGAGGACGCAAGGCATTGTGTCCCTCCAGGGATATTCAACAAATAACTTTTTATTCCACTTATTCCTTCAAAAAAAAACCGGGGATCCTAATATTAATTACCTTTACCAAACGGTTGGTCCTCAGGGCAATTTTTCTTTCAGAGGCAACTGCAATAATTCTTTGTGGAATATTGCTGTACTCATTTTGCAAAAATATAATACCGCAATGGGTACTAATTCTTCAGATCAAAGGTTAGAGTCAATGAAGTTTTCCCCTTTTTGGAAAAGGCAGCACAACTAAATCAGGCGATAAAATTAAGAAAGCCCGTCTGACACCTTTATGTATCAGCAAATAAAACATTCAATTAATGATAAATAACCCCAACCGGACTCTCCGGTTCTCCAGAGTAACTCCTGATTTTCATCAAACCCTTCGCAAAAGAGTGAATGAATATTTCGAAGATAACGAACTATCCCTTCATGCCAATTACCAGATGGTGTTCAAGACCATTGCCATGGTCCTATTGTACACAGTTCCCTTTATTCTGCTGCTTTTTTTCGTGCAGAACGCACTGGTATTCTGGTTGCTGTGGATAGCAATGGGTTTTGGCGCAGCCGGAATAGGCCTCTGCATAATGCACGACGCCAATCACGGAGCCTACTCGAGAAATAAAAAGGTCAATTCCTATCTCGGAAACATTCTCTACATACTGGGTGGCTGTGCTTCGTTTTGGAAATTACAGCACAATGTCCTGCACCATACTTATACCAATGTAGATGGTTATGATCAGGATATTAAGGCCCCCATACTCAGGTTTAGCCCACGTACAAAGAAACTGAAAGTACACAGGTATCAGCACTACTACGCTTTTGGAATGTACAGCCTGATGACCCTTTCATGGGCAACGACCAAGGAATTCTTTCAACTCCGCACCTTCAAAAAGGCGGGCCTGTTGAAGAACAAGTGGCAATTCCGGAAACTCCTGATAGAATCTACACTGAATAAAGTATTTTACTTCACTGTTTTTTTAGCCTTGCCGGCTCTGATCACTCCTTTTTCCTTCTGGTTTGTACTGCTTGGATTTGTGAGCATGCATTTGGTGACTGGCCTGATACTGGGTTTGGTTTTTCAACCTGCTCATGTTATGACCGAAACGGCCTTTCCAGAACCGGACGACAAGGGAAACCTGGAAAACCACTGGGCCGTCCATCAAATTCTCACCACCGCTAACTTTGGCATTGGATCCAAATTCTTATCCTGGATTCTAGGCGGCCTCAACCATCAGATAGAACACCATCTGTTTCCCTCTGTTTGCCATGTCCACTACCCCCAACTTTCGCCCATTGTACAACAAACTGCACAGGAATACAACCTGCCCTATTACACTGAAAAGAGCTGGTGGTCTGCAATTGTAAATCACGGGCGCATGCTCAAACAACTAGGCCGGGAGGATACGCCTCAGAGTGAATCCTGAGGTTTTTCTATTCCCCACATAAATATACCATGCTGCAGACAAGGACCCCGTAGGGTACATGATTATAAACACGCCACATGCTATAAAATACAACCCTGTATCCGACGCAAGGCATTGCCTCCCTACACCGGTTACTGATCCCAAACACCATCCGCCATTGTCAATTAGTCTGCCCCTATACTTTGGGGTCCATTTTCCATTGATCGCTCCAATTCGTAATTAAATAACTATATTTGGCTCCAAACCGGGTAACCAATGCAAAGGGGCAATCTTTTTTCACGGACAATATCAGCCACAGCACTGGCCTGGTGCGGGATTCTCTTACTTTTTTTGTCCACTCCCGGAGTTGGGAGGGAGTTGCCGGTTGTAGAAATCACTGATAAAACCCCGGAGGTGCTTCACATAGGAGCTCATGCAGGCGTTTTTCCAATGCAAGAGGACCGACTCCTGGGACCTGGTGACATCTACGATGTTCCCGATTCCCTCTATTGGAGATGGGCAGAACAGGACACCATGCCCCATCACCACAGCGCCTGGATAAAGATCTACTTTATCAACCAAACAGAAAATACCATTACGCGCTATGCCGACATCTGCCACGACCACCTGAAGGTCGAGTTTTTCAGTGCAGACCAAAAAGGAAAGCTGAGTCTTGTGGGGAAGGGTGGATACCTGATTCATCCAAACCATAGACTCATCCCCAATCTGGACAACCTCTTTTTCATTCAACTGGAGCCGGGTGAAAAGCGACCCATGTTTATACGCAGTCTGCTCAAAGAAGAAGCCTCGACCGACCACTATTTTCATCTCGTTTTACGCGGTGGGCTGTTTGACTTTATCGGCAGGGAGATACACCAAAATTCGCTGCAATCCTTTCTTTCGGGAATACTGGTGGTTTTTGCGGTGGTGGGATTTATCATGTTTCTCAGTTTTCGCGAACGCATTTTCATTTATTTTTCCGCCCTGATGATATTTCTCACCATATATTTTTCCAGCATCCAGGGCTTGTTGAATTTTGTACTTTACCTGCCCCCGGATTTTATGTACAGCTACACAAGCAGTGTGGCCCTAAGTGGTGTGACCCTCTTTTCATACCTTTTTTCCTCGAGATATTTACAGCTAGCGGAAAAAGGTCACCGCCTATTTCTCATTTTCTCAGTAGTGGCAGGATTGGCAGTATTGCTTCCTGTACTTCGACATTTTTTACCAATCGCATCTGCCACGGGCAACCTCTTAGCCAACATCGCCGGAGTATCTTTCCTGCTATTGCTTCTTGGGGTAGCGATTTCATACTATTTCAAAGGAGTCCGGGAAGCCGGCGTGCTACTACTCTCCTCAGCCCTTATCCTTACCGGCGGCATCACCTATGGACTGGCATTGATTGGCCTGTTTTCAACCGAGGAGATTTTTTTAAACAGCTTTAAGATCGGGGCCATTGCCTTTTCCGGGAATCTGCTCTACGGCCTATTCGACCGCATATCCTCCATACAGCAGGAAAAAATAAAATACCGGGTGGAGAGGGAAAAATCTGACGAACTTCTATTCAACGTTCTTCCCGTGGATGTAGCCAAAGAACTCAAGGAAAAGGGGAAATTTGAAGCGCGGGAGTTTGAAAATATTAGCGTGTTGTTTACTGATTTTAAGGACTTTACCGCCACGGCCTCCAACATGAATCCACACCAGCTCGTAGAAGAGATCAACGACTGCTTTATGGCCTTCGATAAAATGGCCGACAAATACCAGGTCGAAAAAATAAAGACCATTGGCGACTCCTATATGGCTGCAGCAGGCCTGACCGGAGACCAGGTCCAACAATGCGAAAACCTGGTACACATGGCTCTGGAAATGCAAGCGTACATGCAAAAACGCAAGCAAACACGGATGGAAAAGGGCAAACCCGCTTTTGATATGCGCGCCGGCATCCACACAGGACCCGTAGTAGCCGGTATCGTCGGAAAAAAGAAGTTCCAATACGACATCTGGGGGGACACAGTCAACACAGCCAGCAGAATGGAGTCCAACGGAGAGCCCGGCAAAGTCAATATCTCCCGCCAAACCTACCATCTCATATCCAAAACCCCCGACTTCTCCTTTGAAAAACGCCCCAACAGACAGGCCAAAGGCAAAGGGGAAGTGGAGATGTGGTTTGTGAGATATAAATAAAATCCCGTTGATGCAAAGGGTTTAGCCCCCATTAAGGCCCATCCACACAATTAAGACCCCTACCGAGATACAGGAGATTTCCCCCAAATCAAAACCATTATCAATTATCAACTAGCAACTATCAACTGTCAACTATCAACTATCAACTGTCAATTGTCAACTGTCAATTATCAACTGTCAACTGTCAATTGTCAATTGTCAATTAAATTAAAGCCTT
>REEO01000104.1 GCA_007695035.1 Saprospirales bacterium | reverse complement strand
AGTTGGGCTTTATACGCTGGTTTAATGTAATAATCGAGTGTTGCTGTAATGTTGGTATTGGGTTTTATCTCCGTCCACAACTGTCCCAACGTATTGTCCACCATGTATTGCACTATCCACTTAGGTGTGAATAATTGTGATGCAGGAGCCAGTTCATTTTTCTTATAAACTTTTTTGGAGCTAATCAATTCATCATTCCACTCAGAAATATAAAACTGATACAACCACCCAATGATTTCTACTTCTTGGCAGTCGGCTTCGGTCATGCCCTCCCGGACAAATTGAATAATGGATTGGCCGGAGATCAGGTCTTCGGGAAGCAGTAGTTCGGTATAGTCGTCAAGCTTTTCAAACAGGAAGGGGAATATTTGGTGTAGGTGATTGCAGGCGGCGATCAGCAGGAGTGAATAGGCTTCGTTTTGAGGATGGCGACTGGAAATGGAGCCACTCAATATGCCCAATACAGTATTTTTTACCTTTTCCAGTTCTGCGGGTATCCTTCCACTCAGTGCATTGCTAAGTATTTCGGGAGTACCTCCATTGGTCGTCGGGCTAATGATTCTCACTCCCAATGGTTGAAATCCCCTCACATCCATATACCTGAGAGCGACAAAGCGATTGAACCAGGTGTAAGCCACCTGTTCGATTACGGTCTGCTCGCCCTTTAGTATTATTTGTGTTTTTAGCTGATCTAAGGACCCTTCTTTTTCTCGCAGTTCCGGGCTATCCATATTGAGGACGTATTTCATCTTGGCCTCAATCAGCTGATGTAATCTTCGTCTCGCATCGGGAGCAAACTTTTTCAATCTTAATGTATTTACTGGCATAGTCCGCTATTTACAATCTTATTATCTTATTGTGCCTTACCAGTCGCAGCAGCTCTTTTTTCAAGGCATCCACATACTGTTCCACATCCTCTTCATTCTCTAATTCTTTAATTGAAAGCGACACATTCATAGCAGATATTGGCATATATTCCACCACCGGTTCGGCTGCCTCCCCGTCTTTGACCCGCTGACTGTGGAGAATCCTACTGGCTTCATTGATGAGCAAAATGCTCTTTTCCTTGATTTCATCAACTAAACCTTTAAGAGTGGCTATGAATCGCTCCTGTTCAATTTTGGTTTGAAAACCGGATAGAGATTTTTCCATTTGCTTCCTGTCATTGCTATCCAATTGATTAAAGTATTGGTTGTTTCGGAGTTTTTCCAGTTCGGAATGCAAAACAACCAATACCTTTTCTTTCTCCTCCTGAATGCGCTCCTTTAATTCATCCCGGATGCCATTGTACAGCTCTTTGACTTCCCGCATGGTATTCCCTAAATAGGGTGTATCGTTTTTCAGCCTTTCAGTGAGTTGATCCAATTTGTCCTCTCCGATATAGTGGAGATTGGTGGTATCGCTTTTCATCAGCTCAGAGGCTTTGTCGTATATACTTCGCTGACTACCTTTCATAAAGGAGCAGATGGGATCCCAGTGATCCTCTCTGAAGTTGAGAACTTCATCTATGGTGGCAGCATTCAGTTCAAAGAGTTTTTGGCGATCTGATTTTTGAATATCGGATAATATCCTCAAATAGTCTTCTAGCTTTTTTAAGAAGGAATAATGCTCTTTTCTGGCAAGCATTTCCCGCACTTCGGCAACCAGGGCTGACAATTGCTCGTGAACGTCCTGAGCAATTTCCTTGGGGCTTCTCTTATCGCAGCTCGTCGCAAACAATTCTCGGTAGAAATCTTTGATTTTCGTCACTTCCTCCTCTGGTATTTTCTCCTGGGGATAAATTCTGATGAGGTCGTGTTTGCGGGTATTGAGCATGCCCGAGGTAAAGGCCTCGCTCTCAATGTAGTCATTGTTCTCTCGTATATCTATCAAACCGCGCTTGTAGATCATTGCCAAACAGCACCACAAACCCATCTCGGGCCAGCCGTACGGTATGGATGTAAACTTGAGTTTCAACCCAAACAGAGAGGCCGGGTCGTTTTGGGAGGATTTTAATTTGAGGAAATTCAGGACCGAAGTTTCCGGCTCAGACAATGGATTGTTTTCCCCTTCAAACATACCGAGTTTGTCCTGCTTCATTATTTTTTTGAGCGACTCCTCTGTGGCCGGGATTTCTCTGATTTGGTGGAGGTACTGATAAGCCTTTTCAATCAGGTTTTCGCTAGCCTCCATGACTTTTGCCCGCCCGTCCCCGGATGGCTTTAAATCGAGGGAGATTCCTCCACAATAATAGGTGGAGTGACCCAAAGCCCTGGTGAGTTTTTGTATGAGTTGGGTCTGTCGCTCCGCATTTTGCTTTTCCAAAAAATTGAGGATGTTGGTCGTTTCCGCATCTACCCCCTGACCCCTTGCCTGGTTGATGTATTTCCGGGTTTTCAAAAATAGCTGTAGATCATCCATTTCATGCGGATCCATATTCAGACGTACCATCATCAGCTCGGAGTTGGCCATGGTCTGCATGGAAAAGTAATCCTCTTTCTCAAAGTCCTTAGACAAGGGAGTAATCACATTGATGGTGATATCTTCATCGCGATTGAGCGTTACATCGTCTATGCGCCTGGTAAATGGAAAATTGCGATTCTGTTTTCTAACCGTCAGTCTATTATCCCTAATCACATCCTCAAATATCATTTTCCCCAAAATATCGCGAACAATTCCCTCTTCCACCCGGGTGTTTTTGATCTCCTGTTGAATGTCTTTTTCTTTGTCGGTAAGAAATTCGTAAAAGTCGCCATTCCTGCTGATGTAGACCTGCTGCTCCAGCAAATCTAAAGACTGCTTTACCGAGCTGCGCAATTCGTCAAAGTTGACGGTGGAATTATCGACCAACAGCACAGAGATGTTCTGAAGGTCGGCTTTGAATTGTTTGAAGTATTTTACCATCAGAAGGACTTTTAAAACCCGGATGGTAAAGGGATTGTCAATTTGCCGCTCAGCGAGTAGTATCTGACTGAGAATAAGCCCTCTGAAACTGTCTCTCAGACCATCAAAAAGCAAATCAAAGGGAGCGAGCTGATTGCTCACCTCTGGATACTTATGATCCATTAACTTTAATGCCTGTTGAAAAACACCGAGCATACTCCGCTCCCCAATGGACTGCGAACGCCCCTGAAAGGCATTGTGATCCCTGAGTGTAATAATGCATTGTTCAAAGAGGTCTGTCTGGTAATAAGTAAAGGGGTAAAGCCCTGTAAAATGAGCATCTGGCCTATACCACTTAAACTGAATTCCAGCCGAAGAAAAACTCAGGAGGGTTTGAATGGTAGTTTGCTCTTTTTCCCAGAAATTTGATAGAAACTGGTTCCCCGGTTCAGATTTTTTCAATAGTCGAATACCAACCACTTCGTTGACATTGGCATTGGTCAGCGGAATCTTGATGTGAAATCGGGCGAGGATCTTCGAAAAGTCATCGGAATTGATCTTGTGTTGATCGCCCACTGTGGCCTCCAAATCTTCCTGGGCGGTCACCATCACCCAAACTCTGTTGTTGGTTGCATTCCCAAGAGATTCTGCCAGTGTCTGGAGATTGAGCATCATCTTGATGTTGTTGGAAATGTACTGCCCCACCTCATCAATAAAAAAGTTCAAGCGGGCATTTTTGCCCTTTTTGTCCAGGTATTTTTTGATTCTCTCGGCAAAATGCTCAATAGACAGGTTTAGATTATCTTCATACCGGTCGATATACCCTTCGAAATCCTCCGCAGTTCTATTCCTTATTTTTCCAAGAGCAAAAGCAATGGCATCCTCTACATCGGGATCGTAGTATTCCCTTCTCCTGTCTTCCCACTTGCTCCCCGAGGCCTCCGCAAAGTATTTTTTGAAGTCTCCGTACTCATCTTTTTCGTACAATGAATATTCAAATTCTGCCACATGTCGGGTTCTACCACAGAGGTCCAGGTGATCATAGAATACTTTGTAAAAAATACTAATAATGGGACTTTCGCTGTTTTTCGCCTCGGTGTCGGATTGGTTATCTATATTAAAAAGGATAGACTCCGCTTTCTGCTCTGCCGCCTTCAATATATCGGCCCTCAATAATTCATTGTCCTCAATTTTTTCCGCAAAAAGCTCGCCTACCTTATATCCGTCACATTCTCTGTTTTCAAAAACAAAGGAAAGAATTTTCAGCAAATGTGATTTACCGGAACCAAAAAAGCCAGAAATCCAAACTCCGTTTTTAGACTTGTTGGTATTATAGTGACTGAAGAGATTTTCGATTTTCTTTTGTATGTCTTTCGTTATGACATACTCTGTCACCTCGGTGGATACATTGCGCATATCCTCGGCCCGGATAACCGTTTCAATGTCACGGTGAATATCGTGTCTAAATAGTTCTGTAAACTTCATTTTCTTACGCTTTTTATTTCATTAATGGGGTGTGCCCGATAATATCTGGAGTCTTCTATGCGATCGAATAGCGTCAACTGTTTATTGACGTAGGACCCCGGATAAAAAACCAGGGTGGGAATATGGCTCAGCTCGGTATTCAGGTGGTTGAGTATTTCGTTCACCCTTAAAAATGGGTAAATGTGCGCTATCCCTTTGATCAGAATGAGTTCAGGGCTGTGCTTTTCTATCCTTTCTATTATTTTTGGGGTAACCCTTTCTTTTACATCCAGGGTTGACTGAATGGCTTTGAGGAAGCGACCGAATTTTTTCCGCTGTTCCAGTTTCACCATTTTTTCTATACTGCTGTTTTCCTTTATAACTTCTATGCTGATCTGGAAAATATCGATCAGCAGAACTGAAATGCCTTCCGTGGTCAACCTGCGAGAAAAGGCATCAATTTCCTTTTCCATAGTCGTGTGCAGTCCGATGGGATAATCCATCAGATAAAAAGGGATCTCCCCACCGAGAATTCTATTGTCCAGGAACTCCTTTCGGTGCATCAATTGAAATGCCGCTTCAAATCGACCTTTTAAATCTGTTTTGTCTTCAAGAACCATTTACTATATCATTTTAGCAAAAAAAATTTCAAGTGGTGTGGATGATCACGATTCAGGTATTCCACTAACCTTTTTCCGGGGTAGGCAGAGGTCACTACCATTTTTTTTCTTCCCACGAGTATTCCCCCGTCCCGCAATATATTAAAAATTCTACTTCTCGCCTTCTTATAAGTCCCTTCCGCCATGTTTCTCATGGCCGGGTACTCCACGGCAATTTCATCAAAGTAATTGTCATAATCCTTTAAAGTGACCTCATTTTCAATGCTGAAATTGATCCGCCAGAGCACTTCAATGACAAACCTGCCGATTAGTTTATACGTTTTGACCGTTGCCAAAAAAGCAACTGCCCTTATCTCAGAAGGATCACCGGTAAAGAGTATTTGTTTTTCCTCCTCGGAAAGCGACTTCCACCTCTTCACAAACTCACTCACCTTCCTTTTGTGGGTATTCGTCCTGATAGACTCTGTCGCATCCAGAGGGATATCAGCCCTTAACCCATTTTTATCCAGCATCCGGCATACTGCCAGGAACTGTTCAGGGGCGAGGCCTACGGCGGTGAAAGAGGTGGTATATGGGAGGATTGGGGTCATTGGATTTCCTTTATGGTTTTGTCAATATTGGTTATCGAACTAAAAGTATCTCTATACCATTCATTATCAATTTTATATTTATCTTCTTTATCCAACTTTAATAGGTGGTCAGTAATAGGTTTTATTATTTCTGGATGATTTTTTTTATTTAAAGTTACAAGCAGTGCACATTTGTGAATGGTTTTAAAGGCCTTTTCTGTCACTAAATCATTGAAGACATGAGGTTCAAAATACCTTCTTACACTTGTGTCAAGGGACTTATTTGTTTCCCAATTTATGTACCCAAAGAAGACTGGAATCCCAATACTCCTCATACTATAGTTCACTACATCAAAGGATACCCATTCCCTTAGAATTTTTAGTATTTCTTTTATTCTAACTTTTGAATGCTCCAGTTCGTTTACTGTAATTTCTAGAATAGGTGGACCCATCCACACGTTTGCTTCCCCATTTTTTAATTGAGGATTTTGTAATTTTCCATCTTCATTTCCGTATTCTTCACAAAAGATTATTTGGTTTATCTTTTTGTCAATTGATTCTGTTAAAAGCAAATTTAACATCCAGGTACTGTATAGGATTATTTTATTGCTTGACCGATCTGCCCTACACATGAGCATAGGAATATTATATTGCTGTAACCAGCTTTTTAAATGATCACCCTCAAAGGTGAATTTTTCATTGCCCGACTTTACTTGAACTCCATACAACAAACCAGTTTTTCCAACGCTGCCACTTCTTTCCATCAAGTTGCAATAAAAATCAATACCGTAATCATTTTCCTGAAGTACTCTCTCACAAGGTCCAAATTTCGACATGATGTATTGAGTCATAATTTCTGCTCTCCTGCCTTGATTAAAATTATTTGGAACGATACCCCCTGACATATTTTTTTGCCCAAAGATAGGATAATTTTTGAGTGCTGGAAAGGGGTTGGGGGAAATGAGCAGGTCCGAGAGAGGTGAATTCGTAAAACAGTTTCCTTATCTCAAATCCTCAATTGAGGTAACTCCTAGTCTTGCAAGATATTCCTTTTCGTTACGCTCAATATCACGCAATATAAAAGTCTCTTCAGTTCCATCTAGTTCAACAATGGCATCATTCCCAACCACTGTGTCTTCTCGGAGTTTATAAACTGAGCATTCTCCTGCTGCAATTAGTTTCAACTTATTCGTTGCCTCAGGGGTAATTGCAATATTAAATCCTCTGCCACTGACCCGAACACTTGGATAAAGTACCCCATCAAGTCCTTTTTGAATCACTAGTTCTGAAAATAAAGCAGAGATCATATACTCATAGTCACCAGAGATTTTCTCTTTAGAAAATTCATCCGCGAGAAAAGAAGTAAATGAAAGTGACCGCTCTTGATTTTCTAAAGAGGTAGAATAAAGAAAACCCTTATAAGCATCCGCTAATTCTTTGGTATAGCTGCTTTCTTTAGAAAAACTTTCCTTATAGACAATTGCAATTAAACGAATATCTTCAGCTACCACCCATTTCCCAAAAGAAATTTTTTGGTAACCGGATTGTTGGTTATCTTTCATCATTGGAATCGTTTCTGCAATACCGATCACTCTCATATTATCCAATTCACCTGGTTGTATTTTTTCCGGAACGACAGTTCCATAGAACATTGTACTGTGTGGGGTACTAGCTCGCTGATAGGTTTTGTTGCACTCCTGGGGCTTGAAGGAATAATCACTTTTCTTCTCAAATCGTTCACCATTATAATTAGGTCTGGACCTCAAAATGACTTTGCCCTTGTGAAAAATTACTTCAACAAAACCGATTCTACCTATCTCATTAAAAATCGATTGGATTTCATCCCTGGGATATTTGGATAATTCAAGGTTTTTAAGAGCTTCAATACTTTGATGAATTGGCTTCAAGGCAAGGTAATTTTAATGTTAAAATAACGGTTTATTGCAAACTTGACCAATGGATATGTAAAAATAACACACAGAGTCAAAAGACTTGTATTTCTGTTGATTTCCATCCCGGCCAAAATAATCCGTCATGGCAGAAGAGTGATTT
>REEO01000017.1 GCA_007695035.1 Saprospirales bacterium | reverse complement strand
GAAAGGCGGTTGAAAAGGCTGAAGACGACTACGACGGTGCCTGGAGAGACCTGCAAAAACACGACATTGAGAAAATCGACACCCTGGTTGGCATTGCTGCATCGGGAACTACTCCCTACGTGGTCGGTGGATTGGAAAAGGCGCGCAGCGAAGGACTACTTACTGCTTGTATTACTGCCAATCCCAGTGCTCCGGCCAGTTCCAAAGCGGAATACGCCATTGAAGTAGAAACGGGACCCGAATTTCTCACGGGAAGTACCAGAATGAAGGCCGGAACTGCTCAAAAAATGGTGCTCAATATGATCAGTACCGGAAT
Source organism: Saprospirales bacterium (assembly GCA_007695035.1). GTDB lineage: Bacteria > Bacteroidota > Bacteroidia > Chitinophagales > Saprospiraceae > PWJY01. The sequence goes on along the minus strand of REEO01000017.1, from coordinate 32,662 downwards.
AATGATTCGCCTGGGCAGGGTACTCGACAACAAAATGGTCGATATGCAACTCAACAATGCCAAGTTGAGAGAAAGGGCGGTCGATATGGTGGTTGCTCTTTCCGGACTCTCTGAGGAAAAAGCCGAAGAACTTCTCAGGGAAAAAGGGGGCGTTAGGGCAGCGCTCAAAAGTTTGGACATCGGGTGATTTCAACCCTTTGAAACTCTCCATTTTTTAAGCCGGTTTTAAGAATCTATTGCGGTTGTAAAAAGTCATTGTCGAAAAGCCCTTTCAGAAATTGCTGACTACCATTTTTTACATATATTTGCCGCTCAAAATCACATTTATGACTAGAATAACTGTTGCACACGGAGATGGAATTGGGCCGGAAATCATGGCTGCCACACTTAAAATCATTAAGGAGGCTGGTGCCAGAATAGAGATAGATGAAATTCGCGTTGGGGAAAAGGAGTACCTCGCGGGCAATACATCTGGTATTTCTGCAGATTCCTGGGATAAGATCAGAAAGAACAAGGTTTTTCTAAAAGCACCAATAACAACCCCACAGGGAGGTGGATACAAGAGCTTGAATGTAACCACCCGAAAAGCCCTAGGCCTTTTTGCCAATGTGAGACCCTGTATGAGTTATCATCCTTATGTGAAAACTAAACATCCCGTAATGGATGTAGTCATTGTTAGGGAGAATGAGGAGGACCTCTACGCCGGGATTGAACACCAGCAAACCGACGAGGTCGTTCAGTGTCTGAAATTAATCAGTCGTCCCGGTTGTGAGAAAATTGTGCGATACGCTTTTGAATACGCAAAACTCTATAACCGCAAAAAAGTCACTTGCTTCACCAAGGACAACATCATGAAGCAAACAGATGGATTGTTCCACCAGGTTTTTGATGAAATCGCTGCGGAGTATCCCGAAATTGAGAACGAACACTGGATCATCGATATAGGAGCCGCCAAACTCGCAGACTCTCCCGAGGATTTCGATGTCATTGTTACGCCCAATCTCTACGGGGATGTGATCAGCGATATTGCCGCTCAGATAACCGGTTCGGTGGGGCTTGCAGGATCTTCCAATATCGGACTAAGTTGCGCCATGTTTGAGGCCATTCACGGGTCTGCCCCGGATATCGCTGGAATGAAGATCGCCAATCCATCAGGCCTGCTCAACGGAGCGATAATGATGCTCAATCACATCGGTCAAAACGACGTGGCAGAAAAGGTCCACAACGCCTGGTTGACAACCATAGAGAGTGGTATCCACACTGCCGATATTTACAAAGAGGGCACGAGTAAAAGGCGCGTCAATACGGAAGAATTTGCCGATGCGGTCATTTCAAACCTCGGTAAATTACCAAGGGAGTTGAAACCGGTATCTTACGCAGGAGCGGGCAACTTTGAAATGAAAGAGGTCGAGAGAAAGCCGGCCAGAAAGAAAGTGTTGAAAGGCACTGACCTGTTCGTTCACTGGAGTGGAACAGAGCCTGACAAGTTGGGTGCTATTTTGCAGGAAATGGAGACAGCCAATTTCAAACTGTCCATGATTACCAATCGCGGTATTAAGGTTTGGCCCGATGGCTTTGAGGAGACTTTCTGTACCGACCATTGGAGATGCCGTTTCAAAAATCCGGATGGAGGAGAAGTTAGTAAGAAGGACATAATCGAGGTGCTCTCCAAGGCTGAAGCCAAAGGTGTGGATGTGGTTAAGACGGAAAACCTCTACAGCTTTGACGGCGTCGATGCATTTTCTTTGGGTCAGGGTCAGTAATTGATCTACTGTTTTTTCATACTACATTTCTTTAAATTTTGGTAGGGTTTTGATGGGCTATGAATCAGTCCAATTACAACCGTATTGGACTATCGGAAGTCCCACGGCAAAAAATGCTTACCTTTGCCCTGTGATTGACATTGTTTTGCGGTGTTGATCGAGTTTTCAACAATCGGTGTTTTATGGATTTGACCCTATTGGTGGAGAACCTCCGGAATCCGGCTCTGCTTTTCTATTTGCTGGGAATAGCTGCAGTTTACCTGAAGAGCGACCTGGAAATACCCGCTAACAGTTCGAAATTTATTTCAATATACCTGCTTTTCAGCATAGGATTCAAGGGAGGCCAAGAGCTTTCAACCGAGGTATTTAACCAAGAAGTGTGGCTAACTATTGGGATGGGCATCCTTGTTTCGGTTTTGATACCAATCTACTGTTTTTTTATCGCCCGCCGGAAGCTCAACCTGTTCGATTCCGGTGCTATAGCGGCTGCCTACGGTTCAATTAGTGCAGTTACTTTTATCACCGCCATTTCTTATCTCGAGTTGCTGGATTTGCACCCAAAAGGATTTATGGTGGCGCTTATGGCCATTATGGAGGTCCCCGCGATAATTGCCGGTCTCCTACTCATTTCCATTTTCAATAAAGACACAACTGGACCCCGCATTAAAAAGCGAGTGGCTTTGAGGCACTCCATCACCAATGGCAGTGTTTTTCTCATACTCGGTAGTTTGCTTATCGGGTATTTAGCGACTGCTGAGCAGGCCAAGGGCATTGAGCCTTTTACCACTGATATTTTTAAGGGTTTTCTCGCTGTGTTTCTCCTGGACATGGGGATTTCCAGTGGGCGAAAGTTAAATTACTTCTTTAAAGGCGGCCTTTTTCCCCTATTATTCGCTATTGCAATACCGCTTTTTAACGGATCGGTTGTGGCCTGGTTGAGCGGTTTGGTATCGGACGATATTTCCAGCAGATTTTTGCTTGCTATCCTCGCAGCCAGTGCTTCTTACATCGCTGTTCCCGCTGCCATGAAACTCACTGTTCCCCAAGCCAATCCGGGCCTGTTTTTGCCCATGGCTCTGGGAATTACTTTCCCGGTCAATGTCACTATTGGCATCCCACTTTACATGTATCTCGTGCAAAGTCTTTGATTTGTGTCGATTGAACTTGTTTGTTTAGCTGGGGTTGACTATTTTGCAGTCCGTAATAAATTCCTGAAAAATGAATAGGACCAAAATTAAAGGGGTTGGCCACTACGTCCCGGAACGAGTGGTTAAAAATACCGATCTGGAAAAAGTGATGGATACTTCTGATGAATGGATAGTCGAGAGAACCGGCATCCATGAGCGGCGTTATGGAGCGCGATTCGAGGAATCTACCACCATGCTGGCCAGAAATGCCGCTGAAAAAGCCATTGCTGATGCGGGTTGTATAGCTTCGGATATCGACTTTATAATTTTTGCCACACTGAGCCCGGATTACTTTTTTCCCGGTTGTGGTGTTCTACTGCAGCGCGAACTCGGAATTTGCGAAACTGAAATTGGAGCCCTGGATGTTAGGAATCAATGCTCGGGCTTTGTTTACGGCCTTTCAGTGGCCGACCAGTTTATCAAAACCGGACACTACAAAAACATTCTTTTAGTCGGTGCAGAAATGCACTCGATGGGATTGGACTTCACAACCAGGGGCCGGGATGTAAGCGTAATTTTTGGAGATGGAGCCGGTGCTGTGGTCCTCCAGCCGGCAGAAGAGGGAGATTCTTCAGAAATTCTCAGCAGTCATCTTCACGCGGACGGAAGACATGCGGAAGAACTCGCATTTATAAACCCGGGCTGTCACGGCGGTGTGCACGGAAATAAAGAGAAACAAGGCTATTCTGACAATGAGTGGGATTCTATTTTTGTCACTCAAAAAATGCTGGATGATCATCTCCTCTTTCCCTATATGAATGGGCAATTTGTTTTTAAAACCGCAGTAAAAAAGTTTCCCGAAGTGATAACCAAAGCTCTGAAAAAGGCAGGTAAATCACCGGATGAACTCAAATTGGTAATTCCGCATCAGGCCAACTTACGCATCAGTCAATTTGTGCAAAAACTGCTGCGACTCCGGGACGAACAGGTTTATAGTAACATTCAAAAATACGGAAATACCACAGCTGCCTCTATTCCCATCGCACTTTCCGAGGCCGTAGAGCAGGGCGTCGTGCAAAGAGGTGATCTGGTTTGCCTGGCTGCTTTTGGTAGCGGATTTACCTGGGGTTCTGTGCTTTTGCATTGGTAGAAGATTCTAAACAAAATTAATTTAATGGTTGACATTCTAGCTATTGGGGCTCACCCCGATGATATTGAACTGAGTTGCTCAGGGACGCTTTTCAAACAAATAAAAAAGGGTTATTCCGTCGGTTTGTTGGACCTGTGCAGGGGAGAGCTCGGTACACGCGGCACCCCGGAGCTCAGGATTCAGGAGGCGAATGCTGCCGCCGAAATTTTGGGAGCAGGCTTTAGGTGGAATGCTGAACTCCAGGACGGATTTATGAATGCCTTCGATCGCGATGCCGTTTGCCAGGTGGCCACTTTTATTCGAAGGGCAAAACCCTCGGTAGTCATTGCAAATGCCCCTGAGGACCGGCATCCGGACCATGGAAGGGCTGCAGATATCGCCCGCGAGGCCTGTTTTATTGCGGGCTTGAAGGCGCTGGACCTTAAGTGGGAAGGAAAGTCACTTGCCCCTTCCAGACCACACATTTTGCTCCACTACATTCAAGACAGACATCTCGTTCCTGATATTGTGGTGGATATTTCCGAATTTTTAGATAAAAAAATAGAAGTGGTCAAGGCATTCAAATCGCAGTTTTACGACCCGGATTCTACAGAACCGGAGACGCCCATTTCTTCAAAAGACTTTATGGATCAATTGACGGGGAAAGCGCAAACTTACGGAAGATACTGCGGCGTCGCATACGGGGAGGGTTTTATCCTAAACCGGCCCGCCGGAATCGACAATATCAATGAATTGTTCTAATCGAGATCGGCTGGCTAAAAAATACCAGCGAAAAGGCTATATTAATGTCTCCATCTGAAAGTAAGGCTCATTCCCGCATACAGGCCGTTTAAATTGCCCGTTTCAACCAGGTCTCCGTTTTCCGGTTCGGGCATGAATCCTGCAATATTAGGGTAGTAGCGGTACCGAACTTCAGGGGTTAGGGTGAAAAAGTCTGACAGACCAATGTCTAATCCTGCACCCACATCCAGGCTGAATGCCCAGTCTTCAAATTCAAGACCGCTATAAAGTTCATCATCCAACATGCTCATTTCGTAACGGTTGAGATAGGGGATTAAGCTCAGGAAGAAACCATCCTCGAAAAAACCACTCTGCTTCGAAAAGGTAGGACAGTCGCAATCGTCCCAAAAGGAGAATGGATAGACCCTGACTGAGGTGAAAAATTGGAACATCTTCAATTCGGAAAGGTCGCTCTCAAGTTGGCTGTGAGAAAAGCCTGGCAAAAACTCGACGCGTACTTCGTTCATTCTGAACCAGTAGTTGGCTGAAAGACTGTAGCCGGTAAAGGAGAGGTCCCCCGCCTGAGTTACTTCATCGGGGTTGAAATTAAGGTTGTTGTATGCTGCCGTTACCCCGATTTGTCCAGATAAGTGGAGTGAACTCAACAAAAGAGCGATTATGAGAAGTGGTTTCATTAAACTGATTTTTTTGTCTTGCATCTTTATGGCTTTTTTCCGATTATTACCGACAGAATTAGAAGCTGAAGCTATCAGGAGGTGGAAAACAATTGCCGAAATTTGATGGCCGGTTTTTACGCTAATTGCCTCTTAATCACATCGCTAACTTCGCCCGACGGTTTTGCCACTCAGTTGATTAAACGGGAATGGGGTTGTGAATGTTTCAGATGGAAGCCCTCACTTCTCTAACTGAGGGCTTCTTTGGCCGGCTCTCGTTCGATGGACACAATGACGGATTTTGAAATGGGTGTTTTGGATTTGTCGGCATACTCATCGTAGGGGACCAGAGAATTGGCTTCCGGGAAGTAGGTCGCGATGCAGCCCCGGGGAATATCATAGGGTATTGTGATGAACTTTTTTGCCGTCCTGCGCACTCCCTTGTAATTTGAAACCAGGGTGATCTCGTCTCTGTTCCTGAGAGCGAGCCTCTTCATGTCCTCGGGATTGATGAGTACCACTCGTCGCTCGTTGTATATTCCCCTGTACCGGTCGTCCAGTCCGTAGATGGTGGTGTTGAACTGGTCGTGCGTTCTAACGGTCATCATGATAAACTCCTCTTCTTCAGCTTTGAGTTCCGGGAGTGGATTTATTGAGAAATTGGCCTTTCCGTTGGGCGTGTTAAACTGCCTCTCTCTTGGGCCGTTGGGCAGGTAAAAGTAGTGGTTGTTTTTGATGCGTATATTGTAGTTCTCAAAGCCGGCGATCACGGCCTCTATGCTGTCTCTGATGTAGTCGTAGTTGTCCTGGTAGTGGTTCCAATCGGCAATTTTTGCTTTTTCTCCACTAAAAGTGGCAAGGGCCAAATCACAAACAATCGCCACTTCACTTTTCAGCATTTTGGAACAGGGGGGCAGAACCCCTCTGGAACTGTGGATAACCCCCATCGAATTCTCCACGGTTACAAATTGCTCCCCACTCGCTTGCAAATCTTTTTCCGTCCTCCCCAGGCAGGGGAGAATTATGGACTTTTTACCGGGTGCGAGGTGGGAGCGGTTGAGTTTGGTGCTGACGTGCACTGTCATGTTGCAACTGCTCAATGCCTTGCCAATGAGTTGGGTGTCCGGGCCGGCCGACAGAAAATTTCCCCCCATGGCCATGAAGAATTTTACGTTACCCTCTTTCATTTCGCGAATGGTATCTACTGTCGCGTATCCGTGTTCTCGCGGTGGATTGAAATTGTAGTGAGATGCGAGACTGTCGAGAAATTTATCAGAGGGTGCTTCGTAAATCCCCATGGTACGATCTCCCTGGACATTGCTGTGGCCGCGCACAGGGCATGTGCCCGCGCCTCTTTTTCCCACCGATCCCCTCAACAACAGGAGGTTGACGATTTCACGTACATTTTGGACGCCGTTTTTGTGCTGGGTTAGTCCCATGGCCCAGCAGACAATGATTTTCTCATTTTCGGCTATCCATTCCGCAGCGGTTTCCATTAGGCTCAAGGGAATTCCGGATTTTTGAACGCATTCGGACAAATCTGCTTTTTGCAGCTCACCGATAAAGTCATCGTATCCTGCGGTGTATTCTTCTAGGAATTCTCTGTCGAAAACAGTACCAGGGTCATTTTCTTCCCTGTCCAGCAAAATTTTCATAATGCCCTTAAGGAGGGCGACGTCTCCATTAATCCGCACCTGCAGCAAAAGGTCTGTAAGTGTGGTTCCTCCGCTGATTAGTTTAGCGGGGTTTTTAGGATCGGTAAACTTCATCAGTCCCGCTTCGGCCAGTGGGTTGACAGCGATTATTTTGCCTCCGTTCTGCTTGCACTTTTCCAGAGCAGAGAGCATCCGGGGGTGATTGGTTCCCGGATTTTGACCCATAATGACAATGAGCTCAGCCTCGTGAATATCGCGAAGGGTAACCGATCCCTTCCCCAGTCCAAGGGTTTCCGAGAGTCCTACGCCGCTAGATTCATGGCACATATTGGAACAGTCCGGCAGATTGTTGGTGCCAAATATTCTGACAAAAAGCTGGTATATGAAAGCGGCTTCATTGCTAGTTCGCCCCGAAGTGTAAAATGCAGCGTGGTCAGGGTCCTCCAGACTGTTTAACTCACCGGCTATTTCTTTAAAGGCATTTTTCCAGGAAATGGGGGTGTAGTGGTCTGTCTCCTGGTCGTATGAAAGCGGTGTGCCAACCCTGCCTAGTTTTCCGAGTTTAAAATCAGTAAAGGTGCGCATTTCACTCACGCTGTGTTTTTTGAAAAACCCCCCGTGAAGGACTTTTTTGCTGGCCTCTTCCGCAATGGCTTTCATTCCGTTTTCACAAAATTCACCCATGCGGGAGCGGTCGTCGTCCGGATCCGGCCACGCACAGCCGGGACAGTCAATACCGCCCTTTTGGTTAAGCTTGAACATGGTCTTTACCATTTGGCCTGTTTTCATATAAGTAAGACCGTGCTTCATGGCGCTCATTATGCCCGGTATGCCCGCTGTATTAGACTTTGGATCCGTGGTTTTTATCCCCGTGTGCTTTTCAGGGGTCAGGTATTTCTCAGACTTTTTTTCAGCCATTTTTTTCTGTGACTTTTTGTGATTGACTGCTTATTCCGCTTCTTCAAAATTGAGTATCCTTTCGGGCTGACAATATACGTTAAAGTTTTTTTCTTTCAAAAAACCTATGAGGGTCATCCCGTATGCAGAAGCCATCCTGACGGCGAGGTCTGAGGGAGCTCCAACGGCTGTCATAATAGGGAATCCCGCCACCAGGGCTTTTTGAACCAACTCAAAGCTGGCTCTGCCACTCACGGATACTATTCTGTCTCGCGCGGGAAGATCGTCCCTCCTGGCAAAGGATCCTACAATTTTGTCCATCGCATTGTGACGGCCGACATCCTCCATCAGTTCAATTAAATTGCCGTCCACATCAAATACTGCCGTTCCATGTATGCCGCCGGTTTTGGAAAAAATGCGTTGGTAGGGTCTCATCTTCTCTCCCAACTTCACAATGGTGTCGGCTTTTACCCGTGGCTTTCCTTTCGCGGGTATAAAAGAGATTGGTCCCTCGAGTTTTTCGGTAGTGGCTTTTCCGCATACTCCGCAACTGCTGGATGCATAAAAATTGCGCTTGAATTGATCGGGGTTGAAATAGACACCGGGCTTTAGGTTGACATAGAGGGTCTCGTCTCCGAGCAGGGAATTTGCAGATTCGTTTACGTGCTCAAAGCTCTTTATCTGCCAGGCTTTGCTAATAATTCCCTCGGTCAGTAGAAACCCGATTGCCAATTTCTCATCTTCACCCGGGGTACACATATTGATGGCGAGTGGATGCTCCTGTTGAATGCCGTTTTTTACAAAACGAATTACGGTTGCCAGGGGGCGCTCACCTGTCAAAAAATCCCTTCTCTCCTCGGGCTTTTTCCCTCTGGAAAATCGATGGGTATCTGCGGCAGTTACGGCTGGATTATCCGGTTTCACTTATAGGTTTTTTCAAGGACTAAAAATCGCGGGATTTTAGAACTATCGCCGCCTGGATTTTTTCTGTGATTTTATATTATTCACAGGCAAGGACCGGTAGGGTTTTTCCGGTTCAATTATTCAACGAGCAAAATGGGGATTAGGTTTGCTGTCGGCAGTATCCCCGGGCATTGGATTGTATTTCCCGTAGTTTGGTGGTTTCCTACTGTAACCAAAGTTTCGCCAATTTGCTTTATTACCTTATGTCAAAATCCACTGCAATTTCCTCAGTGAGTGGGTATGATTGGCAGGTGAGAATGAAGCCCTGATTGACTTCATCTTCTTCCAAAGCGTAATTGGACTCCATGTGAACCTTTCCCTCGACGAGTTTTGCCCTGCAGGTTGAGCACACACCGCCTTTACAAGCATAGGGTACATCAGAGACAGTACGGGATGCCGCATCGAGCAACGTTTCGCCTTTTTTGGGCATGTCGTATTCATGAATATCCCCGTCTATTCTCATTTTTACCTTCACAAGGTCTCCGGCTATCTCATCCGGTTCCGGTGGCGGGCTGCTTTTCGGAGCTTCAAACCCCTCAGTGGTAAACAATTCAAAATGCACCTTGCTTTTTGGAATACCCATTTCAGCAAAATGTTCTTTGAGGTCGAGTATCATCTGACCGGGTCCGCAGAGAAATATGGTGTCTGATTTTTTCGGGTCAAAAAATACGCTGGCAAACTTATCCACTTTTTCCCGGTTAATTCTTCCTTCAAAAAGGGGTATGTCGCCTCTTTCCCGGCTCAGTATGTGGTAGAGGGAAAAGCGATCCAGATAGAGGTTTTTCAGCCCCTCCAACTCCTCTTTAAACATTATACTTGATACCCCTCTGTTGCCGTAAAAGAGGGTAAAATTACTCTCCGATTCTTGTTTCAATACGCTTTTCAAAATGCTCAGGACAGGGGTTATTCCACTTCCGCAGGCAAAAGCGGTGTAATTTCCTTTTTTCCTCGCATCTGGCTTGTGTGTAAAATTGCCCTCTGGTGGAAGGGTGTCCAAAGCATCTCCTTCTTTGAGCTCCCTGTTCGCAAAAGTTGAGAATTTTCCGCCTTTGAGTTCTTTGATGCCCACCCTGAGAACTCCTTCGCCCTGAGCTGCACAAATAGAGTAGTTGCGCCTCACTTCCTCACCTTCAATTTCACGCTTAAACGTCAGATATTGTCCGGGAACAAATCGGAATGCTTCCCTCAAATCCCCATCTACCTCTAGTTCCACAGCCACCGATTCCTCTGTCAGTCTTTCTATTTTGCTTACCCTGAGCGGGTAGAATTTTTTCGCCATATTTATCAAAGTATATCTTCTATTCGGGGTGTAAAGTTAATCCATTTTAGCTTTGGTAAAAAATGATGGCCCAAAAAGCCGGGAAATTTGTTGATTAACCTTACTTTGTACCAATTGATTGACGTATTGCATCGTTTATTCACACGACCCCATATTTTGTTGAAAACCAGAGATTTTTTAACGGGTAGTTCTCCCTGCCTGAAAATTGATAGGTATGCGTTTTTTTTCTTTAGTGTTACTGGTCTTCCTCCTCGCCTTCTCCTTCTTGTCACGAAATGACAGATCGGTAAATGATTCTGATCCTACCTGGAGTCAAATCGATTCACTGGAAAGACTGGGGAAATATCGCTCTGCACTGGAATTGACAGAGGTGATTTTGGAAAAGGCATGGGAGGAAAAAGACCGGGAAAATTACCTCAAGGCTGTGGTTTATCGCATTAAGTACGTACATAGATTATACAGGGATGAACCGCTCCGTATCATAAACTTTATCGAAGGTGAAATAGATAGATGTGGTCCGGTGGTAAGCTCCATTCTGTATTCAATACTTGGGGAGTACTATATGTTTTATCTGCAAAGCCGGCGGCACACTATCAGTAGTTACACTGAAGTGGAGAAGGTGGATGAGGAAGATGTCGATACCTGGACCAGGGGGCATTTCCTAAAAAAAGCCGATGAAGCATATCTCGCTTCATTGGAATCCAAAGCAACAGCGGAAGAGCGGATAGAGACCCTTGGAGAGATTGTATCCGGGGACTCTCTTGGCCGTGCCCGAAGACCCAATGTAAGGCATTTGCTACAGAGCAGGGCTATCAAATTCTATCAGTTTGCCAATCACAGGCAGTCTGTGGCGCTCCCGGAAATTATAGTTAATTCCCCTGAGTTTTTCTATCCGGTAGAAGAATTTATTAAACACGATTTTGGGGTCTCTGAGAAAGATCAGCCAGACTTTTCATCTCGTACGGTTCTTCTACTTCAGGATATTTTAAGGGAAGCCCTTGAAAATGGTGACCGTTCAGTTCTTGCGGACCTTGATCTCGGTCGGTACAGCATCATGGAATCACTTTGCCAGGGTGCTAAGTGTGAGTCAATCTTCAGGGAAGCTCTGGCTCGAGGGGTGGATCAGTATGCAGATACTGAAGTCCAGGCGGAGTTCCTAAATCTAATAGGTAGGCATTATCTTAATCGAGCGGGTGACTATAGGGCGGAGGATAATCACCCGGCGGCAGACTATTATATAATTGCCCGTGAATATGCAAAAAAGGCAGTGGAAAATCACCCCGGGAGTTATGGTGCGGCAATGGCAAAAAATCTTATTTCGCAGATTGAGGAAATTGACTTCTCCTTTCAGATGGACGAAGCTGTTCCCCTGGATACCGACTTTTTGGTCTCCCTGGATTACAGAAATATCGACAAAATTCAATTACGCGTTTTCCGAATTTCCCGCGAAGACCAAATGGCCTGGAGGCAGCACGATGGTACACGCATACGTGCGGAAATTGAGTTGAGGGATGCGGTTGAGGCGGATATTGTTTCATTACCCAATGATGGGAATCACCACCGGCACCGGGTTGAGGTCCCAATGAATGGGTTGTCCAATGGCATTTATATCCTCACAGCCAATTTGGTGCAAGAGGATCAAGAGGACAACGACAATATTATCAAGTGGTCCTATTTCCAGTCCTCCAATCTAGCTTATTTTAATCAGGAACAAAATCACAACCTTGCGAGCAGTTTTGTGGTACACCGGGTCACAGGAGAACCAATTGAGGGAGTGGAAGTGACTCAATTGGAAAGCCGGTATGACAGGAGCCAAAGACGCCATTATGACCGAACCCTTGGAATTTTTCACAGCTCTGAGGATGGAAGAGTGGATTGGCCGGAAGTGGAAAGTACTCATGTTTTTACTCCGAGGTTGGTTTTTGAAAGCGATACCCTTTACGGAAGTAATACGCGATATACGAGAATGCGGGAATTCATTAGCTCAAATCATGAAAGTGTTGATTTTTGCCTCGACCGGGCTATTTACCGACCGGGACAGAGGGTTTACTTTAAGGGATTGTTGAGTGAAAGAGATGGCGATGTAAGCAGTAAATTGAGCCCGGGAGAGGATGTTGAGGTGTTGGTTCGTGACGCTAATAGAAAGGTAGTTCAGACCATTGAACTAAGGACCAATAAATTCGGTGCGTTTTACGGAAGTTTTACCGCTCCCGAAGGAATCCTCGGAAGGATGACTATTTCACTGAGCGACCGAGCTCGTGGATCTACCAGCACCTTTAGGGTGGAGGAGTACAAGAGACCCACCTGGTTTGCTGAGTTGGATGAAATGATCGGAGAGTACCGCCCCGGAGACACCATTGAGGTAAGTGGGAATGCCCTGGCCTATGCCGGATTTCCAGTATCGGGAGCCTCTGTGGAGTACCGGGTACACCGCACGGTATCTGCACCCTGGTGGTATCGATCGCGGTTTTACTTTCCTCCCTCAGCGAGAAATGAAATCGAGATTGCCCACGGAGAAACAATAACCGATTCTGAAGGTAATTTCAATCTGTCTTTTGAAGCTGCTCGAATGAGTGATATAGAAGATTGTGTGCACTGCGTATATCAATACAATTTAAGTCTTGTCCTGACGGATGAGGCAGGAGAATCCACAAGTCTTTCAAAAAGTATAAGTGTTTCTGACAATCCCGTCAAGGTTGATGTAAATCTTCCCAGGACCCTGGATGATCAAGGTGCAGTATCCGGTCAGCTGAGGGTTAGAAACCTGGATGGGGTGCCACTGGACAGGAAGTTGAAGGTATCCATTCAGAAATTGCAAGATCCGGACCGAATTCCCCTGCCCAGAAAATGGCGTGCACCCACACACCATTTGCTATCTAAGGAGGATTTTAAAAATCGGTTTCCACTGGCACCCTATAAGCAGGAATACAAGTTTGAAAACTGGGAGCGGAAAGATCTTTTACTCAGCCGGGAATTGGTGGTAAGTGGTAAATTAAATATTTCGTTTACCCCAAAATTCCCTGCAGGAGTTTACATTTTGAATGTAATTGATCTGGAATCCAAAGACTCTGTTCTCCTATACTCAGGTGTGCATCAACTCGTAGATTTTGTTGGAAACAATTATGGTAAATGCGCAGCCCTCAGCTTGTTTTTGGAAAAAAAACATTACCAACCTGGCGAAACAGCACTCATCAGAAGACTCTCTCACCTGGATTTGTCTCATTTATTGATCGTTAAAGAGTTGAAGGAGGGCGAAACAGATATGCGCTGGACTGTTGATAAAGGTACCCTGCCGGTGGAGATAAAGGAGGAAAACCGGGGCGGCATGCATGTTACCTTTACCGGATTAACCCATAATCACGCTTTTACGCAACGGGTCTTCATCCCTGTTCCCTTTGACAATAAAAACCTATCTGTCAAACCCGTTGACTGGGATCCTAACCCCGCACCGGGCAGTCGCCAGACCTGGAGATTTCAGTTGTTCGACAAAGAGGGAAATGCCGTACAAGCTAATGTGCTGGTCTCAATGTATGATAAATCCCTGGACGAATTTGTACCAAATAATTGGTCGCTCAGCCCATTCAGGAACAGAAGATCAAGGGTTGGAATTTCTACCGTGACTACCGGGTCTATAAGCTCCCGTGGGTTTTTTAGGATAGTACATCCTGGAATTGATAAGACTAAAAATTACCCGGACTTAATCTCGTGGTTAAATCATATCCCGGGTCTGATTGCCAGGTCCGCAGGTCACCCGGAAGCAGCTGAAACCAGGGAAATGCTGGCTGTTGAATATATGGTGCCTTTAATTGATCCCTCCGCAGAGGAAGAGGAGCAGCTAATCCAAATGGATGAGACGGTTAGAGAAAATTTTGATGAGACGGTCTTCTTTTACCCGGATTTGCGTACTGATGAAAACGGGGTGGTGGAAGTTGATTTTGAAATGGGTGAGGCACTTACCTCATGGAAGTTCCAGATTCTAGGCCTTACTGAAGACCTGTGTTTTGGAATTAAGCAGTTGGAGGTAACCACATCTAAAGATTTTATTGTACTCCCTAACTGGCCCCGGTTTTTTATGCATGGGGACAAACTCGGCTTTCCGGTCAGATTGGTGAATAATTCGGAAGATAAGCTAGAATTAGATGCCGCCATTGTGATTGAGGACGCCATTACGGGTGCAGACATTTCTGGGGAAATAGTTAAAGATCAATCCCTGAAAGCAGTTCTCGATCCCGGTGCGAGCAAAACGGTGTTTTTCGACTTAAGTATCTCAAGGGAGATACCACCCCTGATCGAAATATCTGTTGCGGGGCAGTCAGGGGACCTTTCAGATGGTGAAAGGAGACTGGTGGCGGTGCATTCCTCCGATATTTGGATAACCAGGACTTTCCCTTTTTATCTGCGACAGGGCGAAAAACTGGTAGAATCCATTCAACTTGAAGCGGGGGTTAATCCAACCATGAATCAAACCAGCTTTGAGTACAGCTCTGACCCTTTTTGGTTGGCCATTCAATCTCTGCCGTTCAGCAGCAGTTCTTCCGCCCGAAGTGCCGGTCAGTTCTTTGAACAGTATTACATGAATGCCATGGCGGGCCATTTGCTCGAAGAATTGCCCGATTTGAAAACTCATCTTCGGAACTGGGTGGAAGCCGGAGGTTTGCAAAGTGAGCTGATGAAAAACAGGGACCTTAAAATATCTGATATCGAGGAAACTCCCTGGTTGAGGGCCGCCTTGTTGGAGTCAGAATCTAGAGAAAAACTCGCTGAATTGTTGAATCCCAATACACTGGATATGCAACTCAATCGCAGTTTGCGGGAGTTGAGAAAATTACAGCGGGACGATGGTGGATTTTCCTGGTTTCCCAACGGGCCGGCCAATTGGTTTATAAGTCAAAGGATTTTGACGGGTTTTGCCTCTCTGCATCAATACGGCGTGGGCCATCCGGGTGAGGGCAGCTCTGATCTGGTCAGAAATGCAGTTTCTTTTTCCGAAGAAAAGGCAGAGGAAAACTTTGAGAGGTTCTACAAATCGCGACTCGAAAAAGAAGAAAATGGTCGAAGAATTTCACCTGTAGTGGTGCAATACCTCTTTGTAAAGTCTCAACTGGAACCCTGGGCTACAGAAAGCGAGCACTGGGAAGCATTTTATTCTTTTGCTAAGAAAGATTGGCCAGAGCTATCATCTCAGTTGCAGGGCATGTTGGGTGAGGTATTTCACGTGCACGGGGACTCAAGTCTGGCACTCACTGTAGCGGAGAGTTTATTGGAGCGAACAAGGTTTGATGAAGCTCAGGGTAGGTGGTTGATTGAAGATTGGTCCTACCATTGGTTCAGTCAGCGAATGGAAAGTCACACCTACCTCATCAGTCTTTTGGATCGAATTGGTGGATTCGACAGAGAAATTGAAGAGATCAGGCAGTGGTTACTCAACCGAAGGAGAACCACAAACTGGGGAAGCAATTCCGCCACAGCCCGGGTGATTCAGAGTTTGCTGACAGGCAGGGAAACCGACGACATTAACCTGACCCACATCGACGATATTAAAATAAATGGTACGAGAAGACCCTTTAGCCGATCTGCCCTGCAATCCGGCACGGGATGGTTCAGGGAAAATTTGAGCGAACCGGGCGAGGAAATCAAACTGGAGATTGAAAATACCGGTTCTGAGATTTCATGGGGGGCAGTTTACCACCAGTATTTTCAGGATATCTCGCAAGTGGAGAAGTCGGACCGGGAAAGCTTGCCGATTGAGATCAGCCGGGAATGGATGGTGAAAAGGCAAACTGACCGCGGCGAAACTTTAGTTTCTCTGGAAGAAGGAGAAAAGTTAATGGCGGGGCAGCGACTTGTGGGACGCATCGTATTGAAAGCCGACCGTGACATGGAATACATCCACTTAAAGGATATGAGGCCGTCAGCCCTCGAACCGGGCAATGTTCTAAGTGGATACAGGTGGTCAGGTGGTTTATCTTACTACCTGTCCAGCAGAGATGCCGTCACCGAGTTTTTTATACAGCGATTGCCCAGAGGGACTTATGTGCTCGAATATGAAACCTCCGTCTCTTACACCGGAAAATTTAATGCGGGCTTGATTCAGGCCCAATCCTATTTCGCACCGGAGTTTTCTGTTTACGGAAAGGGTGGCCAACTGGAAGTGATTCGGGAATAAATTTGATGCTTTATGGCCGAATTTTCAGGCTTGGCTTTCTTCCAGCTCGTCGGAGTCGTTGTCTTCTCTCAATTGACCTTCATGCCAATCGGTGAGGCTCAGGTACATGATTAGGATACCTCCAAACAACATGCCGAGGTGGATTAAGAGGGTGATAATCGGGTGAAATGCATCCAACCAACCCAGAAAAACAAATCGGATGCCGATGGCTCCGAAGACCAGGGATAGCAAGCCGAGGGCCAGCAAGAGAAATCCCAAAACAGCGAACAAAGCCTTCTTATTTGGATTCATATTGTTGTTGGTTCTGTAAAATTTGGCCAAATTTACGGTTTGAAATCAATTATGTAACGCCTTTTTTATGAAAAAGGTCATCAAATTATGGTTGTAATAATTGACTTATCCCATTTTAAGTCGTAAATTGGTGGATGGCGATTTTGTGGTATCATTGATCGAATGAAGAATAATCTAATCAAATGCAACAGGACAAAGGTGGTATAAAAATAATTGAATGCCCCAGGGATGCCATGCAGGGACTGAAGGAGTTTATCCCCACGGATAAGAAGGTGGCCTATTTGCACCAACTTCTGAAAGTTGGATATCACACCATCGATTTTGGCAGTTTTGTCTCACCCAAGGCCATTCCCCAGTTGAAAGACACGGCAGATGTCCTGAATGCGCTCGATCCTGAACTGGTATCAAACAGCTTCTTGCTGGCCATTGTCGCCAATCTACGGGGAGCAGTAGCCGCCTCTCAATTTGATTTGATCAGGTATCTCGGCTATCCGTTCAGTATTAGCGAAACTTTTCAGGTGCGAAATACCAATGCGACAATTGGTGAATCTCTCGATAGACTCCGGGCTATCCGGGATGTTGCGGTGCGATCGGATAAGGAAATGGTGGTGTATCTGTCCATGGGTTTTGGAAATCCTTACGGTGACCCCTGGAATGCCGAGATAGTCGCCCACTGGACGGATCAACTGTCAAAGGAGGGTATTAAAATCCTGATGCTTTCAGATACGATTGGAGTGGCCAGACCGGAGAGCATCACCTACCTTTTTGAAAATGTAATACCGGCTTATCCTTCCGTTGAATTCGGTGCACACCTCCATACAGCTCCGCACAACTGGAAAGAAAAAGTAGAATCAGCCTACAGTGCCGGCTGCCGTCGATTTGACTCCGCTATTAAAGGACTCGGTGGCTGTCCCATGGCGAAGGACGACCTCACCGGTAACATGGCCACCGAGAACCTGATTTACTTTTTTGACAATATCGAACTGGACCTGGATATCGACCGCAAGGAGTTCAATAAAGCTCTACTAATGGCTAGCGAGACATTTCCAGATCACTGATAGAAATAAATACGGGATGGAACCACTCCGGCCTCAAATTGGTGAAGGTGTTCTCCCTGTTCATTATAAACATGAACCTGTCCCAGACTGCTGAAATCCCTGGCATTGGTCAGGTAAATTTTTCCCCCGGGTCCACTGGTCAGTTGATATACAGAGAATGGCTCTTCAGTGGCAAATGCCGTGGTGATCTGACCCAATCCGTCAGCCTCTATCTCGATATAGTTTATTTCCACACCTGCAAAGTAAAACCTGTCAGTTGTCTCATTGAGGTCCCCAGCCCCGATGTAGGATAAGTCATCGATGACTACGCTGTCTAAAAGCTCGAGGTCTTGATTGAATAACCGTAAAACCGGTTCATGGGAACCATCAAAACTTCCCGAGTTGAAAGAGAGGATGCGACCGTCATCCAGCGCTCTCAAAATGTGGGTGTTTTCGCCTGTAAATATGCTGTCCACAATGGTTCCTGTTTCGGGATTTATAAGGTATTTGAGGTGGCAATCAGGACAGGTAACCAGAATATTTTCTCCCTGGAATACCATTTGCTCGCTCCAACCGGGAAAGTCAATTTGGCCTGTTATTTCTCCTGTATTAAGATCGATGGTGTGAATAGCCTGATCAAACAGGGTGGAAACCCAGGCAATGTCACCCTGAGAGATCATGTAGCGTGGAGATCCCAAATCTGTTATGGTACCTTCGTGCTCCAGGGTCTCCAAATTGAGTATCTCTATTTTGGAAGAATTATTGATCACCATGTAGGCTATTTCTTCTTTCAGGTAAATACTTTGAAAAATGTCCCCCAGGGAGTTATCTGTGATTTCGACATATTGATTGGGCAGGTACTCCCGGCTATCTAGGTCTAAAATCCCAAGGGAAGAATTCGCCTGCTGAAATCCACCCTCATTAACGACGAGGGCATGGCGATCTCTTTCGAGTCCCTCTGTTCCTGTCATTCCCGCATTGTCATCGTCTGAACTGCAGGAAGTAAACAATAAACTCATTGTGGCTAAGACCACCAATACTACTTTGGTGAAATACTGTGTCATAATTATTTATTTAGTGAATTTTGTGATTAATCTCATTCCCATCAGGCGACCCGGCATCGGGCGCTGATTCACAGATTGGAATCGGTGGTCCAACACATTGTCTGCGTAAATGCCGACCTGCCAATCCAAGCCCACAACACTGAACCTTTTATCTAAATGGATTCCTCCCAGAATGATGGGATCCAACGAACTGCTGTGATCTGCAGAAACATAGCGGGTTGAACTGTACTTCCATTGGACGCTGGCAGTGAATTCCCGCCAGTTGACTTTTAAAGAACCAAATACAGTGTGTTTTGGCTGGTAGGGTAGTTGTTTGCCTTTAGCCGGATCTCCCGGGAATCGCTCTTCAGTTAGTATACTGTGATTAAAATCGTAAGCCGCTGTCCACCGCATGTCAACATCGCCGATTTTTGCTCTTTGTTCTATTCTCAATTCCAGTCCTTTGGCACGAACCGCACTGAGGTTTTCAGGACGCCATGTGCCTCCGAAATTGGTCCAGTAAATCATTTGATCGGTATGCCTGAGATAGAGGTTGATTCGGACCAGATCGATAAATTTCATTTGACGGGATCTGAGTCCCAATTCTGCATTCCAACCCCGCTCAGGTTTTAAGTCCGGGTTGCCGAGGGTGGGCCAAAAGAGGTCGTTGTAGGTTGGAAGCCGGTAATGGGTGCCCCACGAAGCAGTAATAAGGGTTTCAGGTCCTGCGAGAAAAACTGTTTGCGCATTGAAGAGCAGGGGAGTGGTGGCCCTGGTGCCAAACCCTTTTCGAACCTTTAAGCCCATTCGCAGCTTATCATCCCACAATCCTTCGTAGTCAATATCAAACCCCAGATCCAAATGATTTTCTTCCACCCGGTCCTCGTAGGCGGTTGAGTGTATCCGGTTGTTTTGATAGTTTATTTTTCCTTGAACAGGGAAGTTGGGGAGAAGTTGAATTTGATACCTGGCTGAGGTTTGAAATTGGTAGATATCGCTGTCCGAAAATTCTGAGGTTAAACTGTCTTTATAGATGAGCTGCTCAGCAATGAATCCGGCATTTAATAAAAGCAGTCCGGGTCCTTTTCCAGAGGTAAATGTAGCCCCCGCCCTGAGAGATTTGTCTCTTTGAACAGCTTTGCTTCGAGATTGAAAAAGGGTAGCGGGAATTTGCCTGTCCGTATCCTGCAGCCAGGCGTACAAACTAAGGTTTCGATTGTTGCTAAACTGAGTAGTGGTCTCTGCGATTAGACTTTTTTGATTGAGGTGATTGTGTTCTGCAGTGGTTTGCTCTCCCGATGGATTTTTGTAGCTGAAGTTGTTCCTTGCATTGCGCAGTTGCCCTCTGATGTGAAAGGCCGTGCTGCCCCGGTGATTGTAGAGGTCGATAAAATGGTTTCGGTTGCTGACCTGGTCAAGGTGGTTCTCTAATTTCAATCTGAACGCACCAACTGTGTCAGCCTGACCTCGTGAATTAAGGAGTATTGCTCCCCCGGAAAAGCCAGAAAAGTCCAGGTTTTTATTGTGTCCCGGGTGCAAGGTCACGGCATCAAAAAGGAAGAGGGGAAACAAACTCAGGTCCGTAAGGCCAGTCATGGGGTTGTTTAACCGAAGTCCGTTCCAGAACACTTCATTTTGCTGCGGAGTGGTCCCGCGGAAAGTAAAGGTAGCTATTCCTCCAGGTGCATATTCGCGCAGATTGATGGATGAGTAATGCAGCGGATTCAGGCTGTTGGAGGACTGCTGGTTGCCCTGAATAGAATCTATGGGAAAAAAGTTGACTGACGAAGTTCCAGAGATGAGGACTTCATCAAAAGTCAGGGTAGTGTCTGGTTTCGCAGACAGGGGTTGAAGTACCGGGAGAAATAATATCAGAATAACTAATAGCCTCAAAATCCGCGTCAATTTAGACGGGACTGCCAGTGTGGAATGCAGCAAAGGCCACTCCTTCGCAGGTGCAAAAATATATAGTTATCCATTGCATCTCAAAGCATTCCCCGCTTTTGTCCCGAAAGCCAAGAAAATCTTTTGCAAAGGCAGGTCTTCTGACTTACTCTGTCCGGAATAAAATTCCGGCCTTCAAACCTCCCTTCCCATTGAAAAATCTTCAACAGTGGATAGTAGTTTGAATTCAGAGGTTACAGCTGCGGGCACAGTTCCCGATTTTCACGGAATTCCCTTTTAGCAAACAATATGCAACCTTTGCAGGGGCAAATATACTGGTTTTTGGAACATCGGAAAGAGTTTTTTCGAATAGGGAATCAGGATAAGGGTATGTTCAACTGTGAATTATGAAATGTGCAACCCTCCAATAGAGCATGAGATGACTTAACAAGCTTCTTCACAAATGGGCAAAAAAAAGGCCCCGTTGCGGGGCCCTAACCAAAAACAATTGCTATGAAAAATTTTCGATTTAGAATATCTTAATACCTAATAAGCTACTCTAAACTGTTATATGTGTTATTGATGCAAATATACGATGATTTATGAATAGAGGAAAAATTTTGTCAAGATTTTTTTCAAGTGGGCAGTTTCTGACAAGAAATTGACAGAGGATGTGGTTTTCCAATGAGAATGCTGATAGAGCTAGATGAAGGGGCAAAAAAAAGGCCCCGTTGCGGGGCCCTAACCAAAAACAATTGCTATGAAAAATTTACAAGATTAATCAATTTACTTAAAGAACGCATTATTTTACAACAAGGTTCACCTTTATATCGAATTCATCATAGATTGTATTGTCTCCGAGGTTGGAAAAAAATGTTCCCGAGCCGAAACGTACGTCATAAAGAGAGCGATCGACATTGAATTCCGCCGTGGCAGTTTTCATATCTCCCTTATCTTCCATTTTGGTATTAAACCTGATTTCGTGGGTAATATCTTTGATAGTCAGATCAGCTACAATTCTATAGTCACCTGGCTGTCCTCGAGAAATTACTCGCTTGATGTCCAGGTGAGCCTCAGGATGAGTCTCTACTCCAAAGAAGTCGTCTGACTTCAAATGACCTTCAAGTCGTGCTTTTGAATCACCCGTAAGATCTGTTGCAATAATTGTGGTCATGTCAATGACGAAATTTCCCCCGGTGAAAGATCCATCGTCATCAAACTTCAATGTACCCTCTTTAATGGTCACAAATCCTTCGTGCCATCCACCGACTTTATAACCCTTCCAGTACAGAGTACTCTCTGAATTGTCAATAGTCATCTCGTTGTGTCCGTGTGATGCATATACTTCCGAAGTAAATAAGAAACCCAGAGAAACTGCAAAGGCGAATAAAATACTTAAGTTCTTCATGATTAATAAGTTTTTTTTGATGATGCAAAATTACATGTATATACATTAATTGTATAAACATTGTTGTGTTAAAAAAATGTTAAGTCCTGATTTTGTTTAATAACTCATTCATTTTGAGTGCCTCATCCTTTGTAAGAGAGGATAATTTTTTGGTCATGGTACCTTCAAGTTCTTTTGAACAGGTTTCTAACAGCTCCAATCCCTTTTCGGTAATATTAACATCCATACGCCTCCGGTCTTTTTCGTTGACTGTTCTGCTTACCAATCCCTTTTTGGTGAGTTTGTCCACCAGTCTTGAAGTGTTGGAGGTGCGATCGATCATTCGCTCAGTCAATGTTTTAATGGCTGCCGGTTTTGGATGCCTTCCTTTTAGTATTCTGAGAATATTGAACTGCTGCCAGGATATTTTATAGGGCTTGAGTATTTCAGACTTCAAGCCTCCCAGCCAGGAAGCTGTAAACATCAGGTTTACATCCAGCTTTACGAATTCATTCTTGAACCGTTTACGCTGTTTTATCTCCTCTTCAATTTTCATGCAGATGTATATATTGTATGAACATGTATTGTAAATGTAGGAATTTTAATTATGTTGTATCTACACCGGAAAAAATTTCAGAAATAATTTTTGAGAAAAAATTTAAAGAAAGCAGAGGAATAAGATTCCACACTCAACGAAGTTGTTGAGTGCGGAAAGTTTATTTGAACTGGATTGTCGTTAGGCGGTATTTTTCGGAAATCAACCCAACGTTCTTTTATGGCGAATTATCTATAAGTGATAATGTAAGGAGCTCTCGCCTGAAGACCTTTCATGTTTTTAATCTCTTCAATTTGGCCCAATTCCCTGAATGTTTCACTGAGTTTATTCAGTGCCATTTTTTCAATAGAAAAGCTCTCACCTGTGAGGTCTTCAAGAAATCTAAGGAATGGATCCTTAATTTGAGGATATGCGCGCAGGCGGTATTCATCTATTTCGGCCAGTGCTGCGGCGTATTGGATAGCGTCATTGAGGCCTCCTATTTCATCTACCAGTCCAAGTTGGAGGGCATCTTCCCCCATCCATATTCTTCCTCCTGCTGCCTTTAAGGTTTCTTCCCTGGTCAGTCCGCGCTCTTCTGCTACTAAATTGATAAATCTGCCGTAAACCCGGTCAACAGAACTTTGGAAGTACTCGTGTTCGGTTTCGGAGAATTCATCCAGGGCATTGAATCGGGTGGCGTGTTTTGCGGTGGAGATGGTGTCGTAATGAATAGAGAGTTTATCACCGATCAATTCACTTACGTTGGGTATCATATTAAATACCCCGATGGAACCTGTTATAGTTTGCCTCTCAGCAAAAATATGCTCTGAGGGGGTGGCAATATAGTACCCTCCTGATGCTGCCATATCTCCCATGGAGACCACGAAAGGCTTACCAGATTCGCGCAATCTTACCAAAGCGCGGTAAATGTTTTCAGAGGCCATGACGCTTCCTCCACCTGAATTGATACGAAGGACGATTGCTTTGATGTTGTCGTTTTCTGCCAGGTCTTCAATGGTCTCTACATAAGGGTGGTCAGAAATAATTCCTCCCTGTCCTCTTCCATCCACGATATTTCCCTCGGCGTAAATGATGGCAATTTGATTGTCCGAACGCTTGCGCATATCCGATCTTCGGGCCTGGTGGTATTTGGATACGCTCAGTGTTCTAAGGTCTTCATCCTTATCCAATCCAAGCAGGTTTTTTACAGTTTTATCGAATTCCCTGCGATCTTCGATGGCATCTATCAATCCCAGATCAAGGGCACTGTATTCGTCCCGTATAAGGAGGTTGTTCGCAATGTCCCGCAATTGTGAAACCGGAATGCCCCGATTTTGGGATACTTCTTCCAGAAATTGTCCGTAAATATTGTCGAGTACATCCTTAAGCTGCGTTCTGTTTTCTTCGCTGAAGTCCCTTCTGTAAAAGGTCTCTCCCGCACCTTTGTAATCTCCTGCATAATACACGTGCATTTTGACACCTAGTTTGTCCAAAAAATCGGGGAAAAAGGGCGCAATTATGCCGAATCCTCTGAAGTCAATGGAGCCAAAGGGATTCAGGCTAATATGATCTGCCGAACTCGCCAGATAATACTCAGGTTGACTGTAATACGAACTGTGGATAAACACCGGTTTTCCACTTTCTGAAAATTCCTTCAGTGCATCCATCAGATCTCTGGCTGCAGTGAAGTTGAGGAACGGTCTGTCCATTTTGATCTTCAAACCAGTTATCTTGTCGTCTCCGGCTGCGTGGTTTACTGCATCGATTTTGTCTCTGAATCCAAGAGATTCGCTCCTGTCTGAAAAGTCGAAAGCGGAGGAGGGGACATTGTTTGTATGCTCGGGGATAAATTCTTTGAGGTTGAGTTCGAGTACGGTATTGTTTCTTACAGTTACTTTGCTGTCCGGTGAAAGGGAGGCAAAGAGCGCAATGAAGAACACTATCGTAAAGAATGTGAAGGCCACCAGTGCTATGGTGATTCCTAAACAGGAGGCCAGGGTGTACTTTAAAAAGCTTTTCATATTTCTCGGCGTTTACCTGTCTGTGGGAGGTACCCATTCAATTGACAGGGTTAAGTTTTTATTGTTTGTTCCGACCATTAACGGTCTGCAAGATTGTTTGAATAACCCAAAGATAATTCGTTTTATTCCCGCAGTATATTTTTTTTCTACCAATTGCGCGATTTACTCGAACAACGGGTTTCCCCGGGGCCCCCGATAGTTAACTCCGGTATTGTATGAGCTAAAAGTGAGTTGTTTGATGTAAGCCCAATCTTCTTCTTTGTTTTCAAAGTCCAAATCCTGACAGTCGATCACCACCACCGGGATATCTTTAAGTGCCTCAAAATAAGACAGGTAAGCGGATTGAATACCCTCGAGGTAATCCGCCCGAATATTTTGTTCGTAGGGCCTGTTCCTCTTTTTGATTAGGTGAAGCAATTGATCAATCGATCTGTACAGGTAAAAAACGATATCCGGCGCGGGTAAATTGGTTTCCACCATGTCGTAAATCCTTCTGAACAGTGACATTTCATGTCCCGAAAGGTTTTTCATCGCAAACAAAAGACTTTTCATAAACATGTAATCAGAAACATACAGGTTGTCGAAGAGGTCTTTGCCAATTGGAAAGGTGCTGAGTTGTTTGTAACGTTCTGACAAAAAGAACAATTCTACCTGAAGCCCGTACCGCTCGGGATTATCATAGAAATTCTTCAGAAACGGATTGTCTGTAAATCCCTCCAAAATGAGTTCTGCATTTTCCTCTTGCGAAAGACGCTTGCAAAGGGTTGTTTTGCCAGATCCAATATTTCCCTCAATTGCCATAAAGTTGTAGGGGATGACCGAACTCATTTGCCTTGTATTAACGGAGGTGTTTTGTAAATGAAAGTAACTGACCTGCACTCTGTAAAAAGAACAGTGTATTTACACTTCAGCGAATTCGGCCTCCCTGTAAACGCCCTTTTTGAGTTTGTCAGAAATCTGTTCAAATGCCTCAAGCGACAGATCTATGTCTTCTTTGGTATGCACTGTTGTGGGAATGAGTCTCAAAAGAATCATTCCTTTGGGTACCACAGGGTAAATAACGATCGAACAGAAGACCTTGTGATTTTCCCTGAGGTCCCTGACCAGATGGGTCGCCTCTTCCACTGAACCTTTCATGTAAACAGGTGTGACACAACTGTTGGTATTGCCAATATCGAGGCCTTTTGCCTTTAATCCGCTTTGAAGATAATTGACATTCTCCCAGAGTTTTTCTTTCAACTCAGGTTTGGTCCGCAGCAGTTCCAGTCGCTTGATGTTTCCAATTACCAGGGGTAGGGGAAGCGATTTGGCAAACATCTGTGAGCGCATGTTGTACTGTAAAAATTGGATCACGTCTTTTTCACCTGCGAAAAATGCACCTATGCTCGCCATGGACTTGGCAAAGGTTGAAAAATAAATGTCGATCTCGTCCTGGACGCCTTGTTCCTCACCAGCACCGGCACCTGTCGTCCCAAGTGTACCAAATCCGTGGGCGTCGTCCACGAGCAACCGGAAGGGATATTTATTTTTCAGTTCCACAATTTCTCTCAGATTTCCCTGATCACCGCGCATTCCAAATACGCCTTCAGAGATAACCAGGATGCCACCGCCGGTTTTTTCCGTTATTTTCATGGCCCTTTTAAGGTTGTTTTCCAGGCTCACCATGTCGTTGTGGTGAAAGGCAAATCTCTTGCCCAAATGCAGCCGGACACCATCCACAATACATGCGTGACTCTCAGAGTCGTAAACTATGACATCTTTACGGCCAACCAGTGCATCAATGGCTGAGACAATTCCCTGATAACCGAAATTGACCACATAGCTGCTCTCCTTTTTCACAAACTCAGCCAATTCCTCTTCAAGTTGCTCGTGATATTGTGTCTGGCCCGACATCATTCTAGCCCCCATAGGATATGCGAGGCCCCAATCTTCAGCAGCTTTAGCGTCTGCTTTTCTCACCTCGGGGTGGTCGGCCAGCCCCAGGTAGTTGTTTATACTCCACATAATTACTTCCCGGTCTCTGAACCTCATTCTGCTACCCAGTGGTCCTTCCAGTTTAGGAAAGATAAAGTAACCCTCCGCTTTTTCGGCATATTTTCCCAAAGGGCCTTTGTCAGATCTGAAATTGTTGAAAATATCCATAGGTATATTATTTTTAAGTGTTTAAGTTGAATAAATAACTTAGAAAATGGGTGTAATGGAATTGTAAAAATTTAAGGAATTTATCCCTGGACACGCACTTTTTTTGCCTTCAATTCCTCCGGTCTACTGCCATTGAGGAATCCCATTGTTCTGAGCCATTCCGGATCGTAGATCTTTGTGAGGTATCTGCTCCCATGGTCTGGAAATAAGACGACCAAAAAGTCTCCTGGTTTGATTTGGGATCTCAGTTGCCAAAGTGCAGCCAATACAGCACCGCTGCTGTATCCTGCCATGATTCCCTCTGTTCGAGCGAGGTATCTGGCAGCCATTGAACTGTCTCTGTCCGAGACACGAATGAACTCGTCAATTATGTCAAAGTTGACATTGGCTGGTATGATATTTTTTCCTACCCCCTCTAGAGAGGAGGATTTGTCAGGCATGTCGTAGTGGCCTGTTTCGTGATATTGTTTAAGGATGGAAGCCTCTGAATCCACGCCCAATATCTTAATATTGGAATTGCGCTCCTTCAAAAATTTACCCGCACCTGAAATGGTACCTCCGGTACTTGCTGAGGCTACAAAATGAGTTATCCGACCCTCTGATTGTTCCCAGAGTTCAGGGCCTGTTGTGAGGTAATGAGCTTCGGAGTTGCCCTTGTCGTAATTTTGGTTGAGGTAGTAAGCGTTGGGAATTTCCCTCGATAATTGAATGGCTTTGGAGTAATAAGACTCCGGGTGATCACCTGCAACAGAGGAGGGGCATCTAACCACCTCAGCCCCCAGGGCCTTGATCATTTTAATCTTATCTTCAGATGCTTTATCTTTTACGGTCAATATACACCTGTATCCTTTCATGGCACTAATCATGGCGATGCTGAACCCTGTGTTTCCACTGGTGGCCTCTATGATGGTGCTTCCCGGCTTCAACTTACCATCCATTTCAGCCCGGTTGATCATGTGATATGCTATCCTGTCCTTCACTGATTGACCAGGATTAAAGCTCTCCATCTTGGCGTACACATGAGTTTGAGCCAATTCGCTCATTTTCCTCAATCTGACCATAGGAGTTTTCCCTATCAAATCGAGTATATTGTCGTACCGATTTAAGTGTTTCATTTGTTTAAATTATCCCACAAAAGGTAAGCCGGAGGATCCTCATTTTTTAACGCCTCCCTCATGTTACATTCAAATCACCGTCCGAAACGGTTTCATTCCCTGTTTTCCATATGAATCAGCTACATTCTCTGGATCCGACAAGCGCTAATTCCTTGATATTCAATATTGTAAAAAAATCTGACCGCAAACATTATCGGTCATCATTGTAAATTTAAGACAAAGATAAGAAATAGTTGAGAAAGTCAATTAATTTTCCCTGAGCTTGGTGGAGTGGTGGGCTTGTTTCCTCAAGAGAACGACTCATGGTTAAATGTAATATGACTTACCGCGACAATGGACATTCCGGTGGAAGGTATCCATGGTAAAGTTGACCGGGGCAGCAAAGTGCAGTGGATAATGGAGGTGGTCAGTACGCTGGGATATTCTCAGAAAACCAGGAGGTGAAGACTTTCCCGCACAATAAGAAAACCCACCCCGGAGAATTTCGGAGTGGGTTTAGATTGTTTTCTTCAAAAACTTCTCAGCGGATAATTTATAAGCAATTATTCGTCTTCGCTAGAGTTTGAATTCCTACTACTGCAACATGCTCTGGCCTTATTTTGACCTGCGCAACTTGAACTTGCAGAGGAGGTGCTTTTTTGACCTCTGCAATTTCTTTTAACTTCTTTCGCCTCTTGAACTTCTGAGGGAGAGACATTGATAAACTTTTCAGTCTCGGGATCAAAATTAACAGGCGTGCTGGTTTCCTTGTCGGAAGCTTCGCATTTGCTTATTTTGGTAAAAGACACATTACCACTGGATTCGCAAACCTTGGCCTCGATGTTCTCAAGCTGAGCTGCAACCTGAATGGCCTGAACTTTTTGCTTGTCAGTGAGCGACTGAGAAGTGCACTCCTTCTTTTCAGCCTGGGCTTTTGCTTTTCCTGCACAACCTTGAGCTATAGCATTTCCAACTCCATAAGAGCAGAAAAGAACCGCAATTAATAATAATTTCTTCATTGTGATAATTTTGATTGTTTAATAATATAATCGGTACAAAGATAATGCCTATTCGTGATTAATAGTATAGAAATTAGAACTTTTAATTCCAGGACCGGATTTTTCATTAGCAATAGCTAACTGCCATATGGAAAGTCCTAATGAATTTATCATGATCATAAAAGTTTCTTGTCGCAAATACTTGGGTATGTTAAACTGAATACTCAAATTTGCGTTGTGGTTAGATGACGAGAAAACAGATTCGAGCTTACAATTTGGACTGATTTTTTCGGAAGAATAGTCATGAAACATTATAAACATATTAAAATCAGTGCGTTATGGATCAGGGTAAGATTACCAGGTTGCTAATTTTAGGCATTTTTATTTTCATTGGTGTGACCATTTTGGGCTCGACCACCTTCTTAACCATCGATGCAGGTCATAAAGGTGTGTTGTTTAAGCGATTTGCAGGTGGATTGGACAAGGAAAATACTTTTAGTCAGGGATTTCACGTAGTTATGCCGTGGAACACCATGCATGTTTACGATGTCAGGATTAACGAAGGGTCTGAGGTTATGGAAGTGTTGGCCAGAAATGGTTTGACCATTAAAGTGGATATGTCTTACAGATTCAGGCCAATATCGGATCGTGTCGGACACCTGCACGATAATATTGGAAAAGATTATCATCGGCGAATTGTGATTCCCGAGCTGCGGTCTGCTACCAGGGAGGTTATTGGAAAATACAATCCCGAAGAGCTTTACAGCACTATGAGGGAGGCCATACAAACCGAGATTTTTCAGAGAACTGCAGAGGCATGTGAGCGAAATGACATAATTATAGATGCCGTGCTGATTAGAGAGGTCCAACTCCCCAGATCTTTGCAGGAGGCCATTGAGCGCAAACTCCGGGAGGAACAGGCAGCACTGGAGTATGAATTCCGCCTGGAAAGAGAGCGACAGGAAGCTGAAAGAAGGGTGATTGAAGCAGAAGCAGTTGCAGAGGCCAATCGCCTGATAACCGCGAGTTTGAATCCCAATATCCTTCGAAACAAGGGTATCGAAGCAACATTGAAACTGGCTGAGTCTGAAAATGCAAAGGTAGTGGTTATCGGTTCGGGCTCTGATGGTCTGCCGTTAATTCTGGGAGGAAATTAAACTCCACATTCCCGGGAATAACTCGAGGTATTCCTTTTAGGGTGTGTGATTAGACTAGATAATTGGTGGGACCTGGATTACATTTTCGACAGGTTCCACCATTTTTATTTGGAATTTGGTGGTAATTGTAGTTTCTGGGGATAGCTTCTTTACGAATATTTTACAGACCTAAATTTTGGTAATTTCTTAAGCGGAGTTACCTTGTTATGGAACTTTTTGCTAAAAAAAATCCTTGAAAATATGCAATCTAAAAGCCAGAAGTTTTACCTTTGCAGCTCATTTTGAAAAAATTTTTATTAAAGAAATTAATCATATGTTGATAATTGACGTTAAGGATGGAGAATCAATTGACAGAGCGTTAAAAAAATACAAGCGAAAGTTTGATCGCTCAGGGGTTCTCAAAGAAATTAGAAGAAGGAAGCACTTTACCAAGCCCTCTGTTAAGCGCAGAAACGAAGTGCTGAAGGCGGCTTACAAGCAAAAGAAATTCGGAGACCAGTAAGTAAGAACCGGTCTTCAAACCTCATGTTTTATTACAGCGGATTAGATTGTAAAAAATAGTTTTCAGTCCATATGATGGATTCCCTCAAACGTTTTGAATCTTATCTGCTCCACGAAAAGCGATGCTCTGAGCATACCCTCATAGCCTAC
The DNA here is from genome assembly GCA_007695035.1 of Saprospirales bacterium. GTDB lineage: Bacteria > Bacteroidota > Bacteroidia > Chitinophagales > Saprospiraceae > PWJY01. Next base: position 2,025 of record REEO01000017.1, on the reverse strand, counting down.
CGTAAAGACCTGATGCAATTTCGATCCTTTTGCGAGGAAATGGAGGTAGACTTTCCGGAGGATGTCAAAGTAAGAGACGTAAGATCCTGGCTTGCGAGCATGAGCATTAATAAGATCCAGTCAAGTACGATTAATCGGAAGCTGTCTTCGATTAAATCCTTTTACAATTTTTGCCTTCGGCGCAATTTAATTAAAGAAAATCCCGCCCTCAATATCAAGGGTATGAAAAAAATGCGTCTCATGCCCTCTGCGGTTAAGGATTCTGAACTGCAGAATATGTTTGACAGCATTTATTCCCAAATCCAAAAAGAGAAAGATGCCGAGCTGCGGTTTTCCATGATCAGAGATCTAACCGTATTAGAAATTCTTTATTCTACCGGAATGAGAAGGTCCGAACTCATCTCTCTGACTGTAGATGGACTGGATTTTTCTCGAGGCACAATTAAGGTTTTTGGTAAGGGCAGGAAAGAACGGGAGATTCCATTGAGTGATCTACTCATCCATAAATTGGACCACTATTTAAATTTAAGAGCTGAACGGGTGGATGATTCTGAAAGAGCATTGATCATCACCGATCAGGGGAAAGCCGCCTACGACAAATTTATTTACCTGCTGGTCAAGCGACACCTTACCGGCTATACATCTCTCGATAAAAAAAGCCCGCATGTACTTAGGCATTCTTTTGCTACCCATTTAACTGAGAATGGTGCCCAACTGCCAGAGATAAAGGAGCTTATGGGACATACTTCTCTTGCTGCTACCGAAGTGTATTTGAGCAATTCCACAAGAAAATTGAGGGAGATATATAGAGATACCCATCCGAGATAAAAGAAAATACTTATATTGCGGTTATATAATATGGTATATATTTTTTTGGAAAAAAATACTGAGATATGAATATTAACATTGAGCCAATTCACTTCACGGCAGACCAGAAGCTGCTGGATTACATCGATGCCAAAGTCAATAAGTTGGGACAGTTTTTTGATAAGATCATTGATGTGGATGTCAAGCTGAGGCTGGAAAACAGCGGGCAGATAAAAGATAAGATAGTTGACCTTAAAATCAATGTGCCGGGAGAGACCTTGTTCATAAGCGAAAGCAATAAAACTTTTGAAGCTGCCACTGATGCTTCGGTTGCTGTTATGAAGCGACAAATAATTAAATACAAGGAGGGACTCAGGGCCTATTAATTGTTCCTGAGCATTTTGTCAGTATTGCCATTTTCCAGATTACTTCTTCGAACTTTTGTCGTCACCTTCCTTGTGGCATTAATTTGATTGGGTTAGGTGAGAGGTCGAAAGTTTAAGACCACTTGCATTCTGTTACTTTAGTGAATACAGGCGTTAGACTCCAGGCAAGTGAAAAAGATGTCTTCATTGCACTTGCCCGCAGTGTTTATTTATTATGTGGTTAGAGTTAATCGAGCAATTGTATCATACATAATATATCATACATAATATAATATGTATGTTAAGAGGGTCGGAGAAATTCGGCTTTAAAACCCTCCTTGGCAGACAGGTGATAATTAGCTGCAAAGCAGAAGATTATAATGTTTATATCTTTTAGGCTCAGGTTATTCGGTATTGCGTATAAATTTTTTTTAAATAATTGCTTGCAAGATAAAAGAATAGCAGTATCTTTGCAATCGCTTTTGAAAAGCAGTTGTAGATCTTTGTAAGAATAGAAGGAAAAAGCCAAAGCAAAAGGCTTGTCCGATAGACTTTCGGAATAAAAAATGCCGATGTAGCTCAGCTGGTTAGAGCAGCTGATTTGTAATCAGCCGGCCGGGGGTTCGAGTCCCTCCATCGGCTCATTTTTTAAGTGATACCAACATTCTGAAAGTTCAGGGGGCGCGCCGGAGTTGGAGAGCCGGGCCAGACTGTAAATCTGGTGACTACGTCTGAATAGGTTCGAATCCTATCGCCCCCACAGACGTTTTTTAGTATTAAGGACGCAAGAGGTTTTGGTTTAATAAGCGGGAGTAGCTCAGTTGGTAGAGCATCAGCCTTCCAAGCTGAGGGT
>REEO01000013.1 GCA_007695035.1 Saprospirales bacterium | reverse complement strand
TTGTCAATTAAAATAATGTCAACTCTCACTTGTCAATTCCGCAAAACCATCCTCTCATCCCAGAAAACCCCCTACAATAATTATCCAGCCCGAGATGCAAGTGATTTCGCCCAAAACAACACCATTGTCAATTATCAATTGTCACTTGTCAATTAAATAATGCCAATTGTCAATTATCAAAAATCTCGCACAAAATAATCAACCGATCCGAATCCTCTCGATCGTAGGGATTGAGGTTATAATCACCGAAGACCTCGCGAATCTGAAAACCGGTTTGTTGGAACATCCGCTCAAAGTCGGGAAATTCAAATGCGCGGACTCGTTCGCTGAATTCCAGGACCTTGCCGTCGTGCATCAATTTTATTCGCTTGATGATAAACCCCGCTTCTAGCTTGCGGGATATTGCGAACTCGATGCCCTCCATCTCCCGTTTTTCTTCCTTCACCAGGGAGGAAATGACTTTGGGGGAATTGAGGTAATCTATCAAAAAATGTCCGTCAGGAACCAGTGATTTTCTGACATTTTCCAGGGTTTGCAGGTGTTCCCGGTCCGAGTCAAAATACCCAAAACTAGTAAAGAAATTGAACACATAATCGAAACAGGACGCTTTGAATGGCTTTCTCATATCGTGTTGATAAAACCGCAGCCGATCGTACTCAAAAGAACTGGCGGCTTCAATCCGCTCCGGACTGATATCCACACCTGTCACATCGTAGCCCTGAGCAGCAAGAAATCGACTATATCGACCCTTACCGCAGGCCAGATCCAGCATCCGGGCACCTTTGAGAGGCTCCAAATAATCGAGAAGACGGCGCAGAAAATCTCGTGCCTCAGTCTCTGACCTGTCTTTATAAAGCAAGTCGTAATAGGGAGAGTTAAACCAATCTACAAACCAATCATTCCGCATAGAAAAAATTTCCCGGCAAAGTTAGTATTTTCGGACTTTGTCAGGCAGCCTGCCAAAAAAGGGCTTTTACCAGGTCTCCATTCCCGGGCCGTGCAAAATGCCCCAATTCGGCCCGAATTCCGTTCAACCATTCGGTTTTCTGATGAAAAATTAGTAACTTCGCCCAACTTTTTGGTCTATCAAATTTATGTCAAATTGACGTTAATAAAATCTGTATCTGGTTTTCGTGGAACCATCGGCGGCAAGCCGGGAGACAACCTAACTCCGGTCGATATTGTAAATCTCACATCGGCCTATGCCAAATGGCTGCTTGAAAACACCGGTGGCAAGCCCACTGTGGTTACCGGCAGAGATGGAAGAATATCGGGTGAAGCGGTTTTGAATATGGTCAATTCCACGCTTGCCCTCTGTGGAATCGATGTCATTAACTGCGACCTGAGTACCACCCCCTCCGTGGAAATGGCCGTTTTGAGGAAAAAAGCGGACGGCGGGATTATTTGCACAGCCAGCCACAACCCCATGGAGTGGAACGCCCTGAAGCTGCTGAACAGCCGGGGTGAATTTATTTCACCGGAAGAAGGGCAGGAAATTGTAAAAATGTCCGAACAGCTCGACATTACCTACGCAGATGTTGAGCACATTGGTAGCATTCAGGCCTACCCGACCTCCATGGAAGATCATATAAGGGAAGTACTCGCCATGGATTTGGTGGAATCTGAACTAGTGGACAGGCAGAACTGGCGGATGGTGGTCGATGGCATCAACTCCACCGGCGCCATGATCATTCCCCAATTACTGAAATACATGGGGGTTGAATTCCTACTGCTAAACGGGAGAAATTTCGGGCATTTTGCTCACAATGCGGAACCGTTGCCGGAAAACCTCACCGACCTGGCTGAAAAGACCAAACAGTCCAATGCCATCCTCGGAATTGCCGTGGACCCGGATGTGGATCGTCTGGTTTTTATCGATGAAAACGGGGAGCCTTTTGGAGAGGAATATACCCTCGTAGCAATCGCGGATTACTACCATAGAGAGAAGGGCTCTGGAGACACCGTTTCCAATTTGTCCTCCTCCATGGCACTTACCAAAATCACGGAAAAACACGGCGGCAAACACTACCAATCGGCTGTTGGTGAGAGACATGTGGTGGACGAGATGAAAAAGCGAAAAGCCCTCATCGGTGGCGAGGGCAACGGGGGGATTATTTGCCCCGAACTGCACTACGGCCGGGACGCTGTAGCCGGACTCGCTCTTTTTCTGACTTTCCTGGCAAAAACCGGCAAGACTGCCTCCGCCTTGCGCGCACAATACCCGCATTTTGAAATGGCCAAGGAGAAGATCAGATTGGAGGGAACTTCTGATATTGATAAATTGCTGGAAGAGATAAAGAATCAATACTCAAGTAAGGAACAAGATACCACCGACGGCCTGAAAATTTACTTTGACAATGCCTGGTGCCATATTAGAAAATCCAATACAGAACCTATTCTCAGAATTTACACCGAGGCCGAAGACAGAAAAAAGGCCACAGACCTTGCTGAACAACTAATAAATGACATTGAACAACTGAAAAACAAGCAACAATGAGAGTATATTTTGACAATGCAGCCACTACCCCACTGGACCCGAAGGTACTGAAACTCATGACTGAAAAATTAAGGGATTTGTACGGCAATCCGTCCTCCATCCACCAGCTCGGAAGGAGTAGCAGGAGCGAAATTGAAAAGGCCAGAAAAATTACTGCAGAGGCCCTCAATGCCTCCACCGGGGAGATATTTTTTACCTCAGGGGGCACAGAGTCAAACAACATGGCGATAAAGTGTGCCGTCCGGGACCTCGGAATCAAAACCATCATCACCAGTCCTATCGAACACTACTGCGTACTTCATACGGTTGATTGCCTCGAGAATCACCATCACATTGAACAAAAATTGGTCAAAGTAGATGAGTACGGCCACGTGCAAATGAACCACCTGGAAAAATTGTTGGAAGAATCGGGTGATAAAACCCTGGTTTCCCTCATGCACGCCAATAACGAGATTGGTACCATGACGGATATTGAAAAAGTCGGGGAGATGTGCAGGGAACACGGGGTCCTTTTTCACTCCGACACCATTCAGACTGTAGGACACTTTCCCATCGATGTTTCCAAAATGAAGATCGACTTTCTCAGCGGATCAGCCCACAAACTTCACGGCCCCAAAGGCGTCGGTTTTCTATACATCAATTCCGACAACAAAATAGACCCCTTTTTAGACGGTGGCGGACAAGAGAGAAATATGCGCGGTGGCACGGAAAACCTGCACGGCATCATCGGACTGGGCAAGGCACTGGAGCTGGCGGTGCAGCAGATGGAGGAGCGAAAAAACGCCATAACAGCAGTTCGCGATCACATGAAAACCAGACTAATGGAAGTCATACCTGAAGTGGAGTTCAAGGGCGACCAAAACGAGCCACACCTCTATACCGTACTTTCTGTTTCCTTTCCCCCCGGATCCAAAACTGAAATGCTGCCCCTCGCACTTGACATTGAGGGAATTTGTGCATCAGGGGGATCTGCATGCAGTTCGGGTTCTGAAAAGGGATCTCATGTGATGGATAAAATCGGGGAAAAACCGGGAAGAAAGACCATCCGTTTTTCATTCTCGCATTTTAATACCAAAGAGGAGGTCAATTTTGCCGTGGAAAAAATAGCCGGAATGTTCGTGGAAAAAGGCGTGATAGTATGATCCAGTATTCACAAATGAGTAAAAGTTTATAACAACGGGCTGCCGCCCAAAAACAGCCCTCAACCCTTCAAACAGGCTCAGGGGCAAAGCAATTCAATCGTATGCAAAAATCACTAATTTTCATTATTCTCACCAGCGCAATGCTGTTGCCCGGCCTGATGGTGTCTCAGATTACCGGGGACGAAATACCAAAGGCCGCCTCGGACTTCCTCCTGAGCAACATTCAAATAAAGACCCAGCCGGGTGATGAGTTGATCCGTGCTGATGTGCATATTGTGGATGGAGTGATCGCTGAAATTGGCGAGGACATTCAAGTCAAACGCGGAGCCAAAGTCATTGAGGGCGATGAGCTGATTCTTTACGCGGCCTTTATTTCAGCTCTTTCTCATCTTGGACAGCCCGAAGAAGAAGACGACGCCCGGAGAAGTGCCTGGAGAGGACCACCCGGAGCTACCCCGCTGGAACAATCTGGCCTCACACCGCACATGTTCGCATCCACGGATTACGACCCCGGCGAATCGGATTTAAAAAAATACCACCAGCAGGGCTTCGGATTGGTACACAGTGTGCCCCGCGGTTTTGTAATGCCCGGGAAAGGTAGTTTGTACCTGCTTACCGACCCGGCCGATGGCAAGGTAAACACCCTTTTGAAGAGGGAAACCGGCCTTTTTGCGCAATTTAGAAACATGCGCAGGGTCTATCCCGCCACCCCGCTCGCCACCATGTCGGTATGGAGGGAGGTCATCACCGATGTTCGCTATCAAAAAGACTATTGGGAAAAATGGAATGAAAACCCAAAGGGATTGAGCAGACCTTCTGTTACAGAACTAGACAAAGCACTTTTCCCAGTGGTATCGGGCGAACAGCCGGTATTTTTCCATACGGGCGAGACCAGACAGGCCCTCAGAGCCATGAATCTTGCAAATGAACTGAATTTTAAAGTGGTGCTGGCCAATGCTGGCAGACTGAACGACGATTTTCTAGCCGGTCTCCACCAGGGCATCAAAATCCTGCCCAATCTAGATTTTCCGGATAAGCCTGATGAAGAAAAAGAGGAGGAAAAGGGAGAAAGTGAAGCAGAAGAGCGTGAACAGGATGAAGAGTCTGAAGAGGATCCTGAAGAAGAGAAAGATGAGTTGCCCGCAGGAATGGACAAAGAAGAGTATGAACACCTGAAGGAGAGGCGGAAACTCGCTTGGGAAGAGCAAATTATGCTGTCAAAAAAAGCCCACGAACAAGAGGCATTGGGTGGGTTTTCTACCCTGAGTGTGGGTTCTGGTGATATACTTTCCGCGGTGAGACTTTTGCACGAAAAAGGTATGAGTGAGGATGAGCTTTTAGAAGCACTCACCACCCTGCCCGCTGAACTTTTTGGCATGGAAGGCACCATCGGAAAGGTAAAAGAAGGCTACCAGGCACATCTTGTACTCTTTGACGGACCATTTACCGGCGAGGACGCCAAACCAACCTTTTTGATCGTAGATGGTCATTTGCACGATCTCCGGGAAAATGATGACTGACCTTTTAAAACCCGAATTTCACCATCATCCAAAATTGCACTTAGAAAATTTTATTCGATGAAAAATCCAACTACAGCCATACTTTTAACCACCCTAGTTTCGCTCATGAGCTTTCAGTTTCTAACAGCTCAGGTTGACTTCCGTAGCGGCGACGTACTTATCACGGGTGGCAACCTGCTGACCGTAACCAACGGAGATATGGAAGAGACCGACCTTCTGATACTTGATGGTAAAATCGCTGAAATAGGGACCAGTCTCACCGCCCCCGATGGAGTTCCCACCCTGGATGCAACCGGAAAATACATAATGCCGGGAATTGTGGATGCCCACTCGCACATCGGACTGGATGCGGTAAACGAAGCTACCAACCCGATGACTCCCGAAGTTGCCATTGCAGACGTGATAAACCCCTTTGACATCGCCCTTTACCACGCTCTGGCCGGAGGGGTTACCGTGTCACACGCCATGCACGGCAGTGCAAATGTCATCGGCGGTCAGAATCAAACCATAAAACACCGCTACGGGGCCATGCTCCCTTCCGACCTCATCATGGAGGACGCCCGTAGAACGGTTAAATTTGCCCTCGGGGAAAATCCCATCAGGGTTCACGGAGAGGGATACAACACCGTGCCAAACACCAGGATGGGCGTGGAAACAGTAATTCGCCAGGGTTTTGACAATGCGCTTGCCTACCGCGAAGCCTGGAAAGAATTTTACCGAAAAAAGGAGGAGGGTATTGTCGCTGCACCCCCGCGCTACAATCAGAGAAAGGAGGTCCTACTCGAAATTTTGGATGGAGACATACTCATCCACTGCCATTCCTACAGGGCCGATGAAATCTACATGCTGATGAATGTGTGCCGGGATTACGGCATAGAGGAAATCATTTTTCAACACGTCAACGAGGGGTTCAAGGTGGCGCCGGAACTTGCAGAATTTGGAGCCATGGCTTCGGTATTTTCCGATTGGTGGGCCTTCAAATTCGAGGTGTACTACTCCACCGCCTACAACACCACTATTTTGGCCCAAAACGATGTAATCACCTCCGTTAATTCAGATTCCAGAGCCCTAATCCGGCATCTGTATCTGGAGGCAGCCAAAGCCCAGCGATACGGGCAGCTCAGTGACAACCAGACCCTGGAACTCATCACCATAAATCCCGCAATTCAGCTCGGCATTGACGACCGCGTGGGATCACTGGAAACGGGAAAAGACGGAGATGTGGTCATTTTTTCCGGCCATCCGCTCTCCATCTATTCCATCCCGGAGTACACATTCGTAGATGGCATTATGTACTTCAACCGCTCAGAAGACCCCAGTGATATGCGCCTTGTAACAGATCCCGAGGAGGAGTTCGAGAGTTACATGAAACTTAAGTCGGGACGCGGTGACCACGATTGCCTGCACTGATAAAAAAATAACTTCAGAGCCTGTATTATCCAATTTTTCAAAAACAAATCAAATGAACAGCTTTCTATACAAAATCACAATCGGGCTTTTCACCTGTCTGGCTTTACCTTTTGCAGTCCAGGCCCAGCTATTTGGAGAGCCGGTAAAAGGTGATTTTCTCATACAGTCGGCGGAGCTCTACACCGTCACCAATGGTATCCTGGAAGCTGACCTCCTCATTCGGGACGGAAAGATAGCTGCCATTGGAGAGGATATTGATCCGGGCGATGCAGAGGTTATCAATGCGGCGGGCAAAAGAGTTTATCCGGGTTTTATCGATGCAGGCACGCGACTGGGTCTGAGCGAAATAAGCTCGGTCAGTATGACTACCGACTTCAACGAGCAGGGCAATTTGACACCCTACGCTCAGGCACTAACGGCCATAAACCCCAATTCTATCCCCATACCTGTCACACGTCTTGGAGGCGTCACCACGGTGCTAAGTGCGCCCAGTGGTGGCATTTTACCGGGTACTGCAGCAGCTATCCACCTGTTTGGCTACACCCCCGATCAGATGTATGCGGGCAAAAAAGCAGTGATTTTAGTGTTTCCCACCTCTGCACGAACCAGCAGATGGGACAGGCGAAGTGCTGAAAGACGGCAAGAGGACTACGAGAACCGAATGAAAAAACTCAACGATTTTTGGGAGGAAGCCGAGCGCTACTATGAAATCCGTGAAAAGGGGCAAAATGAGCACAAAAAACTGGCTTCCTACGAGGCACTGTTACCCGTTTTTAGAGGCGAAAAGCAACTTTTTGTGGAAGTCAACCGGGCAGCAGACATACTCAAAGCCCTGGAATGGTTGGAGAAGAAAGAATTGGATGTGGTTTTGACCGGTGTGGCAGAGGGATGGAGGGTCACAGATGAAATCGGAGAAACGGGCTATCCCGTCATTGCGGGCCCTGTCCTTCAAACCCCCTCCCGCTCCTACGACCGCTACGACCGGCCCTATGCCAATCCCTCCGCCATGCACGAGGCCGGGATTCAAGTGGCCATTCGCACCAATGAGATGGAAAACGTGAGGAATCTGCCGTTTAATGCCGGATTTGCAGCCAGTTACGGCCTGGGCGTTGAACGTGCACTTGAAGCCATAACCATTGTCCCTGCGCAAATACTGGGCCTAGACGATCAGATCGGGTCCCTGGAAGTCGGAAAACTGGCCAACCTCTTTATCGCTGACGGTGACCCCTTTGAACCCAGGACCCAAATTGAAAGAGTTTTTATCAGGGGCTGGGATATTCCGATGGAAAGCAGACACACACAGCTCTACGACCAGTTTATCGATCGCGTACCCGGAGCGCAATTAGAGGATTGATAAAACACCCCCATGAACACGGAAATGTGGATGCGCCGATGTTTTGACCTCGCTTCTCTGGGCAGAGGTCGCACCCATCTCAATCCTCCGGTTGGGGCTGTGATTACCTGCGAAAACCGCATTATCGGAGAGGGATGGCACAAGGGATTCGGGAAACCCCATGCCGAAGTAGAAGCAATTCGCTCTGTAAAGTCTGAAGACCTGCATCTTCTGTCCAAAAGCACCATTTACGTGTCTCTAGAACCCTGTTCCTACCACGGCAAGACCCCACCCTGCAGCCAGTTAATAATCGATCACCAAATCCCCCATGTGGTAGTTTCAGTAAGAGACCCGAACCCCAAAGTGGCAGGCAATGGCATAGCCCAACTAAAAGCAGCCGGAATAAAAATAACAGAGGGTGTGTTGGAAAAAGAGGGTAAAGCACTTATTCGCACCTTTTCTCGCAATCAACTTTCCGGCAGGCCCAGAATCACCCTTAAGTTTGCCTGCTCGGCAGATGGTTTTGTCGGGAAAATAGACCAGCGGACTCCCCTATCCAACGCCGTATCCAATCAACTGGTCCACCGACTCAGGACGGAAAGCGATGCTATTGCTATTGGTCGAAAAACAGCCGCTATCGACAATCCACAATTGACCACTCGAAATTATCCCGGAAAAAACCCGCTCCGCCTCGTATTCAGCAGAACCGGAGTGCTGGACGAGCAATTGAAAATATTCGACCACTCCGCCCCTACTGTCCTCGTCACTCCGGAAAAAAACAAAGAAGCCACAGAATTACTACCAAATGGCCACAGTCGGCTCTCCACAAGTACTACTCTGACCCAAACCGCGGAACAAATTTATCAAACACTACAAACCGGTAGCTTGCTGCTCGAGGGAGGCCCCGAACTCATGAGTGAATTCATTGAAGAAGGCTGCTGGGATGAAATCATTAAAATTGTCTGCCCGGTTGCGCTCCAGGAAGGGGTTAAAGCCCCTGATTTAAGGGGACTTGCACCCTCTTTTCAGTATTTTGTCGGTGCGGATGTTTGGGTTCATTATTTGCGTAGGTCGGATTAATTGGCTGATGGCCCTTGGCTAGTTTTGAGTTATGAGTTTTGAGTTGAAGCTAACGTGCTAAGTTTGCATATCTATAGCCAATTTTTGGAATTTTAAATTTTGGAGAATTTTTTTCAGGCGAATACTACTTCGGTGGTCCTCTGGCCGCTTTTTGTCAGGACCGGCATTTAGGGTATTAGGTTTCATGCAGAGGACAGGGAGGCTGAATTTAGTTATTCTTTGAATTTCCGTTAATTACGAGAATCATAGGGATTCTAATCTTTAATAGGATACCACGCGGAAGACGATGACGGCTTTTCAGTTGTGAATTGGTGAGTCTGCTGGTGGGTTATTGGTTGATGACCCAATTGGCTGATGGTTGATGGTCGATAGCCCCAAAGCATTACCTGCCCCCCCCACCAAAGTTTTGGGGACTATCACACATGGTCCTGCCTTAGTCACTTTTTATCCGTGCGCTCAGTTAATTTCGGCATGCTCAATGGGCACCTCTGTGGTGGACCATTTTTAGTTGTGAGTTGTGAGTCTGTGAGTTGGTGACTTTTTAGCCAGTGCGCAACCTAAATGCAGTCAGCAGTGTATCTTTGCACAGGGATTGTTGATTTCTGAGGATATTTCTGGCAAAAAAGGTTCCCTTTGGGCCTCAGCCCCCAACACTTTGGGGAAAAACCAATATGCTACACACCGAATCACCCATTAATCCCTTATTAATCCCTCATTCCAGCCAGGAGGTTAAAATCCCCCCATACAAAAATTGTCCACTGTCCATTGTCCATTGCCCTTTAATTCACCGTGTTCTCCGTTCCCCTGTGGTGGACCAAATGGCTTTTTAACCAAATGCTTATAATTGATGAGTCCACTCCGAAAACCTCTTTTTATTACAAATGGCTGCAAAATCCAATATCTTCGTCATCAGGAAAAATCTTTCCTCAACGTAGCTATGGCTAAGCCTGCGGAATATTTTCCCTTCTTCCTCGATCTTAAATTTTTCGCTCATTTTCATGACAAAAGGGTTTTCGGAGTGGACTCATTTATTATACTTTCGAAAGTGGAATGGATTTTCCATCATATCCAAGCGGTGTAGGTGGTTGAAATGACGTAAGCAGCAATGAGAACCGAGAGATACATTGCATATTTTCCTGGAAGGAGCAAACCTCTAAGGGGTACATCAAGGCGAAAAACGGCGTACCAGCCCATAATCAGTTTGCTGGCCAGATATGCGACCACGGTAGCCCAAGCAATGCCGTAAATCCCCCAAAGCTGATATAGCAACACACTCAGCAACACATTCAGAACCACCTCTACACCGCCGGCAACCAACAAGGTACTGTTCTTTTTGGCAGCGATTAGAAAAACCTGGGGAAGCAACAACCTGCTACTCAATACCAATAGGTAAATATTGAAGAAACCGGCTGAGGCTGCAAAATCATTGGTGAATACCAGTGGAAAAATAAACGGACTCAGCAGCATCAGGCCAATATTCAGCGGAAAAAGCTGTCTGTACAAAATCCTCAATTCCCCCGCCAGGCGGTTCAGTCCCTCATTTTTGTCTGAGAGAACAGCGGGTATCATGGCAGCCGCTACCCCTCCGGCCAAAAATGCCGACAGTGGCAATTCCCGCGCCCCGTAACGGTAGATGGCAAAATCAGCAGCAGATTCGTTCAGGAAAGCCACGAGATAGCCATCTACAAACTGACTGAGGCCCCCGAACAGGGCAAAGGCAGAAAGGGGGAGGATGCCCTGTGCCAAAAATTCCCGTAAGTTGAGGGATGGAGCGGATCGAGGACCTGAAAAAGCAATAAATGCCGTGGTCATCCACTGTACTCCCAGCACGACACACATCAACCAAAAGGCTGTTTGCAGCCCGGCGCCTGTATTGAGGGGGATGAGCACTGCAAGCACCAATGCGCCATTGAAAACAATGGACTGCCAGACAATCCACCGGTATTTTTTCAAAATCAGCAATAGAAAATCCAGGGTGGAAGAGGCCACCAACAGAAAGATGTAAACAGTCAGAGGGGCAGTGTGGCCAAATTCCCCAAAGTCTTCGGGCAAGCCTACAAACCAGGGCTGAAGCAGCAGAAAAAGACCGGCCAGTAACAGTCCCGCCACATTAAACACCGCAAAAGATATTCGCGCCAGTCCGCCCTTGCTACTGTCTCCACCGGACAGATTGAGTATCGCTTTTTTTCCCCCGTTGATGAGTGCGAAGGAGAAGAGATTGGCCAGAAATAGGAACCACTCGTAGCCGGCTATCCACTCCATAGGAATTCCCGACCAGGCCAGGCCAATGTAAATCACCCAAACCAACCCAAACCGAATAAAGGAAGCCGCCTGAAGCGCGCCCACATCGGCGGAAGGTGAAAATAAATTCGAGATAAATACCGGAAAGCGCATCTTTTCTACATCGAGTCCGTAGAGCAAAGCTAATCAAAATGGGCTGAGTCAGCCGAATTCTCCCGGTTTTTTCGCCCGACCCCATTTGCTCAATTGCTCCTTGCTGGTATTACTCCTCCAGCGCCTCCACTTTTTCCACAAAGGAAACCCCGTGTTTTTCGAGTTCTTCCAGGACGGGTTTGTAAATTCGCTTGTCCACGGGGCGGGTTTCGTCGCTGTGAAAATCACTTCCCTCCATCATCAGACTTACAAAAATGGCCATCGGAAGGCCCACGAGTTTGCTCATGGCTGTATTGCTGGAATTTTCGCCCTTCAACACCATGGTGGAAGTTGCCTTTTTCTTCTGATTGTCCAGTGTATAGACAAATTCGTGCTGCATGAGGATCATATCTCTGTCCTCCTTTTTCAGCTTCCACTTTTTCAACAGCAAATTCTCCAGTATCAGGGCCGGGGTCGCATTGGGGAGTCCGATTTTTTCCTCACTGAAAATACCCGTCCAGGCCACTTTTTCCATGGCCTCTCCATCAGGATCGAGTCCGGCAAACCGGGCCACTTTTTCCCGCAGACTTTGGTAGGGTACGTCATCGGTCACATAGGACTCCACCAGGTCTCTGTAGGTGATGTGCTCGCTATTAACGATGGGATAGGTATCGTCCGTCAGGCCGATTTTTACAAAGACGTCCCATGCTTCGCAAAACCCCATGTGCCGGAGGGTACCACGTATAATGGTGGGTATGTCCTCAATTTTGTAGGCGTATCGATAAAGCAGAGAGTCGCGGTTGGGGTACATTTCATAGGTCCCCATTCCCTGAATTTCCACCTCTTTTTTCCGGGAAAACAGCCGGTGATAAGGGATATATTTGTAGCGGCCGTTTTTCAGGTACTGAGCAGTGCCCTGCCCGGCCAACACCACATTGCGCGGATTCCAGGTGAATTTGTAGTGCCAGGGATTGTCGTCGGATTCGGGAGCTATCAACCCCCCGGTATAGGACCTGAAGGAGTGAATATCCCCTCCGGCGGCCTTTATTTCATCGATTTTCTCCATGGCGGACATGTGGTCAATGCCGGGATCCAACCCCATTTCTCCCATAAAAACAAGCCCCTTGTCCCGCGCTCTTTTAGCCAGTTCGTGCATCTCGCCCGATACATAAGAGGCCGTAACGAGGTGTTTGTTCAGCTCGAGGCAGTCCACCGCCACAGTTTTGTGAAGGAAGGCGGGTAGCAGAGAGACCACCACTTCAGCATCACTTATAAGTGCCCGTCTCGCCTCTGAATCCTGTATATCAACCTGCTCTCCAAATCCGTTGGGATGCCCATTCAACAGGGATTCTACCTGATCCATATCCCTGTCGGCCAACAAAATGCGCCAACCTTTTTTTTTCGCTTTATTCAACATATAATCGACCAGCGCACTGGAGGACCTCCCGGCGCCAAAAATCAACAATTTCTCCATAAAAAAATTCGTTTTGGCCGGCACCCCGGCTTCGTTAAGGGCGGCAAATATAGTTTATTGGGTGAAAAAAGGGCGGTTTTGGAATGCAATATTCCGGCTCAGGAAAAAACCCATTCACTCCTCTTCGGAGCCCATTTGATTTTCGGCGTGGAGCCGGTCAAAGAGGTTGTCCACTCGCTCCATTTCGTCCAGCAATTCATCCAGGTGAAACTCGAGTTGAGGGATTCGTCTCAGGTGTTTTTTAAGACGCTTCCCGAGCGAAATTTTCAAACTGTGGCTGCTTTCATCCAGCAGGCCGATCACATTTTCTTTGGTGGCCACATTGTACACCGAGAGGTAAATTTTGGCCACGCTGATATCGGGGCTCACCACCACATTGGTCACCGTCACAAACGGTTCGGAACCGTATATGTACTGACCCTCCATCACCAGCAACTCACTGAAATGTCGCTTGATCGTTTCCGCCACCTGCAATTGTCTGATACTCGCCATAAGCCTGTGAGTTTTAAAGGTTAAAAAGAATCTCGGACCTGTGGAACCCCCATTTGGTTCAAAATTCCTACTTTAGCCCGTCAGAAGTGGACAAAGGTAATCAATCATCACGGATTTGCAAACAATGCAAACCCCGGGACTTTAAAGATTTTTGACCGCCGATTTATTTTAAAAGTGCGTACCCGCCGGAGGCATTCCGGACAGCGTGCTCCTGAAAACACGAGAAAATGCTTTACTACAGCGGTGGCAAATTGGACGAGGCCATCACCTACATCAAAGGGGTGGGCCCCGCTAAAGCCGATTTGCTCGAAAAGGAAAAAGGCATTCGTACCCAATGGGATATGCTCATGGACATCCCCTTCCGTTACATCGATCGAAGGGAGTTTAAAACCGTACGGCAGGTCTATCAGGAGGGTGAGCTGGTGCAACTGAAAGGCAAACTGCTGCGCAAAAACGTGCAGGGCACAGGAAGGCGAAAGCGACTTACTGCCGATTTCAGCGATGGTACAGGGACCTTGAAGTTAATTTGGTTTCAGGGCGTGCAAATGATGGACAAATTGCTTCAACCGGGCATGGAGGTAATCATTTTTGGAAAGCTTGGATTTTTTAACAGGCAAAAAAACATGGCCCATCCCGAACTGGAGATCATAAAAAAGGGGGAGTCACAAAGGGAACACAAAGGCCTGCAGCCCGTGTACAGCAGCACTGAAAAACTGAGCAAAAAGGCCCTGGATACTCGCGGGATACGAAAGATTACAGAAAACATCGCAGAGCAATTAAGTGAGCGGGACCTGCCGGAAACCCTACCTTCTTACCTCCTGAAAAAACTCAATCTAATAAGCCGCTACAAGGCCATCAAATGGATTCACTTCCCGCCCGACCATCGGGAGCTGCACGAGGCAAAAAACCGGCTGGCCTTCGAGGAGTTGTTTGCGCTTCAGCTCAAAATGCTCTACAAAATGAAGCTGCGCAAAAAGAGGTTCAAAGGGCATGATTTCCCTGAAGTAGGATCGTATTTTCACCGTTACTTCAAAGAGGAGTTACCATTCGAACTCACCAATGCCCAAAAAAGAGTGGTACGCCAAATCAGAAAGGACACCCAATCCGGTGTGCAGATGAACCGCCTGGTCCAGGGGGATGTGGGGAGCGGTAAAACGGTGGTCGCTGTACTGGCCATGTTGCTGGCCATCGACAACGGCTACCAGGCCTGCATGATGGCACCCACCGAAATACTGGCCAATCAACACTACCAAAAAATAGAGGAACAACTCAGCCGCATCGGATTAAAAACCGCCTTTCTCACGGGCAATGTAAAGGGAAAAAAGCGAACCGAAATACTCGAGGGCCTGGAGAAGGGAGAAATTAATGTACTCATCGGCACCCATGCGATAATTGAAGACTGGGTGGTCTTTAAAAACCTCGGTCTGGCCATCACCGATGAGCAACACCGGTTTGGGGTAAAGCAAAGGGCCCGGCTGTGGAAAAAATCCAAAAAGCGACCGCCCCATGTAATGGTGATGACGGCCACCCCAATTCCCAGAACACTGGCCATGACCCTGTACGGCGACCTCGATATTTCGGTAATCGACGAGCTGCCACCCGGTCGCAAACCCATAAAGACGACCAAAACCTCAGACAGGCACAGAGGGAAAATGAACCAATTCCTGAAATCTGAAATTGCCAAAGGACGTCAGGTTTATGTGGTTTTCCCCCTCATCGAGGAATCAGAAACCCTGGATCTTGCCAATTTACAGGAGGGCTACGATCAGTTGCTCGACCAGTTTCCCAGGCCCCAATACCAAATTGGCATCGTGCACGGAAGAATGAAACCTGAGGACAAAGACCGGGAAATGCAGCGTTTTGCAGAGGGCAAGACGAATATTCTGGTTTCTACCACTGTCATCGAAGTGGGTGTGAATGTGCCCAACGCCAGTGTCATGGTCATTGAAAATGCCGAGCGCTTTGGACTCTCGCAACTCCACCAATTGCGGGGAAGGGTCGGACGGGGAGCTGAGCAAAGTCACTGTATCCTGATGACGGGTTACAAACTCACCGAAGTGGCCAAAAAACGCATGGAAATCATGTGCAGAACCAATGACGGCTTTGAAATCGCCGAGGCAGACCTGAAAATAAGAGGGCCGGGAGAAATTGAGGGGCTTAGACAGAGTGGAGACCTCAACCTTCAGGTAGCCAGTCTCGCATCCGATGCCGGAATTTTGCAGAGCTCGAGAAAAGTGGCTAAAGCAATACTGGAAAAGGACCCCGAACTGAGCCACCCCAACAACAGGCTGTTAAAAATAATGTTGAAAAAGCACAAGACCGGGGATATTATTGGTCAAATCGGATAAATTACCTATGTTTGTCGTATGTCCGGACATTCTCTAATTAGAAAGTTACCGGGATTCAAATTAGGATTTAAACAGCGTTTTTTACGAGAGAAATCATCACTACAATCCGTCATTATGAGACGAAAATATAAACTCACCGGCTGCGCCCGCTTTTTGATCTTTTTGTTGATTGCAGGGCCGGTCATCTACATTTCGGCCACCCTTATCACCGGCACCTCGCCTTGGGAAGAACTCAAAGCGACCATGGGCTGGGGTGAAGAGACTGAAGAAGTAGAACAAGCCCCTCCTGCAACTACCGACCAGGCTGACACTTTGGACCCCGAGGATTATGAAAGGGAGATGGAATCGGATGACCAATCGGCAGAAACCACGCCAACTCCGGAAACAAAGCCTGAAGCGACAACACAAGCTGACCCCACCATCCAGGAGTTAAAAGAGCGAATTGAGGGTTTGGAGGAACGGATAAGACAGCTTGAATCCGACCAATAGCAGCACCGGGCACACTCTTTCACCGCTTTTTAAAAAATGGCCGTAGCAGCCTTAACACAGGACTACCGAAGTCACTAAAATCAAATATCTTTCTGTCCTTCATCGCCTGAATGGTAAGGAAAAGACCCATGGGGAAAAGTACAATTTCCGCCAGCCAGCCCGAGAGAGCCGAATTGATTGACCGGGCATCGTTCATCTCATCAAATAGGGTAAACAGAATCACATAGGCTGTAAAAAACAGTATGGCTACCAAAAGTGGATACCCAAAGCCCCCCTTTTTTATGATGCTACCCATCGGAGCCCCAATGAAGAGGAAAATGATGCACACAGCGGCAAAGGCAAACTTTCTGTGTTTTTCATAAATCTGTTTCCGCCACTCGCTGTCCAGGGAATTGATAGACTGGGTGTTGGAATTCACCTGAAGTCCGTGTGTCTGAAGAAATCCTGTCGCCCTTGAGTAAAGTCCCCGATGGTTAATTGCCTCAAAAAGATCGATAAAAGATTTTACCGTATCTAAATCGACTTCTCGTTGCCGTGACGGTATGGCTCGTTTTTCCACTGGTGGACCTCTTTCCACAAATTGAGTTGTATCACCCCCTTCCGCCGCCGCGCGCTCACTTGCCGCGCGTTGGAGGGCCACTTGCTCGGCTTCGGTGCGGCGACTTTGGCTTTCTTCTGCGAGGGTATCAACTGCAGCTTCTTCTATTTCCAAAGCATCCTCAAGTGCCCGGGTTCCCGGTGCGAGAAGAGGTTTCAACATATTCGCCCGCAAACCTTCCATCTGGGAAGCAAGGCTGTCAATAGAGGCATTGAGCTGCCCCACTGTCAACATGCGGCGGTGGGATTTGAAGCGCTCCTCATCGGTGCGCTGCAATTCAAAATCAGAAATGTCAAAAACCAATTGATACTCCGAGAAATGGGTTTGCAAAAATGGCTTGAAGGAATTGCCGTCCTCCGGCATGTCCTGGTACTGCACCCCATCAAAAAGTCGCATGATGAGATTTTGCCGATCCCCCGATACGAACATCTCTCCGGAATCTGCGCGAACCAACTTCATCAAGCCCGATCGGGCATCTGAATTGTCGTAAATCATCACATCCCGAATGCTCCTTCCGTCAGGCAAACGCTCACCTATGCGAACCGTGTATCCACTAAAATCGTAGTTGAAGGTCTCCGGTTCAAGGGCAAGGGTCGGTTGATGTTGTCTGATATCGTACAGGCGCGACTGAAACTTCAGGTTGGTGACGGGGATCAGGTTGTTGGAACAGTAGAATGAAAAGCCGGAGAGCAGAATCGAAAAAATGATTAAAGGCATCATGATGCGCATCAGCGACATCCCCGAAGACTTCATGCTCGCCAATTCGTATTTTTCCGCCAGATTGCCGAACAACATCACCGAGGCAAGCAAAATGGCTATTGGCAACGCCATTGGAATGAGGGAAACAGACATGTAGGCAATCATTTCTACAATAATCACCGCACCAACGCCTTTGCCCATGATCTCATCTATGTAAACCCACAGGAACTGCATCACCAGTACGAACAGGGCAATGAAAAAAGCAGAGAGAAAAGGGCCCAAAAACTGCCTCGTTATATATAAATCGAGCTTTTTAATGATACCGGATTTCATCCATTGTTATTTTCCAAAAATTAAAAGGGTGACCAATGATTTTTGGTGTTTTTTCCATTGACTTTGCGTGTATGCCCAAAAAAGCACCTTCACCTGAATTAAATTTATTTACTAAACTTTCAAAAGACATAAAACGATAATTATCAACCTTATACACATCATAAACAAAACAAATTCAAAACCAAACTAATTGGACATCAAACTTTCCACTGCCATTTATAGAAGAATAGTCATTGGCTTTTTAATGGTTTGTATCAATCTCACTTAATTTTTGTCTTGATCCACCAAAGGATTGGGGACAAGTACAAAAAGTAACAATTCCCAAAGCTTTGGGGGGTGGGGCCAGTCTCTAAATTTGGGAATACCCATTTTATTGAATCATACAATAAAATACTGGATATTATCTCAATAACTAATCCTTGGACTCAGTGTCACCTTTGTATACACCACTAGAAACCAATAAAAACTATTCTTCGAAAACGTGGAAGTCTCCTTCAAACTCTCATAAAGATACGGACGTCATGAATACTTTTAAAAAAACCTTATACAATCCAGAATTCCCTCTGCGATCTCCGTTCCTCTATGGTGGACCAAATTCGAGATTTCAACACCGTACAAAAAAATCACAGCCCCGTGCCGGTGGGAGTTTCATCCTCCAGCATTTCCATTGCCTCTTCATCATCATCCAAAAACATGGGCACCACATCAAACAACTGATCAGCGGAAAGCCTTTTGGACAGTATTTCCTTGTCTGCATCCAAAATATAAATCATGGGCGTACTGCGCACATCGTACTTGACACTGAACCTCGACCGATGAAAAGGATCCACCAGGTTAAAAAGGTCCTCAGCGCCTTCGGTTCTATCGATATAGTCCCAGCAAGTCTCCACCTCATCGGTAAATTTCGTACAAATAGTGACCACACCCACGCCCCTGTCCTCAAATTCGTATAAAAACTCGATGATTCTCGGTGTGTAGCGCCGGCAGTGGCCGCAATCGGGCCTCCAAAAATACAACACCATTATTTCGTAATCGAGGTCGTGGAGTCGCACCCGGGCCCCCTCCCGGTCCTGCACAGTAATATCGGGTGCTGTTTTTCCAATCAAAACCGGTCTCATTCGGTCAGCGCGTTCCAATATCTGATTCAATTGCTCTTCATTGGTCCACGGTGCTCTGTCCTGGCGATAGTACGTATCGATTATGTGCACGTAAACCGCATCCATTCCGATGATATTACTACGCGCGTACTTATTCAGGAGATTGGGCAAAAAATACCTGAAGACGGTGCGGTTTTCCTCCATTTCATCCAAAATCAGCGTAACCGCTTTATTAATAGAATCGGGATGCCTGGGCACGACCTGATCCAGGTACTGATGGACTTTTGTGGCTAAAACAGGCGACCTCAATAACCGGGCATCCGTCAGGTCAATATTTTCAAAAAAGTTCTTGCGGAAGTAGCGGAACCGCTCCCGCCTCACTTCCTCATCCGTTCCTTCAAATTCTGGCATTTTAGGCTCCATATTGGCCTTGAGGAACACCCCGAAAAACTTTTCACCGTACTCCTCTGCCAGTTCCTTTTGGTGGTTCAACACCCGCTCATCAATCCCGTTCAATTGTTCCTGCAGTGCCTCCCGCTCTTCTTCGGGCAACTCTTCCATTTCCTCCCGCAGTCTATCCGCTTTTTTGCGGTGCTCATCCAGATATGCCAGGTATTTGTAAAATGCACTGTTCTGCGGGGACCCAGAAATTTCAATGGACTCTGTGATATTCCCGTGTTCTGCAGAAATCTGCAGGTCGTTTTCTCCTTCATCCACCAGTAATTGGAAAAAATTCATTTCATGCATTTCCACTACCATATACATTCCAGGGTCAATGGGTTCATCCCACTCAAAGACAAACACCCCTTCCCCTGAGCGAAAAGCAGTGTCCTTTATCAACTGCCGCTCACCCATGTAATATGCCAGCAAGAGGGTGTCATTGTCGTATCCGCGCAAATCTACCTCCATTCGATAGCCCTCCTGGGCCGTGGTTAGGGCGGGAAGGCAAAAACAAAGCACCGCACAAATACCGGCCCATTTTCTGAACATTCCTGTCATCTCAGTTACTTTTAGCATTCATTAAGATTACTCGCAAAATTAATTAACGGTGAGAAACCGGGGATGTTTTTTTTGGCAAGGATTACATCAACTCAATATGCTTCTCAATGCAGGAATAGTAATATCTGTGAAATGTAATCACCTTGAATATCGACTTTTAAGGCAGTCTTCCACCCGACGAATGTAAAATACTCCCAGACCTATGACTGGCCCCTTATCCCAAACACTTTGGACAGACCGGTGTTGAAATTCCATCTGATTGCTGGAAAAATCGTATCTTCGGGCATCGAAAAAACCGATACTATGACTGGGAAAAACAACGGATTGTACAAGCCAAAAAATCATGTGAGATTGGTGACAGCCGCTTCTTTATTTGACGGACACGATGCAGCCATCAACATAATGAGACGGATTATGCAGTCTTCAGGTGCGGAAGTGATCCACCTCGGGCACAACCGCTCTGTTAAAGAAATCGTGGACACGGCTATACAGGAAGACGCAAATGGTATCGCCATCACTTCCTACCAGGGAGGGCATACAGAGTACTTCAAATACATGCACGACCTGCTGAAAGAAGCTGGCTGCGGCCACATCAAAATATTCGGAGGCGGAGGGGGAACCATTCTTCCCTCGGAAATAGAAGAACTGCACGAATACGGAATCGACCGGATTTACAGCCCGGATGACGGCAGGAGCATGGGGCTGCAGGGTATGATCTCGGATGTGGTCAAACAGTGCGACTACCCGCTGGGTGACCAACTGAATGGGGAACTGTCCGAAGTGGAGAAAAAATCATTTAAATCTATAGCGAGGTTGATCTCAGCCGTGGAGAACTTTCCGGACCGCCACCGCGACCTGACTGAAGAACTTTCCAAAAAGGCTGCCGCCATCGAAAAACCAATTGTCGGAATTACCGGAACCGGCGGATCGGGGAAATCGAGCCTGGTGGATGAAATTGTCCGGCGCTTCCTTTTGGAATACCCGGGTAAAACTATAGGTATCGTCTCCGTAGATCCCTCAAAGAGAAAGACCGGAGGCGCCCTGCTGGGAGACCGGATAAGAATGAACGCCATCAACCACTCCGACCGGGTTTACATGAGGTCTCTGGCCACGCGACAGTCCAATCTGGCACTTTCAAAGCACGTGCGCACTGCTCTGGACATACTCAAGACGGCGGATTTCGACCTCATTATTCTGGAGACTTCCGGCATTGGTCAATCCGATACCGAAATAGTGGACCATTCAGACCTGTCCATGTACGTGATGACTCCCGAATACGGAGCGGCCACCCAATTGGAAAAGATCGATATGCTGGACTTTGCCGACCTCATCGCCATCAACAAATTCGACAAACGCGGAGCGCAGGACGCCCTGAGGGATGTGAAAAAACAATACCAGCGCAATCACCTGCTTTTCGACAAATCCCTTGACGAAATGCCCGTTTACGGCACCATTGCCTCTCAGTTCAACGACCCCGGAACCAACAAGCTCTTTATGGAGCTGATGAAAGGGGTGGTAGCGAAAACCAATGCAGATTTCAGCCTGGACTTTACCCTCCAGGAGGGATTTTCTGAAAAAATATACATCATCCCTCCCAAAAGAGTCCGCTATTTGTCCGAAATAGCCGAAAACAACAGAAAGTACGACGCCTGGGTCGATAAACAATCGGCCATAGCAGGGCGACTCTACGCCGTGATCCAGACGAAGAAAGAGCTCCGGGACAGAAATGAACCGCACTACAACGAAATGATCAAGAATCTGGATGGGCTGGAGGAGGAACTGAGAAAAGATCTGGACGGCGAATGCCAGCGCATACTCGATGGCTGGGAAGAAAAAACAGCGAATTACAAGGCCGATGAGTTTGTGTACAAGGTGAGAAACAAAGAGATACGCGTTCCGACCCACACAGAATCGCTTTCCAGGACCAAAATACCGCGGGTTGTATTGCCCGGATACAAAGACTGGGAGGATCTGCTCAGATGGGCGCTGCAGGAAAATGTACCCGGTGAATTTCCCTATACGGCGGGCGTATTCCCCTTCAAGAGAAAAGGAGAGGACCCCACCAGGATGTTTGCCGGAGAGGGCGGACCGGAGCGAACCAACAAGCGCTTTCACTACCTCTCACTCGACATGCCGGCAAACCGGCTCTCCACTGCATTTGATTCTGTAACCCTCTACGGAGAAGACCCGGATCATCGACCCGATATTTACGGAAAAATAGGCAATAGCGGCGTGAGCATCTGCAGCCTGAACGACGCCAAAAAACTCTATTCCGGATTTGATCTGTGCGATCCCAAGACATCGGTTTCGATGACGATAAACGGTCCCGCGGCTACCATTTGCGCATTTTTCATGAATGCGGCAATCGACCAGGTCTGTGAAAAGTACATCAAAGAGCACGGCCTCGAGGACAAAGTAGAGAAGAAGTTTAAAGAAAAATACGACGATCGCGGCCTGCCCAGACCGGAGTACACCGGTGAAATACCCGAGGGCAACAACGGCCTCGGACTGATGCTGCTCGGCCTTACCGGGGACGAAATACTGCCTGAGGAAACCTACCGGGAACTCAAGGCAAAAGCACTCAGCTCAGTGCGGGGAACCGTGCAGGCGGATATTCTCAAGGAAGACCAGGCGCAGAACACCTGTATTTTTTCCACAGAATTTTCCCTCAAACTGATGGGAGATGTGCAGCAGTATTTCATCGACCAAAATGTGCGGAATTTTTACTCCGTCTCCATTTCCGGCTACCACATCGCAGAGGCCGGAGCCAATCCGATCACCCAGCTCGCATTTACGCTCGCCAATGGCTTTACCTTTGTGGAGTACTACCTCAGCAGAGGAATGGACATCAATAAATTTGCCCCCAATCTGTCCTTCTTTTTCTCCAACGGCATCGACCCGGAATACGCCGTGATCGGACGGGTTGCACGGAGAATCTGGGCCAAAGCCCTCAAGCACAAATACGAAGCAGACGACCGGTCCCAAAAGCTCAAATACCACATACAGACATCGGGTAGATCACTGCACGCGCAGGAAATCTCCTTCAACGACATCAGGACCACCCTCCAGGCCCTGTACGCCATTTACGACAACTGCAATTCCCTCCACACCAACGCCTACGACGAGGCCATCACCACGCCCACCGAGGAGAGTGTGCGCCGGGCCGTCGCCATACAGATGATCATCAATCACGAGTTGGGGCTCGCCAAGAACGAAAACCCGCTCCAGGGCTCTTTTATCATAGAAGAACTCACAGAGCTGGTGGAAGAAGCCGTTCTATTGGAATTCGACCGGATCACGGAGCGCGGAGGAGTCCTCGGTGCCATGGAAACCATGTACCAGCGCGGTAAGATCCAGGAGGAAAGCCTCTACTACGAAACCCTCAAACACAGCGGAGAGTTTCCCATCATAGGAGTCAACACCTACCTGAACAAAGACGGTTCTCCCACGGTGCAACCCGGCGAGGTAATACGCGCCACCGAAGAGGAAAAGGAAAAGCAGATCTCCAATCTCAGAGAATTGCACAAAGCCCACGACGACAAGGGAGAATTGGCACTCAAAAAACTCAAGCAAAAAGCCCTCGCCAACGAGAATGTATACGAGGAATTGATGGAGTGCACCAAAGTCTGCTCCCTGGGGCAGATTACAAATGCGCTGTATGAGGTTGGTGGGCAGTATCGGAGGAATATGTAGGGGGGGGTAAACCAAAGGGAAGTAGACAAGCCTTTAATCGAAAATACAACTTGAAAAACTTCATTTTCAGTGCGTCCCGCCCTTTCTATCTCTACCGAAATATTATTCAAGCAAAACTCCACACAGTACCTTCCCCCCTGACGCAACACCCCACCATCTTTGTCGCAAACGGTATTAAAATATCCAGTCGGACTTCCCTACTTTTGCGATGTTGCTAAATCGCTGCGAAAGTAGCAAGCGGAAAACCTGAGCGAATAAAACAATCAAAACCTCGCTAACATGAAAAGACTAAAATTCAATGCCACAGTAAATGCCCCGGCACCGAAAGTTTACGACACCATGCTGGGACTTAGTAATAAGGCGACCTACGAGAAGTGGACAGCGGCGTTCAATCCCACTTCCACCTTCAAAGGCAAGTGGAGCAAGGGGGAGAAAATGTACTTTCTCGGCTCTGATGACAAGGGAGAAACGGGAGGCATGATCTCTGAAATTGCGGATATTGTGCCCAACCGCTACGTCTCCATCCGACACTACGGGCTTCTCCACGGAGACAAGGAGATCACCGAAGGCCCTGAAGTCGAAAAATGGGCCGGAGGCATGGAGAATTACCACTTTGAGGAGAGCGACGGAAAGACGACCGTCACCATAGAAGTGGATACGGATGATGTGCATGTGGATTATATGGAAAAGGCATTCCCGAAAGCGCTTTCGACACTGAAGGGGCTTTGTGAGTCGAAATAAACGAATCCAATTTCCCGACCTCTCCCGGACCAAACCTCTCCCTCAGGGATTGAAGGCAATTAAAGTGGGATTTGGATTGAGATTGGGCAATTTAATTGTACCGGCTTCGCAGTGAAGCGCTTAAACTCAATTATACAAGTATGGACAGCATTGAGCAAATCAACTACATCAAAGCCCCGGCAAAGGTGATATTAGATGCCCTTGTAACCGAGGAGGGTCTCAGCCGGATTTGGACCAAAAAACTGACCGCAAAGCCGGAAATAGGCTACGTGAATAAATTTGACTTTGACGAGGGATACATCACGGAATTCAAGGTGAGAGAATTAAAGGAAGACAGCTATATTCGCTGAGAATGCATTGCCTCTGACGAAGAGTGGACGGGCACAAAACTGTCCTTTCATCTGACTGAAAACAAAGGAGTAACCACCGTGTATCTCAACCATTCTGAATGGCGGGAACGCACTGACTACTACCGATGGTGCAGCTACAACTGGGCACTGTTTTTGTACCGATTGAAAAGGTATTGTGAAGGAAAAAAGTAAAGGGTATATTGTGATGAGCAATTGATGAATTTCCAAATGGTTAGGATTTAATCATTGGTGAAAAGAGTATCAAAAAAGCACAAGAAATGATAAAACCAAATTACGGCCCTCATGAATAATCCGGGTTAAGAAAGTTGTCATCTGTCTGAGGACAATAGGAATTCGACAAATCAGTTCAGGGAACAAATAAAAAACCTGCCTTTAAGAAACTGGATTCTTCCCTCAATAGCGGTGCTTCAAAAATTGCTATTGGCCGAGTTTGACAACTTTTAGTCCCGCAGTATTAAAAAATATAGCACCAAAAGAATAACAACAGATTTCGGTGGTATAGATGCTTGTGGAGGATATTTTTTCTGAGTTAAAGGGTTCACCGCAGAGTTCCCAAAGCTCGCTGAGAAGCCGCTGAGAGAATATAGTGACATTTAACTCTCCTTGATCTCCTCTGCGTTCATGGCGGCCTCTGCGGTGAGTCAAACAAGTATGGAAAATTACGGCCCAAATGGATTGATCAGGAATTTTGTTACATAAGAGATGAGGAGTGCATTTTTTAGGCAAATACATGATAAGCCTGCCCCCTAGACTTTGGCCTGCACCCTATGCTTTGGGTGGGGCCGCGCCTTTTTTGTTACTTTTTGTGCGTTGTGCTGAGCGCAGCCGAAGCCGAAGTAGCATGGACAAAAAGTAATAAGATTTATGTAATACGAGAAAATCGTATTCTAAAAACGGCTTATTTTTACAGGAGAAAGAAATTTATTAAAAATTACTGGTTCACAATCAGCAAATTAACTAGAAGAGAAAAAAAATATTCGACACAATCAAAATAGCTCAAAATCATGAAATCAACCATTGTATTGCTAACCGGAGTATTAATGATGGGAGGTACTGCTTTGAAGGCAGGCTCCGGGCCGGGCTCCCCTGAAAATGACCCGAAGATACTCACCTCCCTCACCTTCCAAAAAAACGATGCCGAAGAGGCGATGAACTTCTACGTCAATCTGTTTGATGAGGCCGAAATCCTGGATATCCACCGCTGGGGCGAGGACGGTCCCGGCAAGGAGGGAACCATTATGCAGGCGGTTTTCGAAATTAAAGGCCACCGGTTTTTGGTCAGCGACAGTCCCCCCATCCACGACTGGGATTTCTCCCCCGCGGTTTCAATCTTTGTGGAATGCAAAAACGCAGATGAAATCAACCGACTTTTCTCCGCGCTGACTGAGAAAGGCACTGCTGCAATGCCACTCGCCAATTACGGCTTCAGCCAAAAATTCGGTTGGGTCATTGACCAATTTGGGGTTTCGTGGCAGTTGAATTTGAGGTGAGGGGTAAAGTTATCCGTGGATTTTGAAGAAGACAAATTTCTTCCCGGTTCTTTAAGTTTTGATTTGGAAGTGTATCTAGAATGCAAGTAATGGACAAATTCGATGGCAACGCTGTGGAAATCTTTGGTTTCAATCGTTGGGGGTGAGTCCTCTATTGTAAAATGCTTCGTGAATTACGTAGAAATTTTCTTGAAGTGCTTACTGAAGGAGGACTGAGTCTTCCGGACCGCTGAGGGGGAGATTGTGGCGTGATCTATCGAAGGTGATATATCCGTTTACACTTGTACCTTCCTGGAACAGTTCTGATGCAGATCAAAATTTGAGTCAAATTGCGACCAATTAATCCAGTTTAGTTGAGCTTAAGCTATTCTGTTCTGAACCGGGTGATGGTAATATTATTCAACTTATTGGCGCTCATAGCTGGTACATTGAAGCCAATTTCATTGCCATATAATGATTTTTGCATTGCAGTAACAAATGTTTCGTTGATAAAAAAGTAGTTCATATTATCTACTACTCTTATCGTAATTAAGTTTGAGCCTGCTATAATGGACGTTGTTATGGGCAAATAAAACAAAGTTTCAAAATCTTGACTATTGCTAACTGTACCGATTTGAAGTTCCCTATTGGCATTTATTCCTAAGCTAAAAAAATTATCAAGTCTATCTCTACCTCCCCAGGTAATCACATGAAAACGACTTTCTGGACCACTCAATATCTCAAGCTCAAAATCTATCTGATATTGATATAAGTTTTCAGAAATGGTTATATCATTGAAAAAGAACCAACTAACATTATTTAGGGATTCTTGCAATAGTCCGTCTTGAGTAATGGTCCTTTTAAATCTATTGGGTTCATTTCGCTCCCAACTAGTGGCTGATGAACCAAAAGTCTCTTGTACAATAATAGATTTACAATCATCAACTAATCCAGTATATAATTCAAAGTTAAATGGTTCACCATTTTCATTACAGGAAAAGAAAATAGAATCAAGATCGAAAGGATCATCGTCTCCACATGAACAGAATACAACTAAGGCCGCAAGAATTAAATATATCCGAGTCATTTTATTAATACATTATAATCGTAAAAACTTTCTAACCTCACTTTGGCTCGTACCTGATTGCCCCTGTTATTAGTATAACTCACTGAAACCATTATTGGAAAGTCTGCGTGATTAAAACATTCAGTAAAGTTGTCGTCCTTTTCATTATAATAGGTATACGTCCTTCCCCTATTTGTCTTAATTGTGGATATATAATTGTCAGACACATTACTGGCAAAAATTGATATACACCCATAACTATCAGAAGTATCAGTTAACCGTTTTACATCCACATAACAGCGCTCATCTGTCAGTACAGTATGTGTCCTACTATCTACCATAAATCTGGACCCACTGCTTCCTCCCCTTGTTCTTTCAGCAAAATTCTTTTCGGCTTCCTTCCTTAACCTTTCTTGTGAAGCGGGAATAGAAGAATCATAATACTCAAGTTCAATTTTCACCAGGTCACTGCTTCCAATCAATTCTTTATCTGGACCGTAGTATAAATAATTACGCCCCCATATACTTCTTTCATCTCTGAATCTAAGTTGATAGTTGAACTCCAAAATCAAATCGCGATAAGTGGAATTTGGCGGTATATTTAAAACATAATCTCTCTTGATTTGGGATCTATCCTTTGAACTTCCCCAGATACTCTGGGTTTCTCTAACCATATTCAAAAAGGCTGTTAACTTTACTTTTTTGGGTTTGTTACCGTAGTTTGTCACATCGACTTTCAGGAAAAATTTCCAATTTGCCCGGTCAGCTAAGATCGACAAAAAACCATCCAATAAACTCAACGGTTCTCCATCTGCAAAATCATAGTATAGAATTGTACTTTCAACGTATTTATAGACATCATCTAATTCATTTTCGATTAGGTACCTTCTATTCTCATTAAGTTCAATTTGAGTCTTTGCTTTTCTAAGGAAATACTGAGTAGCTTCCTTTGATAACCAATTACTGTTATTTCGCACAAAAGAAATAAACTCGTTTTGTGTGTAATTTGCTTCAGGAGTATTCTTATATCTTTCAGACAACAAATATTCACTGGCACTATCTATAAAATAAGTTTTAGATTGATCAGGTAACTTGTTGTTAGTAGTCATCGATGAAATAAAATTTTTGCAATCATTTAGGTTTGACAAGTTATAAGAATTATTGAAGTCATAAACCCCATACCTTGCATTTCGCTCAATGAAAATACGGGCATCACCAGAGCGCAAAATATATTCCTTCTTAACCTTTTCTATAGCAGATGACTCCGGAAAAAGTTCTACTAATTCCTCTAATTCGCTATCAATGGAAGTTTGAATTATCTCTAAAATTACTTGATCAAAATAAGGGTTTGAAGGAAATTGGGTATTAAAATACTTGACCGTTTGGAAATCAGTGGCAAAATTCACAGCCCTTTCGATCAGTTGATTCTCATCCGGGGTGCTAAAATATTTAGTATACTGGGCAACATCAATCATAGAGCCAATATATTCAATACCATCATCATAGGGATCATCTTTAATATTGGGATACAAATCTAATGCAGTTATATACTCTGAAAGTGTTTGGCTTTGATTAATATAATGAAGCTTGATATCTTTTTCCACCGCACTTCCTGAGATATCAACTTTTTCAAGGAGCGTTGGTAATTCAGCATATGGAATATTTTCATATGATCTCGCACAAACTAGCAATAAGTGATTACTATTTGGAAATGATTCTAAAAAGATATCCACATCCTCCATATTCCTAAATGAGTAATACTGTTCAGCGTCTTTATTGATAAGCAGAAGTCTTGATGGGGTGCTTCTCGATTGCACAACCTTATAATCTCTACTATACTTTTCAGCCCACTCCGAAAAGTCATTATAATTATTATCTAAATGAGAAAGCTTATCTTTTCGTCCAATCGCGTAATTTAATGTAATGCCAACACCTAAACCGGCTAAACCGGAAACAGCAGATGATGCTCCCTGACTGGTAACCTCATCGGTATCCGAATTGTATTTTACAAAGGGATTATCATACCCAAGATAGCCAAGTCCGGCAGTGGTTCCAATCATTGCTGAGTACCCAAAAAAATTAACTTTGTTCTTATAATGTGGATTACGTATCTCTAACAAACCATTACTGGTTTCTTCATCTGGAGTATAATATTGAACCCTCGCAGATGTACAAGAACTTAGGAGAACCGCAAAAATTAGGACTTTTAGACTTGTCTTCATTTTTTATTGGTTAGTATTTTGAGAAATTTAATGTGAATAATATGCCTAATGCTAATTGGTAATTATCCTTGTCGGAAAGAAGTGAGGCTTTGTAGCGACCATTTATCGCAATAGAACGACTAAACTGCAGGTTGAGACCGACAATCCATATAGGAGAGGAGGTTCCCACCTGACTTACCTTCTTGATCTCGGGCTTATCATTGTCTTTAGATGGTGTTCTTAGAAAACTCCACTGATATCCAATACCTATATGTGGGTTTAAAATTGGAACATCAGGAAGCAAGTTTAAACAACCGGCCAATTCAATCCCCGTATGCCATATTTTAGTAGATTTTCCGTAATATTGATTAGGCAGGTTTTCAGTTGAAAAATTTGACCTGAAGAATGTTATATCAAATATTAAAGGATAATACTGATAGGTTAAACCGACATGGTATCCTAAATCTCGGGAAAGATCATCATTTTGAAGGTTTTCCCTGTATTTACTGTTGAGAAAATCGGTCTGATGATATCCAAAATTTAAATACACTCCCTTTGTTAATTCTCTTTGTTGTTCAAGTTTGGTATTTTGACAATTCCCCGTGAAGTAGCACAAAATAAACAAAGCTACTAATAGCTGTTTCATAATATTTAATTTGCTAAAAATCTATCCATTCCTAAATATCATTTCCCAAATATATTATTCTATATTTTAGAGTAGGCCTCCCGAACCATGAAAACCCCTAATTGAGGGTATGAAAGTCCATACATAGACCATGAAATCAATGTCTGCCCTTCAATCCCTCATCACTTACTCAAAATCCTGATCTCCGTCCTCCTGTTTACCTGATGCTCCTCCTCGGTACAGTCCACATTTTCCAGGCAGTGGTTGAGGATGCGGGTCTCTCCGTACCCTTTTGCCAACAGCCTACTGGATTCAATGCCGTTTTCTACCAAATAGCTGACGGCTGATTCGGCTCTTCTTTGGGACAACCCCAGGTTGTAGTCTTTACTGCCCCGGCTGTCTGTATGGGAACTCAGCTCTATGGTGACTTCCGGATTGGATTGCATGAATTCGACCAAAATATCCAATTGGCGGGCGGCATCGGGTCGGATAGCCCATTGGTCGTAGTCGTAATAAATGTTCTCAAGGGTAAAAGTGCGTTCGACCTCGACTTCTTCAAATTTAAGTTCAAGAGGAACAAAAAGGGTGGTTGATCTTTTTAGTCCTTTGGTGCTGATATTTACCGGAGAGGCAAACATCTGTTCTTTTTGTCCGCTCAACTCGTAATCGGTATCGGGTTTTAGTAAAAAAGTAAATTCTCCGTCGGCTGCTGTTTGCATTCGTTTTATTCCGTTTTCTTCGGGACTACTCAAGCGCACGGACACACCGTACAAGGGGTTTTGGGTGTCAGCTTTTTGGGCAACACCCTCGAGTATAAACTCGGGTAAATCCAGCCAAAGCACTATTTCTAAGGTATCGTTTCCCTCCATATCTTCGGCATTAATCCCAACTGGTTCCAAATCGTAATCCCTCCATCTTCCATTGACTTGATAATCGTAATCTCTGTCTAAGGTGGCAGGTGCTTCGCTATCCCAAAACATCTTCATATCGATGTCGCCTACATCATTGATGATGGAAATCTGTGTTTGTCGGAGCGGTGTTCCACTTGCCCTGTCTTTTGCACTGATCATAACCACCAATGGAAGAACTTCAACAATAAGGGTGTCTTCAAAAAAATAAATCTGATCTTTGCCCGAGCGGTTTGAAGTAAAATATCCGCTATTCAACTCATCCTGAGAGCTCAGCCCATAATCATCTCTGGAAGAATTAAAGGGCGGTGGCAAATGCATGGGTTCTGACCAGTTATTTCCTTCCTTTTTTACCATAAAAAGATCCAAACCTCCCAATCCGGGATGTCCATCTGAGGAGAAAATCAGTGTTTCATTATCCAGAAAAACCGGAAAAGCTTCATGTCCGCCGGTATTGATACTCCTTCCCAGGGATCTTGGCACGGTCCATCCTCTGTTGGGATTGTAGGTCGACATGTACAGGTCGTAACCGCCACTGCCCCCCGGACGATCTGATGCAAAAATAAGGGTTTGGCCATCGGGACTGATTGCAGGATGAGCGAAATTGTGGGTTCGATTATTGTGGTTGAATTCCTCAGGACGGGACCATTGACCATTTTTAAATTCGCTGTACATCAGCATCAGGCTTGCAGTTTCATTTTGAAGTCTGCGTGTTCGATTGCGGGTGAAAAAGACCAAATCGCCTGCATCATTGAAACTGGCGGCTCCGTCGTTGTATTTGCTGTCAAATGGACCGTCAAATTCCACGACCTCTCCCCCATCGGGATCAGCCACATAAAGTTTACTAAATGCTCCGCCGGTGGTCGGATTAACCCTTTTCCCACTTCCTCTTTCGGAAGTAAAAACGATTTTTTTTCCCAGAAAAGCCGGTGAATAATCCGCTGATTCAGAATTAAAAAATGCAGGGATCAATTGATAGGTGGATTCCTCCTCTTCACCTCCTTCGAGCAGTGTAAGTGAAGCATTTAGATTTTGAGCCCTTTGGTCCCTCGGCCTTAGTTGGAGGTATTCATCTAACCACTTTCGGCTCTCATCACTTTTACCTAGTTTTTGTAACACTAGCGCATATTCCAGTTTTCCTTCAGTGGAAAAATCCTCTTTTGCAGCTGCTTTTTCATAGTACTTCGCTGCTTTTTCATAATTGGCAGTTAATTGATGGCTAACAGCTAAACGCTCCAGCATGGTGGTATTTTCATTTTTTTCCAGACAAAGTTTATAAAAATTGATGGCTTCCTGGTAGGCCATTTTTTCCAAAGCCTGATCCCCCAGATGGCAGGGATCCGATGCAAAAGTCAAAAAGGGAATCAATATATAGGTAAGCAATAGATATTTTTTCATGACAAATATTTTTTGGGTTAAAACCTGCGCATACCCGGCAGACGATTAATGGACGGAATAGCAGTACTTTTAGGGATGATAGCATAACTGATAATGATCTCGTGAGCTCCCTGTGCGTATTTTCTAATCTGAGAGGTGGTATAGTCATAGGCATAGCTCACAGTCAGTGACTCTCCAATGGGCACCTCAAGCATGGCGCCGATGGCATCGTCCATTCTCCACATAGCTCCTACGGAAAAAAGCTCTCTGAACCAAAACTGCACAGCCAAATCGACCTGAAGTGGAGCCGATTGGTGGTATCTCACAAAAGTAAAGGGTTTGATCTGAAAATCGCTACTGCCCAGGTCAAACACATATCCGCCGGTGAAGTAATAGTGCTTGCTCAAATAGACCCCGTCGTCCTCAAAGGTAAAGTTGTCCTCCGGACTCACGGCTGCAAAAGCCGGAACAGAGAATCCGAGATAAGCCCTTTCGGTATTCCAAAACACACCAAAACCAACCTTCGGTATAAGCGTAGATGGTTCAGCAGCGTATAGGGGGTCGATCAAACTGCCTTCCGGAGTTACGATTTTTGAAAAATCAGCTCCGATGTAGTTCGCTCCTGCCCGCACTCCCAGAGAGAGCCAGGATTTTTCTCCTGTGGGAAAGCGATAGGCGTAATTGGCATAAATCCCGGTATTTCTCTCAAAACCAATTTGATCGTAAAAAAAGGAGATCCCCAGACCAGCTCTGTCGGACTGTATGGGACCGTCAAAAGTAAAAGCTGTAGTTCTTGGGGCACCCTCCAGACTGACCCATTGCGCTCGATGCATTAGGGATGCGGTCCAGAGATTACTGCGCCCGGTGGATGCCGGATTAAAAAAGGCACTGTTGTCGTAGTGAAACTTGCTGAACATGGGGTCTTGTTGGGCGACGAGTG
>REEO01000075.1 GCA_007695035.1 Saprospirales bacterium | reverse complement strand
ATCTTAAATTTTTCGCTCATTTTCATGACAAAAGGGTTTTCGGAGTGGACTCATTGATAATTTTTTTAAACCTTAAACAAATAATTACCGGTTATTTATGGGGGTTTTGATGGTGGATTTTATGGGAGGGCAGATAGTGCAACCAAACAGCCGTATCCACCTTTTCATGTTTCCATTAATCCGTGGAAATCAATCCTCGCCATCGCTGATTTTCTGGAGCTCCAGGTCGATGAAGTAGAGCGATTGGGGACTGTCACCGATTAAGTTGATTTTGTCCAGGATGTCTCTCGCCATCGCTTCTTCCTCGCGCTGCTCTTCGACATACCACTGTAGGAAATTTAAAGTAGTGTAGTCATTTTCATCGTAGGCGAGTTTGACTAGTGCGTGGATGGCGTGAGTTACCTCCTGCTCGTGATCGTGGAGCATCTCAAATACATTGGTTACCGAATCGTAATCCACAGGAGGCTTTTTGATTTCGGGAGCAATGGCAGTGCCGTCCACATCGCTCATATAGTGGAACAACTTCAGCATGTGGACACGCTCCTCATCCGACTGAGCGAGGAGAAATTTTTTGCAGCCGTCCAGTCCCTGTTTATCACACCAGGTGGCCATCGCCAAATAAAGGTGAGAGGCATACGCTTCGAGTGCAATTTGTTTATTCAGAGCATCTTGCATTTTGTTTGATATCATCATAACTACTGATTTTTATTGTGGTTTGAGTATTTTAAAACGATTTGTTCGCAGGCATCATCGAGCATGTCGTAAACCTTTGTGAATTGATTGTTCCAGTATGGATCAGGAATGTCTTCCGGCTCCCGGGTAGAGGACTCCTCCATGATCATTTTCACCTTTTCACGGTCGCTTTCCTTTGTGGCCAGATTGTAGATATTCTCGAGATTGGCGCGGTCCATGGCGTAAATCAGATCGTACTCCTCAAAGTGTTTTCGCTGGAATTGCATGGCGCGTTGATCCGTGATGTCCAGGCCTCGGCTCTCGGCCATTTTGACCGACCTGGGGTCGGGACTCTCACCGATGTGATAAGACGAAGTGCCCGCTGAGGAGACGTCCCACTCCAGGTTATTTTCCCTGACTTTTTCCTTCATAATCCCCTCGGCAAGGGGAGATCTGCAAATATTTCCAAGGCAAACCATTAGTATTTTCATCAATTAAATTTTGTAGCGATCAGCCAATAATTAAGGAACTATCATTGGGATTAAAAATAAGACCAGCCAAATCACTTTCAACCGGTCTGCACCCTTAGATCTACTTTGGCATTGATTGCCAAATAATTGTAACACCCCACCAGGTCAATTGGTTTACCGAATATTACAAAACAGCGACCTGAACCAATGTGTGAAAAAGGTGAATTTCTCTTACATTTCCATGTCGAGAGAGTAGAATTCCTGTAAAATACCTTATCATTGCACATCAGTCTTTAAGGATCCGGCTTGATCAAAAGAATAAACCGATGAAAATTGTCATTGCAGGAGCGGGAGAGATTGGATTCCACCTTGCTCAATTATTGTCCTATGAGCGACAGAATATAACGCTTATCGACATTGATCAGGAGGTATTGGACTACGCTGCAACCCATTTGGACGTCCGCACCATGCAGGGCGACTCTTCGATGAGGTCTGTGCTTGACAGAGCAGGGGCTCACAGATCGGATCTGGTCCTGGCCATGACCACGAGCGAGAAAACAAATTTACTCACCGCCATGATCGCCAAAAAAACGGGAGCCAAACAAACGGTCGCGCGTGTACACAACCAGGAATACCTCCGCCCAGGAAGTCTGGAAAACTTCAAAGAGTTGGGAATAGACTCCGTCATCTCTCCCAATCAATTGGCAGCCAAAGAAATAAAGCGGTTGATCGGAAGAGGTGCTGTTACCGATTTCTTTGACTTTGACGATGGGCTTGTATCCCTGATCGGCCTCACTATAAAAAGCAATTCGCCCATTGCCAACCATACCATTGATGAGGTAGAGCGAGGAAGCCCTCATATACACTTT
The DNA here is from genome assembly GCA_007695035.1 of Saprospirales bacterium. GTDB lineage: Bacteria > Bacteroidota > Bacteroidia > Chitinophagales > Saprospiraceae > PWJY01. The sequence continues at coordinate 83,321 of REEO01000075.1, read as the reverse complement.
AGGCCTATAGCTATTCTGCGAAAAAACGACGCCCTTATTCCGGAGCCGCAGATGATCATGAGGCGCGGGGATCAGATTTTTTTCATAGTGAGAAAAGCCGAGATCAATGAAATCATCAAAATTGTGGGTCTGGAGGAAAAAACCATCCGCACGGTAATGATAAACGGCGGCAGTGACCTGGGTTACGATACCGCCGAGATGCTGCAAAGGGATTATTCCGTGACCCTCATCGATAGCGATGAAGACCGCTGCAAATGGCTTGCTAACAATCTCAAGGATGTGCTGGTCGTTAAGTGCAGCCAAACCAAAATGGACCAACTCAGGGAAGAGGGTCTGGAAAACATGGATGCCTTTATCTCTGTAACCAATGAAACCCAGGTCAACGTCCTCACCAGTCTTTTGGCGAAAAACTCCGGCGTGTACAAAACCATAGCCCTGGTTGACAGCATGGACTACACCAGAATTTCTCAAAACATCGGAATCGATACCATCATCAACAAAAAACTTATAGCAGCCAACAACATATTTCGCTACGTCCGAAAGGGAAAAATAGTTGCGATAACGGGACTGCACGGACTGGAGGGCGAGATCATCGAATTTGCCGTGTACAAAGAAAGTAATTTGACCAAAAAGCCTTTGAACAAGATAGGTTTACCAAAAACCTCCGTGATAGGAACCATCATTCGCGGGCAGGAAGTCATATTCCCGGCCCCCGATGTATTCCTTAGAAAAGACGACCGGGTGATTATTTTTGCGATGCCGGATTCTATTAGCCAATTGGAAGGATTGTTCAAGTGATTCAGTTTGAGCACATATCAAATTTTTCAGGTGTCACGCTCATCATTATGGGTATGCTGATGGCAACCGGTGTGCCGGTGAGTTTAGTCATGGAGAGCGGTGACCACTGGGCCCTGATCGGGTCTTCCGTCATCACAATTGCAGTGGGTGCCAGCCTCTGGTATTACAAGTTCAGCACAGCGGGAACACTGACGAGAAGGGAGGCCTATTTCAGTGTATTTTTCACCTGGGTGATGATGTCACTAGCTTCCACTCTACCGTATGTACTGACGGGCACTTTGGACTCATGGGCGGACATCATTTTCGAGGCCGTTTCCGGAATTACCACCACCGGCGCGACCATTATGGAGGACATTGAATCCATGCCTGAGGGACTCCTCTACTGGCGGAGCATGACCCAATGGATAGGCGGCATGGGTATCATCCTACTGGGACTGGCCATTTTTCCCATGTTGGGAATGGGTGGTGCCGAGTTATTCGTAGCGGAAAACTCAGGAAATTTGGCAGACCGTATCCATCCTAGGGTGAAGGAAATAGCCAAGTGGCTTTGGATCATCTATCTCGGAATGACCGCGGCATTGTTCGGCATTTTGTGGCTTGCAGGCATGGGCTGGTACGATGCCATCAACCACGCCTACACCACCTTGGCCACCGGTGGATTTTCCACAAAAAATGACTCTGTTGGTTACTGGGACCTCCCAGCCATCCAATATCCAATCATTTTGTTTATGATTCTTTCGGGCGTCAACTACTCCGTGCTCTACATGGGGTTTTCCGGCAAACTTAAAAGGTTTGTCCGGGACGAGGAAGTCAGGTGGTATGCCGCAATGTTGGTGGGCTTGACCGCACTGGTTTTCATTCTGCTCATGCTCCTCAACCACAACTCATCAGGGCTGGAAAAAACATTCCGCGATGCGCTCTTTCAGGTGACTTCGATTTTGACGACCACAGGATACGCCACCGCAGACTACACGGCATGGACACCTGCATTGACCATGATTTTTTTCATCATGTTTTTTTCCGGTGCCTGCTCAGGTTCAACCAGTGGTAGTATTAAACTCATGAGGCATATCCTTTTCTTGAAAAATACCGTATTGGAATTCAAGCGCATCATCCATCCCCGCGCAATTATCCCCGTCAAATTGAACGGTAAGACAGTCAAGGGAAAAACCATGACCAACATCATCATTTTCCTACTCATACACATTTTCTTGCTGGTCTTTGGGATCATTTTTATCTCCTTTTTTGGTATTGACTTCCAGACCAATTTTGGCATTGTGGGCTCAGCAATAAACAACATTGGCCCGGCACTCGGATCCGCAGGCCCGGCAGACAACTACGCCCATTTTCCCGGAGCTGTAAAAGTGTTTCTGGCCTTCTACATGCTGCTGGGAAGGTTGGAACTCTTTACTGTCCTCGTTATTTTTACGCCTTATTTTTGGAGGAGGAATTGATTGGTAACTTTCACCCGTTTCTCAATACACTCCCTCCTCGTGCATTTTTTCCAGTGCCCGGTTAACTCTCTGTCTATCTTCTTTAAAAGTCACGCCATACCAGCGATCAGGCGAGGTTAGCACTTCGACTTCCGTCGCTCCGCTTTTCAGGCGCTCATCTACAAAAAAGGGCAGGTAAAACTCTGCTTTGGGGTGGGCTGTATTTTCGCGGGCAAATGCCATGAATGCCTCTCTGAGAGGGGCAAAAACGGAAGGGTGAAACATCCACAGATTCATGGACACTATGCTGTCAGGGGGTAATTGAACCTCCTTTCCTTCAAAATCCCCCAAAACGACCCCGCCTTTGCTCCGGATGCCGGTATGCTCTCTGACCGTCACCAGTTTGTTGTCGCTGCCCACTGTGCAAATGCCCCGGGAGACACTGCCGTGGGGCGATAGCGTATTGGATAGTATATACCCCACCATACCGTAGAGGTCGGACGAGGCCTTTTGATTTAAAAATTGGGAAGCCAGGTGAAAGGATTTTCTGCCATAAAAGTCATCTGCATTGATCACGGCAAAGGGCTGTTCAGTGGCCGGCTCTGCACACAGAACCGCATGACCCGTTCCCCAGGGTTTTTCTCGGTTGACCAGGAGACCCTCCACCTCCATTTTCTGATGTACCAGTCGGACATCAACCTCATTTTCGTAGCGCGACGAGGTCTGCGCCCTGAATTGAGATTCAAACTCCTCGCGGATCACAAAGACAATGCAGTCGAATCCCGCACCGATGGCATCCTGAATGGAGTAATCCATAATGGTTTTCCTCTGCGGACCAAAGCGGTCCAATTGTTTCAACCCTCCGTATCTGCTGCCCATTCCCGCAGCCAAAACAACCAGTGTTGCACCCATGTAAATAATGTTTTAGGGTGCAAATGTAGGGAATGAAGCGCAAAGTGCGGACAAGGGGAGAAAAATGGGTGGAAAACGAATTTAACTCTTGCTATGAAAAAATTTTAATAGCCAGGTGGAAAGGTTGGGGTAACTATGAATTGAATGCCAGATATACCAGAAGTGTATACAAGTTGTACAGCGGGTATCCGGGCAATTGACGCTTTTATTTCTACTAATTAAGGTTGTCCCAAGGTAAGAATGAGGTCATTCCCCCGGGTGAAAGGAATTACCAGGATCTGGATTTTACTCAGAATCTCAATAAATAGAATGAGGTAAAAACGGGCGAAATTGCCCATATAAAAACAGTGGAGCTGCGGGGAGTCGAACCCCGGTCCAGACAAAGTATTCAGCAGCTTTCTTCATGCTTAGTTATCGCTCGGGATTGTCGGGAATTGGGGGAGTGTGATAACAGACTCATGCCAATTCCTTATCTCTTAAGTTCTCACTAAAATGTCAGAGCGCCATTTTAGCCAGCCTGAAGTTTTGATGATGTGCGGCAGATCGTGTATCAGGCATCAGATGCTGCGGCACAATGGCTTTGTGATCTAGTTAGATCAGGCAGCCATGGCGAAGTTAGACTTGCCATTTAAAGTTGGTTGAAGGACATTTGTTACGGAGTGATCCAACATGCTCCGACATGCTTACTACTCAATGATCTTTCCTGTCGATTCCAGTTCAGCCCCAGTCTTTCAAAGAACTACAATTACAATGCATTAGCGGCCGCAAAGGTTCCCCTAAATTCACAATTATCCAAACCTGCGGTTAAAAATTTGGACATTTTCCTTCATCCAATTCTGCGGGATCTTAAAATTAATTGGATCAAACTCCAGCCGCTTCGGTTTTCAGCAAATAAGTTTTGAGAAACGGGTATATATCGCCGTCCAGCACTGCATCGGTATTGGAAGTCTGATAATTGGTGCGATGGTCCTTAACTCTTTTGTCGTCCAGGACATAGGATCTGATCTGGGAGCCCCACTCGTTTTTCATCTTTTCTGCCTCCAACTTGTCCTTTTCCTCCATTTGTCGCTCCAACTCTTTTTGGAGCATTCTGGATTTCAACATCTTCATGGCTTTCTCTCTGTTAAGATGCTGGGACCGCTCCTCCTGGCACTCCACTACAATACCGGAGGGAAGGTGACGGAGTCGTACGGCTGATTCAGTTTTGTTGACGTGCTGTCCACCCGCACCGCTCGATCGAAAGGTATCCCACTCGATATCTGCGGGATTGACTTCGATTTCGATGCTGTCGTCGGCCAGGGGGTGCACAAACACACTGGCGAAGGAGGTCATCCGCTTCCCCTGGGCATTGAAGGGACTCACGCGAACCAGTCGGTGCACCCCATTTTCACCCTTGAGCATACCATAGGCATAGTCTCCGGTAATCTCCAGTTCAACACTTTTGATTCCTGCCACATCGCCCGCAACGTGATTCAACACACTGACTTTAAAGCCGTTCTTCTCAGCGTACATGGTGTACATACGCTGAAGCATAGCGGCCCAGTCACAGGCCTCTGTTCCTCCGGCACCTGCATTAATCTCCAGAATGCATCCGAGTTCGTCCTCTGGTCTGCTAAGTGTAGCCTTGAATTCAAGGTCTTCGAGCTTCTCAAGGGCACGATTGTATTTGACTTCGAGATCGGCTTCGTCTCCCTCGCCTTCCTTCAAAAACTCATAGAGTACCTCGACATCTTCCACAGCTTCCTCCGCCTGGTGATATCCTTTGATCCATTGTTTCAATGACTTCAACTCTTTCAGCAACTCCTCAGCACCCTGAGGATCCTCCCAGAATTTGGGATCCGAAGCCGTCATTTCCTTGTCTTCTATCTGTTGTTTGCGCTCATCTACTTTAAAGATACCTCCTTAAGAGCAGCAATTTTTTGCGCAGTTCATTCAGTTGATCAGCGGTCATGGCTGTTTTTTAATAAGTTCAACAAAATATTTTTATCAAAAATTCTCACCAAACGGGATTACTCCTGTACCTCGATGTAAAACATGAGTTCAGCGCGCTCGGGAATAACAGGTGGCTGTCCAGCCTCACCATAGGCGAGTTGATGCGGGATAAAAAGCGTGGCCACAGCTCCCTTTCTCAATTTCATCAGGGCCTCATCCCAACCCTGAATGACCATTCCAACGCCCACATTTAAATTAAATGTTGCGCCCCTTCCGAAGGAGTTGTCAAACATGGAGCCATCTTCTACCAAAAGACCGTAGTAATGCACGTCTGCCACATCTCCGCGAGTAAATTGATCGCCACTACCCTCTTCATGCACAATGTACCTAAGACCCGATTCCGTTTCAACTATCTGATCCTGCAGATTGCCAGCCTTATAATCACTGAGAATCTCAGCGGCTAGTTCAGCCACTTCTCCTTCTCGCTCAGCGAGTTTCAATCTCTGTTGTTCCTGCTCTTTCTGCTGCTCCAACATGCGCTCCTGGAAAGCTGCAGGACTCACGATGTCATGCACTTTAATATTGAAATCCAGGGTCTCATCTTCAGCAAGGCCAAAGCCCTCCATAAGCATTTCATTGCTGGGCATCATAACAGTGGCGCTGTCGCCCTCGCCCATCAGGTGAAGTGCGTTGAGTTCAGGTTGGCTTTGAGCTTCCTCATCGTCTTGGGGAGGCATTTCAATAACCGGCATATCTCCCGATCTCCTGGAATCGTGTACCACGGAATCACCAATGGTCACCACGCGGTGAAAGTAAACATAATCGCCGGGATTGGGTGCAGCCCCTTCGCCCTGCTTGTGCCATACCATCTCAAAACCACCTTCGGTCTCAATTACCTCGGCACCACCTCTGTCAGGCAGTTCACCACAAGCTGTAAATATCACTGTTGCAAAAAATATAATGGTCCAATTTATCCATTTCATAATTAAATATTTATATATATTAAATAAAGGTTATTTGATATAATCTCCAGCGTGCTCCCAAAATTTGTCAATCACCTTACTGAGTGGTGCGTGCATATACCCTCCGGATGCGTTGAAATGCCCCCCTCCATTGAAGTGGTCCCGGGCTAGAGCCTGAACGGAAATATCCCCTTTTGAACGCAGGGAAAGTTTAACGATCCGTGGTTGTGCAGTGATAAAGGCCGCTAATTTAACGGTTCGAATCTTCAAAATATGATTGATGATGCCCTCAGTATCTCCGCGCTGTATATTGAATTTTTGATAGTCCTTCCGGCTGAGGAACACCAAGCCAATGGATTTTTCTTCATCCACTACAAGTCGCTTTCCGAGGCAGTATCCCAGCAGGCGCATTTGCTTTTCAGACTGATTGTTAAAAATATTGTTTTGGAGACGGGTGTCATCAAGGCCTTTATCCTTCATCTCCGCTATCATTCGATATATATCCGGGTTGGTGGCGTGGTGGAAAGAACCGGTGTCCGTAATGATTCCGGTGTAAATACAATCAGCCAGCACACCTTTTATCTTATCCTTCTCACCCATTTCATCCATAAAGCGGTAAACCAGTTCGCAGGTAGAACTCGCGCTGTCGTCGCAGTAATAGTAATCCGCAAAGGGCTCCGGATCCAAATGATGATCCATAAGCCATTTAAAGGCCGTTTTGTTCTCAGCCACCGCCATGCCCAACTTATCAATTCGATCCAGTGAATTGAAATCAAGGCAGAGGAACAAATCAGCTTTTTCGACCACTTTATTGCATTCATCCGGTTGCAGGTCGTGTATCATAAAATTCTTCACACCAGGCAGCCACTCAAAATTATCGGGGTACTCGCTCGGGAGAATACACTTTACAAAATGCCCCCTGGATTCGAGGTACATCTTCATAGCAAGAGAGGATCCAATGGCATCACCATCGGGATTTCTGTGAGACAGAATCACCACATCGCGCGGATGGCTCAGGACCGGTATAATTTCAGAAATGTCGTCTTTCATAATTGTGGCGCGAAATTAGTAAGATTTACTCAACTAAAATATTATTGACGGGCATGATATAAAATTCCCACCACTTATTGGTCCGCTCCTAAAGCCACTTTTTATTGTAATTGGCTTCAAAATCTATCATCCCGGATTCAGGCAAAAATCTTTTCGCACTGATAATTTGATTACCCTTTTTGGTTTGGGTGAAAAATTATAACTGCTTGTTTTAATCAAGATAGTAACAAAAAATATCGCTACCAATTATTCATCAGAAAATAGGTGATAAAATTCATGGGAGACAGGATACCGGGATTTCGGCTGAGAGAGTTTTATGATCAAATACGCCCGACCGTGCGTATCTACAGATATAAACCACAAACCAGGATTTGCGTGTGAGAGACGCAAGGCATTGCATCTCTACGACCGGGATTTATTCCATGACTATTCGCTTGCCCCCCCAAAGCATTGGGGGGTGGGCCATTGTCACTTTCCATACTTTGTACTTTCCATACTTTCTGCTTTCAACAATTTTTCGCTTATTTTCGTGACAAAAGGGTTTTCGATGTGGTCTCATTGATTACTTTTGCAGCTTCATTTAAAAAAGACCAATTATGTCAGAAAACATCACATTTACCATGATCAAGCCGGACGCTGTAAAAGCCGGACACATTGGTGATATACTCGCCAGGATCAATAATGCGGGATTTAAGATCATCGCCATGAAGTACACCAAATTATCTCCTGAAAAAGCGGGTGAATTCTACGCTGTACACAAAGAGAGACCATTTTACGGAGAGTTGGTAGAGTTTATGTCTTCGGGACCTATTGTAGCTGCCGTTTTGGAAAAGGACAATGCTGTGGCTGATTTCAGAAAACTGATCGGTGCTACCAATCCTGCTGAAGCAGCAGAGGGGACCATTCGCGCTCTTTACGCAAAAAGCATAGGTGAAAATGCGGTTCACGGAGCGGACAGTGACGAGAACGCCAAAATTGAAGCATCCTTCCACTTTGCCGGAACGGATATGCACCGTTAATTTGGAAAGCCGATGTGTAGGTCGGCGCGGCTTGAAGACAATATCCGGGGAATGGTTGGTGGGCTTGTAAATAATCATTACTTTTACCAACTGCAAAACTGCCCGGATGCTCAAGGATAAACTCAAGCTCGTTATCATCAGTCTCACCACCATATTTTTGACGATGGTGTTGGGGGCCTGGTCCCCCTGGTGGTCCTTTGTACCGCTTTGTATTGCAATAGGTTATATTTCCGGCCTGGTGCCTGTCAAGGCGTTTTCCACGGGATTTTTCTGTGTATTTGCTGCATGGATACTTCAGGCCTATTACATCGACATGCTCAATGAGGGCATACTCAGTGGCCGGCTGGGCAATATTTTCGACGGGGTCAGTCTGTTGGGGCTCCTCGTTATCTCCGGATCCCTGGGCGGACTCGGTGGAGGACTCGCATTTGCAACGGGCAGTTCATTCCGGGAATTGGTTCAAAAAGGACAGTCATGACTCCAGAAGAGGTAGCTGAAAGAAGGGTCAAAAAGCAGAAGAAGTTCTACGACAAACTCGGAGGAAATCTCACTGCCATCCTGGTTTTGTTTATCGTCAATTATCTTTTCTCCCCCGGCATATTGTGGAGCCTCATCCCGATTGCCGTACTGGGCATCGACATTGTGTTCAGCTACATCAAAACTTTCGGTTTCCTTAACCGGGGCGGGGACTGGGAGTACTTGGCCTACCGAAAGGAACTTCGGCGTTTGAAGCGTTTGTCCGGTGAGGAAGAAAATGGGGATGAAATCGATGAGCTGGACCTGGATGAACTCCGGGAGAAGACCAAAGAAAAGCGCAAAGACTGGGACGAGCAGGACCTGGTCTGAATTTCGGATGCACAAAAAAACGGGCTTCGTCAGAACAAATGTCCACAAAGACCAATTTCTATATCCGTGGCAGCTGCAATATCGGAAGAAGGTTTCCGATTGGGATTAATGTTAATGTATTTTTAGCTACTGCAAATCAGGCTTTTATAAACAGTACCGAAATAGAAGTAAATGAGTGAAATAAAACCATATGAGGACGAGGAGGGAAAGAAAAAGCAGGTTGCCAAAATGTTTGACAACATCGCCTGGAAGTACGACTTTCTCAATAGATTTCTCAGCCTGGGAATTGATAGACGGTGGAGAAAAAGGGCCATTCGACTACTTGCCAAAGACCGCCCCTCAAAAATCATTGACGTGGCTACCGGGACGGGCGATGTGGCCATTGAAATAGCAAAACAATTACCGGATGCAAAGGTGACCGGTGTGGATATTGCCAACAAAATGCTTGAAATAGGACGAAAAAAGCTCCAAAAAAGGAAACTGGATGACCGGGTAACCCTCGTTTACGGAGACTCCGAGGCTTTGGACGCTGCGGACAACACATACAATGCAGCCACTGTAGCCTTCGGAGTGCGCAATTTTGAAAACCTGGAAAAGGGCCTGGACGAAATTTATCGCGTTTTAAAACCCGGGGGCAAGGTCGTGATACTGGAATTTTCCAAGCCCAGGATGTTTCCACTCAAGCAGGGATTCAACTTGTACTTCAGATACATACTACCCTTTATCGGGAGGATCACCTCCAAAGACCCGAAAGCGTATAAATATTTGTACGAATCTGTGCAAGTTTTTCCAGACTATGAACGTTTTGAGCATGTTTTACAAAAATGTGGATTCAAAAACACCAACTACAAAAGTTTAACCGCGGGTATATGTTGTATTTACGAGGGGGAAAAATAATTTGCATATTTTTGGTTCAGGTCTTTGCGCTAACGCTCTTTACCACCGACGCAGAAAGCCAAATTAGGAACAATAACAACAGCTATAATTACGGCGACTTCAAACACCGCCCTTACTATTTCGGTATTGCGCTGGGATACAGTACCTCCAACTTCAAGATCAGGCACTCTACTGATTTCATCCAAAACGACACCTACTCGCTCACTGAAGCCATCAGCGGGCCGGGTTTTCACATCGGAGTGGTCGGCAACCTCAAGTTTGGGGAGTACTTCGACTTTCGACTGATTCCCAACTTTTTGTTCACAGAGCGCACCATTGAATATACTCACATAGGCGAAAGCCAGGCACCACACAGAGAGACCCTCGAATCTGTTTTTGTCGAAATACCCTTCATACTCCGGTTCAAGTCCGCGCCTTATAATGACATGAGACTGTTTGTGTCAGCCGGAGTTAAATACAGCTACGATCTTCAGAACAATTCGCGCACCCGCCAGGCGGAAAACCTGATAAAAATCTCACCTCACGACTATCAGGCGGAAATTGGTTTTGGCGTGCAGATATTCATGCCTTACTTTATCCTGTCCCCTCAAATCACCTTTTCGCACGGGCTCAGCAATATTCTGATTGCGAATAATACCCTCAAGGAGGCTTCCCTGATGGAAAAAATACTGTCCAGAACCATCAGTTTTTCCATTCTATTCGAGGGCTGATCAACAGCCTGGTCTTCAGAATTTTCTTTTGGTTGTAGTCGAGGAACCGGGGAAGATTTTCCCGGTAAGTATCGCGCTCTCTTTTGTAGAGTTCCAGCACCTCTCCCCCATCTAAATTCCTGGATGCCTTTTGGGACAAACGATGGAACACCCTCCGCAGCCCCTCTTCCGATCTATAGGCATCCAGCCAGGATGACCTCGCCATTCTTTCAATTATTTCGGATTGCCAATTTGGCAGACGGTCACATTCACTGAGAACTCCACTGTAAACCGAGCCGGTAAAGGCATCAAATTTGACCTCGAACAACTGCCCCCATTCTGATGCAATTACATGGTCCAACAACACATCCAGCACCACACCGCTGTACTTACCAAAGCTCGCACGCAGGGGCACCACCATCTCCTTAAAATAGGGGTTATCATCTGTGATCACATCAATTTGACGGTGCAATTTTACACCCTGCAAGACCTCTTTATCGAGGAGGTGATGGTACTGATTTTTCAAGAAGTCTCCGGCCAGATTCCCGAGCATCTCCGCATCGTTTTTTCCTGAAAAAACCGCATGTCCGAGGTAGTTCATATCTGGTGTTTCTGTTTCGGTCCTATAAAAACCCAGATTGGATGGGAAATGTTGTGGATGTTGGGCGATGCCGATTGTTCATTGGTTTCACGCATGGCTTTTTCTGCTGCACCCCTTCAGGGTGCTGGTCTAAGGTGATTTCATAACGATGGGTGATTCCACCCTAAGCTTAGGAAACACAAACCTACTCAATGATCTAACGCAAGCACACCGTTTTGCTGCCTGACCCCGTTGGGGTCTTTTGCAAAGAGGTAATATCAACCTTGAGGATCGATTAAACTTTAAGGTTGGGTTCCTTAGTACAGCTAAGTGCATCATTAGGGCATCGGAAAACGCCCTGACAGGGCAACGGTACCAGCCGTCTCTCCCTAAGGATCGGTGGCCGGCATCTCCATTGTCAACCAATATCTAAATTTTTGGAAAAAATTGCCCATCTACCCAACTCCGGGGATGGAATATGCGTCTTATTGTTGTGGTTGAATAAAAATATTATGCATCGTCAAGTGTTATCAATATGTTAAACCCGTGATTGGTGGGCAACTTGCATACATTTTATTGTTACATTTGCCGTAATGATTTTTTCGATGAAAAAGTTTGCAAAAATAATTGCTATTTGTTTCATTCTCGCCATGAGCGTGGGATCCTATGTGTATGTGCATACGGACATCGTTCAGAATAGTGAATTCTCTATTAATCAATCCTCTGTGGAATTAGCCGACTACGACCTCAATGAAACCCAAAGTCAGAAACTGCTCCCGGAGACGCGTATTATAGAGTTTTTGGCAGAAAAGGTGTCTGATTTGTTTTCCAGCGTGGTGCGCGACAATTAACCCACGCTCTTGGGCAGGTTACTCCCGTAACCGTTTATAAATTCCTCAATTTTCATTCGCTTCTTTCCCTCAGGCTGGACTTCTATGCAGTTGATAAAGCCGTCACCGGTGCCTATTTTCAAGTGATTTTTTCCATCGGAAACTATCTCTCCCTCACTGATGGGTCTATCATCTTTCTGCGGCAGGGCAGCCCTCCATATTTTCAGTTTTTTTCCATCGATCGCGGTGTATGCTCCGGGAAATGGATTGAGGGCACGGATAAGGTTATACACGCGGGTCTTGCCTTTAGAAAAATCGATTTTCCCTGTTTCCCGGGATATCTTTGGCGCCGAACTCACTTTTTCAGGGTCCTGAGCGACGGGTTTCACCTCACCGGCCTCCAGTTGTTTCATCGTATCGACCAGCAAATCGGCCCCGGCCAGGGCCATTCGATCGTGCAATTCCCCAGTGGTCTCATTGGGCTGGATTCTAATTTTTTTCTGAGCCAAAATGTCCCCGGTATCAATTTCATGACGGAGCTGGAATACAGTTAGTCCGGTTTCTTTTTCTCCATTCATAATCGCGTGATGAATGGGAGCAGCGCCGCGGTAGGCAGGCAGTAGTGATGCATGTAGGTTTACCGTACCCTTCTCCTGCATATCCCAAACTGCCTTTGGCAACATCCGAAAAGCCACAACGACGAATATCTCTGCATTCAGGTTTTCCAACTCTTCCAGGAATTCAGGTGCTTTGAGGTTGGGCGGTTGGAGGCATTTAAGGCCGAGTTTAAGCGCGGATTTTTTCACACTGGATGCCAGTAATTGCTTTCGGCCCCGCCCCCCTCTTTTATCCGGGGCGGTAACCACCGCAGCCACCTCAAAACCACTGGAGGTGAGTTTTTCAAGTGAGGGAACAGCAAAGAGGGAAGTGCCAAAGAATATCAGTCTCATGTAGTTGGTTTAAACATTAAAATTGGGCGCACTAGGCCAGCAAATCACAAAATTCCTGCAGTCTCATTCACCTCTTACCAGCCTAATGTCTTGTTGTCAATCCGATTCTCTCTCCCTGGGATAAACATTGTCCACGGGGTTGACATCAGCCAGTCTGCCTGTTTCATCGATGACCACCCGGGATATCTCCTCCACGGGGAAAGGCAGGTGCAATTCGTACATGGGGTTGGTCCAGGCCCAAGGTTCCATCTGCATAAACTCGAGCCCATCGTCTATTTGCTTCCGGCCGTGCATAATCACCAGTGGTATGTGCAGGTAGTAAGGTGAGCCCTCCACATAAACGGTCAGGTCGATGGGCATAGGCATAGTTCCATTGTTGACTAGGATCAGAGAGGATGATCCGTCCGGGTTACCTATGATGGTATCAACTCCATAATCAATAGTGTTGGTAGTGTGTATCCATTGGTTTTGGTACCATTTCAGATCAATTCCGGAAACCTTCTCTGCTATCCTGAAAAAATCATCCGGTCTCGGGTGCTTGAATTTCCAGGTGTCGTAAAATTCCAGAAGAGTCTGATCAAATGCCTCCTGTCCTATTATGTAGGACAATTGCACCAGCATTATAGACGCTTTGGTATAAGTGGCCATCCAATAGGCCGCATTTGTGATATAATGGTCTGCAAAAGTACTCATAGGCTCTTCCCTACCCTCCCTGGCAAAGTTGACGTAACTGGCAATCCGGGCAGCATGAGGATTAGATGTGTACTCCCTTCTGGGCAGCAAATTCTTACCCGCCAGATAATTCAAGGTTTCTTCAGTAATGTAGGTAGTAAAACCCTCGTCCATGTAGGGATAAATACTCTCATTGGTAGCCAGGATCAAATAATACCACATGTGCGCTAATTCGTGAACGGTGACTCCAACCAAACTCAAGAGGGGCCTTTCTCCGGTGATTAGCGTCGCCATGGGGTATTCCATTCCACCGTCTCCTCCCTGAATAACCGAAAATTCGGGATAGGGGTAATCCCCGCATCGCGCGACCAGGTAAGTAAGTGCTGAATCTAGTATGCCGGGGAGCAACCCCCAGTTGTGGTCGGTTCGCTCATTGGATAGGTAAAAAAAACGGAACAAGGTGCCTTGCTCGCTCATGTGGGTGGTGTGGGTGTATCCCGTATCCGCCGCCCAGGCAAAGTCGTGCACATTTTCCGCTCGAAAAAACCAGGACAGTTTTCCGTTTTCATCGACTTTGGCTTCATACTCATCTGTATAGCCGTGGCCGATCTCCTCCGGGTTCTGAAGTACGCCCCCTGCTGCCACTGTATAACTGGAATCGATATTGATAATCACATCAAAGTCGCCAAAAATGCCGTAAAACTCCCTGCCCACATATGGATGAGCATGCCAGCCCTGATCGTCGTACTGGGCCAATTTAGGGTACCACTGGGCCATGGAATAAGCAATGCCCTCCTCACTGTCTCTACCGGTCCTTCTGATTTGAAGCGGCACCTGGGACTCGTATTCAAGGTAAAAATTGACGGTGTCGCCGGGTTCTATGAAAAACGGAATAAAGACATCCATTATGGTTTCCGTAATTTCAAACTCGCACTCCACCCCATCCATTTTTATGAGATTAATATTGTGGTATCCCACTTCGTTGGGGCGCAGCCGAGAAATGCGGTTGCCCACCCTACTATCGGGATCGGCAATATGAGCAGATCTCTGATCCATCATACTGTTGGGCTGAAATGCATTGTAGTAGAGGTGAAAGTACACCCGGTCGAGTCTGTCGGGTGAGTTGTTGATAAACATCACCTCCTGCTTTCCGGTAAAACGGTGTTTTTCCACGTCAAAATCAACCTCAATCAAATACCTAACCTGCTGCTGCCAATATGCGGGCCTCGGATTATCATCGGCGCGCAGGCTAAAGACAAATAACAGGTTCAGCGTCAGGATAAGCAGAATTCTGGAATTGCGCATTGTTAAATTTTTTATTGAAGCAATATGGTTAGAAACGGATTATTTATCAAAATCAATGCCATCGGTGTGAAATTCTTAAACAACGTCATCGTCCTTAGGCTTCACAACCTTCTGAAAAACAATATTAAAGTCCCAGTTATATTTTTTTGATGCCAACAGAATAAACACCAATGCAAGCACAAAAAATGCTATGTTCATGGCGCCGACATTGAGTTCTTCGGTGTATTTAAAAAGCGACCAGGTTTTTAGTGCCGCGTGCTCGTAGGTCACAAAGACCGCTGCGTAAAAGTTGGTGGCAAAGTGAACCCCCAGCGCCAGGTCCAGGGAGTCATCCAGAATGGTAATAAGGCCCAAAAACAATCCCGCCATGATGTAGTAGATCATCATATTGACCAGGCCGTAATTGGCCACCTCGGGATTCGCCATGTGTACCAATCCAAACAGCAGACTACTCACCAGTAGCGGAAAAATTCTGGCTCCGAATACAAGCCCGAATCCCTGCATCAGCCATCCCCTGAAGAAAAACTCCTCCATGGTTGTTTGTAACGGCAAAATTGAGAGGGCGATGATAAGCAGTATAAAAAATCGAACAGGTTCGAACTGAAACTCATAGGAATCGGAATGCATAATCAAAAAAGGCACCTCTGCCAAAAAGGCCAGAAAGAGCCAAAGGGCAAAGCCGTAGAATATCTTACTGAAATTAAACCGCCCCGCGTAGTTGACCATGGTTTTCCAGGATCGCCGGTGCACGAATTGAACACCGAGGCATAAAAAAACAAGACCTACTGCAAAGGCGAGCAATAAAAGGAAGAGACCCAAATTGTAATCCAGGCCCAACACTCCCATGTCAGCCGTCTCTTGAAATTGCTGAAGCGCATCGGTGTCAATTACACCAGTGGTTGTTTGATATCCAATGGCCAAAAGAAGTGGTATCTGACCAATAAAATAACCTACAAAAACCAGCAATAACACAAGCAGGTATCTCCAGAATTGATTATCTCCCAAATATGCGGCTTCAAAAAATCCGCGCCTTTTATCCTGTTCCATGATCTACACTATTTTTGCCGGCCACCAATGGTTTTTCACATCAAAAATCCGCTTGAAAACGATGTCCCTACTGCGGGGGAAGCTCATCATTTTCTATTGAACATTCGGAAATATTTTGACCACACCAAATTACTAGTTAATTTTGTAGCTCAAAAGTAAGAAACAATGAAAATTAACCGACAACAATGCGGCATTATAATAATACTATTCATTGCCTTTGCAGCACTCAGCAGACTGGTGCCACATCCACCCAACTTCACCGCCGTGGGAGCTATTGCGCTTTTTGGAGGCGCTTATTTTTCCTCCAGGTGGCTGGCCTGGTTGGTTCCCGTGATCGCAGTTTGGTTTTCTGACCTCTTGCTGAACAACCTCGTTTATGCGGCCTACTACGATGGCTTTGTATTTGTGAGCACCAACTTTTTGTTCACCAGTGCCGCTCTGATATTGATGGTACTGCTCGCAAGGGTAATTTTGCATAAAATCAGTGCCGGGAGAGTAATCGGAGCCAGTCTCAGTGCCTCACTCATCTTTTTCCTCATATCGAATTTCGGCGCCTGGGCGGGGAGTGTTTACTACACCAAAGACATGGCCGGTTTAATCGCTGCCTACACCGCAGGACTTCCCTTCTTCCTGAATACACTTGCCGGCGACCTATTTTTCTGCGCCGTGATGTTCGGAGCAATGGAGTGGGTGCGAAGGAAACATCTGCAAACGGTTCTCTCGTCTTAAAAGCTTATCAAACCAACAGGATAAAGGCGAATAAAAGGCCTGGCAGCCCGCTTTTGATATGAATAAGCCAATTCCATGAAATCGGAGAAGTTGGTAAAGGGAGAAGACTACATAATTGAGGGCGGCAAATACGTTTTCACGAGAAAATACCTTCTAAGGCGAGGATACTGCTGTGGTTCAGGCTGTAGAAATTGTCCGTACCCCAAAAACTAATGGGGCGCTAAGCCTCGGCATGTGAAGGTTTAGTCGATAACATCTCCGAAGGAGAGCAACCGTATTTCGCTTTAAAAGCCCGTGAAAAATAGGAAGGATTGTTTATTCCCACAATTTCACGCACCCGGGCTATCGAATTGCATCGCTGTTCTTCCAGAAGGTGCCAGGCCGCTTCGAGGCGTTTTTCTTTAATAAATGCGGCAGGGGTTTTATTGAAATGCTTCTTAAATAGTCGTTCAAGGCTTCTTTTGGAAACTCCGCTTTGGAGTGCAAGACCATTCACTGTGAAGTTTTCCTGTGCAAGGTTGTCCAAAATTACGGACTCGGCCTTTCTCAATGTTTCCACTTCGTATCCAACCGCCCCGGTTCCGGTAGTTTCTAAACCGACCTTAGAACCCTCTTTACTCTTTTGAATCAGATTGTCAATTCGGCTCAGGAGGTGCTTTTTCTCAATGGGTTTAGCCATAAAGTCATCTGCTCCACAATCCAGGCCTTTGATTTTAGCTTTCTCCGAAACTGTAGCAGATAGCAGTACCACAGGGATCCCTTTGTAAGTGGTATTAGTCGTTCTAACATCACGTGTAAGCTCATAGCCATTTTTACCTGGCATTTGCACATCAGTGAGCAGGAGATCTACTTCCCGTTCTTTCAAAACAATCATTGCGTCATTGGCATTGGACACACAAATGGTCCGGTACTTCTTACCAAGGATTTCTTCCAGGTAATTGGCTGTTTCAAGGTGGTCCTCTACGATGAGAACCGTATGTAGATTCTCCACCGAAACGAGTTTGCCGGTCCGTTCCCGAAGTTGAAGACTGCCGGCGGAAACAGAAGTCATGGAAGCCACTTTTAGGCTGCTCATACATTGCACAGGGATTTTTACAATAAATCTGGAGCCATTGATGTAGTTATGATCCAGTTCAATGCTTCCCTCCATTATCCGGGCCAACTCAGCGGAAAGCGCAAGTCCGATTCCGTAACCCGCCTGGCCTCCCGAAGGCAATGCTCCCTTCACCTTTCTCTCAAACAGTCTTCCGGCTACTTCTTCGGAGATTCCCGGACCGCTGTCGGTAACTGAAAACACTAACTCACTCGTCTGCTTTTCACTCTGTTTCAATCCGCCAACGACTTGAATTTCATCCCCGGAACCGATGTATTTCACAGCATTGTGCAGCAGGTTGTTGAGAATTTTTTCCATCTTATCTGTGTCTATGGCGATTTCAGTGTCTTCTGGAAAATGGAGATCGATCTCCATTTTACCACCTTTAGCCAGTACAAGGGATTCAAAAGCCTCTGCTTTTTGCTTAAACCACCTCGAAGGGTCAACAAATTTGGTTTTAAGCCCAAGGCGCCCCGCCTCTATGCAGGAAATATCGAGAATTTGGGTAATCAATTCCTTTAGACGGTCGCTGTTTCGCAGGGCAATTTTTAATCTGCGTTCAACTTGGGGTCTATTGTCCTTTTCAACCAATTCATTGAGGTGACCGATAATGAGGGAAAGGGGCGTTCTGAATTCGTGAGACAAGTCTTCAAAAAAACGAGTTTTGGATTCATCCAGGGCTTTGAGTTCCAGGTTTTTTTGCGAAAGCTCAGCAGCAATTTTCTTCCTCTGAACAAAATAATAATAAAACACCCCTGCGAGTCCCAGAAGCAAAAGACTCAAACCAAATCCCGTCCAAATCCAGGCGCGGATACTGGCCGAGTGGGCTTTTTCCATGGCGAGTTCCTGGTCCCGCTCTACCAGTATGAGTTCGTTTTCCCGCATTCGAAACCGGGTCTCCAATTCTGCTACCAAACCACTATATTCCTGGGCAAAAAGGGCTTCTCTGTGTTTCGTCAGATTCTCACCTACCTCCAGGGCTTTTTCGAACTGCCCATCGGCTTTGTAAATATCGTAAAGGGCATGGAGGACATTGCGGCGATCTCTAATATCATCTGAGTCCTTCACACTGGCCCAGACGTATTCAGCTTCTTCAAGACCTTCCTCTTTCCGACCCGTCATGTAAAGCCCCTTGGCAAGAAATGCAAAATTTGACCCACAAAACATAATACCATATTCATTTCCGATCTCACCGGCGTATTCCAAAAGTTCTACACCTCCTTCAAAATCATCCTTCTGAACACGACAGATGCCCTCGCAGGCATAAAAACGCCAAAGTTGATGAGGACTCTCCATTTGCTTGGCAATTTGACGTCCTTTTTGCAGATATTTAATAGCCTCTGCGGGATCTCTCAACTCAGCAAGTACGAAACCCAATTTGTAATATGTACTCATCTGGATGTAAGGCTGGCCAATTTCCCTGGCCCAATCTAATGCTGACCTGACGGAGGATTCCATTTTGTCGTACATGCTGCCAGACCTGTAAAATATGGCCTTGGTCTCATGCAGGTAAAACTGTTGCCATGGATCATGCATATCAACCATCCGGGTCATCAGATCGAGCTCATTCAATGCTTTTTCCTTATTTCCGATGCAATCAAATATCCTTGCGCGGACCATCCGGGTATAAAAATGACTGTCTTTGTCCTCGGCATCGACTTCATCTTCTATAAACATTAAGGCGCTTTCACAAAGGCCATCTTCAAGTAATGAAAATATAAGCAGCTCCTTTTTCCATCGGTGTTCAACTACTCCTTTCTCAGCGGATTTAGAAATCGCATCACTGAGCACCTCGTACAATTCAAAATAATTTCGGGCAACCCACAAGCTGCAATATGGAGTTTCACAATATGGGTCTTGCTGCGAGATAAGATAAAAGGGTCCACCTGAAATACCGAACAGATCTTTTTGATTTCGCTCTGCTAAAAGGTCAACGGAGAAACCCAAAGAATATAACATTGCAAAGACAGGTAATAGATATTGCATTTCATAGAAAATTGTTTCAGATGCAAAGTTAACATAAAGCTAACATAAATACAAGTTTCGACAGATAAATATTCCAAAACGGCCGAGTATAATGATCAAGATCTATTATTCCGGTGGGCTTTAGAGATAAAGGAATCTTAAAAATCATGCACTGTTAATGCATTAATACAAGGTCGTTCCATAGAGCCCCAAACCTCCATAAAAAAAGTTGGTAGCCCAAAGCTTGCCGCTGCAAAAAAGTAGATGCTCTAACAATTAGCTGCTCGAAAGACAGTTAAAACACCGACAATCGGACAAAATTGACAGTTTGCGACTGTTGATTTGCAATGCTTTGTAAAATAAGTAGTAATTTTGCGCTCTTATGACAAAAACATCGGCCATACCTTTTATAGCCATAGTAACTCTTCTGCTGCTTTTGAGCGGTTGCAGAAGTGAATTTGAACGCACTAGGATGAGTGGTGACCCCGAACGCATTCTGAATGCGGGAATGGAGTATTATGACAATGAAGAATACGACAGGGCCCGCACGCTTTTCGAACTGGTATTAAATACTTACCGTGGGAGATCACAGGCCGAGGAGCTCTTTTTTCGGTACGCATACACCCATTATCACCTGGAGCAGTATATCCTTTCTGCATTTTACTTTGAAAATTTTGCCAGCAGTTTTCCAACCAGTTCCAAAAGACAGGAAGCAAACTTCATGGCAGCTTATTCCAATTATCTGCTCTCTCCATCCTTCAGACTTGACCAGGAGTTCACACACAAAGCCATCGAGAGTTTTCAAAGGTATGTAACACGGTATCCCAATAGTGATCGCATCCCGGAAATCAACGATTTGATGGACGAGATGAGGAGAAAACTGGAAAGAAAGGCGTATTATCAGGCTGATCTCTACTATAATATGGGACATTACCAGGCGGCAATAAAGAGTTTTGAGCATTTACTACAGGATTATCCAGAGACCCAGGACATAGAAAAGGTGCGCTACATGATTGTTAAATCCAGTTTTTACTGGGCCGAGAACAGCATCCTCGCACGCCAACCCGAGCGCTACCAACAAACCATTACCGCCTACAACAATTTTGTAAGGAGGCATTCTGACAGTCCATACCGGGCTGAACTGAGTAATTTTTATCAAATTTCACGTGAACAAGTAAACGCTTTGACCAATGAGTGATATTAAAACCAAGGTACAGGATATGGATCCCAATATTTCACCGCGTAGTCTCGGTGAGATGGTTGATCGCAATAAAAACATGTTCGAGACGCTGGCCGTAATTACCAAAAGAGCCAACCAGCTGTCCCAGGATTTGAAGAGTGAGTTGCATTCTAAACTGGAAGAATTCGCTGTAACCCCCGACACCATAGAGGAGATACAGGAAAACAAGGAGCAGGTAGAAATCAGTAAATTCTATGAGAAACTTCCCAATCCTGTTGTCATTGCAATCAACGAATACCTGAATGGCGAATTGGATTATCGCTTCAGGGATGAGGATGACTAATCCATCTATTTTACACATCAATTGCGGCTTATGAAACCCGGCAAAGGGCAAAATACTGGTGAATTGGCCGGAAAGAAAATCCTGCTGGGGATTTGCGGAAGCATTGCAGCCTACAAAGCAGCTTACCTGTGCCGGTTGTTTGTAAAAGCCGGCGCCAGTGTGCGGGTCGTAATGACTCCTGCCGCAACTTCATTTATTTCCCCTGTTACCCTTTCCACCCTTTCTCGCAATCAGGTTCAAGTATCCATCACAGACGATGACCAGTGGAATGACCATGTGGCGTGGGGACTTTGGGCAGATTTATTTATTGTCGCACCGGTCACCGCCACTACCCTTGCCAAAATGGCTTCCGGAATTGCTGACAATATGCTTTTAGCAACTTATTTGTCTGCCCGTTGTAAATGCCTGATCGCGCCGGCAATGGACCTCGACATGTGGAAGCACCCGAGTACCCGTAGAAATTTGCAGTTGTTGCAAAGCGATGGAGTCGATCTCATAGATGTGGGAGATGGAGAACTGGCGAGCGGGCTCGTTGGACCGGGTAGGATGTCGGAACCTGATGAAATTTTCAGTTTGATTTGCAGGCATTTTGAGCGCAGCAAGATTTTCAAAGGAAAAAAAGTACTGATTACAGCAGGACCTACCGTGGAAAAAATTGACCCGGTTAGGTTTATTACCAATCACAGCACAGGGCGAATGGGCATTGAACTAGCGCACGCATTTGTCCGAAGTGGAGCAACTGTGCAAGTCGTTCATGGCCCGCTGAAAGTTGCACCACCCAAAAGCCCATCCATTAGCCTTTACCCTGTGGAGACTGCGAGAGAAATGGAGCGCATCTGCGATCAGTTGCACCCGAATTGTGACATTGCTGCATTTACCGCAGCCGTTTCAGATTACAGGCCAAAGACTGCATACGATAAAAAGATTAAAAAGGGCGGACAGGATAATCTTTCCATCGAATTCGAGCGAAACCCGGACATTGCAGCAATTTGCGGGAAGCGGAAAAAGGCAGATCAATACCACCTCGGCTTTGCCCTCGAGACGGACAACGAACAGGAAAATGCCTCCAAAAAGCTCCGGGAGAAATATTTCGATGCGATAGCTCTCAACTCACTGGCAGATGAAGGGGCCGGATTTGGCCACTTCACCAATAAAGTATCGCTGATCTCGGAAAATAAGAGTGTGGATTTAGAGTTAAAACCAAAGGCGCAAATTGCCGAAGAGATTGTAAATTTTATCGCTGAAAATTATGAACCGCATACTAAGCCTTAGTGCTTTTTTGAGCACCGTTATTTTATTTCTCTGGACTCCTTTTATCCAGGCCCAAGAATTCAACACTTCCGTCAGGGTTTCCACACCCCAAATACAAGCTACTGACCCGCAAATTTTCAGAAACCTGGAAAACGACCTGAATGATTTTCTCAACAACAGGTCCTTTACGGATATGACGTACGGCACAGCGGAGCGCATCAACCTGACTTTTCAGATGACCATTCAGGAAGAACTGAACAACAACACTTTTACCGCCGAACTGGCTGTTCAGGCAACCAGACCGGTATTTAACAGCGAATATGAAACCACCCTCCTCAACCATCTCGACCGCGATATCAAATTTATATACAACGAAGGCCAGACCCTTCAAATAACCCCCAACAGCTATTTGGACAACCTTTCCGCCCTGCTGACTTACTACGGTTATCTAGTTCTTGGGCTGGACTACGAGACATTTGTACCAATGGGAGGTGAAAGATATCTCAAAAGAGCTGAGAGCGTGGTAAATTCTATACCGTCTTCCGAGGCCGATAACTTCGGTGGTTGGCGCGCAATGGACGGCAATCGAAACCGCTACTGGATTGTGGAAAATCTATTGAACCCCAGGGTGATTCCACTCCGGGAAGCGATTTATGAATACCACAGGAAGGGACTGGATGTCTGCCACAAAGACGCAGAAGAATGCAGGGCCGCTATTTTGAGAGCTCTTCAAACCATCGAGGAGGTTCACAGAGCCTATCCCAACAGCATGATCGTTCAAATTTTCACCCGCGCCAAAGGCACTGAAATTGTTGAAATTTTCAGCAAGGCTCCCAGAGAGGACCGCAATGCCGTTTATCAGATTCTCTCCCGGATCGATCCATCCAATATCAACAACTATCGACCGCTGAGGTCCTGATCAGACAAGCTGGCTAACCATGACAAATATTGCCGTTTTTGCATCCGGTAATGGCTCCAATGCAACCGCACTGGCGGATTACTTCCAGGGAGCGGATAAAGCGCAGATCAATCTCTTTATCACCAATAATGAAAAAAGCGGCATTTTTGAAAGGGGAAAGAAACACGACATCCCCGTCACTCTGATCTCCAATTCAGAATTAATGTCGGATAAATTAGTGAACATTTTGCAGCGCTGCCAAACAGACCTCATCATCCTGGCGGGTTTTCTGAGAAAAATACCGGAAAATCTCCTAAAAATCTACCCCAACCGCATCCTCAACATCCACCCCGCTCTTTTACCAGACTTTGGTGGAAAGGGAATGTACGGCCACAATGTACACCGCGCTGTTAGCAAGGCCAAATGCGATCAGTCCGGCATCAGTATCCACCTGGTAAATGAAGAGTACGACAGGGGCAGAGTGATTTTTCAAAAATCCGTTCCCATTGAACCCGGGGAGGATCCAACTTCCATCGAAAAAAAGGTCCGGCAACTGGAATTGAAGTACTACCCCATTGTGGTGGATGTTTTTATTCAGAATCAGGGATGGGACAGGTTTTAAAACCATTTTTGACTTTCCTTCTGGCAATTGAATCATTGCATATTCAGGGTTGTTTTTTCCTGCTTTGAATGGTCAATTGGGGAATACGATAGTGAATTGGAGGCGTAAAAACCTATTGCCCCGCAATTTAACCCCCATTTTTGGAAAGGTACATTTCCCAAGAAAATGAGTAAATGACGTACATTTCTCCGATTTATCGCATTGATACCATGCACTCAGACCTAAGGTCGCCCTGGGCTAAAACCTCAACCATACTTAAAAATTCCTCGAAATATACTATTCCTGGACAGGTTTTCAATCTTCCACATAAAAGCACCCGGCAACCTCTACAAAGTGACAGCAGCCGGCATTATCTACATTCAACTGAACCGATTGGGTTTTCAAATTAATTTTTAATCCCCACACCATTTCCAAAACTTCAAAGGAATAGATCTACTTTGACTTTCCGCAGTTTGTCGGTAGCAATTGCTCCGAGCTTCCTAACAACCTGGCTCCTGGAATGCTGTGCTAGTCCAATCCAGGCTTGAATTCCCCCGCTGTGGATCAATATCGCGGGCAATTTCCTATCATCGGACCTAACCCAGGCCACTAAGGCCTTTCCGCTGTAAAATGGGTCCAGCAACACCCCAGTCTGTTGGTAAAATAATTCAATCAATCCGGCCTCCTCCTCTGAGATAAAACCTATGCCCCTGTCCAATTCAATATTCAGCAGTGAAAATGATTCGGATCGCCCCACCTCTTTGGCCATTTCCTCCAAAAACTCTCTAAAAGGAACTCCGCGAACCCCCGGGTAGGCAGACAGCTTCCATGTCGGGGGAAGGTATTTCAATATAAAACGACAGGTGGTTCCCGTCCCGGCACCTACTAACAGGTGAAAACTTTGTCCGGTGACCTGAGCTTTTATTTCCTCAACCATTTCGGCCACTCCCCTTTCTGACCATTTTCCACCCCCGCCTTCTGGTATCCTAATACAATCATTCAATTTTTCAGATATTTCCCCGGGATTAAAACCTACTTTGCGCCACACCCTCAACCGGGAATTGGAGGTTGAATAAAAGGCAGCACCTGCCTCTTTACAAAACTGCATCAGCCAACTGTCCTCGCCCCTGTGGTTGGTTATAAAATGCGGTTTACAGCCAACGTCCACACACAACAAGGTGAGTGCAATTACAAAATTGGAATACCCTCCACCAACTGAAACCACCTCTGCACCAGATTCAGGGTGAACAAAAAGTGGATGGTATCGCAACTTCCTAAATTTGTTGCCACCTCGTAAAGGACAGGGCAGATCGTCTCTTTTCAGACCGATTTGCAGGGTTTCACCAGCGTAACAAAAGTCAATCCAATTGAGGGGGGTGGGAGAAAAATCTGAAAAAATATCCATTGGGTGAATTTATCTCGCAATATCGGTAAAATTCGGCTTACTATAGGCACTTGTGGGAAGCTCTCTTATTTCAGTGCATTTCAGTTGTTTCAGTTGTAATTTGCTGAATTGATATCATTGCAGGTCAATGGCTACTCCGTTGTGAATGGGCTTTGCAGTCTAGCCCCTTTTCGATTTGCAGTCTAGCCCCTTTTCGAGAAGCAAAAACCAGGTCTTAGAAGTTTCACGAAAAAACTATTATTAAAAAGTTACCTGGAGTAGGTCGAAGAAAAGGAGACCTCTACCCTAAATTTTAGACCTCACCAACTTCAACTTTCAAATAAATCCCTTTCACAATTAGCGAATATTTAGTATCTTAGCCTGTCCAATTAAAAGATTCTGAACTTGACAACACACGGCGACAAATCCATGAAGAGCAAATGCACTTTTGGCAACTCCGCAGCAGGTTTCCCGGCAATTAAACACTTCTTTTTCATTCCATTTTTGCTCTTTGTTATTTCAGTTACACCGGGCACCATTCACGGCCAGCAATGTCCCGTTCCGGTTCCGATAAGCGTCCAGGAAATAGATACGGAGAGTGCCATTGTCAATTGGTTTTTACCCGGCACTGCAGATAGCTTCGAGCTGAATTACAGACTGGTTGATGAGGATTTTCCTCACCCCCCGCAAATCACCGGAATTACAGAAAACTCAGCCACCCTTGAAAACCTTTTCTCCGGTGGCCTGTACGAGTACAGAATAAGGGCCGTATGCGGTGGACAACCCGGCAACTGGTCACCGCTCAGGCGGTTTACCACCAACCTGGCAAACCCCACTCGATGCGCCCTTTACCTTCCCATTGGGGACAACAATTGTGGCTCAGGTGGCAACACCTTTGTAATTAAAGTGGACAATTATAGTGGAATGAACCTTGGTGAAAATATTTTTATCAGCGAAATTCAGATGATAGTACCACACACCTGGCCGGCAGATTTACAAATTTTTTTGAGAAACCCGGCTGGCAGGGAAATCGCTCTTACAAAAGACAATGGAATTGGTGGAGATAATTACGGTGATCCCAATTCTGAAAACTGTAGCGATGCCACCATTTTTTCTGACCAGGCCTGTGTTTCGATAGGTCAGGCAACCCCACCATTTATCGGTAGCTTTTTACCGGAGGAGCCCCTGGCTGAATTACACGACAGCAGCACAGCCAATGGCAACTGGGAGCTATTTATCTGTGACAAAGCACCGGGAGATGTTGGATCACTCCTCTTTTTCAACATTGTTTTTGAGGAGGCTCAATGTCCGCCACCGACTGGAATACAGGTCTCAGAGATTGATGCAAGTGGATTTACCCTCGATTATGATCCAGGTCCCGATTGTGATTCCCTTTTAGTACTGATAGGAAATCCAGGATTTTCGCCATATCCGCCCGGGGACTCAGCTTATCAGGCCGATACCACAATAGCCATTGGTTGCAGTCCTGAACACCAAATTAGGATTGAGGGGCTCTCAGCAGGTACCGATTATGAAATCTACCTGCTAAGTAAATGTGGCTCAGTCACATCAGCAATCTCATGTCCCACTTTATTTTCAACACTTTGTGCAGACCCAACCCTTCGCTCCGTCTTCAGCGATGAGCAAACCTGTCAGTTGGTATGCAATATATCCTGTCCAATGAGCGGATTGTGGAGAAACAAAATTGGACAGGGGTCGAACTGGTCGATATACGAAGGACCCACTCCGGCTCCCGGTTCAGGTCCACAGGCAGCCTTCAGCGGAAGTGGGAATTACCTGGTTTACAGCCCAGCAGGACTTCAGTGCCAGGCCCCTGCCAGCGCCATTTTGGAATCGGCCTGTATTGACATTGACTCCACAGGTGGCATATGTGATATGAGTTTTCAATACCACATGTGGGGCGTGCATATCGGAAGCCTGGATTTGCTGATTTCAATCGATGGTGGGTTTCAATGGGATACGCTTTGGAGTCAAAAGGGTCAGGTCGCCGACCAGTGGATGGAGGCCGAAATTGACCTGGGTCCCTACCACGGTAGCACGGGGCAATTCAGACTTATTGCCACAGGCGGTGAAGGCCCAATAGGCGATATAGCGGTGGATGAAATTGTCCTTTTCAACGCATTCCTTGCGGACACCAGTCAGTTGATCTACTACGTGGACAACGATGGAGACGGCTACGGACAGGACGGCACCGGCACCTTCTTTTGCACAAACGAAGCACCTGACGGATGGGCTGATCAGGACGGAGATTGCGATGACGAGGATCCGAATATTAACCCGGGAGCAGAAGTAATTCCCTGCAACCTCATCGATGAAAACTGCACAGGACTAGAAGACGACCAACCCGCAGACAATCCAATGATCGACTCTTTGGTGTTTTTACAAAATGAAAGCTGCCCGGGAGGGGAAGATGGTGCAATTCAAATAGAAATGTCCGGTGGGCATCCACCCTATACGATCGAGTGGAACCACGGGGATACCGGCAGGCACATTCAAAACCTGGAAACCGGAATATATTTTGCCACGGTCACAGACAGTGCGGGTTGCCTATTTCGCACACAATTTTTTGAACTGGAAAAAGAACAAGAAATGTCCTTTACTTTTACCGAAGTAGTACGACCGGGCTGCAGTTCTTTTGAAGACGGTTCACTGAAAATCCTCACCGGAGGAGGCACTCCCCCATTTGAATACCATTGGAACAACGGTGCCGACAGCGCACACCTTCACAATTTACCGGAGGGGCATTACAGAGTGACTGTGATCGATGCCTCAGGCTGCGAGTTTGTGAGCCCGGAATTTCACCTGCGGGCGCAAAACCCCTTTTCCATACAGGTCACCGAGAAGATATCCCCTCGATGCCAGGGCGAAAGCAATGGTTCGTTGAGAATCCAAACCAATGGATCCGGAGTTTTGAAAGATATACAATGGAGTCACGGAGACACCACAGCCCACATTGAAAACCTTCATGCGGGGTATTACTCAGTGGAGGTTACTGACAGTACAGGCTGTACCGTAGCGCTGGACTCCATCCAACTCAGTGAACCTGAAAAACTAAGTGTAGATTTCACCTCCATCGAGCCTCCCATTTGTCCCGGTAGTTCAGGAGGACGTATATTGACCGAATTACACGGTGGCTCTTTCCCCTATACTTTTTTCTGGCAGCGTGGCAACAATACCTACACTACCAGTGATCTTATCAATGTGCGCGCTGGAGACTACTTTTTACGGGTTACAGACCAAAATGGATGCACCTTTGAAGCCAATATAACCCTTCCCGGTCCTGAGCCGTTTACCACCATCCTTTTTGACAAACAAAATGTGACCTGCGGGAATAGATCCGACGGAAGTCTTGAGGTCGAAGTAACCGGCGGAAATGGCCCTCATCAAATATTTTGGAACAGCGGAGCCACCGACACCACTTCCATAAGTAATCTAGAACCGGGATTCTATCGATTTACTCTCACCGATCAGGCCGGCTGCAAATTCACGTCCCGAGAATTCCATATTGACAATGACCAAAAACCATTGGATATTCAAATCAATGTACTCAATGAAATAGCTTGTCATGGAGGAGAGGACGCAATTATGGAGGCGGTGGTCAACAGTCCCTACATACCTTACAGATACCAGTGGAGTCACCTGCCGATCTACCTTTCTGACCACCCCAGAGACACTCTGAAAAATCTCGGACCCAACGTGTACAGCTTGCAAGTTCAGGACGCTACAGGCTGCGTTGGTTCACCGCCTAATACCGTAATCAGCGAGCCTCCCGAACTGATTATCTCGGAAATAATAACTACTCAACCGACCTGCCACGGAGAAGCAGACGGCAGCATAATGATCAACACGCTTGGGGGGACACCTCCATTGTCATTCTCTTGGTCCCATTCGAATACAGCTACCGGGAAGGAAGCAGAAAACTTAATGGCGGGCACCTACTCTGTTACGGCCACAGACCAAAACGGTTGTTCCAGGGAGCGCAGGGACATAAAGCTCAACGATCCACCTCCATTTTCCGCCACTTTTGAAACAACCGGGGACGACGGTACTCAAAGTGGTTTTATTGCCATCAATCCAGGCGGTGGCATCCCGCCCTATTTTTTCCTTTGGAATCCACATGAGGGCAATTTAATAAATGACACCATTTTCAACCTGCCCCACGGAGAATACGAAATCCTAGTCTTTGACGACAACGCATGTCTGGTTTCCGATACCATTTATGTGGAGCTTATTAACCGTGTCGATGCCAGCCGGTCAGATGGCATCCAACTTTTTCCAAATCCAACCACAGGAGCTGTATGGATTGACGCGAGCAATCTGCCCACTACCGGTAAAAAAGCACACATTCGCCTTTTGTCAAAATCGGGAGAGGAGATGAAAACCAGGTCTGAAGTACTTAATCCCGGATATCGGATTGAACTGAATCTGGGTCAATTCCCAAAGGCCCCCTATCTATTGACTATTGAAATACCGGGAGAGAATACGTGGAATCGATGGGTGGTATTGCAATAGGAAATGGAAAGCCTGCAGTAAGGAGGTGTATTAAAAATGTCTTGATATTCCAGATGTAGAAGACCTGCTTTACCTTTCTAAAGGATTGCATAAGAGCATTTTGCCTTATGATAGATTGAAAAAATATGGATGTAAGCGCTAGTAGGAATTGTTCGGGTTTCAGTTCAATTGAATATGTCACTCCAGTATCCGGAAGGTGGTTCTCCTGTTCATCTGATGCTCCTCTTCTGTGCACTCATCACATGGGCAGTCGATCAGTAATCGGGATTTTCCGTAGCCTGTGGCAACAAGTCGATCCGGATCGACTCCGAGATCTACCAAAAAATCCACTGCGGCCTGGGCCCTGTTCTGGGAGAGTTCGAGATTGTATTCCACAGAACCCCGGCAGTCCGTATGGGATGCCAATTCGATTTTGATGCCGGGATTGTCCTCCATCAACACAGAGAGGCTTTGGAGGGTTGGTTTGGCATCCTCCCTGATAAACCACTCATCAAAGTCGTAGTAAATGTCTTCCATAATCACTTCCCGGTCGATAAACTTGCGGTCCAGTATAATTTCTACAGAAACCACCCTGTCCGGCCGGTTCGGGTCTTTTTCTATATCGGAGAGGTCGAGGCGAATAGATTTCCTTAGGTAGTCCGGTGCAGAGGCAGCCAGCCGGTATTCCTGACCGTATTCGATTTCTTTTTCAAAACGTGAATCGCGCCTGGTACGAATGGTATCCGTACCCTCAGGTCCGATTATTTCTACCATCGCATTCGGCAAATTTCGGCGACCCAATCTACGGCTGTTGGGATCGTTCGGGTCCTCGTAAAGGCGTTCATACACCACCCCCTCTACCCGAAGCGTATAAAGCACCGGATCCTCCTCTTCTTTAATCTTTTCAAATTGCTCAAAGTAAAATATCTGATCTCCCCGTTGCTCCCGGTTGCTGGTAAAATATCCGCGACTCAAAAGGGTTTCGGTCTGTTTTAAGGTCTCGTCAAGCACAAAGCCAAAATCGTCTCCACCGGAGTTAAAGGGAGGCATCAAATTGAATACCTGCCCCCAATTCCCGTCTGCCTGTCGCACGGACCTGAATATATCCAGACCACCAAAACCGGGATGCCCATCAGACGAAAAATACAGGGTGTCTTTTATCAAAAAGGGGAACAATTCATTTCCGGTGGTATTGACCGCACCCGGGAGTTTAATGGGTTCTAACCAGTGTTGGCCACGTCTGTAGACAACGTACATATCGTATCCCTCACTGTTTTCTTTGGATCTGAAGGAATAAATCAACTCAGTGCCGTCGTCATTGACAGCGGGATGTGCGTAATTGCCCTCTTTTTCCTGAAACGGCAATATCTCAGGCTCCGCCCACTGCCCATTGAGTTTTTCTGAAAACCACAAACGACAATAACCATCACTGTCATTCTGTGGTGCACAACGGGTGAAAAAAACCTGTTTCCTGTCTTTCGAAAAAGTGATAGACCCTTCATTGTACGATGAGTTCAAAAACTCAAAGTCATCGGTAAATTCATCCTTTTCGATATTGTAAGTAAAGTAATTAAAGAAATTCCTTCCGGTCCATGAATAAGTCTCCGCATCCCGATTAAAAGGTTTTCGGTCACTCGAAAAAACTATGGTGGTGGAATCGTAAAAAAAAGGAGCATAATCGCTGAAAACAGAATTGAAATCGGGTTGATCGATTTTATAGGGCAATTCTTCTCCACGGGCAATCCACTCACCGGCCTCCCGGGCAATGCGGCGGGCATCTTCCCACTCGTCCAAACTCCCGTAATCCCGCAAAAGCCTGCTGTAAACGTCTGCAGCAGTTTCGTATTCTTCCATTTTCATCAGGGTCCCGGCAAATGCCTCGATGGCATCGACACCATACCCCAGGTTAGCAGCTTCCTCATACCACCGGGATGCCTCGCGAAAATTGCCTTTCCGATTGTGACTTTCCCCCAATAAAAAGGCCTTCTCCGCTTTTACGTCTCTAAATCGAGCACTTTCGTACTCGTCGGATAATAGTTCAATCGCAAGGGCGTACTTCCTCAGTTCAAAGGCGGTGTTCCCATCTCTTATTTTCATCATTCCACCGCAAGCCACAAGCAGAAGTGCTGCAATCAGGCCAAGTGGCAATAGTTTTCGAATCATTAAATCATATCGCTATGGGTTCCTGTTTTAAACGCAGTATCCCTAAAAGTAGTTTCTGGCCTTAGATCATTTCGAAAGGGAAGACACCACTGTCACTAAGAGAGACATTATACTTCAGTATAAGATCCGGGGGGACAGTTGATGGATATCTCAGTTGTGATCTGGTGACTCTGTGATTTAGTGAATTATTTTAATTGCAAGTACGAGGTGGTCGCGAAAACATCCTCTTTCCCCGGGGCATATATAATTGAGGTTTTTGTCCGGAGCCATTTGGTTCGGTTGCCCCTCTTCACCCCCCATTCGCGTCTTCGCACGAGAAGCCAAAACAAGCAAGTAAAATATGGTTTAGAACAATTTCCTTAATCAGGTTCAAATCACAACGGCCGCAGGCGTCTTCAAATAAGTATTTAAACTATAGCCATCACCGTGAGAAAAGAAAAAGGGGGAAGCGCAATGAAGCACCTCCCCCGATTTAGGTTATTAAGATTGCAGTTTGAAATCACACTTTGGAGCGCGCCAAGCTGGATTCTTTCTTGACAACTTTTGGCTTCATTTCACCAGTGAGATCGTGTACAACCGGAGAAGCAACAAAGACAGAGCTGTAAGTACCTACAACAATACCGATCAGGAGTGCAAATGCAAAACCCTTGATACTTCCACCTCCAAAGACAAACAGTACAAAAATCACGAAGAATGTAGTGGCCGATGTGATCACTGTTCGACTAATGGTGCTGTTAATCGCCATGTTGATGACCTCGGTTTTGTCCCGATTCGTATAGGTGTTGATGTACTCCCTTATACGGTCAAACACTACCACGGTATCATTGATCGAATAACCAATCATGGTCAATAGTGCCGCAATGAATGCCTGGTCAATTTCCAGGGCAAAGGGTACAATGCCGTGGAGCAGAGAGAACACCGCGAGCAGAACCAGGGTATCGTGCGTCAGTGCTGCGATTGCCCCCATACTGTATTGCCATCTGTTAAATCGGATAAACAAATACAGGAAGATCAACAAGAGCGCAAATATGGTTGCATAAACAGAACTCTGCCGGATATCGTCCGCGATAATCGGGCCAATCATGGACGAACTCACGATGTGCGTATATCCCCTGGAGTCCGTGGTTGTAAAGCGATCGAAATCCAGTCCACCCCCAACCAAATCATTGATTCCCTCGTATAGTAGGGTAACCACCGTTTGGGCAGCCTCCTCACTGCGATCGTCAATCAGATGCGAGGTCGTTATATTGAATGTATTTCGGGTATCAACCGCTTTCACTATGGGTTCATCATCAAAAACATCTGCCAGAGTAACCCTAATATCCTCAGCATCTACATCCGTTCCTTCAGCAAACTGGACATTGTAGGAGTATCCTCCACGGAAGTCCACACCTAGCTCAAAACCTCTGGTGGCAAAGGAAATGATACCTGCCAAAATAATTACAGAGGACAGCACATACGCAATTTTACGCTTACCGAGCCAGTCCACCTGAGGATTGGCAAACATATTTTTAGTTGCACCGGTAAAGAAGGTGATGTTTTTACCTCTAGAGATGGTCCACCACTCGATTAACATCCTACCCAACAGAACCGCTGTAAACAAGGAGCAGATCACACCGATGATCAATACAACGGCAAATCCCTGTATTGGCCCCATTCCAAAGTAAGCGAGAACGATGGCGGTCAAAATGGTTGTGACGTTGGCATCGATGATGGCCGAATAGGAGTTTTTAAATCCGTCACTGATAGCCATCAGCATGGATTTGCCCTCCCGGACCTCCTCCCGGATCCGCTCAAATATAATCACGTTGGCATCCACAGCCATACCGATGGTGAGAACAATACCGGCTATCCCCGGCAGCGTGAGCACCGTCCCGAAGGACGATAAGGCCCCGAAAATAAAGAACAGATTTGCAAATAGTGCAATAATAGCCACTATACCTCCGGTGCTGTAATACAATATCATAAACATCAACACCAGGAGGAATCCGACCACAAGGGCCCTGATACTCCGGTTGATATTATCCTGACCAAGTGAAGGTCCCACCAATGCCTCCTGAATGATCACAACCCGCGTGGGAAGTTTACCGATCTCCAAAATATTGGCGAGGTCCTGTCCCTCCTGAACGGAGAAATTACCGCTGATTCGCGAACTTCCACCGGCTATGGGTTCATTAACACGGGGCGCAGATACTACCTGGCCATCAAGCACAATGGCAATCTCCCGGTTGTTATCATTCGCCGCCCGGGTTGTCATATCTTCCCAAACACGTGCTCCTTGCTGATCAAGTGAAAGGTTTACTACCACTTCATTGGTTACAGGGTCCATCGCACTGGTCGCACGGATTACACGGTCTCCCTCGATGGGAGCAGAGGTAGCTCCACGTCTCTTTTGTATGGCGTAGAGTTGATAATTTCTGGTTCGCTGTCCGGTTTCAAAATCCTGAACAGGCTGAGATGACCAGCGAAACTCGAGGTCTCTCGGAAATAAAGCCATGATATCCGGCCTGGTCAACATCTCCATGATGTTGTCGCGCTGATTGCGGTCAGCTATCCCCATAACAGCAGGGGAAAAGATTAGCTGGCCGCCTGTTGTGGAGTTGAGTTCTAAAACCGACAAAAGAGGTCCGGGGCCGGTTTCGTCAATTACGGTTTCAGCGAAAAGTGTATCCACTGTAATAATGGTGTCCAAAATTTCACCGGCATCGTCGTAGGTGAAGCTGATTGTGGTATCCATGCTAAATTCACCTTCTTCGACATCGATATCATCACCCGTGAACACCTGTCGCAGCCGGTCATCCGCATCGAAAAAAGCAGATACAATGCCCTCATCGGTAACTCGATAGACATCCCAGAACTCCAACTCAGCACTTGCCTGAAGGAAGCGTCTGGCCCTTTCGGGATTATCCACACCGGGAAGCTCTACAATAATTAGGTCCCGGGAAGCATCCAGCGATACATTGGGCTGGGTCACACCGAATTGGTCGATTCTGTCCCGCATCCGTTGAAAGGTCAACTGCACCGTCTCATCCGCCCTTTCGCGAATCAGCCGAAGCATTTCTCCATCAGTAGTTTCAAAGGTAACTTCGTCCCTTAGTGCGGGATTTCTGGAAAAAATGCTGACCAGCGTTTGACCATCAGCCCGCTCTCTGAATTCCTCGTAAAACAGAGAAATATAGTCAGTTTGCGCACCGGCAAATCGCTTATCAGCAGCATCGAGGGCTTCCCTGAATACTGGGTCCCTGCTGTTATTTGATAGCGCTATGAGGAACTCCTTGAGGTCGATCTGAAGGACAGTACTCATACCACCCCTGAGGTCCAGACCCAAAGCCAGTTGTCTCGACTTGAGTTCTTCGTATGTAAAAGACTTGACGAGTGGCAGCGTAAATATCTCTTCAGAGGACATGGAATCCAAAAATGTAATTCTGGCTTCTCTGTAGCGATCATGGCGCTCATCAGGATCTTCAATACCTGCAGTTACTGCCTCGGCATGGCGATCCGCATCTCTCTCTACTCTCGTCGTGGGCAGCACAAAAAAGTACTGGATCAGTGTAACAATAATCATCACCACGAGAAAAAACTTAACAATCCCTTTTCCTTGCATGTTAAAAACCTAATTATGAGTGTTTTTCAAAAAACGCCACAAAGATAGGCAAATACCTAATATATTTGAAGCGATATGGTCCAGTCTTTCTGTGCTCCCTTTTGTACATATCTTATTTTCGCTCAACAGCTTAGAGCTAAAACACTGGCTAATAGCAAATTGTCCGCAATTTTTATCAATATATTACGGCCTAATAAAACATAAATGAGTGGCAAATTATTGGATGCCGGAATAGCCTTAGCTATCATTTTTCGGCCATTTTTTCGACTAAAGGTCTCCAGCAACAACCTTTTGCAAAAAAAACTCGCCAGCATGAGAGTTAGTCACCGACGGCAGTCATTTCGGGACGGTATAATTGATTTCACTGAAAAATGATTCTGAACCCATTTGTCTAACTCTCGATTTAAATCGAATCCGGGTCAGAAAGCATTTCAAGTTGCGCTGCTTTGTCTTGTTTAGGACCTACTCCACCCATACCAAGAAAAGATCCCTCGGATTTGGCCACACGTTTTGCATAACTCTTGAAAGTTTTGTACAGCTCATAGGCATGCAATGGATCCAGTTTTTCCAAAACAGCATTGAGGCTCCGCAACTTACTTTCCAAAACATCCATTCGAGGCTCTTCCTCATCAGGAAGTGTTCCCACCAATTTCTCAAAGCGATCATCAAAGCTGTTGATAACCTCTTCGTAGTATTTTCTCACGCTCTGCGAAAGGTCCTTCCTGTGCTTTTTCAATGTAGCCAGCCTTCTCGCTGTATCAACTTCCACGGCGTCCAATCTGCCGTCCGCAAAAGCCACATAAGCTGTAATCAATGGAATGGCATCGATGAGTTTTTCTCTATCTCGTGTACTTAATTTGTCCATATTCCTAAGTTTTTCCGCGCAAATATCGCAACAAGCAATAAGCTCTAGTTACTTTTTTTCCGATTTTTCACAACAAACTTTGAAAACATTAACCGGAGGCGGGCTCTGAAAATTTTCCCAACTTCTATTTGATCAAGGAATTTTTCCACACCTGCAACCATTAAATGCCATAAACTCCAATACAAAAAGCTGCCGGGGAGAAATTAAGAATTGGACAATTCAAACACATGTAGTATTTTTGTATAAGATTTTTTTTCATACAAAACCACCAATCACCTTGGCCACCAAAAGCAAGAGCGGGAAGCAAACACCCCTGATGAAGCAGTACTTCCAAATGAAAGCGAAGTACCCCGATGCCATTTTACTCTTCAGAGTGGGGGATTTTTACGAGACATTTGGCGAGGATGCAGTCATTGCCTCCAAAATTCTTGGTATCATTCTAACCAACCGAAACAACGGTGGCAGCAAAATAGAACTTGCGGGTTTCCCTCATCACTCCATGGAGACCTATTTGCCCAAACTGGTAAAGGCCGGGTACCGTGTGGCCGTTTGCGACCAATTGGAAAAGCCATCACCCCATAAGAAAATTGTCAAACGCGGGGTCACTGAGGTAGTCACACCCGGTGTCACTATTAATGACAGCCTGCTCAACCAAAACAACAACAACTACCTCTGCGCCATATTCACCGAAAAAGAATACCAAACCGGACTCGCCTTTTTGGATATTTCTACTGGAGAATTTTTTGTGACCGAGGGGGATAAATTTCAGACTGAAAAATACCTCCAGAGTTTTCAACCTTCCGAAATACTCCACTCCCGCTCGCATAAAGCCACCATCGAGGAGTGGTTGGGCGATGAATTTCACACCTATGCGATGGATGACTGGATGTTCTCCATTGATTATGCAGAGGAAAAATTACACCGCCACTTTAACGTGAGTTCTCTAAAGGGATTCGGAATAGAGGGAATGAAACAGGCACAGATTGCAGCCGGAATCATTCTCGAATATCTGCACAACACCGAAAACAACAGGCTGAACCACATCCAAAAAATCAGCAGGCTCTTCTCTGGCCAGTATCTTTGGTTGGACAAGTTCACCATTCGGAATCTCGAACTCATCGACAGCCTCCACCCTACCGGCCAGTCTTTGCTCAATATAATCGATCGCACTACGAGTCCAATGGGGGCCCGCCTTTTGAAAAAATGGGTTGTCCTTCCGCTGACCACACCAAAAAAAATTCAGGGTAGGCTGGAAGCAGTGGACTATTTGTTAAAAAACCATGAGGTACTGGACGAATTGCTCAACCACCTAAAAAAAATGGGCGACCTTGAAAGACTGGTCTCAAAAATTACCCTTCAGCGCATCAGTCCCAGGGAATTGTTACAACTCAGAATCGCCATGGAGTCTATCCAACCCATTGCTGATTTACTGAAAACGGATTGTCCCGGGGCTTTGAAGTTAATTGGTGATCAACTCACCCCTTGCGAGGACCTTCAGCACATTCTCAAACAACAAATTAGAGAAGATGCACCTGCTGTATTTGGAAAAGGTCCCGTTATCAAGGACGGATACCACGAAGAGCTGGACGAATGGCGGGATACCATTCGAAACAGCAAGGAATTGCTACTGGAAATTCAAGAAAAGGAAGCTGCCAGAACAGGCATACAAAATCTTAAGATTGGCTTTAATAATGTCTTCGGTTACTATCTGGAGGTGACCAACAAATACAAAAACAAGGGAATGGTGCCGGACGAGTGGGTCCGAAAACAGACTCTCACCAATTCTGAGCGGTATATTACCGAAGACCTTAAAGACCTGGAAACCCGCATCCTAACTGCAGAAGACCAAATTAGCATACTGGAGGAAAAACTCTATGAAAAACTGATGGAAGACCTCCAAATCTATGTGGAACCCATTCAAAACAACGCCAAATTGCTGGCAACACTGGATTGCTTAATCTCTTTCTCCCTGGTATCCGCCGAATACCAGTACCGCAAACCTGAAGTCAACGAAGGCTTCGGTATAACCATTAAGGGAGGGCGGCATCCGGTTATTGAGAGAGAAATGCCCCCCGGACAGGCCTACATTCCCAACGATGTTAATCTGGATACTGAGGAGCATCAAATCCTCATGATTACGGGCCCCAACATGTCGGGTAAATCAGCCATTCTCAGGCAAACGGCCCTGATCTGCCTCATGGCGCAAATGGGCTGTTTTGTGCCCGCTGATGAAGCCAAAATAGGGCTTATTGACAAAATTTTCACCCGCGTGGGAGCCTCGGATAACATCTCTTCAGGAGAATCCACATTCATGGTGGAGATGAATGAAACAGCCTCCATACTCAACAATCTGTCAGACAGAAGTCTTATTTTGCTGGATGAAATAGGAAGGGGCACCTCTACTTACGACGGCATCAGCATCGCCTGGTCCATCGCTGAATTTTTGCATGAAGTGAACAACCTGAGACCAAAAACACTCTTTGCAACCCACTACCACGAACTCAATGAACTTGAAAAATCCTTTAGCCGGATCAAAAATTACCACGTCTCCACAAGACAGGCGGGCAACAAGGTAATCTTTCTGCGAAAGCTCGTTAAGGGGGGATCCAACCACAGTTTTGGAATACATGTAGCTGCTATGTCTGGCATGCCGACGGAGGTTATCAATAGGGCTGGAAACATCCTACAGGAATTGGAACAAAAATCCATCAACCAACCCGATGAAGAAAAGGCTAAGGTCCCTACCCCATCCAGGGAAAAATCCTCACAGGACGGAGTTCAAATGAGCCTTTTTGAAATATCCAATCCGCAAAGTGAAAAAGTGGCAGAAAAACTGCAGGGAATGGATATTAATTCCATGACCCCCGTAGAATGTATGTTGAAAATCCGGGAGCTCCAACAATTACTCAATGATTAAATACACATGCCATTAATCCTCTTTTTCAGCTAAAAGAAGCCCCAAGTGCCGGTCGGTTATGAACTCCTTTGTTCAAAACACAAAAAAGGGACTCTTTTATAAATTACTTCTGTTGAAACCCATTTTTCCTACCGGGTCACTACTCTGACAACTCCCGCACAGAATAAATACCAGGATTTTCCACAACTGCAAAGCCGGGATAGTTACGGTATTTCGGAGGCTACTTAATAAACATCAACTCCCGGTATTTGGCGAGCGGCCATTCTTTGTCATCAATGAGGTATTCCAACCTGTCGGAGCATATGCGAATTGAGTTCAAAAGTGGTTTCACTTCCCTACAATAGGCCTCAGCCCTCAATTTAGGGTCATCAATCCGGTTGGCCGATCGTCTTTTTTCGGTCATATCCTTAACTTCCCGGGCTACTTTTTGGATGCAGTTATTGAGTCGCTCTAAAATATCCCGCTGAGCAGTCAATTGCTCTCCGTCGATACCCATTTTCGTCAGACTTTTGTAGTTATCCGCGACCGCAGTTTGGTATTTTAGCGCAGCGGGTAGAATTTGATTGTAGATCATTTCGCCCAGAGCCCTGGATTCTATCTGGAGATTGAGGCTGTAGTTTTCGAGCATTACCTCCTGGTGGGCGTTCAATTCCCTTTCGGTGAGGATATTGTTTTCCTCAAAAAGGGAGACCGTGGACGGTCGGGTGTAAACGGGCAATGCATCAGGAGTGGATTCGAGATCATTCAATCCCCTTTTTCGCGCCTCCTCTTTCCACTCATCGCTGTATCCATCTCCTTCAAACAGTATGGGTCTGCTCTCACGGATGTACTTCTTGATTTCCTGCAGGATGGCAGAATCTCTGTCCTTTCCCTCTTCTACCGCTCCGTCCACGGCTTGCCGGAACTTATTGAGTTGATTACCCACGATGGTATTAAGTACGGTCATAGGTGCCGCGCAATTTCTTGTGGAACCGACCATTCTCACCTCAAACTTATTGCCCGTAAAGGCAAAAGGCGAGGTTCTGTTACGGTCCGTATTGTCCAATTCGAGATTGGGTACCTTTTTCAACAGGTTGAGTACCGTTTGCACACCCTTCTCATCGGCTTCAATGTCGTTTTCAATATTGTCAAGCACTTTCTTCAAAGTGGAGCCAATGAAAACCGAAACAATGGCCGGCGGGGCTTCATTGGCGCCCAACCTGTGGTCATTTCCTGCGGATGCTACACTGGCGCGCAGAAGATCTGCATGTTCCCAAACGGCTCTGATGGTCGAGACAAAAAAGGTGAGAAAACGGAGATTGCGCCCCGGCTTTTTCCCCGGTGAGAGCAAATTTTTCCCCGTATTGGTGGACATGGACCAGTTGTTGTGTTTACCTGAACCATTGACACCTTCAAAAGGCTTTTCGTGCAACAACACGCGCAATTTGTGCTTTCTCGCTACCCGGTCCATCAGGTCCATGAGCAACTGGTTGTGATCCACAGCCACATTTACCTCTTCATACATGGGAGCAAGCTCGTACTGGCCCGGCCCTACCTCGTTGTGACGGGTTCTCACCGGAATGCCGAGTTTGTGGCATTCATTTTCCAAATCCCGCATGTATTTATATACACGCTCTGGTATCGAACCAAAGTAGTGATCGTCGAGCTGCTGCCCCTTGGCCGCGTATTTTCCAACCAGCGTTCTTCCGCAGAGGATCAGGTCAGGTCGAGCAAAAAAGGTAGCTTCATCCACCAGGAAGTACTCCTGTTCCCATCCCAAAGTGGTCTTAACGGAGGTGATATTGGGATCAAAGTACTGGCAAACCTCTTTGGCCGCGTTCTCGAGAAAAGAAGCAGATTTCAAAAGGGGCAACTTATAGTCCATCGAATCTCCACTGTATGTGACGAATATCGTCGGTATGCAGAGTGTCTTCCCCATGCCAACTTCCAAAATAAATGCGGGTGAGGTGGGATCCCAGGCTGTGTATCCCCTGGCTTCAAAAGTAGAGCGAAGACCTCCTCCTGGAAAACTGGACCCATCTGGTTCCTGCTGAGTCAGCGCATTCACGCTGAACTCTTCAATGGGATTGTCGTTGCTGTCCAGGGTGAAAAACGAATCGTGCTTTTCGGCTGTCTTCCCGGTGAGTGGCTGAAACCAATGAGCGTAATGCGTAGCCCCCTTATCCATGGCCCACTTCTTCATCGCATTGGCAATTATCCTCAACTGCGATTGATCCAATTCCTCACCACCGTGTATCGTATTGCTCAACTCTTCATACAAATCCCGGGTCAGGTATTTTTTGATGGTCTGCTCGTTAAAGACATTCTGTCCGTAAAATTCAGATATCCTCTTGCCGGGAACATCCAACACTTCGTTGAAATGGGAGTTGCGTGCTGCAATTTGTTCAAGCGCAGTAAATCTGGAATAGGTCATCGCTTTGTTTGGCTTATTGGTTAAAAAATCCCACCCGCATCACGGGCTTGTTTGAAAACATTTGCAAAATTATATCTATTATTTCTTATGAATGAATAGTTTGAACATTTTTTTGTCAGTAATTTTAGATTCGGTACAAACCACTAGTGGCAAAAGGTGGCAATGGGCAATTAAAACAGGTACAGAGATCAATATCCTACCAAAGGCCCTAGCCTATTCCCATTTTGCCATTAATCCGCCCTTTCGTATCTTGTGGTTTTGATAGGAGCCGTTATTGATTTGGAAAATCCCGGGAAACTCAAAAAAGCATAATCCAACAACATGAAGCCAATCGCATTAATTTTGACCATTTTTCTCTGGACCAGCTGCCAGGCACAGCACCAACCGGATATTGAAGAGGGTCAAATGCCACTCTATGAACACCTGGTGGAAAAAATAACAGCCGCGGACAATGGAGCGGCAGCCGAAAAGATAGTTGGGCAAACAGACGGCAAGCGACTCGTCCTGATGGGAGAGGCAAGCCACGGAACAGCCGAATTCTACAACAGACGCGCAATGTTGTCCAAAAAACTGATAGAGGAGAAGGGATTTAATTTTATCGCAGTAGAGGGAGATTGGGCCGCTATTTTTCAACTCAACAAATACATAAAAGACCTTCCGGGTGCAGCCGGATCGGCAGCGGAAGTCTTGCACGCTTTTGACAGATGGCCTGAGTGGATGTGGGGAAATACCGAGGTCGAAAAACTGGCCGAATGGATGAGGGAATTCAATGAAGACCGACCTGAAGATGAAAAAGTTGGTTTCTACGGCATCGATGTTTACGGCCAGTGGGAAGCACTGGAAAAATTGCATCTGTTGGTGGAGCGATTCCAAGCTGATCTCGCCTCTGAAGTATCTGAATTGCTCGCTTGCTACGAAGAATTCAAAGGCAATGAGTGGGATTATGCAGGCATGGTTTTCAGGGGAATGACTTCCTCTTGCGAAGAAGATCTCGCAGCCCTATTGGAAAAACTGGAATCCGGGGCCCATTCAGCAGGAAATTGGGCTGATTACGAGTTTTTCAGGCTACATCAAAAGGGCCTGGTACTCAAAAACTCCGAAAAACACGTGAGATTGGCAGCGAACGACAGAGGTGGATCCTGGAACGCCCGCGTCAATCACTTTTGGCAAACCACACAGCGATTGCTAGAAAAATACGGACCCGACTCAAGGGGAATTGTATGGGCGCACAACACCCATGTGGGGGACGCCTCGCACACAACCATAATGCGCATGCAGGGACAAGTGAATATTGGACAATTGAGCAGGGAAGAACTGGGTGAGGAAAACGTTTTTATTCTGGGGTTTGGAACTTTTACCGGACGCGTTAATGCTGGATCAGAATGGGGTTCCCCCATGCAAATAATGAATGTCCCTGAATCGCCCTCTGGAACATACGAACACCTACTCAGCCAAATGCCGAAAGAGGAGTTTGCCATGGTCTTCGACTCAGAGGATCGACAGTTTCAGCCCCTGCGCGAATACATCGGACACAGGGCCATCGGAGTTGTCTATAACCCAAGACAGGAATCTGGAAACTACGTCCCCACCAGAATTGCACACCGGTATGATGGATTCTGGTTTATTAGGAAAACAAATGAACTGGAGGTGGTGGAGTAGACTACTCACACCAGCCACCCCCATCAATTAACCCTCTGAACAGAAACCAGCTCAGGACCGTAAAATTCATCCAATGCGGGTTCCATTGGGGTGAATTCAAGATTCCAACCTATGGAGTTGAGGCCGCTTTCCAGGCCGTCTATTATGTGATACATCTGAAGACTCGCCTTTTTCAATAGGGTTCCATCACTCAGGGCTGCGATGGAAATATTTTCTTTTGCCTTTGCATTGATGTGGTTGTAATCCGATGCGCTAAAGACGTTGAATGCACCCTGACTTATGTCATAGTATTGTAAGTTGTGATCAATGGAGAGTATAGAGGGAGGGGGAGGTTGGCTGAGATATACCGTCCGGGAATCGTCATCGATCACCAGACACATGAATTCCAGGTCAAAACCTGCCGAAACTTTGGCATCCACTCTGACCAATGCTTTCTTCCGAAGTGGAAACCAACTCCATCCTACATAATCCTCGTAGGTGTATATCTCGCTAAAATGACCTTCAACGGCCACCAGTTTCATGACGTCAGTAAATTTCTCGGCTATTACCACAGCCGTTTCGTTCACCACTCTGTTTTCAGCACTTTTGAAGTACTCTCTTGTGATGTACGCACCGGCCAAAAATGCCAGCACCAGCAA
Source organism: Saprospirales bacterium (assembly GCA_007695035.1). Classification (GTDB taxonomy): domain Bacteria; phylum Bacteroidota; class Bacteroidia; order Chitinophagales; family Saprospiraceae; genus PWJY01. The sequence goes on along the minus strand of REEO01000075.1, from coordinate 39,184 downwards.
TGCGAACCCAAAATACCACCTTATCATCTGTGTTTTTTTAATGATTAATTCTTACACAGCCCTGTCGATCGGCTTTTCGTGTAATACGTTCAAAAGGAAGAGGGGAAACTCAGGCTCCTTCAGCACATTTTACCAATCAAAATCCTCTGGTTGAGAAGTGGATTTTCCCTGAGGCATTATCTCATTGATACCAGTGGATGTCTCAAACCGTCATATTCATCCAGGACCACTCTGATTGATCCAACCGTCAGTGGGGATTCAATCATTACGGGAATCCGGTTACGGTCGTTGGAAACCCAGACGGTCATTTCGTCACCTTCCTCAAAGACATTTCCGGCAATTACCTGTGGGGTGAATTCCAACAAGTCAAACCTTCCTGCCCTTCGAACTCTCTTGTTTTCTGACAGGCCTTCATACCTCATTCCCACATTGTAGGTTTTGTCGTCCAGTGTCACCGCCAATTCAACCACATCGTTGACATTCATGCGGTCCACGTTCATATTTCTCGAATAGTAAATAATGGAAAGAACGTCGTGCATACACCGGTCCATATCAATAGTATCCAACTCTAATTTGTCTTTGGATCTGCCGTGTTTAGCCTTTACCAAGCCGCTGTTGTAGTCAAAACTCAATTCGGCATACTTGCGGTAGGACCCCTCTTCGATGTCCCTCACAGCGTGAACGGGCAACAAGCTGTACTTATCGACTTTTGAAGTGTATCGGTCACGTACGCGAAACACGCGGTCATAGGTAGAGGAAGTGCGGCCAAATGCTTCCAGATGATAATAATCGTCATCTTCTTCTACTGTAAATGTCACCTGGCCCGCAGACAGCCAAATAAATCCGAGTTTATAATAAACTGTATAGACCACCCGCTCACCACTGCTAAATGCTCTATTGTCAAGGGAACAATCTGAAAAAAAGTCATTGGCTTCAGGTCTGTTCTCTCCAACAGATTCAAATTTTTCTCCACCCTTTTCCGGTTGAGTTAGAGGGAGGAAAAGCAGGAGCGCAGGAAATAATACAAATTTTATCGAATTCATAGTCCGCATTTTAATCACTAATCAAGGAAACGGAGCCAAACACCTAAATATTTCTAAATGAATACTCGCCATCTCATGACTACATTTCAGGTTTTACTGGATTCACAGTTACCACATTCAATAGTCTAAACGCACAAAGAAGAGTTTCCGTTTCCCTGTAGAGCGACGAACCTGTATTCGCACCAAATGAACCCCTTAATAAAAAGGGTCATAAAAATTCAAGTACCAGGACTTAAATCCATCCTGAATGACTTATTGTAAACAACTTTCAGGCTCCAATCCCGATCTTGATTAGGGGGCTGCAAATCAACTCATTAGACGCCATCACCTCCTCAACTATCAGCAAAATTCCATCCCTTCCTCAATTGTTTACAATCTACCTGAAAAAAGACATAAGTTAACCCATTAAATTTTTTTACTATATTTGCCTTATGCAGAAGGAGGAAAAGAAAGCCGGAAAGACAAGGATAATGGGTATTGACCCGGGCACCAATGTACTCGGTTACGCCCTTATTGAGGGAGATAAAAACAGCATCAAGTTGATCAATCTCGGAGTGGTAAAAATGGGCCATCTCAACAGTCAGGCGGAAAAACTTAAGCGGTTGTTTGACCGGGTTCAAAAACTCATCGAGGTGTACCAACCCTATGAAATGGCTGTTGAAGCACCTTTTTACGGAAAAAACGTACAGTCTATGCTCAAGTTGGGCAGAGCGCAGGGGGTTGCACTCGCAGCCGGATTCTCAAGTGATTTATCGGTTTTTGAATACAGCCCCAAAGAAATCAAGCTCTCGGTCACGGGCAATGGCAATGCGAGCAAGGAACAAGTTGCCGGGATGGTGGCCCATTTATGCGGCAGCCCTCTCCAGGAGAAATTTTTGGATGCCACCGATGCGCTGGCTGTAGCCATTTGTCACAAATTGCGAATATCAGATGGAAACCTGGGTCAAAAAACCCGCAAACGCTACTCAGGCTGGAAGGATTTTGTAAAAAACCGGAGGTGAATTCTGCCAATGCTCCAGAACCGGACTCAGTGAAGGGCGGGACTGATCTCCAGGCTATTGATCGCTTCTGCCTCCTGTTTAATCCACCACCGCAACCGATCGTAAACCTGGTCCTTCGGAAAGTAATTGAGGGCCATTTTCACAAATATGTGTCCATGTTTGGCTTCCGAAGTCCATAGCATCTTGTAAAACTTCTTTAATTCTTCATCCTCCAGCGCCTCAGCCACGAGTTTAAATCGCTCTGCACCCCGGGTTTCAACTACTGATGCGATAAGCAACCGGTCCATAAAGCGCTCCTCCCTGCCCGAGTGACATTTTTTCACCAATTGTTTAACATAGGGGTCTTCTTTAATTTGGTGGGCAAGCTGGATTCCCCGCTTTTCCATAATTTGGTAAACTTGTTGGAAATGTTCCAATTCTTCGATTCCGGTTTCAATGAGTTCCGGTATAATCTCCACCCGGTTGGGATACTTGGCGACCAAACTCATTGCCATGGCGGATGCTTTCCGCTCGCAATCAGCATGATCTTGCAAAAATTCGTCAAAACCATTGATTACCGCTTCAACCCATTCGGGCTTGCTGGGTTCCAGCACGTCCAGATTTAGTTTCATACCTTCATTATTGGTTTATGAGATTTTCGACAAATACAAAGCACAGCATCGAAACCGAGCTGTGCAGAAAAGGTCGTTTGAAACACCTCGGAGTGAGGTTTTTGCCATCATGCAAACCAGTAGAAGAAAATAAATCCGAGCAAGACCAGCAGCGAAATGGTTACAATCAATAAAACCCTGAAAAACTTCTTCTCCTGCTTCTTATAGTGTGCTTGTTTTCTGGCTTTTCTCTTATGTTTAGACATAATCAATCATTTATAAAGTGAATGAATCAGGGTACAATTATACAGCATATCCCAAAAATTCCGCAATTAGAGGGTCAATTTTTATATCCGAAGGTTTTATATCCCGCTTGAGCACAATGCCTTCAAGGGTTTTACATCGACTCAATGCCACGTAGGCCTGACCCGTTTCAAAAGCTCCTCCTCCCGACAGGTCAATAAACACATTTTCGAAGGTTTTGCCCTGGGCTTTGTGGATGGTGAGTGCCCACGCCAGTTTGAGCGGATACTGTACAAACTCGCCTTTGGTTCGGGTTTTCAGCTTATTCTCCTTGCTGTCGTACTCGTACTCAGTCATGTCCCACTTAAATGGCTCCACCTCAATCACCTTGTCCTCGTGCAAGCCATCTTTTAACCTCACCAATATATGATCCTCGTGCACCTCCACTACCCTACCGAGGGTACCATTTACAAATTGATGGTCGGGGGAATTCCTCAAAAATATTACCTGTGCACCGGATTTCAAAGAGAGCACACTGTCAGCCGGAAAGGCATTGGGCGGGAATTTGCCCTTCACTTTTGCATTGTAAAGAACTGGATCTCCTTCGAGTTGAGAAAGCCTGAGCTGGTTGATGGCATTGACCGTGGCATTCCGGGCGGCGAGGGTGACGCACCAATCCGGACTGTCAAAGGAGGGGTCAACCCGGCTGTTTATAAATTCGAGGTCATCAAAATCTGCGGTATTGGTACGAATGCGGTCGAGCAATTCCACGAGTTTGCGGTCCTTTTGCCTGAATACTTCGGTCAGTTCAAATTGATGGAGCCTGCATTCTCTTTCAAAAACGCGGGCAGAGAAAAAATACGGACTCTCATACTCGGTATTGAAGTAATTGGCGGCAGCGACCCCACTTACGATAGGGGGCAACTGGTAAAGGTCTCCAAAAAAGACCATTTTCACCCCGCCAAAGTGAGATTCGGATTTTCTCACCACCTTCAAAAAGTGATCCATTGCATCCATCAAATCCGCCCGGACCATGGATATCTCGTCGATTACAATGAGGTCCAGTTTTCGGATTATTCGCTTGTTTTTCCAGATCTTAAACTCCCCGGGTACCAGTAAGCTCGGTGGGAAGCCGAAAAAGGAGTGGATCGTCTGTCCACCGGCGTGAAGGGCAGCAACTCCTGTGGGAGCCAGGCAAACCATTTTCCGGTCGGTGTAATCGGTAAAAAGTTTTAGAAGGGTGGATTTCCCGGTGCCGGCACTTCCTGTAATAAAGACAGGATCATTCCCGGAATTAGAAATCAATTCCATGGCCTGATCAAATTCAGTGGTTACTCTTACAGGTTCAAAACCGGCGGAATCCATAATAGCCTGTTTTAATGAGAAATCGAGGTACGGGAGGATTAATCAACTCGCAGAACCATCTGTCAATCGGGCAAAAGTAAGAAAATGTTCCGGTGGAAGAGGAAAATAAAGAAGGATTCACCAAGCGTAAATCCCACTCCAACTTTTACTGAACGGGACGCACCAGGTATATAAATACCGGAAAGTGATCGCTGTAACCGCCAATATACTGACCACCCGCAAAACTCCTGTAGGGATATCCCTTGAACCGACCCGTCCGCTGAACCAATTGTCGGTGATTCCAAATTTCAGACCTGAAATACCTCCAACCGTCTCCCTGTTCATGCACCAGGCCGTAGGAGACTATTATCTGATCAAACAAACTCCATGAGTCGCGCCAGGCATTTGTACCCAGTCCTCTCCTGAAAGCATCGTAAAAGGGGTTGTACATATTTTCGGGTTCCATCGCATCCCGGTCACCAACTGCGTTGATGTATTTTTTGATGCTCTCATTGACAGGATCATCGTTAAAGTCCCCCATTACAATAATTTTGGCCATAGGGTCTTCCGCTTTCAGGCTGTCCACTATGGCGCGGTTGACTTGTGCCCCGCGATTTCTCTTGTAGCGAGTAGCGGCCTCACCTCCCCTTCTGGAGGGCCAGTGGTTCACCATGACGTGTATTTTCTCTCCCATTAATTTGCCGGTCACCAGCAAGACGTCCCGGTTTTTTTCAATGCTGCCGTCCGGTCGCTCGATTTCAAAAGGCAGGGGTCGGGATGATATGTATTCAAAGTAATCTGGATTGTAGAACAGCGCATTGTCAATACCCCGAAAATCCGGTGACTCGTAGTGTACTACCTGATAATTCCTGTCCCTGATATCTTCATGAGCAGCCAGGTCTTCCAAAACCCGGCGATTCTCAACCTCAGCGAGGCCAATAACAGCAGCTCCATCTGGACTCTTATCAGTTCCGAGCCTCTTCAACACCCAGGCCAATTTGTCGAGCTTGTCCAAATACTTTTCCGTATCCCACAAATACCTGCCCTCCGGGGTATAGTCGATATCCATTTTCCCAGGCTCATTGATGGTGTCAAAAAGGTTCTCCACATTATAAAAGGCAATACAAGCGAGTTCAAACTGTTGCCGCTGTGCAGTTAACTGAACCGAGCCCAGAATCATGGTTGCGATTAGTGCCAACGGAAGCAATCGCTTAATAAGGCTGCTAAATATCATTGAACGAGTATTTATTTATCAAAGAACCCCAAAGATAATCCAAAAATTATTGTCTGTCTCCAAAAACGGCTACAATCTGGTCCCGACTTTTTATATTATACCGATAAAAGATCATCTGTATTACATGGATTCTTTTCCGCAGCGAATCACTCCAGGCCACCCCGGCAGGGAATTATCTTTTCGTTAATTTCAAGCTGGCTTATTCCAAAACTACAAGTTGAAAGTTTTAAAAGTATAAAGTCTAGAAATGACCCACCCCCAAGGCTTTGGGGGGCAATCGGATATGATTTAATACCAGTATTTTTAGATACGCACGGTCCTGCGTATTATCCCCAATAATCCAGGTTCCGAGTGAGGAGTCGCGCATTGGTTCACATTTGTAGAACCCGTGGCCGTGCGTATTTGATTCCAAATCCATCGAAATTCCCAGTAGCTGTTTGCAAAAAATCAATTGGAAATTCTCAGAATTGATTACATTTGCATGATAAATGTATAATGTGCTGTAATTTAGTCTGTAACGAACCAGGAAGTGGAGTGTATGGGGAGCGGAGAGATGATTCAGTATTGAAAAAGGCAGCAAAACAAACTTGATAAAATTATTTGTATGATAAATATATGGAGACCAATGGCCCTCGGCCTTACTCTCATTCTCTTCACTTCCATGGCTTCCGCTCAATCAGGCGGTATAACCGGCGTAGTTGAGGAGGACAACACAGAGCAAAAACTTCCTGGGCTGGAGGTGTTTTTGGAAGGGACAGTGCATCAAACCACCACCTCCACCAGGGGCAGGTTTCTGCTGGAAAACATCGAACCGGGAAGCTACCACCTGGTGATCAGCAGCCGGGAGAACCAAATTTACGAACAGGCGATTGAAATTGCAGAAGGCGATCTGCTAGACCTTGGCACTATTGAAGTGGACGTCAGAATGGACGACCTGGACTTCAGAAGAGAATTGCCGGTAATTGAGCTTGACGAATCGGACTTTGAGAGTGCCGACATTGAAGTACAGGACTACTCTCAAATGCTTTCTGCCTCTCGCGATCTATTTCAGGCCAGGGCGGGTTTTGCCTTTGGACAGAGAAGGTTCAGGGTAAGGGGTTACGACGCTCAATATTCCACCATGATGCTCAACGGCATCCCCATGAACGACCTGGAAAGTGGCAATATCATCTGGGCGCATTGGGGCGGCTTGAACGATGTGCTGCGATCCAGAACGAGTTCAGTAGGCCTGGAACCCACTGAATTTGCATTCACTGACATTGGGGGCGGCACAAGCATCGACACCAGGGCCCTGCAACAGTGGCAACAAACCCGCATAGGATATGCAGCTTCGAATAGAAGTTACAACCACCGGGTGATGGCAACCCACAGCACAGGTTTAATGCCTGGTGAGTGGGCACTTTCGGTTTCTGCATCGAGAAGATGGGCCCAGGAGGGCTTTCAGGATGGGACTTTTTACGACGCATGGAGTTACTTCATTTCGGCCGACAAGTTGTTTGGCGACGGCCACTCCATCAATCTAACCTTTTTTGGTGCACAGTCAAAAAGAGGGCGGTCGGGACCAGCTACCCAGGAAGCTTATGACCTGAGTGGTGATAACTTCTACAACTCCTTTTGGGGGTTTCAGAATGGCGAAAAACGGAATTCCCGTGTCGCAAGATCTCATAGACCTACCGTAATACTGAGGCACGACTGGGAAATAATCAACCAAACTAATATCACCACAGCAGTCTCTTTCCAGACGGGGATGTATGGCACCACAGCTCTTGACTGGAACAATGCAAGAGACCCCAGGCCTGACTACTATCGCTACTTGCCGAGCTACACCAACGATCCGGGACTGGCCGATGCGATTGCAGATAGATGGAAAAACGAGCCGGAAGTTCGCCAACTAAACTGGGACGATTTTTACTACGTCAACCGCAGAAGTCAGGCCACAATCCGGGATGTAGATGGCATAGAGGGAAATGACATCACCGGAAATCGCAGCAAGTACATTGTCGAGCAGCGGAGATTTGACCCTACCGTTCTGTCTTTCAACAGTACCATCAATTCTGTAATTTCACCCACCATCAAGCTAACCGGCGGCATCGGCTATCAAAGGCTTACAAACGAAAGCTATAAAAAAGTTAGTGACCTGTTAGGTGGCGACTTTTACCTGGACATCGATCGGTTTGCAGAGCGGGATGTCGCAGCACTTGGTCAACTCAGACTTCAGTCAGACCTTCAAAACCCAAATAGATTAGTCACCGAGGGAGATGTTTTCGGATATCACTATGACATTAACGTCGAGCGCGCCAATGCCTGGGCCCAGACAGAAATTGACCTTCAAAGGTTTTATTTCTTTGCCGGCGCACAATTGACCTACACCAATTTTTGGAGAACGGGATATATGCAAAATGGCCATTTCCCCGACAACTCTCTCGGTGATTCTGAAAAAACTGATTTCACCAACTACTCCACCAAGGCCGGAGCTACTTTTAAAATTTCAGGAAGGCAATACCTGTATGGGAATGTGTCGTATCAGACGCGAGCTCCTCAGGCGCGAAATGCCTTTTTATCTCCGCGAACCAGTCACCGCTTGAACCCCAAAATGACAGAAGAAACTATTATGTCACTTGAGGGTGGTTACCAGATCAGAACTCCTTTTGTGAGAGGCCGATTGACGGGCTATTACACGGAATTTAGTGACATTACAGAACTGATTGCGTTTTACAATGATATTGAGCGGGCATTCGGTTTTTACTTCCTGGAGGATGTGAACACCACTCATCAGGGAATAGAAGCCGCCGTGGAAGTCAAGGTCAGTCCCACCCTGTCAGTAAGCGGTGTGGCAGCCCTCGGATTTTACCGACACACTTCCAATCCCAAAGCTTCGCAGGTACAGGACCGAACGGAGGAATTCTTGTTTGAAGATGAGACCATTTACACCAAGGGCTTTTTGGTTTCTGGTACGCCGCAGACCGCCCTATCCCTTGGGATTAGTTACAACTCACCCAACTACTGGTTCATCAATATGGATGTCAGTTACTTCGACGACCTGTACATCGACTTCAATCCTGATCGCAGAAGAGCAGTCGCCTTTGATTTAGTTGAAAAAGGGTCTGAGCAATGGGAGAGAATTCACCGTCAGGAAAGCACAGAATCGGCTGTTATGGTCAATGTATTTGGAGGAAAGTCCTGGAGAATTGCCCGGGGTCAGTTTATTTATCTGAATGTTGGAATCAACAATCTGCTCAATACAAAAGACATAAGAACAGGAGGATTTGAACAGCGAAGGTACAACTTTCAGGACAGAGACCCTGACACCCATCCAAGCAGGTACTTTTACGCTCAGGGGATCAATTTCTTCGCCAGCTTAGCGTATAGATTTTAAAGCATACAGAAAGCGTTTAGACAAAAATTACATTAAAAGCTGCCAGCCAAAAATTATGCGGCGGCGGTTAACAAAGCAAAATGTTACAATCAGATGAAAACCATCAACTTAAAATTATCACTCTTATTCACTGCGTTTATCTTAGTACTCACTGCCTGTGTAAAGGAAGACTTTGACGAGCCACCGGCTGAGGGAACCGATCCCAATGTGGAGGTAAATGCGACCATAGCTGACATCAAGGCTTTCTACCAGCCGGGAAATTACGTGCAAATTGAAGAAGACCTGATTTTCTCAGCCATCGTGGTTGCAGATGACCGTTCGGGAAACTTTTTCCGGAACCTTGTTCTTCAGGATGAGACCGGAGGCATCCAAATACGCTTTAATTTTACCGATTTGCACAACAATTACCCCATAGGACGGAGGTTATTTATCCGGGCAAGGGACCTCTACATCAGCGACTTTAACGGCACCCTCCAACTAGGAGGCGGTGTGGAAAGAGATGCTTCTGGCAATATTACAGGCATGGACGGTATTCCGCTGCCACTTGCAGATAAATTTATCCTTAGAGGAAAATGGGATCAGGATTACGACATCAATACCACGAGAGTGGATCAACTCACCGAGGATGATATCAATACCGTAATCCGGTTGGAAAATGTGCAATTCCGAGCCGGAGACCTCGGTGAAACGTTTGCCATAAATACCATTGACGACGAGGGCAATGAGATCAGACAAACCATCAACCACGATCTCACCTCCTGTGAAGGAGATGCTCCTATCATAGTCAGGACCAGCGGGTTTGCTGATTTTGCAACGACTCAACTTCCCGAGGGAAGTGGTGAAGTAGTGGGCATCTACACCGTTTTTGGGGATGTGAAACAACTCATGATTCGAGAGATCGAAGACGTTATGATGGAAGACGAGCGCTGCGATGCCACAATTACACCCATTTCTTCCATCCGCGGTCAATTTACCGGCAGCCCGACTTCAGTGGCTGGCAACTCAGTTATTCAAGGTGTAGTCATTTCAGACAAAGACCACTTAAATACTTCCGAGCGCAATATGTTTATTCAGGATGAGAGCGGAGGTATTATGGTGCGTTTCACAGGAAATCACAATTTCCCAATGGGTGCGATGTTGCAAATTGACGTATCAGGTCAGGAATTGTCCCAGTTTCAGGGGCTATTGCAGATAAACAATGTAGATCTGCTCGCTGCAGAGGTGCTTTCTGAAGGCAATGAAGTAGAACCCACTGTACTTACTATAAGCGAACTCCAGGCTAATTTCAGCGATTACGAAGCCACCCTGGTGAGGATTCACGACGTGAGCATTACCAAAGATGGCGATATTCAGGATTTTGCATTTACCACCACCCTCAACGACGGAACCGCTACCATCGATCACTTTACCAGACCACAGGCCACATTTGCCAACCAAACCATCCCCTCCGATGAAGTATCACTAACCGGAATCGTTTCAGTGGGAGGAACTCAAGAGTCACGGCAGGTGAGCATAAGAAACCTGGATGATGTAGATGGTGATTTTACCGAGCCGATGACCATTCTCTTTGAGGATTTTCAGGAAGGAGTAGAAGATGAGCCACTTGACCTTCCGGGATGGTACAACATTATTGAAACAGGAACCCGCCCCTGGGAAATGGGGGGATTCCAGGATAACCAATTTGGGACGGCCAGTTCATTTCAGTCTGCCGACGCTGCGAACAAAATGTGGTTAATAACCCCCGGCTTTGAAGTTGAAAACGGAGTAAAGCTCGAGTTTGAGTCTGCCCAGGGATTCCATGTTCATGACGGACTCACCGTGTATATCTCCAATAATTTTGACGGAGATGACCCCACTGCCGCAGACTGGACTGAACTGGATGCAAGAATTGCTGGTCCCCAGGATGATCGCTGGGGGTTTGTCAGCTCTGGAACCATCGATTTGAGTGCCTTCCCCGGAAATGCCCATATTGCGTGGGTGTATGAGGGATCTGCACCTCAAGATGAGACCACCACCTACCGACTTGACAACGTCCGCATCTTTACCGATTAAGCCGGATGCAATAGAAAAATAAACAGCAGGAGCAGGGTGCAACAATTTGTGCCCTGCTTTTTTGCTGTCAGGTACCTGTTGGAGTCTTATGACACTCCAGTCTCCAACAATGTCAGGCTATAAATAGCGTTTTTTGCAAATCACTGGTTTTGATAGTACCTTTGGGAGAGTTTTATATAATGCAGTTCGTAATTTTCACTGAATGAACAAAGTTTTTACAATCACCGGGAAAAGCATTTTGGCTACCCTTTTTTTTCTAGCCCTTTGCGAGTCCTCTCCGGAAGGCTTAATCGCACAACACCATGCTCCTATTCCACTGCACGAGTCAGCCGATGGCTTTTACATAAAAAATGTTTCTGAAAATGCCATTCAGTTGAAAACAGACCTACCGAATGCAATTTTGGAGGGATACAAAATAAGCAATCGGACGGAATGGAAAGACCAACCGGTAGGGATTCGAACTGCTGAAATAGAGTTAGCCGGACTGGAGCCTGGAACCCTATACGAGGTATCACTTGCCATTTCAACAGATGAAAGAAGCGATACGCTTCGCAATATGCCCATAGTGACCAGGTCCCGCTCATCGGGAGAAATCCTTGTATATTTTAACAGCAGTGTAAATACAGGTATATCTACTGGCCCAGAGCCGGTTTCCACTTCGGGGACAGTCCTTCGAAACAGGTTGTTGCAACTGATTGATGAAGCAGAACACACCCTCGATGTGGCTGCCTACAACAACAACAGATCAGAGATAGTGGATGCGTTGATTGCAGCGTATTACAGAGGGGTAAGAGTGCGATATATAGCGGAGGGAGAAAACGCAAACACCGCCCTCAACCGCTCACTTCCTTTTGAGGTGTTGGAGCGCGATGACAACGATGGCATTATGCACCACAAATTTGTAATAGCAGATGCAGATCACGAAAATATTTCCTGGGTATTTACAGGCTCCACCAATCTGACAACCCAGCAAATTGCCACCGACAACAACAACTCCCTTTTCATACAAGACCAATCGTTGGCAAAGATTTACGAGATGGAGTTCGAAGAAATGTGGGGAAGCAATACGGAGACACCCAACCATGCCAGTTCCCGGTTTGGAGAAAACAAAGTCTCTAATACCCCGCAATTTTTGGAAATCGGCAATGTTCCAACCCAAATATACTTTTCGCCATCAGACAATACAGCCTGGCACATTTCCAATGCCCTTGAGGATGCCGAGGAGAGCATATCATTTGCACTCTTAATTTTTACCTTCAATCCCCTGGCTGAAACCCTTATATCAAAACATTTTCAGGGACTGAATGTGCGCGGATTGATCCACGATGTCACTTCTACGGGCACCCGTTTTCCAAAGCTACAGAGCAACAATATGAATGTACACCAGGATCAGGTCAACGGTGTGCAATTGCACCACAAATATGCCATTGTTGACGCTGATGCTGAATCCAGCTCCGCCCAACCCAGGGTAATCACAGGCTCCCACAACTGGACTAATCGCGCAAACAATCACAACGATGAAAACACCCTGATCCTCCACAGTGTGGAAATTGCCAATATTTTCAGGCAGGAATTCGAAGCGCGTTGGTGCGAAAATGTACCAGATGAATGTATGGTTAACACTTACGAACTCATTGGAAAATCATCCGGCTTTTTCTCCGTTTTCCCCAATCCCTCCGTAACCACCACCCATGTAGAATTCAATGAGGAGTTTAGCGATCAACCATACACTTTCATGGTGTTTGACCGCTCCGGAAAAATTATTAAATCCGGTTTCAGACAGACCAACAGTGGGGTGTTTCAGCTCAGCAACCTGCCCACCGGCAGCCACTTTCTCCGCATTGATTCAAACGGACAAACACAGACGATCCAAATAGTAATTCAAAATTAAAGGGGGCAGGTAGATCTCTCCAGGTACAAAACATACAAGTTTCCTGGATTGATTAATTCGGAGATTGGCAAAGTTTAAAACCATATCAACCGTCAAAATGGGTAGCGTCTTCCAGTTTCAGAAATTTTACCTTCAGCAGTCCGAATCGGCTATGCCGCTGACTACTGATGCGGTACTCTTGGGCGTCTGGGCAGAAGTCGGGGAGTCGGGAACCGCCCTGGACATTGGTACAGGGACCGGTATTCTTTCTCTTATGATTGCCCAGCGCTATCCAGGGGTAATGGTACACGCAATTGACATCAACGAGGAAGCGGTAAAGCTGGCAGAAAGTAATTTTGAGAACAGCCCCTGGAAGGATAGGCTGAGCGTCAGAAAAGGATGTTTTAAAGAACTTGAGGAAAAATGGGACCGCATCGTTTGCAATCCGCCTTTTTTCAGGGGAAGTCCCAGTCGAAAAAGCGGAACCCACACCGCGCGCCAGATCGGCCCACTCTCTCACACATCACTGCTAAACCGCGCTCCAGTTCTTCTGAATCCGGGAGCAAGTGTCTCATTGATTGTAGAATGTGAAAACGACCGGAAATCCCCGCCACTCAATCAGTTTCCGGAACTTCGATGCAGGCGTATTTGCAGGGTGCATCCACAACCCGGCACACCCGCTCACAGGCTTTTACTCGAGTATCAAAAATCCGGTCAGGGCGATTCGGGAATTGAAGAAACAAGCTTGACCATCCGAAATGAAGCAGGCCAATACACGGAAGAATTTAAAAAAATCACAAGGGGGTTTTATTTGCAAGCGTGATTCCCCTTCGATTTAGATTTTCACCTATCGAAACCCTACCCCACTTTTCGACCGGAAACATAGACCCCATCTATCCAATCCGTACCAAATGCATAAGGTAGAAAATCCAGGGATGGCACTTCTTTGTTTAAGACGATAAAATTGGCCAATTTGCCTTTGGTGATGGAGCCGCATTGGTCTTCGATCTCCATTGCAAAAGCTCCGTTGATGGTCATGGCATTCAGGGCTTCGGCCGGGGTCATTTTCATCTTGATACAGGCCAGTGACATGACCAGCGGCATCCGCCCGGAGGGAGTTGAGCCGGGATTGTAATCAGAGGCAACTGCAACGGGAAGACCGTAATCGATTATTTTTCTGGCCGGTGCGTAATCAATATCCAAAAAGAAGGCCGTCGAGGGCAATAGCGTGGGCATGGTTCCACTTCCATTCAGGGCTTCGAGCTCTTCTTTCCCGACAAACTCGAGGTGATCCACGGATACAGCCTTGTTTTTTACACCTACCTGCACACCCCCGGAGTAGTCGAGTTCATTCGCGTGGACCTTAGGCTTCATATCGCAATTGGCAGCGGCTTGCAAAATGCGATCGGTTTCATCGTAGGTAAAAAATCCGCGCTCGCAAAACACATCGCAGTACTCAGCCAGCCCCTGTTCAGCCACTTTGGGGAGCATCTCATCGATGATCAAGCGGATAAAATCTTCCCTGCGCTCCTTGTATTCAACCGGCAGTGCATGGGCCCCGAGAAAGGTGCTTTTGATGGGCATGTCAGGATAATTCTCCCGGAGGCGCTTAATGACCCTAAGCATTTTCAATTCACTTTCCGTGGTGAGTCCGTAACCACTTTTAATTTCTATGGCTCCGGTACCCAAAGCGCGCACCTCCTTTAGCCGAATCTCGGCTGAACGGTACAATTCATCCTCTGAGGTTTTTTGCAGCTTTTTGGCAGAATTCAGGATTCCACCTCCACTTGCAGCTATTTCTTCGTACGAACGACCTTTTAACCGCATTACAAATTCCTCTTCGCGGCTTTTGGCAAAAACTATGTGGGTGTGCGAATCCACCCAGGCCGGCATTACTTTTCTACCGGACAAATCAATATTCTCTGCATCTTTTACATCAGGTAGCGCATCCATCTTTCCGTACCCGCTAATTCGATCGCCTTCGGTCAACAACCACGCATTATAAATGGAGGGCACTTCGCTCATTTCCTCACCGGCAAGGGGGTTGGTTGTTTTTTCCCTAACCTGAAGGAGTTCTCCGATATTGGTAAAAAGCCGTTTTTTCATGTTTCCTTTTTGCTGGCAAAGCTAAATAATTTTTCCGGCGGGAGGGTTATGGATGGAGGAAAATGGGGATTTGGGGTTGAAGTTCACGTTAGGCTTTTTGGTTGCTTCCCTTCAGGGTGCAGTATTCTGGTGGCACTCTGGCTTTACATACCACTAATCAACTGTGCGCACCCTGGCTCCCTCAGCCTCCAATAGTTCCGCAATGTATTTATGGCAGGTGAATAACAAAACCTGGCGTTTTTGGGCGAAAGAAGTGAGTTGGCGGGCTGTCTCCGAGGCCCTCTTCTTATCAAAATTAACCAACACATCGTCCAGTACAACAGGAAGGGGTTCTGCCCCACTCGCTTCATACTGGTCGATCAGCCCCATTCTGAGCGACAGCAGGAGTTGCTCCCTGGTACCCCGGCTCAATTCAAAAACGGATTTGCGCGAACCTCCTTTTCCAAAAACAATCAGGGCCTCGTCGTCCACCGAAACCTGAATATTGCCGTACCGGCCCGAGGTAATTGCTGAAAAAATCTCTGCTGTACGTCGAATTACAGCAGGTTGTCTGGTTTCCTGGTACTTTAACTTGCAGTGGGAAATTACCCGCTCTGCAAGGCGAACAGACATCCACTCTCTGTAAGCGTCAGCGAGGGCAGCTCGTTTGACCTCCCGCTCTTCCAGCAAACCGGCCTGCTCCTCGGAGTCGATCAATTTCTTTGCATCCTCGGATAGCTTACCAATGGACTGATTAATTCCTTCCCGATCGCGGTCGAGCTCTTTTTTCCTTTCCTCCAATTCAGAGATTCGTCGGTTGATTTCAGGGGGGTCCAACCCTCTGAGGTCATGAACCACTCCGTCAAATCGATTTTTTCCACAGCGGCTTTCAATCAAGCGCCTCGCCTCATTTTTCTGGTCCACTGCCTCCCTGTATTCAGTTTGTTTTTTAAGGAATTCCGGGAACTCCTCAGCGGAACCGATGCCGTATTTGCCATACAGCGCATCCCCCTCCCCTTCCAGCCTATCAATTTCTTTTTCCAGGGTTTCCATATCGTGGTTCTCACGTTCCAATCGCTCGCCCAGGCTCGACTTTTCATTCTTTTTCTTCTCCTGCTCTTCCAGCTGATTGCTAAGCCTACTGGCTGCCTCGGTAATGGATTCACCATCCCCGGCTAAAATCATTTTACGAATTTCCTGCTCGAAGCCCTCCATTTTTTTTTGCAATTCCCCCCTGGCCAATTCTGCGGTTTTTTGCTTGCGTTCCAGGTCCTGAAAATTTTTCGCCCGTTCGCAGAAGTCCCCGGCTGCAGAAGGTCTAAGCCCGGCTGGCAGACCCAATTCAGTTATAAATTCAAACCAGTCACGCTCCAATTCCTCCCTGGATTTTTCCTCTTGCGCAACCTGGTCTTCTTCCTCCCTTTTCAGCGATACCAACCTGTCACGTTCACGGACCTTTTCCTCAATGGCGTCCCTAATTTTTTCATAGGAGTTCAATTGCGCTTCCAATTCCTTGATTTTGGCCTGCAATTCAATTGCGTCAGGTTTATCATTTCTTTTCCCTCCGCTTCTCCAACTGCTTAAAATCAGCACGGAAATTACCACAGCACCGAGAAGGCCAATTATCCCAAACCACATGTAAGTTTCCCACAAAAGAACGGCCCCAACAGCCGCAATAATAGCAACGACAAGCGCACCAAAGTGCAGCCAGGTAGGCAAATCCACTTGGGATGTGGGCGCGCTTATCAATTCATTAAATTTCACCTCCAACTCTGCCCATTTTTTCCTTCCGGTTACTGCATCCTGTTCGGTTGCAATGTTCCCGGAATCCCGTTGGTGTTCAAATTGCTCCACGGCGGTCTGGATTTCCCTTACTGCCCTATTCCTGTCCTCAAGTCTTTCCTTTTTTAGAGCAATACTTCGATCCAGGCTTTCCAACTTTTTGTACACCTCCTCCCCCTTGTTTCTCAAACCGTCAAATTGGTTGAATTGAGCTAACAAATCAGATGAATACCCTTTCCCAAGGCGACTCAAAAGTGAATCCCTCTCCTCCTTTAGCCGGGAAATTTGTTCCTGCTCCCTTTGGGATTGAGTCATTCTGGATTCATATTCTGGTATTGCCCGCTCCAGCCAGCCCTTCTTGGGCAAAAATTCTAGCAGATTTTCATCAGTTTTGACCTTATCCAATCTATCCCGGAGTTCATCCAACTGTTTTTGGGACTCACTGAGTTGTTTTTTTCTGTCATCAAGCCTTTGTTGAATAGAGCGAATATTTTCGACGTCCTCATCGTGCATTTCCTGAAAGTCAACATATTCAGCCAGTTTTTTCCTCGCATCTTCAAGGTCCACAAAGTTTTGATAGATATCACTGCGCGCCTTGAGTTGTTCAAGTTCCTTGTCTATGCACTGAATTTCATTTGATACCTCCTCACTTTTCTCTCTAAAATCACCAACTTTATGGAGAATTTGATCGTACCGCTCTACTCCGGCATCCATGTGATGGAGTTTCCCTTCCAATTCATTGAGATCACTGACCAAATTGGAAATTCTTTGAGTGCTGCCTCTTGGGATATAAAGGTCTCTGGATTTTTTGGTGAGTTCGGATTCCAATGCGCGAAGATCCAGACCAACCACTCCGGTTCCGAGGCTGTATATGCGATCTTTCATTCCGGATTTGTCAATGCTTCCCATTTGAAAAAGCTCACTCAGTCCGATCGCGTAGATGTTTTCAAAAATTTCACTGTTGGCGTTGCTAACAACCTTATCAAACTGTACCTGGTCTCGAAATTCTTCCAGTGTAGTTTGATCAATAAGTGTGGGCGGGGCGTTGTGATTGGTTCCTGTCCTCCGAATTTCCCAGGTTTTTCCAGTCTTGTCCTCAAAGAAAATACTGCCCCCGTGATTTCCGCCCTTCAAAGGTGGTCTTCGCTGATCATTGGGTCTTGGGTATCCCATCAGCGTCATTCGAATAAAATCCAGCAAGGTAGATTTTCCTGCTTCATTGGCACCATAAAGCACCTCCATGCCGCTGTTCAATCCGGTGATGCGGTGGTCGTGAAAAATGCCAAATCCATCGATATGCAATTCCTTAATTATCATTTCCCCGGTTTTTTTGTTCCAACAAAGCAGCCACAGCAACATTTCTGGCACTGCGAATCAATTCCTCCCGCTCTCCGTTGTCTTTATTAACCTTTTCTATCTCCCCGGAAAGCATCCTTTTGGTATTCCCGGTTATCTCCTCATTAATCTCATCGATAATACCTTTTGTCTCGATATCGTCGGAAAGCAGGGCCTTAAAATCCCTGAGCAGATCAGCAAAAAAATCATCCGATTTGGCCCTCTCTTCAAGGTTAACGGAAGGCAGGGTTTTATTTACCGGGGAATCAAAGTGCACAATCGAGGCCCTGTGCAGTGATCTGTTGTTAATTTCCCGAAAAAGCTCATCGACCTGCTGGTGGTTCTGAAGTGCAACAAACATCTCTGTCATCCCGATCAGCACAGGTCTCAGGATAAAACTGGTTCCACTTTTTCCCTCTAAAAGTTCAGATGCGACCTCTTCAAGTTTTTCTGTAAAAGCGCCAATGTCACCCACCTTTGAACAATCCACCTCAACCCTTTGGAAAATAAATTCAGAGAGGGGCACAAAGCGGAAGTCATTCCTTTTCTTCCCATCAAACTCAACCAAATAGCAACCTTTTTCTCCATCTTCATTAAAGTGTCGTCCCTGAATATTCCCGGGAAAAACAGCACAGGGATTTTGATCGGACAGAACTTCTCTTTTGTGAATGTGGCCCAACGCCCAGTAATCCGTATTTGCGTGACGTCTCAAATCGTCCAGGGCAAATGGACTGTAGGGCTGATGACCGGTATCGGTGCCTCTGTTTCCGTGCAGAAGGGCGATGGAGAGAATACCGGGATCTCCATTAGGATAATAGGCAGCCAGGTTGTCAAAAACTTCCCTTTGGGAATAACTCATGCCGATAATTTTGGCAGCAACTTTGCCGTCTTTTAAAAAATCGTACACCTCCGGTTTTTCACCACTAAAAAGGATGACGTTGTCGGGCATTTTGAGGTTTTCAGACCATTTGTTCAGCGGATCGTGATTCCCTGTGATCAGGTAAACCGGAATCCCTTTTTCACGGAGCGTATTCATGCCCCGGAGGAAAAAAAACTGGGCCTGCAGGTCACCCGAACCGGAATCAAAAGAATCGCCGGCGATCAGGACAAAATCCACCTCATCTTCGATTGCTGCATCTACCATATTATCAAAAGCGACAAAGGATGCCTTCCTCAATTTTTTTCCCAGGGAGGGATTGACATTGTGAAGACCTTTGAAGGGGCTGCCTAGATGGAGATCGGCGGCATGGAGAAATTTTATTTGCATGGTCTTTTCAAATTAAAGAATCGTAAACATAGAAAAACATTGCAAAATTGCGATGCTCCCGGCCACTTTTTTTGGGAATCAGGCCAAATAAGGATTGCGGAGTTGGAGGTCGTTTCACGATAGAAAGGGTGGGATTCAATCGTGAACTTTGGGAAAAAGATCGTGAAGCTGCAATTGGACCAAGGATAAATTTCCCATGACAGTGGAATTAAAATCGGGCAAACTTGACGACATTGTTATATCTTTGCAGTCATTGAATCAGAGGAAAAGTTTTAACCACCGCTTCCCTATTTCAGATTGCCATTCAATTGGATTCGAGCTGGGGCGGAAAAATACTACAAACCAATATGAGTCAGGAGACAAAGCCGGGAGTGGAAACCGCAGAAAAGTTGGGATTGCTCAAAGAGGAATACGATAAAATAGTCGATTATCTCGGCAGGGAACCCAACTTTACGGAACTGAGTGTATACTCCGTAATGTGGTCCGAACACTGCAGTTATAAGAACTCCATTAAATGGATCAAGACACTCCCTCGAAAGGGAGAAAATCTACTGGTAGAGGCTGGTGAGGAGAATGCAGGCCTGGTTGATATTGGCGATGGTCTGGCCTGTGCCTTTAAGATGGAATCCCACAATCACCCCTCTGCCATTGAACCCTATCAGGGAGCGGCTACCGGAGTTGGTGGAATCCACCGGGATATTTTTACCATGGGAGCGCGTCCCATCGCAGCACTCAATTCCCTTCGCTTCGGCGACCTGGATACCGAGCGCACCAAACACCTGCTAAAGGGTGTAGTTAGAGGCATCGGGGATTACGGAAATTGCCTCGGAGTGCCTACCATTGGTGGGGAAACATACTTTCATCCGAGCTACCAACAAAACATCCTGGTCAATGCCATGTCCATCGGAATTGTAAAAGTGGGCGAAACGGCTTCTGCGGTAGCTCCTGGACCGGGCAATCCGGTTTTTATCGTGGGATCAGCCACGGGCAAGGACGGCATCCACGGAGCGACCTTCGCTTCCGCAGACCTGACCGAGGATTCCGCAGACGACCTGCCCTCGGTACAGGTTGGTGATCCCTTTCAGGAAAAACTACTACTCGAAGCCAGCCTGGAAGCACTTAAAACAGGAGCAGTTGAAGGTATGCAAGACATGGGTGCGGCGGGAATTTCCTGCTCCACCTCTGAAATGTCGGCCAAGAGCGGCACGGGAATGGTCATCCATCTGGACAAGGTGCCACTCCGTCAGGAAAATATGCATCCCTTTGAAATTCTCCTTAGTGAGAGCCAGGAACGCATGCTTGTCGTCGCCAAAAAGGGAAGCGAGGACAAATTGCTGGAGGTTTACAAAAAATGGGACCTCGAATGTGTGCAAATTGGCGAAGTGACCGATTGCGGCCGATTGGAGTATTTTATGCACGGAGAAAAAGTGGCAGACATTCCGGCAGCCTCCTTGGTTTTGGGCGGTGGAGCGCCGGTTTATGACCGGGATTACCAAACCCCCGCATACTTCAAAAAAATCGATGAGTTTGACATTCAAAACATCCCTCAGCCAACAGATCTAGTATTGGTGGCTAAAAAATTAATGGCCTCATCCAATATCGCCTCAAAAAAGTGGATTTATAACCAGTACGATTCCACTGTCAGGACAAATACCCTCAGTTTTAACAGTCCGTCTGACGCTTCGGTAATACGAATTAAGGGAACCGGTGTGGCATTGGCCGCCACCTCAGACTGTAATTCAAGCTACGTGTATGCCGATCCCTTTAGAGGTGGAGCTATCGCAGTGTCGGAGGCAGCGAGAAATCTGGTATGTACCGGTGCCAAACCCCTGGCCATAACCAATTGTTTGAATTTTGGAAACCCCTATAACCCCGAGGTTTACTACCAGTTTGTGTACGCCATCAAAGGGATGGCAGCGGCCTGTAAACAATTCAACACCCCTGTTACGGGCGGAAATGTGAGTTTTTATAACCACTCAGTCCTCAAGTCCGGGAACGAGCCGGTCTATCCGACACCTACTATCGGGATGATCGGAATTATACAAGACCAATCGAAGATAATGACCATGGATTTCAAGCAATCCGGTGACCTGATTATCATGCTTGGAGACCACAAAAACGATATTGGTTCGTCAGAGTATTTGCGCATCACAAATGGACCCCAGCACTCACCCGTACCCGATATTGATCTTACTGTCGAAAAGGAATTGCACGACACCCTTTTGGAACTCATTGACAAAAGGCTCATCAAATCGGCACATGACATTTCCGAAGGCGGACTTTTTGCCTGTCTGGCAGAATCCGGCATGGAAAGAGGACTGGGATTTGAGATAGTATCAGATTCTCTGGTGCGGAAAGATGCCTTTTTATTCGGAGAAAGTCAGTCCAGGGCGGTGGTATCCATCGACCCGAATTTGCGGGACCTTATATTCGATATCCTGGACAATAAAAATCTGAAGTACCATGTTTTAGGAAATGTGACCGATGGGTCTGTGACCATTGATTCTGAGCCCTTTGGAAACATAGATGAATACAGAGAAATCCACGAAAATACCATTGCAAATAAAATTGGTGAGTGAGGTGATAAAATGTGAGCGGTCACTTCCAATTTTTTGGAATGCTTTGTCTTTGTAAATCACCTCTCTCAAAAAAATTAAAACAGGCATATGAAGTACTTGATTACAACCCTGATTACATCAGCAATTTTTACGATTGGTTTAACCGGTTGCGGCAATCTATCATCCAGTCTGAATATCGAAGGTCAGATAGAGGGTTCAGAAAATCTATCTGTGGTTTTAGAGCATATCATTGTCGGGCAGGAGCCTGTCACCCTGGCGCGGACAAGTTCTGACGACTACGGCAATTTCAGTATTGATTTAGATCCCAAACCCAGGCCGGGGATCTACCGCGTTCGAATCGGTGCCCAGGGTGGGGACCTCATACTAACCGGGGAAGAGGACCAAATAAGGATATCGGGCAATATGGACCAATTGGCGCAAAATATTTTTGAGGTGGAAGGCAGTGAAGCCACGAAGGAAATGGTCGAGAGCTTTAAATTGGCCAACAATCGTGAATTTCAAAGTGTGGAGGACATAAGTGCCCACATTGACCAGATAGAAAATGCCTATGCAGCCGCACATTTTGCCATGCGAGGGCTCCGAAGCAGGCCGGAGTTTGTCGAAATACACAATAAAACCAGCGAAAGATTAATTCAAGAACACCCCGGCACCAAAGATGCCGAACAATATGCGGAAATTGTTGTACAACTCAATCAGCAGGCCAATCAACAAGCCAACCGAAATCAACAACAAGGAGGCATACAGGTCGGGATGGAAGCACCTGACATTGAAATGGAAGGACCGGATGGAGAAATTTACCGGCTGTCAGATCTCCGAGGCAATGTGGTTCTATTGGATTTTTGGGCTGCCTGGTGCGGACCCTGCCGCATCGCCAATCCCAAAATTGTAGAAATTTACAACCAGTACAAGGACCAGGGATTCAAGGTTTTCAACGTTTCCCTTGACGGACTCGACCCCCAGGCCAGAGCGCGTTTAAGTGGCCCGGAGGAGATAGAACAGCAATTGGCCATCCAAAAGAAGCGCTGGACGGATGCCATCGAACAAGATGGCCTTGATTGGCCCTACCATGTAAGTGAACTCAGAAGATGGCAGTGCAGCGCTGCTCAAACTTACGGGGTAAGAGCTATACCCAGAACATATCTCATAGACCGGGATGGAAAAATAGCCGTAATCAACCCAAGGGCACAAACCAATCTGGAAAATGAGTTGCAGAAACTCCTTTAAAGACACTAGATCATATTAAGCCTGACTCCAGTCAGAATTAAATTCTAGTATCAATCTTTAAAGACATTGCGCTCTTCGGATTGGTCCTGCTTATATAGAAGGTTGTAAACCAGCGGCATCAATTTTCGTGCGAAGGGGTTGGTGAGATGAAACCAGGTTCCGGATGGTTCCGGGAGTGCACCGAGATTTATCTTGGAAATGGATGCAGTTCGTCCAAAATACAGTCGCTTACTACCGGCAGAGATGGCACGCGCCACCAACGCAGTCAGCATGAACTTATAAAGACTAAAGTCCTCGTTTACCTGTCGGTCATAACCAATCAAATGTCCCTCAGTGGTGCCATTCAATTGCGTGGCAGAAAGAAATCCAACCAGTTTTTCTTCCATGAAAAAACCCAACACATGGTAATCCTCCTCCAGCACACTCTTCAACATCTCCAGGGTATTTGGTTTTGGCTGAACAGAAATGTAGGGAATTTCATCCAGTAAGTCCTGCAGAAAACTCCATGTTTTTTCGCGGTACCCCTCAATGTCCTTCAGCTTTAACTCCTTGACCTTAATTGATGAGGAAGCCCGTAGCACACGCCTTACTTTCTTCCGGTAACGAGACCTCAGGCTGCTGTAATAATCGTCAAAAGAACCCCATTTGGAAGAAATATCCAGACGCATCAATGGCTCTACGGGAAAGTATTTCCAGTCAGAACTCCCACCGTCGATTTGATCTTCCACACTTCCTCTTTGAATAATCCCCAGAGCCATGGGTGGAGTTACTATGATCCAATTCTCCTTGAGAGACTCTAAGACTTTTTGTTGAAACTCGAGTTCTTCATAATACTCACTCCAAATTGAATGATCGTTCTCCCAATAATGTGCACCGGATACAACGACATTGCCGATCAACCAAATATCTCCGTCCAGAAAGTTGACACCACCAACCAGCATTTTCTTTAATAAGCTCCCCGGGAAAGATTTACTTTGTTGGGTGTTCACGAAGGAGCTAAGCTTGAATTGAATTCGCTGGAAAGAGGATGTCGCAATCAAGCTGTCTTTCGTGTAAATGCGCAAGCTGTACTGGCTTATATTATCAGGCAGTACCCGGCAAAAAGCGGCCAGGAGATGCCAGGGTATTTTTGACCCATTTTCCGAATGCTCAATGGAAGAAATATTAAAACCTTCACTGCCGCCGGCATCTGACACATGATCGCAGGAATCTACCCGGCAGTCAAAGCGGTGTCCTTTGTGATCAAAATTCCAACTGAAAGATGAAGATTCTTCGATGGCGTCCCTGTAATTTATTTTTGATACCTTCGTCTTACTTCTCAAAGGATTTAATAATTTACAAAATTATGAAAAAACAGTACTTCAACCCGGACGACCTGAAAAAGTTTGGAGACATTACAGAACACCAAAAAGAACTGGGCGAAAAATTTTTTGAATACTACGGATCAGTCTTTAAGGACGGGGCACTAACTATGCGGGAAAAATCACTGATAGCGCTGGCCGTAGCTCACACCATACAGTGTCCCTATTGCATAGATGCTTTCACCACTGGCAGCCTTGAAAATGGAAGCGATGAAGAAGAGATGATGGAAGCAGTACATGTGGCCGCGGCCATAAGAGGAGGTGCGTCACTCGTTTATTCTGTACAGATGATGGAGCACGCCAAAAAAATGTCGATGTAAATCAAGCCAAACCATGGGAGTTAAGCAACGCACAAAAAGCCTGAAGGCAAAAAAAAGCCAACTCAGCGACACATTTTATCAACTTAAAGTCCTTAAGAAGGGAATTGAGCCCGGCAATAGTGAAGGGTTTACCCCCTTCGACCAAAAACTCGACGAGCACAATTTACAATCCCTCCGACCGGATGGCATCGAAATTTTTCAACTCAACATCGGTAAATTGTGCAACCAGACCTGTTCTCACTGTCATGTGGATGCAGGACCCGACAAGGGGGATGAGATGATGACCAGGGAAGATTTAGAAACCTGTCTGGAGATTATCGAAAAACACAAAATTCCCACGGTGGATATTACCGGTGGTGCCCCAGAGATGCACAGCGAATTTCGATGGTTTGTAAGTGAGTGTTACAAACTGGGAGCTGAGGTGATGGCCCGCTGCAATCTCACCATTATCGTGGCCAATAAAAAATACCATGACATACCGGAATTTTACCGCGATCACAAAGTGAAAGTGGTCTCCTCACTACCTCACTTTAGCGAAAAAAGGACCAATTCGCAGCGGGGTGACGGAGTTTTCGAAGACTCCATAAAAGCTTTAAAAATGCTAAACGAGGTGGGTTACGGTAAAGAGGACACCGGGCTCACCCTGGACCTCGTTTACAATCCCACCGGTGCCTACCTGCCGGGGAGTCAGGCAACTTTGGAGCGCGAATTCAAGCGAAAACTCAAGCGAAAATTCGATGTAGTTTTTAATAATTTGTACGCAATTACCAATCAACCGATCAGCCGGTTTTTGGAGTACCTGATTCACACCGACCAGTACGAATCCTATATGGAAAAGTTGATAAATGCCTTTAATCCCGCTACCATTGAGGGGCTGATGTGCAAGTACACCCTCAGTGTGAGTTGGGACGGTTATATCTATGATTGCGACTTCAATCAAATGTTGGACCTGAAAGTGGATGCCCCGGGACAACACATTTCTGAATTTGCCCCTAAAACCCTGTTAGAGCGAAAAATTATAACAGGACAACACTGTTACGCCTGCACGGCGGGCGCCGGGTCCAGTTGTGGAGGGGAAATTTCAGAATGAAGCAGGCAAAAGTGCTTTATTTTTTCTACCCACAGCCATTGTGATGAAGCTGCTAAAACAAGGTGGGCGGGAAATCAGTTCTATCACTTTACCTTTGAGAATAGAAATCGGGTCCTGAAATGAACTTCACTTGATTTTCAATCAGGGATCAATTGATACACTGAAAAAACAAGTACTAAAGAGATGAAAAGATTCCTGTTGGCAATTGCATGCGTTTTTTTTCTAAGTCAGTTTAGCCCCACCTCCCTGTTTGGACAGGATCCTGTGGCAAAGCAGATGTTGGAGTCCGTCAAAGAAAATATAGAATCTGAGAGCAGTTGGAAATTCTCCTTTGAATTAAAGGTGCGCTTCCCCGAAATGGAACCCGACATAATCGAGGGAACCCTCCATCAAAAGGGAGACCAATTCAGGGTTGACCTCGGAGAGCAGATTGTCATCAGTGACGGGGAGTCAATTTGGACCTGGATAAAAGATTTCAATGAGGTTCAGATCACCGAATATGAAGATGACCTGGACGAGATGTTTATGAGTCCTGCGCAGATCGTCCAAATGTACGAAAGCGGCAAATACGAATACCAGCATTCCGGCAAGCAAACCCTGGACGGAAAAGCCTACGATTTCATCGAAATGAAACCCACCGATCCCAGAGCTTCGGATTATGTCAAAATCAATTTGCTGCTGGATATGGACAATCGTGTTCCAGGTTATGTGGCCATTATCGCCCGGAATGGGACAGTCTATGAGCTCGCCATCAGGGACCATCAACGAGGTGGTGATTTTCCTGAAAATTTATTTACCTTTGACCCGAACGACTTTCCCGGAGCCGAAATTGAGGACCTCCGGCTTAACTAAAGCCAGTTAGTGTCATGGGAATAAAATCGGTGTTAGCCAGACCCTTTGCAGCCTGGACGGCCACAAGCATTAAAAAGAATGGCGCAAATGGAGTGAAAATTCAGGAGAAACTATTCCATAAGTTGCTGAGAAAAGGTGCAAAAACCGTTTTCGGAAGTAACCACGGATTTTCTGAAATAAAATCACACCGTGA
Organism: Saprospirales bacterium; assembly: GCA_007695035.1. Taxonomy (GTDB): domain Bacteria; phylum Bacteroidota; class Bacteroidia; order Chitinophagales; family Saprospiraceae; genus PWJY01. The sequence continues at coordinate 12,343 of REEO01000075.1, read as the reverse complement.
ATACACCGGAAAAGTTCCTGTGCGAGGTTACGAAGAGATGCGCCCCTGGGTGGAGCAGGTCATCAATGCTGAAAAGGACATTCTTTGGCCGGGAACACCCAGGTATTTTGCGAAGACCAGCGGCACCACATCCGGTCAAAAATACATCCCCATCACAACCGACAGTCTTCCCAACCACTTTGGAACCGCCCGCAATGCAGTGTTTAATTTTGCCCATCAGACGGGCAACTTCGACTTCATGGATGGGAAAATGATATTTCTCTCCGGATCACCCAAATTAGACAAAACCAATGGAATACTCACCGGAAGATTATCCGGCATTTCCAACCACCTCATACCCGGTTGGCTAAAGCGCAACCAAATGCCCTCCTACGAGACCAACATTATCGAGAATTGGGAAGAGAAACTCGAACATATCATAGACGAAACACTCACGGAGGACATGCGATTAATCAGCGGGATCCCCCCCTGGGTTCAGATGTACTTCGAGCGGCTGTTGGAGCGAACCGGCAAATCGACCATTTTGGACATCTTCCCCAATTTTTCCCTCTTCGTTTTTGGCGGCGTCAATTACGAGCCCTATCGCGCTATCATGGAAAAATACATAGGCGCCCCAATTGACAGTCTGGAGACCTATCCTGCATCCGAGGGTTTTTTCGGCTTTCAGGACCGACCCGGAGAAGAGGGCATGATGCTCAACATTAACTCCGGCATCTTTTATGAATTTATCCCACTACGGGAATACGGGAGTGATAATCCCCCACGGCTCACTTTACGGGAAGTGGAAAAAGACGTGGATTACGCATTGATTGTAACCTCCAATGCCGGGCTTTGGGCTTACGATGTTGGAGACACAGTCCGTTTTTTGAGCACCGATCCACCCCGGATCATTGTTTCCGGCCGAACCAAGAATTACATCTCTGCTTTTGGGGAGCACGCGATTGCCAAAGAAGTGGAAGAGGCCATAAAGCTGGCCGGTGAGAAATACGGAGTCGGAGTGGTTGAGTTTACGGTGGCTCCACAGGTCACTCCACCGGAGGGCGGTCTCCCCTATCACGAGTGGTTTATTGAATTCGAAACCCCACCTGATGATCCGGAGGCCTTTGCGAAATTTCTCGACGGTGAAATGGTGCGCCAGAATATTTATTACGAAGACCTGATCAAAGGTAAAATCCTCAGGCCCCTCAAGTTGAATATTCTCAAAGAAAACGCCTTCAGGAAACTGATGAAAAAACGGGGAAAACTCGGCGGGCAAAACAAAGTACCGCACCTCAATAATAAGCGCGACATGGCGGATGAGCTAAAGGAATTTATTGAAAGGGGCATCCTTTAGAATTCGATATGGTCAACTACCCAGTCAGCAATAGACAGAGAAGCTGTAGCCCCCGGACTGGGCGCGTTAAGAAGGTGCAGGCTGTTCTTTCCCTTTTTTATAAAAAAATCCCCAATCAAATTTCCCTTTCGGTCAATTCCCTGTGCCCTGACACCGGATTTCCCCCTCTCCAAATCACCGGCTGATAATTCGGGCACCAGTTTTCTCAACCGATTCAAAAAAACAGTCGCTGAGGCCGAGGACCGCAATTCTGATATCACCATTTTGCGATGTCGCAGCAAAAACTTTTGCAAACCCCTGTAAGAGACGGATTCAAGGAGTTCCCTGAAATTGACATCGCGCATTCGGTACCCCTCGCGGGAAAAAGCCAGTACCGCATTGGGACCGGCCGCTACCCCGTCTGGGATCATTCTGTGCAAATGCACACCCAGGAATGGATAACCGGGGTCGGGTACGGGGTAGATTAGGTTTCTAACCAGGTGTTCGGACTCTTTTTTCAATCTGTAGTAGTCCCCCCGGAAAGGAATGATTCTCAGCCCCGGCTTCAATCCAAAAAACTCACAAACCTTATCAGCGTAAAGTCCTGCGCAATTGATGGCAAAATCGGCAACCATTTGGTCGCCACTTTCAGCCTTCAGTATCAATTGATTGTTCTTCTCAACTACACCTGACAATTTGAATCCGGTGACGATCTGACCACTCTTTTGTACAATTTTCTCACTGAGCTTTTCACACACGGCAGCAAAATCCGCAATCCCCTCTCCCGGCACCAGCAATCCTGCCACTCCACCCACATGCGGCTCCATCGAGGTCATTTCCTCCCTGTCAAGTTGTCTAAGGCCGGATAAACCATTGGCCCGGCCCTTTTTCAACAGTGCCCCCAGCCCGGCAATTTCATCCTCATTCCGGGCCACGACCAACTTACCACACTGTTCGTGAGGAAGGTTATTCTCCTCGCAAAACTGAACCATTTGCCGGATTCCCGACACGGCCAGCAGCGCTTTTTTACTACCGGGTTTGTAGGCGAGTCCGGCGTGGAGAACACCGCTGTTTCTACTACTTTGATGCTTACCGGGAAGCTTTTCTTTTTCCAAAATACGCAAGCTGATGCGATTGCCGTATTTCAGAAGCAACCTGCGGGCCACTGCCAATCCGGTAATGCCACCGCCGATAACCAGCACGCTTTTTGGATTAATGTGCATCAGTAATTCAATCAATCAAATTACAAAGAACATCCCTGTTTCCTGGGGATTTCCTGCGGCAAAAGTAAGAGTAATTTTTATGAGTAGGAAAAGCGCGATGGAATGAATGCTTTGGGAATATATGTGAGCTTTGGACAAGACACAAAACAGACCATCGAATACTGAGTCCGATACGTCCAAGAACTTTAGAAAACCACCTAAAAAAACTCAGAATTCGACCAGCCAAATGCCCGTTGCCCTGGAGAGATCGACCAATGATTCTGCGTACTGCCCAAGGGTTTCGTAGTAATTCAGGTAAATTTCATTAAGTGTTCGCTGTGCTTCCAACACCTCCAGTAGCGAGACCTCCCCGCGCTGGTAGCTGAATAGGGCCGCATCTTGCACCCTTTCCGCATCACTGAGAATCTGATCGGTAAAAAGTGCAAGTTTGGACTCGGCAAGGCGGAATCGGGAATGGGCTTCACGGACCTCCACCTCCACCTCGAGTTTTGCGGCATTAACGAATGCACCGGACTGCTCAAACATGGCGCTACTCATTTGCACCTGCCCCCTGTTAAAACCACTGAACTGCAAAGGGATTCTCAGGCCTGCAAAAACAGCCCCAAAGCCAGGTGCAGGTTTCAAAGCCTCTTCGTTGTGGTAACCTGCAATAAATGAAAAGTCAGGTAAACGCTCAGCCCGTGCAAGCTTTAGATCAATTTCAGCCAGGTCGCGACTGCGTTCAGCGAGGTGGACATCCGGTCTTTCTGTTCTTGCGCGGTCGATCAGCGTAACGATATTGTCAGTGGGGCCGGGTATTTCGAGGGTACCCTCCAGAACAAGTGAATCGGATTCCCAGGAGCCCATAAGATAATTGAGTTCTGCGTTGAGCTCAGCAAAATCCGCTATGAGGTCGAAAACTTCTGTTTCAAATTTCTTGGCTTCCAGGCGGGTTTGCAACAGGTCGATTTCACCAATCTCACCAGTTTCAAAGCGGGCCTCATTGACTTCAATCAGGGATTCCAACTGTTCCAGCGTAAGTCCCATGCGCTCCCTAATGAGCTGGTTAACCAGAAGTTCAGCGTAAAGGGCGGCCGCTTCTGCTCTGAGAAACCTTAGAAAATCTTCCAGACCGGCCTGAGCAACCTGTTTTTCCATCTCTGCTCCCTGGATTCTGTATCGCCGCTTACCAAAAGTTTCGATTGGAATTTCTAATTCGAAGGCGATGTTCCTCGGCATACCTCTAAAATCTTCCCGGGCAAAAGCAGGGAGTATAACTTCGAGCTCCGGATCCTCATAAACCCTGGCAGCGACAGCAGCTGCCTCCGATATGGGTATTTCAAATTCTTCAATGGCCAGATCGAGATTGTTCGCCAGGACCCGGGTCAGAAATTCCTGAAAATCGAGTTCCAGAGGCTCCTTCACATTATTATTCTGCGCCCCGGCAGAGAGAGCCCCACAGGCGATAATCCAAATTGCGATAAAGATGCGTATCATATTTTCGCTTTAATATTCCTTAAAATAAATGACCTCGCAATGGTTAAGAGGAGATTTTCCAAACAAACACTTTTCAAAAGGAGTCCATGGATGTTCTTTCTGTTATAAATGACATACAATCCCAGATCAATCTCCACCAGCTTCATCTTTCGTAAATTTTTTCTCAACAAGATAGTAAATCAAAGGCAAGACTATCATGGTGAGAATGGTTGCCGAAATCAGTCCTCCAAGTACCACAGTGGTGAGCGGTCGCTGAATGTCACTTCCCACCCCAAAAGTGTAAGCAGCAGGCAGCACCCCAAACAAGGTGGTGAGCGCAGTAATCAGCACCGGTCTGAGTCTGGCCACCGATCCGGATAACACTGCATCCTTGAGCTTCATTCCTGCTTTCCGCTTCATGGCATTGATATAGCTTATCAAAATCACCCCGTTTTGGACAGCCAATCCAGAAAGCGCAATAAACCCAACCGTACTGGCTACATTGAGGGTCATTCCCCTCAAGTCGAGTGCGAGTAAGCCACCCACAATTGCCAAAGGCAGGCACAGTAAAATGATGGCCGAATGTCGGAGAGTGCCAAATTCCGCATACAACAGGAGGAAAATGATGGCAAAAACCATAGGCATGATAATCAGAGCCCTCCCCTCAGCTCTTTCTTTATTCTCAAAAAGACCGCCCCATTCCAGGGAAATTTCATCCTCGTCGTAATCCACTGTCTCTTCAATTGTTCGTACAGCTTCGCGGTAAAAATGGGAGAATTCCCTGTTTCGGAGATTTAATTTCACTGTCATGTGTCTCCGGTTCATTTCCCGAGAAATTGTACTCTCACCGGTGGTTAATTTAATGTCAGCAACCTGAGACAGGGCCACTTTAGCGCCGGTGGGCGAAGTCAGTAATAAGTTGCCAATTTTTTCCGGGGTATTTCTCACTTCTTCATTGAAGCGGAGGATTACATCGTAGCGTCTCTGACCGAGGAAAATTTCGGAGATTGGTCTTCCGCCAAGTCCCACTTCAATCAACTCCGATATTTCGGCCACGTTTATTCCGTATCTGGCTGCGGCATCCCTGTCAATTTCAATCTGCATTTGAGGCAGTGGAGGTTCCTTGTCGAGCGCCAAATCGACAGCTCCTTCCACACCTTCTAATGTAGCCATAACCTCTTCAGCAATGCGGCGGGTTTCTAAAAAATCATCCCCAAAAACCTTGACTACAAGCTCACTGTGTGCACCAGCCACCTTGTCGTTCACGCCATCTATCATCGGTTGAGAAAACCCGACGGTCATGCCAGGGATTTCAGCAAGTCTGGCATCCATTTCATCTATCAATTCCAGTTTACTCCGCTGCGGTTGCCAGGTGTGGTAGGGCTTCAAGCCAACCATAGCCTCAATATGAGAAGGGGTAAAAGGGTCAGTTCCTTCATCGTTTCGACCGAGTTGAGTAACAATGAAAGAGACTTCGGGAAATTCCCGCACAGCGTCCCTCAACTCAATGGCCATTTCACTCCCCTTCTCAATAGAGATGCCACTGGGCAATTTCACTTGCAACCATATGGATCCCTCGTCGATATAGGGCAAAAACTCTTTCCCGATTCGAACAAAAACCATGGAGGTGAGCAAGATGGCAGCCACAGCCGGCACCAGAGCATAGGCGGGATTTCCAAGCAGAAAAGACATCAACCTGCGATACCGCTCTTTGAGCCATTCAAAGGGACGATTTACAAAGACCTTCGACGGTCGGCTGAACGACCAGAGCATAAGTCCTGGAATTACAGCGAGTGAAAACAAAAGAGCACCTCCCAGGGCATAGGCGACTGTCCAGGCCATGGGGGTGAAAAACTTGGCTTCTATACGCTCAAAAGCGAAAAGTGGCAAGTGGGCTGCGATAATAATCAAAACGGAGAAAAATATGGGTCTCGCTACTCTTGTGGTTCCCTCTGCAATGCGCTTTTCCGAAAATTTCTCCTTTGGATTTTTCTCTCGTTTTGCCTGCAGAGCTTCAACCATCACCACTGCAGCATCCACCAAAATACCAAAACTAAGCGCACCCAGAGACAGCAAATTGGCCGGAATATCGGTCAGGTACATTAGGGCAAAAGAAACCAGCATAGCCACCGGAATGACAGTGGCCACGATGAGAGCCGATCGAATACTCCCAAGAAACAAAAGTAAGATAAGCAACACAAGGATTATACCCTGCATCAAGGTGAATGAAACTGTGCCGATGGTCTGTTCAATCAACTCGGTACGATCGTAATACGGGACCACTTCTACCCCATCCGGGAGAATGCGTTCATTGAGTTCGTCCACTTTTTCGTGTATCCCAATTAGGGTGCGGGTTGGGTCCTCACCTCGCAACAAAACCACAATCCCGGATACCAGATCATCCTGATCATCCATTCCCAACATGCCGTTACGCTCCATGGCACCGAGCTTGAGTTCTCCAAGGTCCCTCAGGTAAATAGGTGTGCCTCCCACTGATGCGACAACGATATTTCCCATATCTTCCAGGGACCGCACCAAACCAATGCCTCGTATCACGTAGGCCAGGTCCCCCCGAACAACCCGTCCACCTCCAGCATTGGCGTTATTGATATTGATGGCTTCGATCACATCGTCCAGGTCGAGATCAAACTTCAGGAGCAATTCAGGGTCAAGTTCACATTGAAACTGAGTGGTCTCCCCGCCAAAATTGGCAACTTCAGCCACACCGAAGACTTCCCTTATTTTTGGTATTATCACCCATTCCTGCAATTCCCGCAATTCCCTTTGCGAGTAAATATCCGACTGCAGAGTGTATCTGTAAATCTCACCCGTGGGGCTGGTAAGCGGCTCCAGTTCCGGTTCTGCGCCTTCGGGCAACTCCACTTCAGAGAGGCGCTCCCTGGTAATTTGCCTGGCAAAGTAATCATCCACTCCATCTGCAAAGACCAGTGTGATCATAGACAGTCCAAAGGTACTTATTGACCGCATCACTATCAGTCCTGGCATCCCATTGAGTTCCCGCTCCAGCGGAATGGTAATCTGCTCTTCTACCGTTTCGGCCGCATGTCCGTCGTACTTGGTGATTACCATGGTCGTGACATCAGCTATATCCGGATAAGCATCTATGGACAATTGAGTCCAGGAGTAATAGCCAAAAGCAGCGATCAGGGTAAACAAACTGACCAAAACCCATCGATTGGCGAGACAATACCGTATAAATCTGTTTACATACATCTTTCAGAATTTTTGATCAGGGCAATAATACAGCATTGCGCACAGCGATAGTTTCACCTTCGGTCAGTCCGCTGACAACAATCAGTTTTCCATCAATCAAATCACCGGTCACAATCCTCCTTTTTTCAAAAGTAAAAGGTTCCGTTTCAATATACACATAGTTAAAATCCCTTCTCTGAAGTACTGCTCCCGGGTCGATCACCAAAGTAGGTTCAGCAGCCGTTTTAAAAATCACGTTGGCAAACATTCCGGGTTTAAGTTTGCCTTCGGGATTTTCCATTTCTACCACTACCCTGGTGGTACGTGTCTCAATGTCCAGCATATCCCCGATAAAGAGCACAGAACCACTATACACCTCGCCAGGATAGGCAGAAAAACGCGCCTCAGCCTCGGCCTCCGGACGGACAAAGCGAATATCTTTTTCCTGAATGCTGGCTGTGACCCACAGATAACTCAAATCTGCAATGAGCATGAGCGGTTCATCAGGTTCAGCGATAAATTCGCCCTCAGCCACATTCAAATCGATGATTTTTCCATTGATAGGAGAAGTTACAATTAATGGCATGCCAAGGTCCTCTTCCGTCATTCCCATAATATCCATCCTAACTGAGACGCCCTCCATTTCACTTTGAGCGATCTCATAAGCTGTGGCGGCCTCATCCAACTCCCTGCTAGGGGCAATGCCGCGTTCGTAGAGGTCTTGCTTTCGCGCCAATTCCCTCTCCGCCTGCGCCAGTGAACTTCTCGCACTGATAAATTCAGTTTGGACCTCGGCAATTTCGGGAGAATAGATGGTGAAGAGCTTTTGTCCCTTCTGCACTTCCTGCCCCATGCTGATTTTTAGGCTGACAATCCGGCCACCAACGGGTGGATAAATGTGGGCCCTTCTGCTTGGATTGGCCTCAACGGAAGCAGGAGCACTGACCCTTCGCTGAAGCGTGTCCAACCTGACCTTACCGGTACCGACCCTGTCTCGTATAGGAGATTCTTCCAGGATAAAAATCTTACCATCAACCTGCATAAATCGCTCAACCGGTTGAGGGTCTTCTGGTTGCACCCGGAATTGTGGTATAAAGACCAACACAGCAAGCACTCCCACAATTAGCAGTACCAGCAACCATCTGAGCAATCGATTGAGATTGTGTTTTTTATCGTTTTCCATAGTAAATATTTTATCTATTCCCGTCTTTATTCAGTAAAAGCCTCCCAGAATACCTTCTCAGAGGACACCTATTGTTGTCAAATTGAAATCAATAAGAATTTCCCAGGCAATTCACGTGAATGCCAGATTCACTTATTTACAAATGTAAAGCCCTAAGAGCGAGAAGGACTTCTAAACTGTATTAGAAAATCATTAGAATTTGTTGACCATACAATAAACTCTCTGGATGAAGGTTACGGCAGACCCAGTAATATGCTACCTGCACAATAAGTTAACACTAAAAACACAGCCATGCCCCAGCCCTATTCCCTTGGGTTCAGTCAAAACAATCTGGTCATCGGGAGATCAGAAAAACAACATCATGGCAATTCCAAAATAAATGAGCAGGCCGGTTATATCGACAGTGGTGGTAATAGCCGGACTGGCGGCGACGGCCGGGTCACCCCCAAATCGCTTGACTAAAAGTGGAAGGCAAGCACCAACAACCGTGGAAGTGATCACTTGAAAACTCAATGCAAGTGAAATCCCAAATGCGAGAAAAAACAGGTCATATTCCGGGGGAATGTGCGTATTCCAAGAAAGCCATAAAACTTTACCAAATGCGATTATTCCCAATACAATGGCGAGGAGGAAAGCAATTCTTGCCTCTTTCCAGATAATTCGGAGCCAATCGGCCAATTTTAACTGTCCAAGTGCCAAAGCCCTAATAACGACAGTAGCGGCCTGGCTACCAGCATTTCCGCCGGTATCGGCCACCATGGGGATGTACATCGCGAGGATAATAAGAGTGGCCAGGGTTTCCTCAAAACTGTGAATAATTATGCCAGAGATTACCCCTAGAACAGCCAGAAGAGATAGCCACACTACCCTTTTACGAAAATGGCCAAAGGTGGAAGTCTGGTTGTAATCCAGGATTTCATCTCCGGGCACAATACCCATAAATTTTTCCATGTCTTCGGTATGTTCTGCCCGAATGACCTCGAGGGCATCGTCGTGGTGTACCAGACCGATCAATTGATTCTCGCTATTGAGCACAGGGATGGCAACAAGATCGTATTTTTCCACCTTTTTTGCCACTTCTTCCCGATCTTCTTCAACCATGGAATAAACAAATTCCCGGTGATAGATTTTGCGAACCATGGATGAGGGGTCTGCCATAATGATGTCTTTCAGGCTGGAAAAACCCAACAGTCGCATATTTTCATCCACTACATATACGTAGTAGATGAGGTTCTTTGTACTGGAACTTCTTACTTGTTCAATGGCCTGCCGACAACTTAAATCCTCTCTAATTGCGGTAAAGTCGGTTCTCATTATTCCCCCGGCGGTTTCCGGTGGATAGGCGCTCAGGTGAATGACGTTCTCCCTTACTTCTCCAGATAAAAAAGGCAATATGGCCGTTTTCTCCTGCTGGGTAAAGTGCTGAAAAAGGTCAGCCCGGTGGTCGGAATACATGTGTTCAAAAATGGGCCCAAAACGCTTTTTACTCACCTGTTGAAAAAAGGAAAGTTGCCGGGTCAATTGTAATTCGGAGAATATGGCACCTTGACGCTCTAGAGGCAACAGGTCAAAACAGTGGAGCATGTCACCTGTATTCAAGTTTTCAATCATCTCAGCCACTTCCACTGTCGGGTACTTCTCGAGAAATTCAGTGAGTTCACCCTGATTTGCAATGAGTTCTTGAAACTTATTTACCCCATTTTTTACATTTGTTTCCATGGCTAAAATTTTTCTCCGAGAAATCAATTACCTATTATCAGTCCGTCTCCCTTTCCTTAACCTCCCAGGATACGTGAGTAACACCGGGAATTACCGTAAACCGTGCGGAGGCCTTCTCTAGTGCCTCATCTTTGCTGCGATTGGCAAATATCTCTGCAACAATTGCTGCCTTTGCAGGGCTTTCATCATCCACACTTTTCAACAACCTCAATGAAAGTTCATCGTCCTGATTGATGAACTGAAGCAACAGAACCCTGATGTGGTTTTCGACATCGGCCTTGCATCTAACTTCAAAGGCGTAATAAACACTTCTCACTTCTTCATTCTGTATAGGACGCCTATCCAAAATATTACCAAAAGGTCTTAGCGATACATGGATAAAAAGGATGAAAAAAGCGGTTATGGCACTCTCCATCAAAAGTCCGGCACCTGCAAGTGCGCCCACGGCGGCAGAGCACCATATGGTAGCAGCCGTATTTAAACCCCGGACAGTAAATCCATCCTTCATGATGACACCGGCTCCAAGAAATCCGATCCCTGTGACAATTTGTCCTGCTACCCTTGAAGGGTCACCAATGACCGTATCTGCAGTCAATGATGCTGAAAGAAGTACAAAAGCAGCTGACCCAGCGCTGACCAGGGTATTGGTCCTTAAACCGGCAGAACGCTGCCTCCACTGTCGCTCGAAACCTACTGCAATCCCAAGCAACACGGCCACAAACATCCTTATCGCAAAATCTTCTATACCCATCTCCAAAGTTTCAAACGCTCTCATTTTCGCCACTTTTAGGCGGCATAGAGTTTTTCAAACAATCCGCAAAAGTAATCCAAAGTGAGGAATTACCCAGCCAGGATGTTTTAGAATTTGATTAGAATTTGGAGGAGGACCGAAACTACTAATGAGGATTCAAAATTCAATTAGGGTTGAAGCATTTTTTACTCAAAAAAAAGGTGGAGACCTAAAATGGGAAGGATGGAAAAATCTTTTCCTTACAGCAAAAAATTTTAAAAATAGGATGAACCGAAAATGGATGGTAGCCAAGCAGAATCTTACTAATTGTAATTCACTGTGACTATAAAGGTCCCGGAATAATCACCGGATTCCTGATTTTGAAGAACATGAAGAGTTCCATTAAGAAGGAAATCAATTTTCCCATCAGCATCAAGAGTGGGATCGGCATCGGTATTGGGAGTAATTCCATCCAAAATTATTTCATGACCATCGGGATGAATCAGGATTACTTCCTGGGGGAGTTCAATGTTGATTCCGGTGCCTGGACGACCGGAGATGTTGAATGAAGCCTGAACAGGTTGGGAACCACTGTTGAGAAAAGTAAGTCCCCCTGTCATTTGAATATTGCCATCCGCATCGAAACTAACTGTACCTCCATCTGAATCAATCAGGATATTTCCAAAAGATAAATCACTGGTTTTTTCAATGGTAAGTGGTTCAACAATTTCAACGGAGACATTTACAGATACGGTATTCTGCGCAGATACAGAAATTGGCCCTAAGAGACCTAAAAGTAGGAAAGCCAAACCGCCTATAGCAGTTGACCATGAACATAAATTATTCATCACGGGGTATATTAAAGGGTCAATTACTAGTGCTAAACGAACTCCCTTTAATAAAGGTTCCCCTCCATGATGATTTTTAAAAATTTGGGCTTACCGGAAAAACCGGCGAAGCCCAAATACAATAAATCCCTCTTAAATATCTTTGGCTGAAAACAATTTCAAACCATTAATTCTTTAATCACTGATAATCTGCAGTTACTATAAATGTTCCAGTGTATTCCCCATCTGCTACCCCGCCTGGGACTTGAAGTACTCCACCAACATAACTTGTGATTTCAGTATCTGTTCCCATATTCACAATCCCGGCACCTTTTGCAATAGCACTTTCAAACATCAAAGTCAAATTAAGTAGAACGCCATTAGTATTTGAAAGCTGGATGGTTGGCTGGACTGATCCATTCATTTCCAACCCAATATCAGCACTTCATGAACATTCAAAGCAAATTCCGCTCGCTGATATTCATCAGTAGAAAGTTGATCAAGAAAAAAACGAGGTCATTCTCCTGAGTTCTTGATCCATCATCTGGGTTAATAGTAACGTTGGCTCCAATAATAAGAACCATAATTCCAAACGACTTTGTTGCATGGCAGTTAGGCCGAAGTACAAGTTCCCTTACCCAAACTTTGGGATTAAGCGATCTTCCGACTTTTTGGCATACC
>REEO01000041.1 GCA_007695035.1 Saprospirales bacterium | reverse complement strand
ACAAAACTATCTGTCGTGACATTGCCAGCAGAATCAATGGCCGTGTAAACCACTACCGTCTCTCCAAGCGGATACACTCCACTCGCATCCTCAGTACCTGTATAGCTGTTGAAGAATGTATCCAACAAACAGTTGTCCGTGACCAACGGAATATCTATCATCACAAATACCTCACACTCACCGGTGTCAACCGTCGCACTCACATCCATCAGCATATCGATAACCGGTGGTTCTGTATCTTCTACTGTAATGGAGAAATTGCAAATGCCCGTGTTGCCGGAGCCATCCTCTGCTGTAAACTGCACCAGGGTCGTACCCACCGGATACACATCCGAGGCGTCGGGCCCATTATTGTAGTCGTTTGTAACCAAATCCACCTCGCAGTTGTCACTGGCTTCCGGCAATGGCACTTCTACAAATGCCTCACATTCACCCTCGTCGTTCTCTGCCGTGATATCATCCGGGCAAATTATCACCGGGTCCTCCACATCCGTCACCGTCACTTCAATGCTGCAGGTCGCTGAATTGCCCGCAGCGTCAAAGGCTGTGAATACCACTTCCGTAACTCCCACTTCGTAAACATCGCTGGCATCCTCCGTGAAATTGTAATTATTCACTATGCTGTCCACTTCACAATTGTCCATGGCTATAGCCAGGTCAATGCTCACATCTGCCGAGCATGAATCCGGATCGTTGTTTACTGATACACTCTCAGGACAGATTATCTCGGGTGCTTCATTGTCCTCTACAACTACTTCAAATTCACAAGTCGCTGTATTGCCTTCCACATCTACCACTGTATAAATTACCACCGTGGTTCCCACTTCATATACTGTATTAGCTGCTCCCGCTCCGGTAATGTCATTGAAAATGCTGTCAACTCCGCAGCCTCCTATTCCATCAGGCAGAGGAACTTCTACAAAGGCATTGCAACTGTCAGGGTCGGTGGACGCAATAATGTCATCGGGACATTCCGCAGACAAGGGAACTCCTCCCGTAACTTCCACCACAAAACTATCTGTCGTGACATTGCCAGCAGAATCAATGGCCGTGTAAACCACTACCGTCTCTCCAAGCGGATACACTCCACTCGCATCCTCAGTACCTGTATAGCTGTTGAAGAATGTATCCAACAAACAGTTGTCCGTGACCAACGGAATATCTATCATCACAAATACCTCACACTCACCGGTGTCAACCGTCGCACTCACATCCATCAGCATATCGATAACCGGTGGTTCTGTATCTTCTACTGTAATGGAGAAATTGCAAATGCCCGTGTTGCCGGAGCCATCCTCTGCTGTAAACTGCACCAGGGTCGTACCCACCGGATACACATCCGAGGCGTCGGGCCCATTATTGTAGTCGTTTGTAACCAAATCCACCTCGCAGTTGTCACTGGCTTCCGGCAATGGCACTTCTACAAATGCCTCACATTCACCCTCGTCGTTCTCTGCCGTGATATCATCCGGGCAAATTATCACCGGGTCCTCCACATCCGTCACCGTCACTTCAATGCTGCAGGTCGCTGAATTGCCCGCAGCGTCAAAGGCTGTGAATACCACTTCCGTAACTCCCACTTCGTAAACATCGCTGGCATCCTCCGTGAAATTGTAATTATTCACTATGCTGTCCACTTCACAATTGTCCATGGCTATAGCCAGGTCAATGCTCACATCTGCCGAGCATGAATCCGGATCGTTGTTTACTGATACACTCTCAGGACAGATTATCTCGGGTGCTTCATTGTCCTCTACCGTTACTTCGAATTCACAGCTTGCTTCACTTCCGTCGGCATCCTCAGCAAAAAAGACAACCACCGTAATACCCACCGGATAAAAATCGGAGGCATCTTCAGTTTGATTGTAATCATTATACACGGTATCAATATCACAGAAATTGATTATATCGGGATCCGGCACCTGAACAAAAGCACCACAGGTATCCGGGTCTGTGTTTACTACAATAGAATCCGGGCATTCAATCTCCAGGTCGAAGTCCTTTATTACAATTACATCAAAGGAACAGGAGTCTTCATTACCATGAATGTCCGTCGCGAAATATTTCACTGTGGTGATACCCACTCCGTAAGTATCAGTTGCATCTTCAGTCAGGTTGAAGTTATTGAAAAACGTATCCACACCGCAATTGTCTGATACTTCCGGCAAATCAATGCTTATCAGCACATCGCATTCCCCTGATTGGGCATTTACTTCGATATCATCGGGACATACAAGTTGTGGGGGTTCACTGTCTTCCACTTCTACTGTAAATTCACATTCAGCAGTATTTCCGGAACTGTCCGTAGCTATATAGGTGACTACATGTTCACCAACTTCAAAGAATGTTCCCGAACTGTCTGATCCGACCAGCTCAACTCCGGGGCAATTGTCCTCTACAGATGGTTCTGTCCACTCCACAATCGCTCCGCAATCATCCTCATCGTTATTCACCGCAATATCCTCCGGACAATCAATAATGACTGGAGGCTCTGCATCCACAACAGTGACTTCAAAACTGCAAGTTATGGTATTACCTGCATCATCCGTTGCTGTATATGTCACGGTGGTAGTGCCTACCTCAAAAAAGTCGCCCGGCTCATGCGTAGAACTCAATTCCACACCCGGACAATTATCTATCACACCCGGCTCGTTCCAATTAACAATGGAACCACACTCGCCCTCCTCATTCTCTTCAATAATATCCTGAGGACAATTTACTATTATCGGGGTCTGGGTGTCTTCTACTGTCACCTCAAAACTACATTCAGAAGTATTCCCGGCTGCATCAATTGCTGTATAAGTTACTGTCGTGGTACCCACTTCAAAAATATCACCAGGTATATGTGTGGAACTCAACTCTACCCCTGGACAATTGTCCTCAGCAACAGGCTCATTCCATTCAACTACAGCATCACATTCACCGGGATCATTTTCTTCTATAATATTGGTTGGGCAATTTAAAATTACCGGGTCCTCCACATCCTCAACCGTCACATCAAAAATGCATTCAGCGGTATTTCCGGCCGCATCGGTAGCTGTATAGGTCACGGTGGTAGTGCCCACTCCAAAAAAGTCGCCCGGGTCATGTGTGGAACTTAACTGCACACCCGGACAATTGTCCTCAGCCACAGGCTCATCCCATGTAACCTCGGCTCCGCATTCGCCCTCGTCACTACCAACAGTTAAATCTTGTGGGCACTCCACAGTTGGAGGTACATCATCTATTACTGTGATAATCACTGTCCACTGCGATGTGTTTCCACATGCATCCGTGGCTGTGTAGGTCACTGTGGTAACACCCACTTCAAAATCATCCTCTATCACAGCACCCTGGTCATTGTAATCGTTCTCAATCTCCAGGTCCGTCGAGCAGTCGTCAGACTCAACAGGTTTGAGTTCTATGAAAAAGGAACAGTTGTCCTCCGTGGCTAAAAAGGTGGTATCGCTGGGACCGGTGAGCGCAGGGGGCGCATTGTTTTTTACTAAGATGGTCTGAAGATGGGTCTCTGTGACCTCGTTTTTGCATGAATCAAAAACCTCCCAGGTTCTTTCTATGATCAAACAGGGCTCATCTGCTCCTATTACTACATCCTCAAAATAAATTCCCACTGCTATAGGACAGTGCGGCACCATAACCTCGGGGAAGCTGTTGAGCGCTTCCGGACTTAAATCGGGTTTGCATTCTGTAATTTCCAGGTCCTCGGGCCAGTTAACGTCATCCGGCCCGATCTCAAAGGGATTCACAACCGTAATTTCCTGAACACAAGAATCTGCATTCCCACCGGCATCGGAAGCAATGATTGTCCTGAAGATAGTGCCCTCAAAGCACTCATCCAGTTCTGATACTGAGAACTCAGAAAAAATAACTTCGCAATTGTCCTCAGCTTCTGCCTGGCCGTAAATAGTCAGGTCATCCATCTCATCATCGCAGTTAATAGTCGTATCGGGCGGACAAAATGTGATAACGGGTGGTGCCTTATCCTGCACTTCAATATCAAACATACATGAATTGGTATTGCCGTGAACATCCGTAGCCTGAACTTCCACCATGGCTCCGCTGCTCACATCCTCACAGCATACCGTTACAGTCTCACCGAAATCCAAATCGTCTGGATTTCCGCATTCATCAGTCATTCGTCGAATTTCCACTTTCTCAATGCCGCAGTTGTCTGTTATAGTAAAATCTCCAACAATATTATCGACACCAATGGTTACCTGGTCTCCATTGTTGTTCAGTGGAACCACAATGTTGTGACAAACCAGCACGGGACTGACATTGTCCTCAACAATTACAGTGTATTCGCAGGTAGCTGAATTAAAGCACGGATCCACTGCCTCAACCTCCACGGTGTGTTCACCAACTGGCAACACCACCATCGGGTCCTGTATAAGTACCCCCTCGACGCGGAAATTAATATCAATATCCTGAGTATCGCTGCAGGCATCTTCAACGGAAATAAATGGGAAAATATGGGTGCCTTCACAAACCTGGGTCCCGGTAAAAACAGTTTGGGTGCCTGGACAGGTCACAACGGGTGGAACGGTATCTATCACCTCAATTATTTGTTCATGCGTCTCAAATTCAACCATACACCACTCGATTGCTTGCCACGTTCTTTTCAGCTTGAAAGAGTTGCCGCACAGTGGTACAATCTCATCAGAATATTCAACTGCCAACTCGCAAAAACCCCCTATTGCATTTCCATCTATTGTAGGATAGCCGAAAACCGTAGGACTCAAATCAGCCTGCGGGCAATCCACAACCGTATCCTGGGGAAATTCAATATCACTTACATGTCCTCTTTCAAAATAAATTGATTGTTCGCAAGTACTGCTGTTGCCGGAATCATCAGTAGCTGTCCAGGTTCTCACCAAATAAGCACTGTAATTCGGATCACAACTCAGTCCGTTAATCACTTGTGAATACCAAAGATCGATATCCGGGGTCTCTGTACAATTGTCATACAGGGTATCTAATAAAACGTCTGGATCGTCAAAATCAACGCTTTCATAACACGGGAGCACTTTATCTGAACACTCAATTACCGGATCGCTCTTGTCTTCGATCAACACCTGGCCCCAACACGAATTGTTGGTGATATTGTTGGTAACCATCACAGAAATGGTCTCACCCAAAAGCGAACAATCCACCACATCTCCACCAATCGGTGGGTCAATGATCGACACAGTAAATATACTGTAGTCAGGATGGCTTCCGGAAAGTATCATTTCAGGAAGTATGGTTGATTCTCCATTCCCTGAAAGAGATATCTGAACATTCTGAAAGCAACTAATAGACAGAGCTGCATTCGCTGATGAGAGGTTTTGACCGTGAAATGAAACAGCAATTAAAAAAGCCATCATCACGAATACGCGTGTAAATCTCCTGGATCTCATAATCCCGTGTTTTTAATAAAAAAATCAAATCCCAAAAAGCGGCTATTCAAAGGATCTGGGATCCCTTGAACGCCGTCAATTCAGGTAAGGTTTCAGGTTGGCAACAGATGACAAAAGAAAATCTAACTAACTAACTATCTTTCTCTATAATCTATGCCTGGTCAATCAATAGTCTCCGGTTTTTCAAACCGGATCAATTCTGCAGACCTCTAAAAACAATTTGCAGAATAATCCACATTCACCCTGTTAAAGAAGTTTTTGGGAAGGGAGCAGACGTGGCACCTGCATTTACACATTACAAATTTATATAATATGTTTAAATCTAACAATCTATTGATTGCGAATTTTTAAATAAATTTTTTTTGTATATAAAAAATAAAAATATCAGATCAGGTGCATGATGGAGATCCAATGTAACCGGAAGTCAATCCGCAAATTCCTACATTCCTGACTTCCGGCTTAATTGCTTTATACTCACTCATTCACCCTTATAATTCTGTTGATTTCAATTGGCGGTCTTGATAAATCTCAGCGCATCATTGAATGATCCGGTGTTTACCCTCATAAGGTACATTCCTGCAGACAGGCTTTCAATATCCATTTGAAGTAGTTCACCGCCCTGACCATGTATGTCAAAAGAGCGAGACATTACAAGTCGACCATTCAGGTCGTACACTTCTGCCCTGGCGCTATTTTCACCGGCATCTATCTCAGGCAATTCAATATTCAATATACCATTGGCGGGGTTGGGAAAAACACTAAATCCGCGCTGTACTAAGTATCCTCCTGTTTCGCTTTCCAATACTTCAAACACAAGCTTGTCTGACTCAGCGAGGTTGGAGTAAATTTGGTTGTCAAGTATTTTAGAAGACCATGTGATAGGATTTTCAACCAGCACTATTTCGAGTACTGGTTCACCCTTTTTGATATCTATTTTAGCAGTATTCGCCACGCTCACCCTGAGGTTGTTTTGCTCATCTACCTGGTAGTGGAGTGCCGATTCCGGAATCCTTTCAGAATTTATCTCCAACAATTCATTGTTTTTTCCCAGGGGCCATGCAAATTGCAGTCCGTAGATAGAGGAATTTTCAACCGGTGAAAGGATGATGGGTTGAACGTCATCACTTGAGGTAATATTTACTGAAAATGCCTGCTCAGTCATAGACCGGTTTTCGCTTCCGGCATCAGCATCTGACTGATCCGGACAACTTAAACAACCCAGCTTTACCGCATTGAAGTTTATACCCATGGTGTGATCCTCGAAATCAAATAATTCAATCAGTCCTGGTAGGTTGTCGTGATGTGGGTTCTGACGATCATTAAAACTGTGATTTGCATCGTAAAATCTCCACGCATCCCCTCCCGGGAAATTATCTACTCTACCCAGAATGACATTTCTCATATGTGCAAGATCCATCACATCAATGGTGCCGGACATATCTACATCGGCTGCCAGTAATTGGGATGGACTTTCCGGAGCCCACAATCCTGCTATATACATGTGCAATAGCAAGAGGTCAAAAGTTGTGATATTATTTTGCGGATTGTCATTGGTTGAGGGAATGACCTTTAGATAATCCCTGGATGGCAATTCCTCAAAGCGAAACTCATCACCATTAGAAACGGTCTTTGCAACCACTTCATCATTTCCATCTTTTAGAGAAACAAATACCAGTCCGGCCAATTGACCTCCCAATGTAGAAGAAATTGTTCCCCCTGCAATAAGAGAGTCCGGTCCACAAAGTCCTTTGTTGTCAGTTATTTTTAAATAAGTGATGCAGTAATTACTATTGCCGGATTCATCGGTCACTGTTAATTTAACTTCCACCTCTGGAAGGTCATCGCAAAATACCCGCTCAGGCGACACTTCAAAAGTCAGCTCGCTGTTTGGAGTACAATTGTCAAAACTGTTTCTGTCAAACCACTTAGGTTCAAGGTCCAAATAATATCCATCCACGTGCTCTTTCAGTGTGGATGAAATTCCGTGGTGGCAAACAGGTGTTGGTGGAATTTGATCTTTTACGGTTACTTCAGTTTTGCAAGTTCCCACATTTCCACAGTCGTCTTTAGCAGTAAATGTCACCACCGTAGTTCCCAGTGGATAAAATCCACTTGCATCGGTATCCGATACCGCCCATGGATAATCATTGGTCACTTTCAAATCCTCACCACAGGCACCGGTGCCTTCAACAGCGGGAAAATCCACCTCCGCACCATCGCAACTGAATAAATCGGTGTTTGCTATAATCTCGTCGGGACAATTTATTTCCGGCTCCTCCATGATTTTAACCTTGATAATCTGGGTGTGTTCCCACCTGCCCTTTTGATCCGGTGAATTGGGATTGTAGGTGTAACAATCAATTACTGTCCAATCACGAATGATTTTTTTGCAGCCTGAATCCCCTTTCTTAAACACCCGGTCATTGTAACTAAATAGTGGATTCCCACACTCTACATCGACAAATACCGGAAAATTAAAGCTGTCTGGTAAGTGCTGCGGTCTCAGCTGCGGATCGCATTCATCAGTCATATAATCCGCCGGCCAAATAATATTATCACTGTCAAATGACTTACCGTAAACATGTATATACTGACTGCAACTGTGATAATTGCCACAACATAGCATTACCGTCCAGGTCCTTTTAATATAACCTGTTCCACAAGGACTGGTATTGTATTCAACATGTGGAGGCGGTGCAGGATAAGGTGTGCCGCAACCGTAAATGTAAGCCTGGCCGTACTGATTTAAATCACCCAAATCAGCTCCGCATGTCAAATGTACATCGTCAGGGCAAACGAGTTTGTAAGTCGCATTGGTTGAATTTTCACCAACCTCTGCTTGACTCTCTAAAGGTGTAATGCCAATTAAAAATAAGCATCCAATTAGCTGTGTAAGTACAACTCTTTTCATATCTAAAGAATTTTAAAGGGTTAACTATTCCAGTGGGGATGGAAAAGAATTATAGCTTACTGTCATTTTTGTCCCTTCGGACACCGCAAATATATTACGAATAATTATAATATGTAAACTTTTAGAGTGCTTTTAATATATTTATTTTTTAAAATGTGTAATCTAAACATGCATCCTTTTAATATCCAATGGATTACACATTAAAAAAGGGAAGGAAAAATTTTTAAAAAAATACTACTATTGGACTATGAGGTCAAGAGCGTCCTCCAGATTGGTAGTGAGCACATCAACCAGGGTTTCCTCACTCACATTTCCGGCATTCAATCCGCCCAACCAGGTTTTGTAATTGATTCTGAGGATTGCGGAGAAGTTTTCTGCTGTTTGCAGGTGCAGGGTTTCTTCAAAAAAAATGCTTGAGCGCCAGGAAGGAATACTTATTTCTATTGGTTCTGAAGTGGCATTGGGAAAAGCAACCACCGCTCTAAGAGAAAAAAAATCCATTGCCTCAGCGTCATACCGCTCCTCCTCTGAAAGGGGGTAAATATCTTCAAAATCATCCGGTGTCAAAACCTGCCATGCCTCCAAAGTACCGAATGAAAAGCCAAGGCCGATATAATTCCCCGGTCGGGATATTTCACCGGGGGAAGTATTGAATGAATTGGGGTCGATAATAAAAAGGTCGTCTATACAGGGGCATGAAATACCATCAACTGACGGGAATTCCAGCGTATTCTCGACCATTTGCCGCTCACCGTTTTCTTTTTCCAGAAAAAAATTACTGCCTAGCAGTTCAAGGAAAAGGATGTTGACCTCAAGCCCATTGTCAAGAGTATAAACAGAGTCGGTAAAAAACCTCTCATCGTCCGGTCCGAAGCGGTGTTGAAGTTGAAAACTGAACTCCGGATAATTACAACAGCAGTGGTCATCTGCAGAAGCATTGAAATTCACTGCATTGAAATCAGTACAGCCCTCCTCTCTTTCGTAACAGGAAGAAAACAGCGACAAAAACAACCACCCAAAAGCCAATAAAATATATCTATTCCTCATTGTTTTCCCGGTATTCATTGACCAATTTTTTGACCATGGTCTTCACCTGATAGGAAAAATCTTTCTGCATAATCCAATTGTAGTAATTCTTATCCTTACTCAATATGGGAGCTGCGGGTTTTCCGGCGTATTTTCCAAAATTAAATACCACTTCCCCCTTGTGGTTGTACTTCAATCTGCGGGTGGCATCAATCATATTGTAATCACGCGTAAAATCGTGAAGTGCTTCCACATCATTTTGCACGGGTTGTTCGATTACCTTCCCGTCATCGGTTTCCAGGTTTACCCCATCGTATTTCTCGAGCTGGCCCATAAGTACTTCGGCAGTTGCACGCACATCGGCCATGGCTTCATGAGATTGCTCCATATTTTTTCCACAGTAAAAGCGGTAAGCAGCAGCCAGGTTTCTGGGCTCCATTTTGTAAAAAATGCGCTGGACATCCACCAATTTGCGGTTTTCCATATTCAACTCATGACCTGCGCGGTATAACTCTTCCATCAGCATGGGAAGGTCATAACCGGATATGTTGTAACCTGCCAGATCGGCCTCTCCGATGAATTCCATCACCTCATCCGCATACTCGGAGAAAGAAGGTTTTTCTGCCACAACATCTTCTGTAATTCCATGCACTTGAATGGCTTCTTTAGAGATGGGTTTGCCGGGATTCACCAGAATATCAAGTACTTCAGGCTCGCTCTTCCCCGGGCTGTATTTTAGCATTCCCAATTGAATGATTCGGTCCCGAATTACGTGCAGTCCGGTGGCTTCAATATCCAAAAAGCAGAGGTCTTTTGTCAAGTTGAGTTTCATGTCTATATATTTATTTGGATTATGGAATATGCGACCAAATTCAGGTTTCACTAGAGTAAGGGCAAATTAGGTCAATTGAAATTATCGATCAGCGGTTAATTTAATTCCTCTTCCCCCAATAAGGTAGAAAAATCCTCGGTCCAGGCGTGTTGGACTTCCCCGTCCTCATCCAGATAAATAAAATACCCTTCTAATCCCTCCATTTCTTCAATCAACTTCTTTGCAGCGGGATAGCCGGCAACCAAAGATGCTGTCGCGTACGCATCTGCCGCAGCAGCAGTGGATGTCCAGATGGTTACACTGAGTAAATTGTTCATTTCGGGAAAGCCGGTGAGCGGATTGATGGTGTGACCAACCGGACTATCATCCACCATCCTGAAATTGCGATAATTCCCGGATGTAGCCACGCAGCCACGGTTCAATATCAAGCGCTGGGATATACTCGCTCCGTCGGCAGTAGGATCGGGGGTTGAAATTCCGAGAACCCATCCACTGCCCCTCCTACCCGGACCTTGAACACAGACTTCACCTCCTATATCCACCAGGTAGTTGGTTACTTCGTTTTGAGCAAGGTAATTGGCCACCACATCCACTGCATAGCCTTTAGCTACAGCGCTGAAATCCAGTTCAACTCCTGGTATTTTTTTTCTTACCTCGGTGTATTCATCCACACTAAAATCCACCTTGTCAAAACCCACTTTTTTCAAAAGACTATCCACCACAGCAGAGTCAACAGCTTCGGGCGGTTCATGACCCGTGTATCCGAAACCCCAATAATTGACCAGTGGCATCACAGTTGGGTCAAACATTCCATCAGTTTCACCAAAAATTCGCTTGCTGATCATAAGATTTTCTACAAAAAATGGCTCAGCGGCCGTCAAAATTTCAATAGTAGAATCTGTCTGATTGAACCTCGATATGGTAGATTCTGGAATATAGGTGGACAATTGTTCATTCAATATGACCAAAAGTGAGTCAATATCAGCTTGCAACTCTTTCGCGGGGAGGTCCGTCTCAATGTTCATGCTGTACATGGTGCCCATTGTCTCTCCCCGTAGGTTAATAAAATCGGGTTCCGATTCACCAGGCTGACAGGCCGGTAGAGCTAAAACCACAGAAATAACCAACAGTGCGGTGCAAGATTTCAAGGTATTTATTTTAAAGCAGTGCATTTTACAAGAAGTGTTGTGAACAAATTCCGGCAAATAATTCTGTTCCGTTGGGATTGCAAAAGTAGGAATTTTTTAATTCGCCCCGGAATTATAAATCCAGCCTTTGAATAATCGCATTTTAATAACGCCCCAAATAAGGATTTTGTACCTTTGTACTGAAAGGTTGGTCATTTGGATCACCCATTCAGATCACTAATGGATCACAAAATAGTTTTGAAGATGCGAAAATCACTATATTTAATAATTCCGTTTCTCACCCTCATGTGCCTGTCTCAGTCAGCGACAGCGCAAAACCTGAGCTTGGGATTCAAAGCAGGGCTCAGCTTCTCTGGTTTTAACGACGACAGCGAACTGGACAGCGATGGCAATGAAGTGGAGAGTTTCAGAACACAAACAGGTTTCCATATCGGCATCCTGGGTCGCTACACCTTTTACGATGATGTGTTCGGGCTCCGTTTTGGATTAATCTACAACCAACGAGGTGGAAGGGTGGACCACGAGGGTGAATCCTGGTTTGTATTTAATCCAGAGGACCCTTCCTGGGCAGTCGGTGAGCGAGACGAGGAGATGCGTTGGTCCAATGTCTATCTCGACATTCCCATCGAAGGAATGGTGCGACTCGGTGGCCGCTTTGAAATATCGGCCGGTGGTTACGTCGGTTTTTTGGTGGGTAGCACCGGTTCGGGTGACATGAGTTTTTCAGGCCGTTCTCAATCAACCGGCAATGCAATAGAGGATTTTCAGGTGTTGTATGACTTCAAGCCCATGAGGGACAGGGCCGGTCTTGGATCCTACAAGGGAGACAGTCAATTTATTCGAATGGATGGCAGGGACCGCGAAGCTCCACAGGAAGCGGGTACATATTTTGAATTTGCTGAAAAAGACGGCAATTACTTCAACTGGTTTGATGTGGGGCTCACCGGAGGCCTCACTTACTTCATCAATCAGGGACTCTACGTCAATGCCCAATATAAATACGGCCTGAATCACGTCATCCGCGATAAGTATTATATATCAAAAGTCGAGCTGGGTGATGGAAATGAATTTGTCCAGAGAAGTGGAAACAGAACGAACCACTCCCTGATGATATCCATGGGTTTTGCCTTTTAAAAAATAGTAATTGAACAAGGGTAGGTGTTTTTTGAGTGAAAATGGATTTCTAGCGACTTCAAGGAATACAGCCTTCAAACAAAAGCACAGCATTTTTTACAAAAAAGGTCCGTCAATTTCCGGGCGAAAAATTCCCCCGCTTAGGAACATTTTACTTAGCTTCACAATTCAAACCCGGAAAAAAGCAATGGCGAGAAACTGGTTGATTAAATTATTGGTACTTCCCCTGGCACTGCTATACGGTCTGGGAGTGGGGATCAACAACCTGCTACACCGCTTCAAACTCCTAAAATCCATCACCTTCAGCCTGCCTGTAATTAGTATTGGCAATCTGACGGTCGGAGGCTCCGGGAAAAGCCCGCATGCGGAATACCTGATAAAATTACTCAAACCCCACATTCGCGTCGGGGTCATAAGCCGCGGATACGGTCGAAAGAGCAAGGGTTTTCAATGGGTCAATGTAAGAAACAAGGTCAGCCACACAGGTGACGAACCACTGCAGATCAAGAGAAAAAACCCCGATATACCGGTTGCAGTATCGGAGAGCAGGTCGTTTGGAATTCCCAAAATGGTTGGCCAGTTTCCCCAACTGCAAACCATCATAATGGACGACGGCTTTCAGCACAGAGAGGTGAATCCCACACTCAATTTGCTACTCACAGAATACAGCAGCCCTTATTTTAAAGACTTTTTGCTGCCTGTGGGAAGACTGAGAGAATGGCCCACAGGATCCCGGAGAGCAGATGCCATCATCGTGAGCAAATGCCCTACAGACCTGACAAGCGAGCAGGCAGCCCATTTTCAGGAAAAATTAAAGCCCCTGCCTCAACAAAAGGTGTTTTTCTCCTACCTGACTTACGGCCAGGCATATTACCTTTTTAACCCCAAACAAAAACTGGTCGAAAAACCAGGTGGGGAAGCCATCCTTTTGACAGGAATTGCCAATCCAGACCCATTGATCGACCATATGGCAGAACGCGTTGATAGGTTGCATTCACTCGCCTTCCCCGATCACCACAACTTCAGCACTTACGATCTTGCACAATTAAAAAAGACCTTCGACCAATTGGAGATGAAGATCAGGTTTGTAGTCACCACTGAAAAGGACGCAGTTCGGCTGGAGCCCCACGTCAAGTTTCTGGCAGACAATAAAATCCACGTCTTTATCCAGCCGGTCGAGGTGGCCTTTCACCGCTTCAGTGAATTCTCTTTTGATGATTATGTAAAGAATAAGTTGCTGGAGTTTAAGTCCTAAAGGGCAACTCAAGTCGATTGATAGGACTTCAATATCCGACTTAATTGGTATAAGTTCATAAATTTGCGACCCACAAACCAATACAGATGAAAACGAAGATTCAAATCATCAATGAGTCCAATAATCCATTGCCCTTATACGCGACAGATGGAAGTTCTGGTTTGGACTTATACGCCGCTTTGGAAAAGCCTGCCCACATCGGACCTCTGGAAAGGGTGATGATTCCAACTGGAATTCGCATTGCACTTATTCCCGGTCTCGAGGCACAGGTGCGGCCTAGAAGTGGCCTGGCTGCGAAAAAAGGCCTTACCGTACTAAACAGTCCGGGGACCATTGACAGCGATTACAGGGGAGAAGTCAGAGTTATTTTGGTCAATCTATCCAATGAGTCTGTTGAATTAAAACCAGGCGAGCGAATAGCTCAAATGGTCGTGGCAAAATACGAACGGGTGGAATGGCAGGAGGTCGATAAATTGAATGAAACTAAAAGAGGTGAGGGTGGTTTTGGCAGTACCGGTCAAAAATAATTACCACCTCTCAGCTGTTTAATTAACTCTCTGTATTCAGGGAATGAAAATACCACCGCTACTATGAATCTAATAATACCTATGGCCGGAAGAGGGTCCCGGTTGAGACCCCACACATTGACCACTCCTAAGCCCCTGGTACCCATTGCGGGAAAACCCATTGTACAGTGGCTCATCGAAATGCTCTCTCAGGGATTGGACGAGCCTTTTGAAGAAATTGCTTTCGTGATCGGGGACTTTGGAGAAGGGGTCAAAGAAAAACTCAAAGAAGTGTCCCGGTCCGTGGGTTCGAAACCGCACATATTTTATCAGGAAAAACCACTTGGTCCTGCCCATGCTATACACTGTGCAAGACCAGTAATCACAGGCCCCTCCATGGTTGCTTTGGCAGATACACTTTTTATAACTGATTTTTCTTTCGACCAGGAAAGCGAAGGGGTCATCTGGACGCAAAAAGTCAAAAACCCTGAAAATTTCGGGGTCGTTAAGACCAACAGCGATGGAGTCATTACAGAATTTGTGGAAAAATCGCCCAATTTTGTCTCCGATCAGGCAATTGTAGGAATTTACTACTTCAGGGATGGGGATAATTTTCGCAACAAACTGGATTTCCTCCTGGAAAATGAAATCCGTGAAAAGGGTGAATACCAGATAACCACCGTGCTGGAGCTATTGAAAAACGATGGTCTGAAGTTTAAAACAGCCTCGATTGACGAGTGGCTCGACTGCGGGAATAAAGAAGCAATCATCCATACCAATGAGCGGATTCTAGACACCCAAATAGGCGAAAACATCATTGAGCAAGAAGTTGTTCTAAAAAACAGCACTGTGATCGAGCCCTGTTTTATTGGTAGAGGGGCTGTAATAAAAAACAGCGTCGTCGGGCCCTTTGTATCCGTAGGTGCCCATTCCCGGATCGTGAAATCCGTAGTGGAGAAGAGCGTTATTCAGGATGAGTCAAAGGTTAAGTTTGTCAACCTCAAAAACAGCATGATCGGCAACCAGGCCGAATACATTGAAAAGGCTAGAAAAATCAGCCTCGGAGATTACTCAAGATTAAGTTAATGATACACCTGCACCACATTTGTTACCAATTTTTTGCACTGTCACTGGTTCTCGCGCTGACGGCCGGAATTTCCCACTCCCTGAAAGCACAGGATTTTGACTTTCCCGAAGATGTTGTAGTTCCAGACCTTCAGGCTGAATTTATCGAAGCCCGCATGTACATGCTGATGGGACAATATGACCAGGCTGTGGAGCATTTAGAAAAATTATTGGAGCAGGACTCTGAGAATGCGGTTTTTCTTTACGAATTGGCACGTTGTTACGATCAAATGAACCAGACTTCCAGGGCACTGGAATACGCTAACAGGGCGCACCGCTATGACCCCCGAAACAGTTGGATGCTGCAACTCAAGGCCAATTTGGCCGATGCGGAAGACCGCAATGACCTGGCCGAATCGGCTTACGCAAAACTCATGGAACTCCATCCTGAAAGGACCAATTACGGAATTAACCGCGCATACCATCTCCTTTTATTGGGCCAGCGAGAAGAGGCAATTGAAGTATTGAATCAAGCGGAGAGTATAAGTGGGGTAAACCCTGAACTGACCGCCAAAAAAATAAGCATTTTCAAAGCCGATAACGACTTTGGCGCCATTGATAAAGAGTATCAAAAACTGCTGGAAGCTTTTCCCCGAAATGTCGATTTCAGAATGGAGTACGGCTCTTTCCTGGAGAGTACTGACCAAAATGGAATGGCCATTGAACAATATCAAAAGGTGCTGGATAGCAGACCCGACCACAGCAGGGCAAGGTTGCGAATAGCAGAACTCGAGACCGGGGAATTGGAGGGAGATGAAAGGCTTGAAGCCCTGCTGCCCCTCATCCGGGATGAAAATGTGGAACTGGATGAAAAAATCCAGGCACTCATTCCCCTCCTTATGGAACTGAGCGAAGACTATCAACCGGGCGTAGCCGAAAAACTGGTAGAGGCGGGTTTATCCCTCATTGAGGAACATCCGGAACGGGCAGAACCCAGAGCATTGACCGGAGACATTGCTTTTTCATCCTACCAGTTCAACCAGGCAGCTAAATTATACCGGGAAGCACTCAATATAAGGTCCAATGTGGTACAGGTCTGGTTCAATCAATTCGAATCCCTACTCCAAATCAAAGATTACGAAAAACTGATTGACCGCGTCAATAAGGGGCTGGACTTTTACCCCAATCAGGCCCTGTTTTTTTACTACCTGGCCCGCGGGCAAATGGGAATCGGTGAATTGGAAACTGCGGAAAACACCCTGAGAAGGGCCACATTAATGGGCCGAAGACAACCGGAACTCAAGCTGTACTTCAGTCTGGGAGAAGCCACTCTGGAAAAAAAACGAGGAGAGATTGAAAAGGCAATTGAAATTCTCAATCAAGCCACGGAAGACATGCCCGGCCAGGCCGACCTTCTTCTTATGAAAGCAGACCTATTGCTTCACCAGGAAAAAAATCTCGAAAAGATAATCCCTGTTTTGGATGAGATCCAAACACACACACCAAACCACCCGGAATACTTTTTTGCCCGGGCCAGATTACATTATTTCCAGGATGATAAAGAAGCCGCAGGAAGATACATGGCCCAGTTGGAAAAGTATGATATTAAAGAGCGAGAAGATATCAGAGAGTGGGCCGATAAAATTTCAACAGATCCAGGGCGTTAAGTAAAAGTATCAGACCCGTAATCCATGAATTACCAAAGCAACCATCATACAGGTAAATCCCGCCTGCTCGTATTCGGCACCTCTTTGCTGCTGATTATCGGTATGTTAATGGTCAACTCCTGTAAATCTCCTAAGGAAGCCGTTGAAGAACCGGAAGTAGAGCTTACAGCTGAGAAGTTGATCAAAGAAATCAAACTCAAAGAGTTCAATGCCGAATCCATCGATGGGCGTGCACGTATTCAAGTGGGTTTGGATGGCATGTCACAGTCTTTTCGCGGTCACATCAGAGCTGTCAGGGACAGCGCCATTTGGGTGAGGGCAACCGTTTTGGGCTTTGAAGTAGGAAGGGCCATGATCACACCGGACACCTTTCAACTCATCGACCGGGTAAACAGGGAATACATGAAAATGCCACTGGATGTGGTGGCTCACCGCTACGGATTGGATGTCACCTTCAAGCAACTGGAACAGTTACTGACCGGTAGTCCTTCATTTGACGATGTAGTGGTCAGGAAGTTGGACATGGGAAATCCTGGTGCTACGATAGCCGGTTTTATTGACAATATGCAGGTACTTTACAAGATAAACGGCCAGCAACTGGTGGAGAGATTCACTCTGATGGATGGAAACGGCAGGGTGGTCCGCTCGGACAACAACCAGTACAAACAAATGGGAGATGCGGGTTACTTTGCCTGGGATCGCCAGATAACCGGAACCGACGGAGTTCAGGAATTTTACCTAAATTGCGAATTTTTGGAGTTGAACGTTGAAGATGTCCCGACTTTGCCATTTGATGTACCCAGTCGTTACGATCGCATTGAGTAAGCCGGCCGCTTTACTGCTATTGCTCAGTCTGCTCTTCCTGTCCGATCTCGCTGCTCAATCCAGACAACAACTTGAGCGCGAAAGGGTGGCGCTCGAGGAACAAATCCAAACCACCCGCCAACTACTGGATGAAAGCATTGAACAGCGCAGAAGCACTGTGGAAAATTATGTCGCCCTCCAAAATCAATTAGAAGCCAGGAGAAACATGGTCTCCAATCTCCAGAGTCAGACCCGCATATTGAGAGACACCATGGAAAATTTAATGGACTCAATAGAACTTCTAAACGAGCATTTTGAAGAGGTTAGGGGAATCTATTTTCAGCAACTTCGAATTTCCTACCTACGACAACTCACCACCAGAGACTGGATGTACTTACTGTCATCCGGCAACTTAAACACCGCCCTTAAGCGGTATTTTTACAACCAGCAGTTCCAATCCTTTATCGACCAAAAAAAAATGGAACTGGATTCCATTTCCGATCAAATTGCATATCGTAAGGCAGCCATTCAGGAATCATTGGATGATTTGGGCCGCATGCAAACCAGAGAACAGCGCACTGTGAAAGAACTCAACCGCGACTTGCGCACCCAGGATGCCTTGCTAAATTCACTCCGTGGAAAGGAGCAGGAGTTGCGCGAAAATCTTAAGGAACAGGAGAGCAGGCGAAGGGAGTTGTCTCGCAAAATTGACCGGCTGATAGCAGAAGAAATAGCCCGGAGGGATGAAGCTGTGGAAGAACTACCGGAGCGTGCCGCCGAATATGAATTACTGAGTGGAAATTTTGAGCAAAACAAAGGACAGATACCCTGGCCGGTCGAGCGGGGAGTTATTCAATCCCACTTTGGCAACCAGGCTCATCCAACCCTCAGGAATGTCACGATACAAAACAATGGAATTGACATCCAAACACTGGAGGGAACGCCGGTCAGATCGGTATTTGAAGGACAGGTGACTGCTGTAGTCACCATGCCCGGCGATCAATACATGGTCCTCGTCAGGCACGGAAATTACTTCACCGTCTATGCCGGTCTGAACAGCACCTACGTTTCCAGGGACCAACAGGTCAAAGCAGGCGAAGAACTCGGTGTCGTTGGCAAAGACCCCGGCTCTGGAAATTTTATGGTGCATTTTGAACTCTGGAGGGGCAAAGACGTACTGAACCCGGAAGAATGGATAAGCAGGTAGTACTGCCATCCATTGCACCATAATTGATCGATTATTTGGAACCACATGCACGGAAATTTTGTAGTCCCTTTTATAATTGCAGTTTTTTTAAGAAAAAGTAAAGTGAGTGAGTAATACAAATCCCTCGGAGTGGAAAGTAGGCGAAGACCTTTCGAAAGGTATTGGCCAGGACGATGAAATTGCCATACTGGCAGCAGTGATATCCGGTGAACAAACCGAAGAGCAAGTCAATGAACATTTGGATGAGTTGGAGTTTTTGGCGCTAACTGCCGGTGCACGAACTGCCGAGCGCATTACCCAAAAACGCGAACATCCCCATCCCAGGCAATATTTTGGAAGTGGAAAATTGGCGGAACTAAAAAAGTCGGTAACCAAACACGGTGCAGGTATGGTCATTTTCGATGACGACCTATCCGGATCTCAGATCAACAACATAGAAAAGGAATTGAAAATCAAGGTGGTTGATAGAAGTAGCCTCATCCTTGATATTTTTGCGAGGCGCGCTCAAACAGCCCAGGCTAAAACCCAGGTGGAACTGGCCCAACTTCAATACCTCTTACCCAGATTGAGAGGTATGTGGACTCACCTGGAGAGGCAGCGGGGTGGTATTGGCATGCGCGGGCCGGGTGAAAAAGAAATAGAGACCGACCGGAGGATTATCCGCACCAAAATCAGCCAGCTGCAGGAAAAACTTGAAAAAATCCAAATGCAGAACGAAAACCGGCGAAAGCAGCGGGGCAAACTCATCCGGGTTTCTCTGGTCGGTTACACCAATGTCGGCAAGTCAACCATTATGAATCGCCTCAGCAAATCCGACGTTTTTGCAGAGGATAAACTATTTGCAACGCTGGACACCACCGTCCGGAAAGTGGTACTAAATCGGACCCCATTTCTGCTGAGTGATACGGTAGGGTTTATCAGAAAACTGCCGCACCACCTGGTTGACAGTTTCAAATCCACCCTTGATGAGGTAAAAGAATCTGATATTCTGGTTCATGTAGTGGATATTGCACACCCCCAGTACGAAGACCACATTGCTACGGTAAATAAAACCCTGCACGAACTGGGCGTCCGTGACAAAACCACCCTCATGGTTTTCAATAAAATCGACCTCTACCGCGAGCGGAATTACGACGACCTGCTGGACGAATCTACCAAATTGGAGATCGAGGACTCCATGCACCATCAATTCTCACACAAATACCCAGAAGGATATGTCATCTGCTCTGCCATTTCGAAGGAAAATATCGATGTATTGAGGGAGCGAATACTCGAGCTCGTCACTATGGAATACGAGCGTAAGTACCCCTATCAGGCACAGAAGTGGTAGTAGATTTGGCAGGTCCGGTTTACAGACCTATTTTTGCACTTCAAAATCGATTCAAATGGAGGGTTTTTCTTTTTGGTAAAAATCTTCCGTATAACTCTCAAAATAATTTTATGAGTAAAGCTCCAAAGACGATTGAAGAAAAATACGCGCATCTCCTACTTGATTACTGCCTCGAATTAAAGGAGGGTTCGTCACTTTTGATCAATACATCCACCGAGGCACAGCCGCTTTTGCGAGAAGTTTATAAACTGGCAGTTTCCAGGGGGGCTATGGTGGAAGTGAGCCTGGATTTTCCCGAAAAACAAGAACTTTTTTACAAGTACGCCTCCCAGAAAGCCCTTGAAAAGCCACCCGAATTTGCCTCATTGGCAATGCGAGAATTTGACAACCTACTCACCATCCGGGCCCCTTACAACCTCAGAGCTACCAGTGGATTAGACAGCAAGAAAATGGCGACAAGACAAAAGGCGCTGAAATCAATCAACGAATCCTACTTCAAAAGAACCGCATCAGGTGAAATGAAGCGTGCACTTTGTGAATACCCCACACAGGCCTCCGCCCAAAATGCCGGAGTGTCCCTGGAGTCCTGGAGAGAATTTGTCTTTGATGCCTGCCGGCTCTACGATGAAGACCCCATAGCCAGTTGGCTTCAGGTGCGTAAAGACCAGCAAAAAATAGTTGATCACCTGAATAAATGCAGTGAGATACACTACAAAGGCCCCAACATCGACATGAAATTCAGTACTAAGGGTCGCATCTGGATCAATTCCGATGGTACAGCCAATATGCCCTCAGGTGAGGTTTTTACTGCTCCTGTAGAGGACCAGGTAAATGGCTACGCAAAATTTTCTTATCCGGCTATTTACCGGGGTGAAGAAGTAGAGGGAGTGGAACTATGGGTCGAAAAAGGCGAGGTTGTCAAGTGGGATGCCATCAGAGGAAAAGACTATCTGGACAAAATCTTTGAGATTCCCGGTGCAAAGAGATTTGGAGAGGTGGCCATCGGCACCAATTACCGCATCCAAAAAATGTCGCGCAGCATTCTGTTCGATGAGAAAATTGGCGGTACCATCCACATGGCCATTGGTCAAAGCTATATCCAGACCGGAGGAAAAAATGAATCCACCGTGCACTGGGATATGATTACCGACATGAAAACAGACAGTGTAATCACTGCAGATGGGGAGATCATTTATAAAAATGGTAAATTTACGCTCTGATTCCGGCAACTGTTTGTGGAAAGCGTTCCGTACTTTTTCCGGCTATCGAAATTATCTAAACCATTGAGGAATTGGTACATCCAAAGTGTAAAACTCAACCCACTTAACAATCATCAGATAACACTCAGAATCGAGCACGGATGGGAAATTACAGTTACAAACCAAAAAGAGTTCCAGTTACCGAGGAGGAGAAAAAATACCTCTGGTGGATGGAGCTGGTTTGGTGGATGTTTTCACTGATACTGATCTTTGCGGTCATGCTTCCCATTGTCGGCGAAGTGGAGGGGTACCCATTTACCTACATCAATTTGGCCTTTATTCTGCTCTTTTTTCACTACTCCCGCCATGTGGTACTTTTGAAATACTCCGTTTTAAAACTGAGCTTTTGGGCGAAATTGAGCTTTGCACTGCTCACCCCGGCACTTTTATTCTACATGGGGGGTAAATTCGCATATTTCCAGACCTTCATGGATGAGGCAACCATGAGTGAATTGATGCCGGGTCTGAGCTACGATAGACAAACCAGTCTGAACAGCTACATAAAAACACAGATGATCTTTTTTGCAACGGGTACCTTCATAGCAGGAATCCTCTTTTTCCTGCGGATGATCGTATCCGTATGGAGACAAACCAATGAGAAGGGAATCTAATCCACATTACCATGGGAAAATTATCAGAAGAATTTAACGACTACCGCTCCAGAATGAACCAACGCATTTTGAGCCATCCCAATAAAAGCCTGAAGCGATTTTTCAGCCTGGACAATTCAACTTATGAGAAAGGAGCTCTACCGGTAAAGACCAAGGAGATGCTGGGTCTGGTAGCATCACTGGTTTTGCGTTGCGATGATTGCATTGCCTACCACGTCGAAAAATGTGCTGAAAACGGGATCACTGAGGAAGAGTTTTTCGAAATACTGGCCATCGGAAACCTGGTGGGCGGATCTATCTGCATACCTCATTCCCGGAGAGCTGTGGAATTTTGGGATGACCTAAAGGATTAAAGACGTCAATAATAAGTACTTATCTCAATAGCGTAACCGTGCCACTGAATTGATGCAGCTGCCGGCTGTCCCTTAGTTCGATCAGGTAGAGATACTCACCGGGATTTAACACTTGGCCATTAATTTCACCATTCCATCCCAATTCGGGCATATTGGCGGGGATGCTTTCTGCACGGTAGATTGTATTCCCCCATCGATCTTTTATCAGAAGTTTCTCGATCAGATAATCCTCATCGGCAAAGGCAGTAAAGAAATCATTGATCCCATCGCGATTGGGTGAAAAGGCATTGGGAATAAAAACCTGAGCCAGTTCGTACACTTCAACATTCATAAGGGCTGTAGCGCGACAGGCTGAGCGTCCAAACACCTCAACCTCAACAAGGAGGTCATCATCGGGTAGAACACCAAGTGTCAAGCCATTTCCTGCGGACTGTCCATTCAGAAGCCATTCAGCAAAATCAGGTTGTGGAAGGTTGGTATTTGCCCACAAGATCAGGGAATCGCCAAATTCAATTTCGGCAGGACCCATTATTTCGACAAAGGGATCGACCTGGTAGTCAATATCAATCCATTCTTCATGTCGGCATCCGAATTGATCCTCGATACTGAGAAAATATAAGCCTGTCGAACCCCTGAAAATATAAGCGGGCGGAATCATCTCATCATTGATAGAGAATACAAAATCTCCATCGTCCAGGGAAATCCATTCTAGTTGAATAACTCCATCCTCCGAACTGGGGCATGTAGCAGGCTGTACGTTGAATTTAGCATCAATGGGGTTTGGCTCCAGAATGAAAATATCCTCTTCAAATTGACAGCCGAACTCGTCCCGGGCTGTGATGCTAAAAAATCCACCAGTGTAAACCTGAATTTGTCTGACATCCTCAGGGTTTTTGTCCCATTCGTAAGAAATAAAGCCTTCCGGGGCGGTAATTTCAGCGTATGATCCACTGCAAATCACACTGTCAGCCTCTAAGGTTAGCTTCGGTGAATCAAACACCTCAATATTCTCAATAACAATGCTGTCGCAGCCCTTTAGATTGTAGTATGTGCTGTAGAATACCGTATCACTGCTGATCATTCTACCTCTGAAAAAATCCCCTCTGCAGAGCTTGTTTGTTAGTAAAGTGGTATCCGCAGAGAATTCGATATTGATGAAGAAAAAGTATTGAGAGGC
Source organism: Saprospirales bacterium (assembly GCA_007695035.1). GTDB lineage: Bacteria > Bacteroidota > Bacteroidia > Chitinophagales > Saprospiraceae > PWJY01. Next base: position 63,493 of record REEO01000041.1, on the reverse strand, counting down.
GTGATCTTCCCCCAACGCACAGCCATTTGCATCCTCAATGGAGAGAAAAGTAAGTGGATAAAGACCTTCCTCCTCTTTTAAAAACTCAAAGTAGTAATCTTCATAATCCAGCACTATATCCTCGTGCACAGTTTCCATACCGAGTCTGAAATCGGATATTATTGGTGCGGATTTGGCCATAGTGTTATGCATTGCCAGGTTCAATGGAATTCCGGGGCAAAAAGTGATCTCATCACCGGGATGTACTTCTATTCCATTGATGATAAAGCGATAGGTAGGTTCCAACACTTCCAGGCTGAGTTCGCAGGAATCAGCTTTTTCTGAGAAGAGGTCCTTTGCATAGACGGTAAAATAATTAATGCCGATGTTGGAACAATCAAGCACAATAGAATCCATACCGAATATCTGACCTTCTACCGGACCGCAGGAATCAATAACCACAAAGAGGTCATTGACAGGGAGGGACATATTTCCATTGGCCTCCAATTGTATAGCAATTTCTTGGCATGAAATCTCAGGAGGTGGAACTTCCTCATCAAACTCATACGCACCCATATCGACAATCCCATCAATAATCCGGTCATTGCCTTCAATGTCCACTGAAGAAATTCCATCTGTGTAGTCATTGCTGCCAAAATTAACAGCAGGAGAGCATTCCGTGAGTCGAAAATCACCATAAGTAGAAGGTGCGTGAATAGAATTTATGCTTGCGACCAGTTTGGGATCGAAATCGCGATTGCCACCCCCATCAATAGCTCCCTCTAAATTCCAATCATCACTGCCTCCGGAGCCCTGAACAATGGATTGATAAAATCCAAGAGTGGTGTTATCCCCGGCACTGTAGAAAAATTCCGATGGTGGAGAGTCGGTATCACCCAATTTGTTTTCCCAAAGGATGCTGTTGTAAAAATTGAAGGTAGAGTTTAGTTGGTCAAAAACAAGGCCCCCTTTTGCATGAGCAGCATTTCCAATTGCTGTAATGTTGTACAGGTCAAAATGACTTTTTTCCCCGTAGAATGTCCCACCATTTTTCGCTATGTTTCCGGTAATGACAGAATTGTCGATGTGTATTTGATTATGTAAAACAGAAGCTATTACACCTCCGAAAGCAATAGCACGATTGCCCTGGAAAACAGACCTCGATATTTCTAGCCGGGAGTTTAGAAAACAATAAATAGCAGCACCATTGATAGCCACGTTGTTCAGAAAATCGGATTGTTCAATATACAGGTCGGAATTGTTCAGGTTGAGAATAGCACCTCCCGTGGTTTGAGAGGAATTCCCTTCAAAAGTACAGTTAACAATCTCAAGACGTGAATCATCGGCATTCAACAATCCCCCACCGCCACCGGGAAGGATTACTTTGTTGTCCCTAAACACAGTGTTGACCATGTAAATATTGGCCGCGTTTACATTTGTCATACCGGCGCCCTGATTGGCTGAATTACCGGATATTACGCAATTTGCGATGGTTGCACTTCCTCCATTGTTATAAATTCCACCTCCAGAATTGTTTCTGGGATAACCATCGGCAGCAATTATTTCCGCATTTCCACCAAAAATTGTAAACCCATCCACCAATGATTCACTGTTGGTATGGGATATATCGAGTATGGTATGAGAATTCCCGTAAAGCGAGCCCGTCCTAGTAATATCGCCGCTTAGTGTGGTTCTAAATAAGCCAATGTTTCGATCAGATGAATTTTCTTCAAAGCCTCCGAACCCCCCCAGTAATGTCACACCATCAGGCAAAACAAATCTGGCTGAACGATCTCCTTCATTAGAGGTGGGGTAATAAGTACCCCCGGCCACCCAAATTTCATCCCCAAATACTGCCACCTGTAAGGCATCTTGCAGGTCGAAATATGCATCTTCCCAGGAAGTGCCATCATTGGAGCCGTCTGCAGAATGATCCACAAAAATAGCTTGAGAAAAGGTTATAAGGGGTGTGAATATCATTAGGGCAAATGCCAAAGCAATTACTTGCATTGATTTAAGTAACAATTTGAAATGACCATCGCCAGACATCACATATTAACAATTATTGACTATTGTTCACCCAGATTTAGCAAAAATAAACGACTTATCCAATTGGTCAGATAATTGCCAATTCTGAAAGCAAGCCGGGAACCGTTATGATACAACCCGGCGAACTGGCAAAATGTGGCAACAAGGGCTCAAAAGCTGAAAAATTTTGAGGATTAATCCATTCAGGCATATAATCATTAACAATCAAAAAAGGGTCGATACCAGCTTGGCATCAACCCTTTTTTGTACATAGTAACGGGTATTATAATATTTTAGCTACAAATGAAACAATCTTCTTAATCTTCTGGCACAAATATGCTGTAGCCACTATCACCAAATCCGTTGCTCCATTCTATTTCAAATGTTCCATCGGGATTGATTTGACCCGAACCGTTGAAAACGTCATCGCCATATACTACATCCGGTTGGTTATCTATAACCAGCCCGGGGCCGTTACATTCTCCCGTTATAATTCCCGGGTTATCTGCCTGGCCGTAGCAATTCGCATACATTCCACCGGTTATGTCAGTAATTTGGAAAAGCCCTTCTCCAACAATACTCACCTCGACCATGTTGGTAACACCCTCACAACCCGCGGGATTGGTTTGAACGGTAGTTACAGAATAGGTTCCACTGATTTCCCAATCACAATCTATTTCAACCATGTTTATTACATGTCGAGAGTTACGTCGGTCGGGGCCCGGAAAACCGGCTGTTCCACTTGACAAATTTGTCAATTGAATTTCAATTGTACTCTCATCGGGAGTGTCAATGGCATCTTCCAATGGTATAATGGTAATGCTTTGTCTAAAACCATTGGTCGAATCAAATTGAAGCTGATTGCTTTCATTGCCTATTTCGAAATCTACACCTTCCGTAGCATTGTCAAGAATCAGTTCAAACTCGGCGCTTGCACTTACATCGTGTCCCCTGGTTGAAGAGAAAATCACATTGACTACTATGGGAGCAGTTGATCCTTTCGTAACAAGAGTACTTTCAGTTGCAAAATAGGCAAAATCATCGCTATCCAACTTATTGTCCGGCTCGTCTCCACAGGATGAGAAGGTAAGTGCCATAACTACAACAAGTATAGGGACTAATATTTTATTAAATGTCATATTATTATTTTTTTAGAGTTTAATAACCGGGATTCTGAACCATTTCATCATTGGCAAACATTTCTGCTTCAGGTATTGGGAAGACAAATCGATGATTGTCATTCTCAAGGAAACAGGTATTGGCAAAACAGTCAATTCTATCAATTGGCATATTCCAACGTCTCATGTCGAAAAACCTTCTACTTTCGAAGGCCAATTCTTTGCGGCGTTCGGTAACTATAGCATCGAACAAGTCACTGCCAGTTTCACCGGGTGAAGAAAAGCCCTCTATACGAGCACTTCTCACCGCATCCAAATCCGCAAGGGCATCACCATCATTACCCAATTCATAGTTTGCCTCAGCACGCATTAGATACAACTCTGAAGTTCTATATACTTTAGCGTCTGCAACATTGGGATTAGCTGGAGGGCTACCAACGTACTTTATAACCCTCGGGAAGTCTGATAGATCAAAAAACGCTTCAAACCTTACATCGTTATCCTGATCGTACAGTTGCAGCAAATCATCAGTCACCCAAAAGTAGCCAACGTCCAAACTGGGAATGTAAAAGATATCGCCGATACGGGCATTAGTGGGCTCAAAGTTGATCTTGAAGATGTTCTCCCCACCATCAATATCCTGAACATTCCACATACTGAGGTAAGTTGACGCATCGGCAAGCCCCGGAGCACCGGCATCTAATGCATTGTTGACATGGTTCACTACACCATTCCAATCCCTTTCAAACAGGGCAATATGAGCCAGTACGGTGTACATGGCTGCGGGTCCAAAAGTTTTTACCTGGAAATTGGGATTTGCCAATCCAATAGCCTGGTTGAGATCGGACTTTAACTGTCCAAAAAGTTCATTGGTGGTAACCCGGGGAGGATTCTGCTCAATACCGGTCTCGGTTACAAAAGGAACAGCCAATTCCGATCCATCATTGTACGTTTCACCGAAGAACATATATGCATGGAAATGAGCCAATGCTCTCAAACCATAGGCCTGAGAAACAATCTCATTCAATCTTTGAGCCTCCATGTCATCCTCGGGAGTTAATCCCTCATAATTATTAATTATCAGGTTTGCTCTAAAAATTGTTGTATAAATCCTTCCCCAAATGGCTTCAGTATTCTGATCGCCTGAAGTGTAATTCCAATGGTGAATGAAAGCTCCCTGACCATTGTTCTGAGGAGATATTTTCAAATCGTCCCCGGCCCAGGCTTCCATCGCAAGTTTCAATTCACCGTAGTAACTTGCTGCAGTAAAGCTGGAATAGACTCCATTTAAGGTCAACTCGAAATCTTCCAGTTTGTCAAACTCCAATGAAACGGAGTCATTTGGCTCTAAGTCGAGTTCACTATCACAGCTGTAAAACAGGACTGCGAATGATAGAATTAGTAATGTTATGTATTTATTCATCATGTATTATTTTTTATGGTTAAAATCCTATGTCAATTCCAAAAGTAAACGTCCGCTGTGGCGGGTATTCAAACTGAGCAATATTATTATTAATCTCAGGATCAAATCCGGTGAAATTAGTAACAGTAAACAGGTTCTGACCCATTGCATAAACTCTCAAACTGCGGAAGGCATTTCCAATTCCCAGGTTGTCCACATCAAAGTTGTAGCCAACAGTAACATTTCTCAATCTGAAGAAATCAGCTTTTTCTATATCCTTTGAGGAGAAGTTTCTGGGACTGTCCAACCTTTGGATATTAGTGACATCACCGGGCTGACTCCATGCATCCAACATATCCTTACTTTGGTTGAATTGGGTGAATGTCGGATTGGTTATGAAAAAGGTCTGATTGTTAAAGATCTCATGTCCGGCTGCAAACACACCCAAAGCAGAGAAAGTGAAGTTTCGGTAACTTATATCCGTAAAGACACTTCCATTGTGAGGCGGTATGTAAGTACCGTGTGCAACTCTGTTCGCACTGGAATAAACATTGGTTATATTGCCATCCAAATCAAAATAAAGGGCATTCCCTGTAGCTGGATCCACTCCGGCCCACTCTACCTCGAAATGAGTACCAATGGGGAGACCTTCTCTCCAAATACTGGTTCCCACCTCAAACTCGGAAACCTGACCCAGGCTTATAATTTCATTGTCGTTGTAAGCGTAATTAACACCTACAGACCAGGCAAAATCAGGTGTGCGAATAACAACTCCCTCAAGCTCTATCTCAATTCCTCTATTGCGTAAGTCCCCTGCATTTATCGGAGATGTCTCCCAACCAGTAGTCAGTGGAATACGCTGATCGAGGAGAATGTCAGAGGACTCATTAGAATACAAGCTAATTTCTCCGAATAGTCTGTTTGAAATAGCCGCAAATTCCAGATTGACATTGAATCCCTTAACGGTTTCCCACCTCAAATCAGGGTTACCGGGGCTTGAAGGAATAAGGGCAGATGCATCACCATAGCTACCGGGACTGTACAATGTCCTTGCCTGATAATTTCCAAGCGGTTGCTCCGTACCCAACTCACCGTAGCTAAATGCGAGTTTCAGATCATCCAACCAACCTACATCGAAGAATGCCTCCCTTGAAATGTTCCAACTAACACCAGCACTGAAAAAGTTTCCATATCTGTTGTCTTCACCAAACACAGACGAACCATCTCTTCTCAATGAACCTGAAAAATTGTATCGAGAATCATAGGTATAATTCACCTCACCAAAAAAGGAGTTGATTGCACGCTCAGTATAAGTACCACCTACAGTTGGAATGAAACCATTGTCTCCGGTACCCGGAGTAACACCTGCCGGTGTCCTGAGCCCGGATGTCAATCCAAATCCAGTGAAGTTGAAACTCCTGCTAGATATAGATCTGTACTCATGTCCACCCATAAGGCGGAACTCATGAACATCCATTAATCTACTGTAAGCCAAAGTGGTTGTACCGGTGAGATTTAAACCCTTCGCATGTCCTCTGTTAAGTGAACCTTGCGACCCCTGAACAGTTGCTGATAAAAGTGATTCAGGGTTAATATATCGCTCTCGTTCATTGATTTGATATCGAACACCCCAATTGGTTCTGGCAGTAAGTCTGGGCAAAATATCTGCCTCAAAATAACTGCTGATTACCGCCGAAGTTCTACGGGTGATATTTTCGTTTAAGTCCGTATCCTCAATGAAGTTTCTACCCACTGCACCAACCTGATAGGAACCATCGTCCAAAAATACTTGCTCATATGGATTTGCAAGGTAGGCGAAAGCTATTGGGTTGTTTAGATTAACCCCACCTTCCGCGGTAATAAAATTAGACTCCGAAATGGCTAAATTGGAGCGAACTCCCATTCGCAGCCAATCATTAGCCCTGTGGTTGAAATTAAATCTCACTGTTCCCCTCTCAAAATCTGAACCCACTACCTGTCCTTCCTCATAGTAGTAGCGACCGGACACAAAAAAATCAGATTGCTCGTTACCACCTGAAATACTCAATTCGTGGGAAGTGAAAACACCGGTTTGCAAAACCTCATCCCTCCAATTGGTATTGATGGCAGCCAAACTGTCCCTGATAGTATTATCGCCTTCAAAGTTGGGATTGTTTGGGGAAAACACCCAACCAGGACCTCCCATCACGCGCTCTTCAAAATCCAGTTTTTCCTGGGCATTCATCATATCAAAATTGCCGGTGGTATTGCTGTTGACACCTACAGAACCTCTATAGGTAAACTGTGTTGGCTGCCCCCTTTCATGTACTTTTGTTGTCACAATGATAACACCATTCGCACCTGCTGCACCGTAGATAGCTGCAGATGAGGCATCCTTTAATACAGTGACATTTTCAATATCATTGGGATTCAAACTATTGAACACCCCCGAAGTTACCGCAACCCCATCCACAATGAAGAGTGGTTGATTATTAGAGCTACTTGCGGTTCCTCGTATCAAAACCTGCGACGCAGTACTACCGGGCTGTCCACTTGCCCCAAGAATCATAAGACCTGCTGACCTTCCTTGAAGAATCTGGTCAAATGAAGCAATCGGTACTTGCTCAATCCGGGCACTTTCAACCGTGGAGATGGCGCCGGTAATCCTCTCCCTCTCTTGCTGTTGATAACCAGTGACCAAAACCTCGTCAATTAATCGGACATCAGCACCCAATTCAATCCTTAGTTCGGTTTGACCAGGTTCCAATTCAACCCTTTGTGTCTCATAACCAGTGTAAGAAATAACAATAACAGACTCCGGTTCGGGGACATCGATTGAAAAGTTCCCGTCCAGGTCGGTTATTGTACCAACAGTAGTGCCTTGCACACTAACTGAAGCCCCAATCAGTGGCTCACCATCTGTATCAGTAACTGTACCTGTTACAGTTTGCTGCGACAGCAAGGAGCCCATACAGAATAGAGCTGATAACGCAATTAATAAAAGTTGTTTCATAAGCTAAGTTTTTATTGACTAACTGAATGATTTACATTTCTATACTTTTTCTCGCAACTACCTTCTAATCGTTCAACAGGACTTAACCGCTGCTTAACAATTCCGTAAAGCTATAAAATTTTATCCTGCTCTAAGGCATTAGTGTGGAGTAAAATTTTCAATTTAAAATTATTATTAATGCTTTAAATGTTGATATTGGGTATTTTAGATTACTTCGGGGAGATTAAAACAATTAACATTAGGTTAATATTTGATAAGACGTCTTGTGAAAAGAAATACACCTGGGCGCCAGGACTCCATTATTCGGCAATTTTGAATGAATTCATTCCTTTTTTACAACAGATTTCTGGAATAAAAAAACCCGCTTACCAACATTTTAGCGGTAGCGGGTTTTTTATCTTTCCTCTTCAGGAGGAAGGCCCATTATATTCTCAAAGTATTAATACCTCAAAACAAGGGCGATCCCCTGATGATCTTTCAACTGACCATTATCCATAAAGGTAATAGTACCTCCCTTACTGAGATGTCTTTCTATAATTTCATCAACAATGTCATCTATCACTCCGGGTTCTGTCTGGTGCTCCATTAGCTTTAAGCGATTGTCCTCATCTAGTTTAGCCGGCTGGAAGTAATCGTTTTCCACCAGTAGGAGATCGCCTCTACCTTGATTGACCATCTTCCATATATCGTTGAGATCAGTGGAAAACTTGTTTTGTCCAATTGCAGTTCCCAACTTATCAAGAGCTTCTTTTCGCCTCTCTATGATTCCCTCCTGGGCCACCGGCCACACTTCTTTAACCACCTGATAAGGGGTTTTGTGATCCAGGTTCTTAATAAGTGAACCTATCACAATCTGACTGTTGTCCATTACTTCTCTGAAGAAGGAGATATTGCGGTCCACTCCCACTAGTACAACGCCGAGTGGATCTTGATTGTGTAGCTTTTGAAAAGCTTTGTCCACTCTGTTGAAAAACTCTCTGCTCATGTTGTCCTCTTTGGCAGCCATTGACCTTTTGAGAGTATCGGTATTGTACAATTCATTTTCCATGGGGAATTCTCCTTCATTCACCTCTCTCACCGGCCGATCACTGTAGGCTTCAAAGAGGTTCACACTGTTTTGGCTGAGTCGCAATATGTAGTAGTGCTCTTCTTTATGCAGTGCCCTGACCAGGTCTCTGGTGGCAAAGTTCTTATCAATAATCACCCGTTCCTCAACCTCAATCGGTAGTCGGACGTGCCGGGCAGTATCGGAATTTACAAATAACACAAGACTGTCCAAATTCAGGTTGTGGTCAAATCCATCCTCGTATTTTTTGAGGTTTTTCAACAGCCCATCAATCTCTCGCTTGTTGAAGTCACCCAACAACCTGTTTTCTGCATCTCTCAACAAATTTCGCAGACGGGTTGCATCCTTTTTGTTTTCGGGATGCGTGCGATGCGTTTTCATCAAAATAGTCACACTCGGATACTCCAACACATCCTTAATCTCCTTTAATGTTTTTTCTATCATGTCTTGATAATTTATATCACTTTTCTTAAAAAGGCCCCAAAGGTAATACTTAGCTGAGCTTTTACCCAGTATTTTACCGGGAATTTAAAACGTCACAAACACTTTTTTCTGATATTAAAATAGCCATAGCCAATCTGTAGTCACCAATTAAGACCAATAGCAAACAATTCCGGGAATTTATTTTGGTCTGTCGAACCAGTTATTGTCAACATATCATTCTAAATCCAGGAATTTTCTAAACTCTGGATGAATAACCTCCAAAAGCATTGTTTCAATGAAATTTTTTACGCTGGATATTTTTAACTGGGTAATAACAAGAGATTAACCCCGGCTAAATAGTCCAGCTCTATATTTGTGACAAATATTATGGAAATAATTGGCATGAATTAGCTAAAGAGCTTATATTTTCACCGGATTCATTGCTAACCACAAAAATGCATGATTATGCTGAAACCCTACTTTCAATTATCGGTTCTGGATGGAGTGGATTTCTTCTTTTTGGAAGACAATAGCGATGGAGTCAATCAGGAATATTCCGAAGATCAAAAGGTCCATGATAATCCCTTTAACATCTGCATGCGCAGCCGGATGATGTTGGAACCTGAATGGGAAGAACTGGATTTTATATAATGCCAACGACCTACTAAAATATTTTATGAATGGATCATTTATTCCTCTTCCCCTAAAGAGAATGACCTCTGGCACTCCATACTTTCTCCAGTTCATGCAATCCCTGGAATTGATTTACTCCGAAGCAGAATTTAAATCTTGTTTTCCACGAGGTGTCTGAGTGCTTCAATAATTTCTGTGTGTTCGAACTCAAAGCCTGCCTTATTGAGCTTCTCAGGAACTGCCCTTGTACTATCCAATACGGCAGTGGCCATTTCACCCAACATGGTTTTCAGTACAAAAGAAGGCGCCGGTAATTTAAGTGCAGGGCGGTTCATACCCTTTTTTATGGCATCGACCAGGTCAGTCTGCCGCACTGGTACTGGTGCCGTACCATTTACCACCCCGTTCAGGTCCCGGTTTTCCATCAGATACTCAAAAATGCGAGCCATGTCGTGAATATGAATCCAGGGGTAAAATTGTTTTCCACTGCCCATGAGCGCACCCACACCCAGTTTTTGGGGATTGGCCATACTGGGCAAAGCACCTCCTTTGGTACTCAATACCAAACCAATCCGCACTTTCACCACCTGACAATATTTCTCGATGGCGTCTGCAGCTTTTTCCCATGCAACGCTAGTTTCGGAGAGAAAACCTGTTCCAGGCTCTGATTCTTCGGTAAGTATTTCCTCGCCCCTGTCTCCATAGTAACCTACCGCAGAGGCAGATAAATAGGCACTGGGTTTGATCCCGGTTTCAGCGAGGTGCTTTTCAAAGGTAGCAGCACTGTCGAGCCTGCTTTCAAGGATGAGTTTTTTCCGGGCCCGCGTCCACCGGCCATCGGCAACTCCGGCTCCTGCCAAATTGATGATATAATCCACACCCTGAAGTGCCTCTGTATCCATTTCGTGTTCTGCGGGATTCCAGGTGAATGTTATATATGGACTGTTCTTTTGCTTGCTTCTGCTCAAGTGCGAAACCTTCATGCCCTGCTGGGTCAGATAGTTAGATAAATGCGTTCCAATAAGACCGGTACCGCCTGCGATAAGTACACTTTTTTCCTGTAGAGACATGTTGTGGTAAGTTGGTTTACAGTTAGTAAGCATTATTGGGGCGCAATTGTTGCGATATGTATATCATTAAAGTCATGAGAAATGCCGGGTATGCAAACTTCTGTTCCAGCTGCATTATCACCGAATAAAAGTGACCAAATTAAACCACCATCCAAAGCGGGTTTCGATATTATTCCTATTTTTGTGAAAATGCTATAGCAATGATTTTCACCAGGATTCTACAGACCTCAATCCTCTTTGTACTGACTCTGGCACTAATTGTACCTCTTCAATCATGTGGTCCGGAAGCCGGAGAAAGGGAGGGAATAAGTGAAGGGGCAACACCTGAAACAGTGAGGGTGAGAATTCCCGCCGATCCCACAAGACTCAATCCCATGTTGTCCCGCAGCGGCTATGCCAGCCAGATTGAGAATAATATTTTTATGTATCTGCTCGACCACGACCCGCAAACCCTGGAGTTTGTGCCCATGTTGGCAAAAGACCATCCGGAGGTGGAGGATGGTGAGATCATTGACGGTAACAAAACCCGGGCATTCACTTTTGAAATCAGGGAGGTGGCAGAGTGGCCGGATGGGAGACCTGTTGTTGCCGACGACTATATTTTCACCCTGAAGGCAGCACTGAATCCCAAAGTCCCCGCCTCAAGCTGGAGGGGTTTTCTCCAACACCTTCGCCGGGTGGAAGTTGATCCGAATAACAAGCGAAAATTCACGGTGATGGTAGATGCGGATTATCTTCATGGCATAGAGGTGGCAGCCGGGTTCCCCATTTACCCTAAGCATATATACGATCCACGGGGATTGATGCGCCACCTGGAACTGGAACAACTATTCAACTACGAAGAGGGTTCTCTCGATGACCGTGAAGAAAATGCCCTGGCATCCTTTGCCGAGTTGTTTACATCAGCTACCTACAGTTCGGAAATGGTTAAAGGAGCAGGACCATATAGATTGGTGAACTTCGAATCAGGACAGCGCATTACCCTCGAGCGAAAGGAAGATTGGTGGGGGGAGGAGATTTTTCGCCCGGGACCTTTGCGCATCCACTACCTTATCATCCCGGACCAGGCGGTTACACTCAGCGGATTGAAGGATGGAAGTATCGACATTGCCAGTGAATTGCCTCCGCGGTATTTCAGAGAATTGAAGAACGATGATAACTTCGCTGACCGTTTCGATTTCCACACACCGCCTCTATTTCAAATTTACTACTTCGTCCTAAATAATCAGGACCCCATACTTAGAAATAGAAAGGTCAGAAGGGCGTTGGCCCATATGACAGACCTCGATTTTGTGATCGATGAAATAATGGGTGGTTTTGCCATCCCTGCCCCTACAGTGGTACACCCTAACAAGGAGGAATTTAATTCGTCACTTAAGCCCATCAAATACAGTATATCAAAGGCGGATAGCTTGCTCACATTGGCCGGTTGGACCGATTCTGACGGGGACGGAATCCGGGACAAGGACACAGATTCAGGCCCCATGGACCTGCAACTAACCATAGATGTATCGTCGGGAGAAATTGGACAAAATTTGGCACTCTTAATGAGAGAAACAGGAGAGCGGATAGGTGTGGATTTCAATATCAGAACCCGGGAATTCAGATTGATCCGGGAGGATATGATGAACAGGGAATATCAAATGACACCGCTTGTATTGAGACAAAGCCTGTCATTGCCCGACCTGAAGCAAAACTGGCACACGGACTCCAGGGCACCTGCCGGCAACAACCTCTCTCTTTATTCCAATCCGGTTGCTGATTCCCTAATGACCAGGATCAGGATGGAGGAAAACCCGGAGGCCTTAAAGTCGCTCTACCGCGAAGTTCAAGAGATAATTTTCGAAGATCAACCAGTGATTATGCTGGTAGCACCAACCGAGAGAGTGGTGGTGAATTCCCGGCTTCAGCTCATCACTTCCGCAAAAAGGCCGGGGTATTTTGAAGGAATGGCACAACTCAGGGAGGTGGAGTTTTGAGCAGATTTGATCAATATAAGGCGTCAGCCAAGTAAAAGGACCATGAGGAATTATCTGCTGAAACGGGTTTTGTTGTTCCTACCGACACTTTTCGTCATAAGCCTGGTGGTTTTTTTCTTGAGTAAAATCATACCCGGAGATCCTGCAGAGCGGCTGACGGGTATTTTGAGCATCGAAGGGGAGGAGCATTTCGACCTGGGAGCCATGACCAATTATCAGCGAACCTACCGGCACCTGGGGCTTGACAGGCCTCTTTTTTACTTCAGCGTGCATCCACGTGCAAGAGAAGCCCACTTCAGGGACATTGAACGACCTGCTATTCGCAAAAATATTAAACAACTGATGTATGAAACGGGCCAGGTTGATTTGGTTCGCAGTTATTTCGAAGCGGGAAAAGCATTGAGCAGAGATATCCAATTTCAACTGGATGAATGTGATACAGCAGTGTTCTGGTCCGACTTTGAACACCAATTCAACAGGGCGGGATCGAAAGCGGCAGTTGCAGAAATCACAAATAATGCACTCCTTTTCATGCCCGCTGAAAAGTGTAGCTTTCATCCGTCAGTAAAGGATGTGGTGAAATACGGCAATGAAATAACCTCTGCAAAACGTCCATTTGGTTGGTGGATTCCCAAATTGAGCTGGCACGGCACTCAGAACCAATACCACCACTGGCTGGCGGGAATATTTTCGGGAGATTGGGGTTACTCACTCAGAGATGGTCGTTCAGTAGGTTCAAAAATTCGCAACTCAATCGGCTATACACTGAGCATCTCTTTTTTCAGTCTTTTGCTAACTTTTGCTGCCGGCATTCCCCTCGGAATGTATCTTGCCACGACTAAGCGAAAAAGATGTAAGGAGCTTCTGAGAACAGTGGTTTATGCACTTTACGCGGTGCCACTCTTCTGGCTCGCCACTCTGCTGGTGGTCTTTTTTACCACGGAAGAATACGGAAAATGGACCAACCTTTTTCCCTCTCCTAGTCAAATCATGCTGCATACCATGGATGGTGATGCCAGTTTTTTTCAGGGCATGAGTTACTTGCTGCTGCCTGTACTTTGCCTGGCTTCAGGTGGCGTAGCCTTTGTAGCCCGCCAAATGGAGCAAACGGCCTTGAGGGAAAGCGCATCCCGCTACATCGCCATGTCGCGCCTGAAGGGAAACAGCGAGGTTGTTACCATTTGGAGGCATTTGTTTCCCAATGCAGTATTTCCACTTATTACCTTACTGGGGACGCTTATTCCCGGCTTGATCTCAGGCTCGGTGGTAATCGAGGTTATCTTTAATATTCCCGGTATGGGAAGGCTGATGTGGGATTCCATATTTGGGCAGGATTGGAATGTGGTTTTTGCAATTCTGTTTATCGGTGCTATTCTCACCCTGGTGGGGCAGTTGATCGCCGACATACTCTACACCAGGGCAAACCCAAAAGTCAGGTATGATTGAGGTATTTCAAAATAGAGGAAAAGCCCGCGGCAAGGTAAAAATGCCGGCCTACCTGACTATGGCGATATGCTTCATATGGCTCTTTACTGCACTTTTTGCCGACCAGCTTGCCAACGAACTGCCATTGACCTGTAAAATAGACGGTCAAAGGCATTTCCCGGCTTTCAGGGAGACCCTTTCTAAAGTAAGTGGTCAATCCAGTCCACGCATATATTATTTGGGCAAAAAGGAGGAAATGGAATCGGTAGTGCGTGCCCCAATTCCCTACAGCCCACAAACCATTGACAGGGCCAATGCAGGATACATAAGCCCACTCGGTCCACAAAATATAAGCAGCCAGAGATACCGGCACTGGTTGGGGACGGATGGAATGGGACGAGACGTCCTGGCGGGTTTAATCCACGGAAGCCGGGTAGCACTCATTATTGGATTGTTATCTGTTCTGGCAGCAATGCTGGTCGGGGTGTTATTCGGTGCAGCAGCCGGTTTCTTTGGTGACCAAAGTTGGCGGTTAAATATACTGGAGATTGCAGGAGGTACAATCATTTTAACTGTGGGTTTATACCTACTGTACCTGCAACTGGACTGCGGGGGAAGCTGGCTATATCTCAGTGGGTGGTTGTTGGCGAGTACAGCACTGGTTTATTTGTGGTCCTCGACCGTCAAAACCAGTATGAGAGCTGCTCTCTTAAGGCTGGGCCTTTCCGGGACGATGGGAATTCCACTTGACCTCATCCTTCTCAGACTCATTGAAATCTTCAGAGCAGTACCATCCTTATTTATTTTGTTGGCGCTGCTAGCCATTATTGAAAGCCCCGGCATTTTACAAATGTCGCTGATAATTTCACTGCTTATGTGGCCGGCATTTGCGAGATACACCAGGGCGGAATTTTTGAGTCTCCGGGAGCAGGAGTTTGTGCAAGCTGCGCAATTGCTCCGTCGTAGTAAGAACTACATAATTTTCAGAGAAATAATGCCCCTCGCTATTCCTCCAATAGCAGTTGCAGCAGCATTTGGAGTGAGTTCCGCTATACTGGCAGAATCCACACTTTCCTTTTTGGGAATAGGATTTTCAGTAGAACAGGTAAGTTGGGGTTCCATGCTTAACGAGGCGAGATTATACTTCAGGGCGTGGTGGCTGGCCGTATTCCCGGGAATTGCCATTTTTGCGGTCATCCTATCTATGAATTCCCTGGGAGATTATATTTCCCGGCAAAAAAGCACGGGCATAAAAATGGTGGATTAAAAGTATTATTAATGCACCA
Organism: Saprospirales bacterium; assembly: GCA_007695035.1. Classification (GTDB taxonomy): domain Bacteria; phylum Bacteroidota; class Bacteroidia; order Chitinophagales; family Saprospiraceae; genus PWJY01. The sequence goes on along the minus strand of REEO01000041.1, from coordinate 48,092 downwards.
CAATAATTCCTTGCCGGGGAGCAAAAAAGTGAAAGTCATCGTTTTGGAAACAATCCACTGCGCGCGCGATTGCGATCGTGTCTCGGGTCATCCAGGTCAACTTCTATTTGTTCATTCATCGGACAACCGGTTTTTTTGCTGCAAGAAGAGGAAAAAGTCAATAACCCTCCAAGCAGCATAAAACCTAACAAATATCGAAGCTTCACATACTTAATCATCTGATTGTCAATTATTTGATTGTATTATTAAAAATTACTATTCATAAGACCAGAACATAAAGATAGCTGAAATGCAGAAAAGACAATAGTTTCAGCCACTTTTTTTTCTAAAAAAGTTTGTCCGTTCGGTTGATTAAACATACATTTGCAGCAAATTAATTCATTTAAGTAATTAAAACTTGTTGAAATGAACAAAGGAGATTTAATTAACAGCGTTGCTAAGCACAGTGGACTTACAAAAGCTGATTCAACCAGAGCTGTAGATGCAGTTTTGGATTCTATCACTACCAGCCTCCAGAAAGGAGAAAAAGTTACCCTCCCAGGTTTTGGAACTTTCTCAACCAGCAAAAGAGCTGCAAGAACAGGAAGAAACCCTCAAACTGGCAAGGAGATCAAAATCAAGGCCAGAACTGTAGCCAAGTTCAAAGCTGGTAAGAAACTAGCTGAAGCAGTAAACTAATTTGTACGCTGGTACAAAAGAAAAGAAGGGCAGGTGATTAAGTTCATCTGCCTTTTTTATGCCCCTGTAATAAAATAAGCAATCACAGGCTGTATGCGTTTGCGTTCACCAGCTTCGCTGCGATCAACTCCCGGTTCTCTCTGATATTTGGATGTGGGTATTTGGTAAAGCGATCCACGCCCATACTCATCACTCTGAGTTCATCCCCACTTGCGAAGGAGTGCAAGGCATCTTTTGCATTTTTGGAAATTCGGTATTGAGCATCTGAAATGGTGGTACTCAATATCGCCCGGTATAGTTCTTCATTTTCCTCCACTACCGACTTTTGGACCCGCAACAACAGCGACTCTGCAACAAACATATCAATTAAGATATCAGCAATGTTGGTAAGAACCATCTGCTCATTCCGCAGATCGTGTTTACCATCCATTTGATATTTCACTGCTGCGCCGGAAGTAAGTAAAAATATTTTCTTCATGTTTTCTACGGCAATGGTTTCTGCTGCCCATTTGCCGGATGGTTTTTCAAAGGAAGGCATTTTGGTGAGTTCCTTTTGCACATTCCAGGCCGGGTCCTTGAGATTCAGGTCTCCTTTTTCCGCTTTTCGGAGCAGCATATTGACCATCAGCAAACGATTAATTTCGTTAGTGCCCTCATAAATTCGATTTATTCGGGAGTCCCTGTATATACTCGCGGGCTTGTATTCTTCAGAAAATCCGTAACCACCGTGGATCTGTACCAGTTCATCCACCACATAATCGAGTACTTCCGACCCCACCACTTTGATTATCGCGCACTCCACAGCATATTCTTCAGCGGACTTTTGGAGAGAAGTGGCGTAGTCGATTCCTCCGGCTACCATCTGTGCTCGCATTTCCTGCATCAGTTGAGAGACGCGGTAAACGGCTGATTCCAGAGCAAAAATACGTATGGCCTGTTCGGCGATTTTGTATCTGATTGCTCCAAAAGATGAGATTGGCTTACCAAATTGCTGTCTGTCATTGGCATACTGGATTCCTATTTCACAGGCGAGCTTAGAACCTCCCATGCACATCGCACCCAGTTTAAACCGCCCGATGTTAAGAACTGCAAAGGCGATGTGGTGACCCTTTCCTAATTCTCCCAATACATTCTCTAACGGCACTTTTACATTTTCAAAAAACACCTGCCTGGTGGAGGAGCCCTTTATTCCCAGCTTATCTTCTTCCTCACCGAGTGTCACTCCTTCTGAATCCCTGTCCACAATAAAGGCTGTAAATTTTTCGCCATCGATTTTTGCAAAAACAATAAATACCCCGGCAAATCCGGCATTGGAAATCCACATTTTCTGACCGTTCAGCAGATAGTGCTTTCCATCCTCAGTCAGTTCCGCATGAGATTTGGCGGCCAGAGCATCGGATCCACTTCCTGGCTCAGTCAGGCAATAAGCACCGATCAGGCTTCCGTCTGACATGGACGGCAGGTACTTCTTTTTTTGCTCCTCGGTCCCGTAGTAGAGAATGGGAAGCATTCCGATACCGGTATGTGCGGCGAACGAAGTGTCGTAGGACCCGCCACCCTTACCGAGTTCTTCGAGTATCATGGTGTTGGTGTTGGTATCCAGCTCAGTACCTCCGTACTGTTCAGGAATATGCGCACCCAGGAGTCCGAGTTCAGCCGCAGCTTTAAGCAGGTCGTGCTGATTGGCAATCTCATTGCCATTTTTTTGTACCTCGGAAAAAACAAAATCCCTGCACGATTGGCGGATCATCTTTTGTTCCTCATTGGTATCTTCCGGTACAAAAAGGTGATCGGGTTCTGAGGAGCTGATTACAAATTCTCCCCCTTTCAAAACTTTGGTTTCCTGGTCCATGATTTTCTCGATTTAAATTCACACAATACAGAGTTCAAACAGTTGTGTTTTAAACATAGTTCTATTAAGCTGTTAAGCGGTAATAAAATCGCTTAATCATTGGGTGTTTTTCACTGTAGATATTTCAGAAAAAAGAAAACAGGTCCCGCGTCTTGGCACAGAACCTGTTCTGAAAAATTTATTCCCAAGAGACGGGCTGCTGATTATTATTTGGCAGCCAGTTCTTTTCTGATCTTATTGAGGGCTGAACCTGCTCTCACCCAATCGATCTGGGCTTCATTGTATGTGTGCGCCAATTCGAATTCATCTCTCGTTCCATCGGCGTGGTTCAAAACCATTTTGAGGTTTTCACCCGGCTTCATGGTTTCCAGTCCGAGAATATCGATTTTATCATCCTGTCGAATGAGATCGTAATCATCGGTATTGATGAAGGTAAGGGCGAGCATCCCTTGTTTTTTGAGATTGGTCTCGTGGATTCGCGCAAAAGATTTTACGACCACGGCCTTAACTCCGAGGAATCGTGGTTCCATGGCTGCATGTTCACGCGATGAACCCTCTCCGTAATTCTCCTCACCAAATACCACCGTCGAAATACCTGCCTTTTGGTAAGCCCTTGCCGAATCGGGCACAGGCATATACTCGTTGGTCTCGTAGTTGATCACTGAATTCATCTCCTCGTTGAAAAAATTAATCGCTCCGATAAAGCAGTTGTCGGAGATATTTTCCAGGTGCCCACGATACTTCAACCAGGGACCCGCCATGGAAATGTGATCCGTTGTGCACTTCCCCTTGGTTTTAATCAGGATTCTCATGTTTTTGAGATCCTCGGGCTTGATCGGCTTAAACGGCTCCAGAAGTTGCAATCTGTTGGATTTGGGATCCACAACTACCTCCACATTTTTTCCATTGTCTGCAGGCGGTTGGTAGCCCGGGTCTTCCACATCAAAACCCTTCACCGGCAACTCCACGCCCGAAGGAGGTTCCAGTCTCACTTCTTCTCCATAATCATTCACCAGGGTATCACTGAGTGGGTTAAAAAGTAATGAGCCTCCGATTGCCATGGCAGTGGTAATTTCAGGGGAGGCTACAAAGGCATGTGTTGCGGCATTGCCATCGTTTCGCTTAGAAAAGTTCCTGTTGAAGGAAGTGATAATTGAATTCTTTCTATCGGGGTCATCGGTGTGCCTTGCCCACTGTCCGATACATGGACCACAAGCGTTGGCTAGAACCACTCCACCCATTTTTTCAAAGTCCTCCAGCAATCCATCGCGCTCCACCGTAAAGCGAATGAGCTCAGAACCAGGAGTGACCGTAAATTCAGATTTGACCTTCAATTTTTTATCGACAGCTTGCTTGGCGATGGAAGCCGCTCTGGTGAGGTCTTCGTAAGATGAATTGGTACAACTACCAATGAGGCCCACCTCCAATTTTTCCGGATATCCATTTTTCTTAACTTCCTCGGCAAACTTCGATATCGGTCTGGCCAGGTCGGGCGTATAAGGTCCGTTGATATGGGGCTCAAGCGTGGAGAGATCAATTTCAATCACGCGGTCGAAGTGTTTTTCAGGATTGTCGTAGCAGGCTTTGTCCCCTGTGAGGTGCTCTTTGTGAGCGTCGGCCAGATCGGCCACTTCCGCCCGGTTAGTAGCGCGCAAATACCTACCCATTGCATCGTCGTAACCAAAAGTCGAGGTGGTTGCTCCGATTTCTGCGCCCATATTACAAATGGTTCCCTTTCCGGTACAGGACATGGACTCAGCCCCTTCTCCAAAATACTCAACTATGGCACCTGTTCCTCCTTTCACGGTGAGAATTCCTGCAACTTTGAGTATCACATCCTTGGGAGAAGTCCATCCCGACAATTTACCCGTCAGTTTAACACCGATTATTTTAGGCATTTTTAATTCCCAGGGCATACCGCTCATCACGTCCACCGCATCGGCGCCACCCACACCAATAGCAACCATTCCGAGACCTCCGGCATTGGGTGTATGCGAATCTGTACCTATCATCATTCCTCCGGGGAATGCGTAGTTTTCAAGTACAATTTGGTGAATAATTCCGGCTCCAGGCTTCCAAAATCCTATTCCGTATTTGTTAGAAACACTGGCGAGAAAGTCAAACACCTCTTTGTTGGCTTCGATGGATGTTTTTAAATCTGCTGCTGCCCCGGTTTCAGCCAGAATGAGGTGGTCGCAATGCACAGTGGTCGGTACGGCCACGTTTTTCCTGCCGGCCATCATAAACTGGAGCAATGCCATCTGTGCGGTGGCATCCTGCATGGCTACCCTATCCGGTGCAAAAAATACATAATCACCTGCCCTTTTGTAATCCTTCAACGGAGATTCAGCGTGAAGGTGAGTAAATAATATTTTTTCCGTCAGGGTAAGTGGTCTGTCAATTTTTCCTCTGACCTCATTAAGTTTATCCTCCAGGGAACTGTAGAAATTCCTGATCATGTCTATATCAAATGGCATCATATCTAAAATTTTTTAGCTGAATGGCGGCAAATTTACCGATTATTATTAAATTAACCTCTCAACCGGACAGTCGTTCAACAAAAAAGGGTATTTTATGAGATTTGCATCTGCGATTTTACTGGCTTTCTGTCTGTTTTCGTGCAGCGATGAAAAAGCGGAGGATTTTACCGATCTGGATGTGGATGAAAAAAATGCGAGGTTGCATGTGGTAACAGCATTTTGTGCGCCTGATGACTTTCCGGCTTGTAGAGCAGAGGATTTCACCGGCTATACCGAAGAAGTAGAGTTGTATTTATTCGAGAGTGTGGAGAAGTTGGAGTTGGGGAATTATTTTGCCTCCTGCACGACCGGAGAAGATGGACTGTGTGTTTTTCCGGCCCAGTATCCGGGCAATTATATACTGTTTTCTAGATACGAGCATTTTATAGATACGCAATTGGTTAGACTTTCCGGGTCCAGCACGACTTGGGAGTACCTTACCTATCCCGATGTTTTCTGATAGATTCCGGGAATTAATCTTTTAGGGCCCCAAACTATGCTATTCATCCCTTCAATCTGCATCCTCTACTTCCAGTCGTTCGATAAGCCGACCGGAAATTCTCAAAAAGTCATGCTCGGTAATAATTCCAACCAACTCTTTGCCCTTGACCACCGGTAGGCAACCAAACTTGTTTTCATTCATAATCCGCATGGCGTGAAGAATGGTATCTGTCGGTCGCACTGTTTTCACTTTCTTCAGCATGAGCTCACCTACTGTAGTGGTTTTATTGCTCTTGAGTTTTCTCATTTTCAAGAAATGTCTCAAAATCACTCTTAAGGTCATAAGTCCCTCCAATTCTCCTTTATCATTCTCCACAGGCAGGTACCGAATTTTTCTCCAGTTCATCATTTCGGCTACAAGGTCTACAATATCGTCCTTTCGCGCTGTGAATAAGTCTGTGGTCATAAATTCCTCCACCTGGATTTTAGAGGGTTCGTAGATCTCCAGGTCTTTGGCGGAAGGGGCGTGCCATTCGTGAATAGGTAGAGAAGCCATTTGGTTTCTGATGATTGAAGAAGTGAGTACCGAAACCGCCTCATCCCTCGGTATTTTTTCAATGAGGTCGTTGTAAGACCTGAGCATCCATCTCGCGCCGGTTACGTGCTTTTCAGTTCTCTTTTCGATCATCCCCATATAGTACTCAATATCCTTTTCATCCACATCCATTTTTTTCAGCCCGCTTTTGGCCCGGGGAATTATTTCATCTCTAATCAAGTCAACTGCTGAAACCTTGATATCATTGAGCCAGGTAAATTTCGTATCAATTCCGTATCGCGCTGCTTTGATGAAGTTGTCCCTTGCCTCCGGAAAACTGATAAACTGGGTGATGTCCTCAAAAGTCGAAGAATAGTCAACCATGGCTCCTAACCAGAGAGCAGCATTGGCCACTTCATCGGCTATGGTAGGTCCTGCGGGCAAGACCCTGTTTTCAATCCTGAGATGTGGCTGGCCGTTTTCACTGATTCCGTAGCAGGGTCGATTCCAGCGATACACCGTGGAATTGTGGACCTGAAGTGCTCTGAGTTTGGGAACCTTGCCCTCCTTGATTAACTGGAGCGCATCCTCTTCCTGATCCCCACTTATCAGCATCCGGAACCGCGAAATATCCTCTTTGTATATATCGAGTATGGAATTGCGGACCCAATCGTTACCAAAATAGACCCGGGCACTTCGCTCCCGGAGGTGCTCATTGCTGCTTCTGGTATCCAGGGATTGCTGAAACAGGGCGATTCTGCTCTCGTGCCAAAGTCTCTTTCCAAATACAATGGGTGAATTGGCTGAAATAGCCATGACTGGGGCAGTAAGAACCTGTGCAATGTTGTACAATTGCACAAAATTGCCCGGATGCACCTGAAGGTGAACCTGAAAACTGGTATTGCAAGCCTCCAGCATGGGGGAGTTGTGCTTGATATTGATTTCATCAATTCCTGTGAGTCTGAGTTCGTAAGCATCTTTGAGCAGTTGGGAATCGATGGCATCCATTAGTGCTTTGTATCGCTTTACCGGGGTCAGATTATCCATCTCCAGGTGGTGCTGTCTCAAGGTAGGTAAAATACCGGTGAGGATGATTTGGGCATTCATTTTATCAGCGCGCTCCTGGATGTACAATATATTGCGGCGGGTTTCACTCTCCATTTGAGAAAAACAATCTCCCTTAAAAACACGGGGATCCAAATTGATCTCCAGATTGAACTTCGCAAGTTCTGTTTCTGCAAAATCCACATCTCCAAGCATCTCGAGCAATTCGATGTTCTTGGGCAAAGGTTTGAAAGTAGTTTTATCTACCAGGCACATTTCCTGCTCTGCACCTATGCGTACAATATCTTTTTCAAACCAGTCATTTTCGATCATGTGATTGAGGGCTTCAACATCGTTAATCAGATGCCTGGTGAAGCGCTGAAGGCTTCTACCGCCCTTGAGTATTGATACTTTCTGCTCTCCCATTTTGCTCCGTTTTAAAGGTCGATAATTAATTATCTCGAAATATACAGCCTTTTTTTTATCCGGGGTAAAAAATGATGGATTTTCCGGCTAGCTGGCTAGAAACGAACTTTTTGAGGCGGTTGGGAATTAAATTAATGTGCCGGAAGGTTGGGATGAGTCCCGGGCAATGATAGAGTATTTTTCATCTCGCAAATTACAATGTAAGTGGGAGCGCCAACATCTCAGCAGAACCAACCGTTTACTTATATTAGACTATAAAAACTGAATTCATCATATAATGGTATCAAGTACCACCACCGGTCTCGGAGTTCGTTTATTGATCTGGATTTTAGCCGTTGCTGTTATTACAGGTGGTTTATCATGCAGAAGTGACAGTGCCAGAGCGGTATTTGAAATGCGGTATATTTTTGAAGTAAATGTTCCTGCTGGCCTGAACACATTCAATTTTCATCAATTGGTACTTCAAAACAAGGAGACAGGCATTGACTTTTTTCTGGAACAAAACAACCTTGAGTTTGAAGATATCTCAGCAATCAACACCTCCTTCGCCAGATTGACCACACTGCTGGGAGATGAAGACTTGAGCATGATTGATGAAATCGTCATTGATTTATTTAAGCCAGACAACAGAGACCTGAATTTTGAGGCTGCTTACACCCTGCAAATTCCGATTAGAAGGATAGACCGGGTCCAACTTATACCCAGTATTACAAATTTGAAGGAGGTGCTGGGTGGACAACAATTTGACGTGGTCATGCACATGCGCTTCAGGTCCATTCCACCGAGGAATTTCACAGCTGTACTGGAAATGGGATTTGAGGCTTTTAGAGAAGGAGGCTAAGGTTAGGAATATAGTTTGGCAAAAAACCTAAACTGAATGGTATAAGATGAGTTCTATCCACCTTAAAAATACTGGGGAAATATTCGGCCTCCTGTCCAACCGGATGGGTCGCTTGATGAGGCTTCGATTCAAAAAGGAGCTTAAAAAACTCAAACTTGAGTTGAATGAAAGACACTTTGGTGTATTACTCGACTTGTGGACGCGAGACGGGGTGAAACAGCAGGAGCTGGCAATGACCAACATCAAAGATAAGGCCGCAATCACCAGAAGCCTCGATGAACTGGAGCGCATGAAAGTCATCGTCAGGGTAAGCGATGAAAAGGACCGAAGGAACAAGCTCATCTACCTCACTATCAGCGGAAAAGAACTGAGAAACGAACTCGTGCCACTCATCAACTCCATCACAAACCGGGCGCTTGATGGCATAAGTTCAGAAGAGTACCGGATCTTTCTGCGGGTGTTGGAAAAAATGTATCTAAATCTTCGCAACAGGTGCTGAGAGGCTCCGGGGGTATAAGACATATATTTTACTCCCTGTCGCGATGCCTTGCTTTCTGCCAAAAAATATCACTGTAACTCCGTATTAAAAACTTAACTTTGCGCTTAGGCGTTGGCAAGTTATTGAGTCTTGTAATTAAAACCATTAAAAACATGAGATTAGCAATTGTAGTACTTTTTGCACTATTAATGGCCGGGACCGAACTAAAAAGTCAGTCCCCTTGCAGTCAGTTTTTTCCCTTTGAGGAATTTGAAAGTATGACCTATGCTCATTACGACAGAAGGGATAGATTGGAGAGCAGACATCAGTGGAAAGTAATGGAACTAAAGCGAGATGGAGACCGAATTGAAGCTAAGGTTGCCCTCACCGTTCGCGAACCCAATGGCGACATCTTAATGACCAATTCTTTCACTGCCTATTGTGAAGAAGACACCTACTACATCGGCTTAGAAGGCTTGCATATGAATGAATTCAGCGATGCCTTTGGCGAGGGAATGCAAATGGACATAAGTGGTACTCACCTTTCAATACCGGATAATATTTCCGTGGGAGACCGATTGCCGGACGCCCAAATGGAAGCCCGGATTACCTCACCCATTCCTATGACCATCCACATGGAGATAACCGACAGGACGGTGGATGAAAAATCTGAGATCACCACGCCTGCAGGAACTTTTGAAGCGTATAAAATAAGCCAGGAAAATATGGTAAGGGCTGTGATTCGCTCCAGGTCGCAATCGGTTGAGTACTACAGCCCGCGCTACGGCATGATCCGATCTGAAACTATGAACAGGCGAGGCAGGCTGCAGGGTTATACGCAACTGGAAGAAGTGGTAGAAAAGTAATGTAATCCGCAGCTGCGTTTTCCAATAATTTCCACCCTGTACTTCAGAAATGCTAGAAATTGCCGAGGGTCATGTGTTGCTAACCATCATTACCATTGTATTGGTGGAAATTGTCCTCGGGGTGGACAATCTAATAATTTTGTTTGCTGTGCTTAAAAAGCGCAGCCCCATGTCGCGTCTCAAAATAATCATCCTTGGATTTCTCCTCTCCATTGGCCTACGCGCAGCCATTCTCGGAACAGCACTCACCATTCTCGACAACAGCATTTACCTTTTTTCCATCAACATACTTGGCTTTGAAATGGATGTTGGTACGCGAGGGCTCATTTTCTTCGTAGCCGGGATCTATTTATTGGCTCATGCAATCGCAGAAATAAGGCGGTATTTTGAAGGGGATGACATCAAAGACGAAAACAAAGTGGTTCTCCTGGACATGGCACTGCCCTACATGATTGTTTGGGTTGCCGTTATTGACCTTGTCTTTTCCTATGATTCCCTGTTGGGGGTGGTCGCCATTTCCACCGACTTCACCCTGTTAATGATTGGAATGATAATATCCAGAATACTGATTGTCCTTTTCCTCAATAAAATATACCGCTTTATTCATAAGCACCCCGAACTCATTGTGGTGATGTTCATTTTCCTTGGCTTTATTGGCATATCTCTTTTTATGGAGGGCCTGCACGATATGCAAACCACCATTGGAGGATTTACGATCAGGGGTTTCCCCGCTTCCTGGCTTTACAGCATTTTTGTCTTGGGCATCATTTACAGCATCGTACATTCCAGGATAAAAATTGCAGGCCGTTAGTGGAGGCTGGAAACCCAGCTTTCAAAATTCCGGGGGTGAGCCCTTTTCAGACTTACTAAAAGTGATTCTGTAAAGAGATAAAACTCACCGGTGTAAAATCGGTAATCCTGCCTTTGTGTTCCTGACTAAGATTGGTACTATTAAACTCAAAACCTGCCAATTCCAAAGGCCGCCTTAACCCCTATAGTAAAATGCCGGTTTAACTGGTGGCGAAAACCCACAAATGACATGAGGCTGAACACCCTCAATTTCCCTATTTCAGAGTAGAACTCTTAGTGACCTCATACTTACCCGATGCGAACAATGCCCCTTCCTCCGGCATTAAATATGCGCCATCTCTTTTGATTACGGTGCGTCCGATTTCCAAACCGATATAAATACTGGAATTCCCCCGATACCATCCTCGTTCAAATCCCAACTTCCAGTTGAAATTTGAAAACTGCATCTCCAGCCCTGTTGAATATTCATAATTAATCCTTGAAAGGGTTTCGGTGCCTATTTTCAGATTAAAGTAGGATGCGGTTTCGTGTGACAAGTAACGTTTGTAGTAAATCGATGGGCTCTGGTCATTGACAAGACCCATTAAAGGGGTTGCCATTACGCCGTTGGAGGGCAAAGGACTGTGGTCATTCGGAGCCTTTGAGCAAAAAATGATTGCACATACAAAGACAATGGAAAATACTATTTTCATGATAGGTGAGATTTACGGGTTGCTTTGGTGATTGAGGAAATATCGTAATTGCATTGGTTCTACTTGTTGGACGCAAAATCGAGAAAATGGGGATGGGGTAAAACACGGAAAGTCCAATTCCGGAAGTGAGATTTATCCCCAAGACAATGATTCCTTATCGAAGATTTTAAAAGTCAAAACCCATGCTGATGTGCCACTTGGGGTCCTGGATTTGGCGGGTCTCGACGCCCCAACCGCGATCCACTCTGAAAAAATATCCGAACAATTTAGCCCTGAATCCAAATCCAAATCCCATTACGGCCGGGTCTCTGAAATACTCCACCTCAATGGTGCTGACGGGGTTGCTGATGGTGGCTGAATTGAGTGGATTGTCGCCGTCAAAGGGGTCTGATCCATACCAGGTGTAGCCGAGGTCAAAAAACCCGACTAGTTGGAAGGAATTCAGTAAATTGGACCGTGGTGGTGTTCTTGAAAAATAGTGAAACAAGGGCACGCGCAACTCCGTATTGAGTACCAGGTAAGAAGTACCGTTTCGAATGTTTTGATCAAAACCGCGCATATTGAGCGCCATGGCCTGGTAGGCAAATTTTTCGTCCTGTGGTATGGGAATGTTTTGATTAAAACCGGGTGAGAACCAGTTTTCCACCCCGCCCATGTAAAAAAGTATGCGCTCCGACCCAAGTGAAGTGGCTCCAGCACCGCGCAAGGCAATGATCGAATGCTTTAGTATCCTCTCGTAGTGTCGCGCATCAAATCCTATGACAGTCATAAAGCCCGAGGATGCATCAAACTCCCAGGGCGAGAACTGCACCCTGAATTGATTAACTCCCTCAACATAGAACTTATACCTGGTTCCGTTTTTGATGTTGATCAGTACATCGTAGGTGTTGTCAAAAACATACTCAGCCCTCAATCCAAAGCTCTGACGATTGAAATCCGGTCGCTCAAGTGACTCAGTGGAGGTGGATTGAGAAATAAAGCGATCCAGTCTCAGGGTTCCGGTAAAGCGCACCGACCGGAAAATATCGAAGGGGTAAGTCCAGCGATTTTGGAAAATATGGGTGGTGTTCTTCTCTTGATCAAATGAGCCAAACCTGGCGGGCTCCCGCTCTGTACGGGACCTCCTGTAAACGGCATAACGCCTGTTCCACCGCCTTTTGTTATCGTCGAAAATCAGGTAAAACTCCGAACCGTTGAAAGAAGTTGGAATCCTCACTCCACCCTCAAAGATGTAATCCTCAAATATATCAAATGCCCTTGTTCGTATTAGAATACCCACCGGTGGCACGTCAAATCCCTCCTGTATGCCCGAATAAGCATCCAGACCGCTAAACAGCAGACTGTTGTCCAAACTCGTAGATACCTCCTCAAACCTGAAGTGCAGACGAGAAGCTATGGCCCGGGCTGACCTAAAACGCTTTACTTCTTTATCCACTGATGCCAATGACTTGCTCACCATGCGACGCTGGTCACCTCGCTGAAGGACGAAGGGCTCCTCCTTGGTGAAGGGCATTTGTGCTGGATCTTCAAATCGACTTTGAAAACGCTGACCATCGCTTATTCTTTCGGGATCAAATTGTTTAGAAGGAACCGGTTCCAACTCTATACTGATATCTCCGTGTAATTTGGTCCGCAAAATAGTCGGATTGGGTGAAATGGTCTGTACCGCCTGACTTTCCGCCCGGAAAAGTGTGGGTGTACCCCCTTGTATTTTGGTGAATATCAGGGTGCCATTCCGGTAGTCAAAAGTGCTTATGTTTGCGGGCATGCTGGTAAGGGCCCTGCCACTCACTGGCACCGGGTAATTTTCATCCTCTTCCACGGCACCCGGCAATGCCTTCCGGTAAATATTATTCACTCCATTATAATTGCTCAAAAAGTGGAAGTGATCTCCACCGGAATGCCTTACAAGGGTTTCATCCGAGGAAGCTGATTCGATCAACTGTACTGCACTGTCTGCCTCTCCCGATATATCCAAATAAAACAGGTTAAAGGGGTCAAAGGGCAATATGGAATCCCGCCTCTTTCTCTCCAGAGAGGTGGTCTGTCTGTTTGACGAGAAAAGTATGCCTCTCTCACCGTCTTTTTCAAAAGCGGCCACCCATTTGTGGTCGTAAATGTCCCGGGTTAATCTGGTAGATTGCCTGGTGGGAAGGTCATATAAATACAGGTCAGAAAATCCATCCGTGGTAGCAGCCAGCACCAAAGTGCGCTCATCGAAGTAGTCAATACTGTACACCCGCTGGTAAATGGGGTTGATCTCCTGCTCCTGATACTCGTCAGCGCTAAGGTCATACTCCCTGAAGTAGATGACATCCCGCCTCTCGTACAGTATCATGAGTTTGTCTCCATCAGGATGCCATCTGACATTGGGATAATTGTAATCCGGGTCCTGAAAGGGGTTTCTAAAACCCTCGCGAAACAATAACGAGCGATCTCCGGTATTCAGGTCATGTAAAAAAACGCGATTGCGGCCAATTTCATTCTCCACATAGACTACCCGGCTGCCATCGGGACTGATGGCTATGTCGATAATCTCGGCATCATGCCGATTGATAAATCCGCGGACCTCTCTGTGAGAGACGCCTCCGGTAAAGCGCTTGGATTCCTCTTCGTAATTGGATTGGTAATATTCAAAAAACTCGCGTTTGACCTGGTCAAAAGACTTTCCGATCACAAACCGGAATCCGTTTTCCAAATTCCTGTTGATTCGAGTCAGGTATAGAATATTTGCAATGGTAGCTCTTCCGTAGTGAAGGGTGAGGTAGTGCCAAAATGCCTTGCCTGTAATCCGGGGGTCCCAGTCTATTAAATCTTCAATTTCCTCCGGCTCCTGGTTTAAAAACTTATCGCGAAACCGGCTGTCATCTTCGTAATTGAACATTTCTCCCACATGCGCTACCAACCCCTCCTTAAACCAAAACGGGAAGTCCACGGCCAGCGCACTTTGTATCATTTCCTGAAAATTGGAGCCGAAGACCATTTGATCAATAAAAACCCGGGCAAGTCCCTCCCTGATCTGTCTTCGAAGGTCGGAATGACTACCGTTAAAATAGACAAACACCTTGTTTTCGACAATTTTTGTCTCCCCGGTTTGCACCTCAAAAAGCTCGGTCGAACCAATATTGCTCTGCTTGAGATCCGTAATATCGGTGTAAACAATGACCTCAATTCGCTCATTGATCCGGTGCTGGAGTGCGGCTTGAATTTCCGGGTAGTCGTATTCTGCAATCTGAAAGGCACCTTCGGCAATATTCCGCGCTTTGCCATACCAGAATACGATGACATTGTCTGCCTCATAGCGCCACCAGTTACTGAAGTCATCGTGGTACTGCACCCTGTTTTTACCAAACTCCTCATCCGCTATCCTTCCCTGGGAGAACAGGGTGGCAGAGATGCAGAGAAAGCAGGCCAGTATTCCAATCCGAATCAACATGAGAGTATAACTGATTTAAAAGGGTGGCTGTTGTGAGTTTAGAAGATAATAAAGTTCATTGAAAATTGGATTCTGTATAGTTTCTGTGAATGATACCAACATATTCCCTGACCTAAACAAGGGGCCTTCAATTATCGTGCTGTAAAATAGCGGAAGTTTTCAAAAAACCAATACACTCATTGACTGCCGGACTCCCCACTAATACCATACCGATTTCCCGGATCGGTCAAAAAGCGGGACCTCTTCCCCTCCGGTACCAAATAGCAACTGTCGTTTCTGCCAAACCACCGGAGCCGGTAACGAGCGATCAACTTATAAACAGCGTCACGTAAAGGCCGGGGCACCACCCAAAAAACCATGGCCAGGTTCCACGGGAAACCGAGCAGTTTATACAGTCTGAGAACGGCAGTGGAGCGGTAAGAGAAACTGCCTTTCGAATACAATATCACACTGTCGGCCCGGCGAATATGGTCTGGCGCCAGCTCCATAAGAGGGCGGATGGAATCATCCTGGAGGGCAGCGAAATAAATCTTCCCGTCTTTGTCATTGCGCATTACCCACTGCACCAGCCGGCTGCACATTAGACAGTAACCGTCGTAAAGAAGAATGTTTTTTTCTTCGTGCTTCATAGACATGTAACAATGAGAGAATAAAATGGGTCATGGCCGGAATGCAGAACCATCAGTGAAGTCACTTTCTCCTCTCAAAAATCTGAAATACAAAGGGAATTATGTTCCGCTCATCGACTTCTCCCTCTTCTTCGCTTGTCAGCTTCCACTCTTCGGCCGGGAGGTCCGGAAAAAAGGTATCCCCATCGACTTCCGTCATAACCAGGGTTCTGAACACGCGTTCGGTGATGGGCAGGCAAAGGTTGTATATTTCCCCACCTCCGATTATAAAAAACTCGTCTTCCCCGGCTTTTCGCGCGATATCGAGCGCTTCATCTACCGAGTGTACCACTACTGCTCCATTGGCGGAGAAAAAGGGGTCCCTGGTCAGCACCATATTCACCCTTTGAGGAAGGGGCTTACCGATGGATAGAAAGCTCTTTCTACCCATAAAAATGTGGTGATTGAGGGTTTGTCTCTTAAAGTACTTCAGGTCAGCGGGCAGGTACCAGGGGATTTGATTGTCCTTTCCGATGACATTGTTCTTATCTGTAGCTACCATGGCATTGATTCTCATTGACTTTGTTGTTTTTTCCGGAAAAAGCTGGGTGCCACCCACCGGGATTCGACGCAAATATAAGCGCTTTAGGGCGTTGAAAAAATCTGTACCTCAACCTTAAGCGGATCGAAGCTTAGACAAGATCAGGGTATGGTCAGCAAATCGGCCTCCAGCATTCTGTTTTCGATCCATTGCCTTCCGAGACTTATCTCCTCATTCAGATATTTTTCGATAATGAGGCCGGCAATGGGTGCTGCGAAGGTACTTCCCCAACCGGCATTCTCCACATACACAGCCACCGCTATTTGTGGATCATCTTTGGGGGCAAAAGCGTAGAATACCGAGTGGTTGTCACCGTGGGGATTTTGGCTCGTCCCAGTCTTACCGCAAACATCCAGACCGGGTATGTAGGCCATACGACCTGAACCCGCTCTGACAGCCAGTTCCATACCGGAGGTGACTACGTCAAAATGCTCGGAGGAAACGCCTGTTTCTCGTCGGTCTTTTTCCAGCTTTTCCACCTCTCCATTATCCAAAATTTTCCCTCGTATCAGGTGTGGAGAATAAAAGTATCCACCGTTGGCGATGATCGCCGCGAGATTGGCCATTTGAAGGGTGGTCATTTCTAGTTCACCCTGGCCGATGGCATTGGAAAGAGTATAGGTAGAATACCATCTCCCGCCCTCTGAAGCGTAAAGTCGCCTGTAGAAATCGTCATTGGGGACATGGCCGGTTATCTCTCCGGGAATATCCACTCCCAGCCTGCTTCCCAAACCAAAGCGATCCAGGTATTCGTTGAGCTTCTCAAGCCCGGGTTGAGGATTGGCAAAACCCTCCCTTTCGAGCAAATCCCTGTATATCTGGAAAAAGAATGAATTGCAGGACTCGTGGACTGCCCGGCTCACATTGCGCGTACCGGCCCCTGCTACACAACCCCACCTCGAACTTCGGTAGTAGTAAGCTCCCTGACAGGTGATGTGTCTTCTGGTATTAAGTACTCCCTCCTCAAGTGCTATAAGCGCAAGTACCGGTTTAAACACAGAGCCCGGTGGATACTTCGCTTGTATAGAGCGGTTGAACAGTGGCTGCAGGCTGTCGCGGACCAACTCTAAAAAGGCATCCCCACGCCCGCGCTTGATAACGAGTTTGTTGGGGTCGTAGGTCGGGCTGGAAACCATGGCCAGTATTTCACCGGTAGCGGGCTCAAGCGCCACTACACTGCCCTTTTTGTTCCTCATGAGCTTTTCCGCATACGCTTGCAATTCAATATCCAGGGTGGATTGCAGGTTTTGGCCTGAAACGGCCGGTGTGTCCAGAATACCACCGGAAAAAGATCCCACGTGGCGCCCGAGATTGTCTCTGAGTATCAGTTCCAGTCCCTTGCTTCCGCGCAGCGATGGTTCATAAATCAGTTCCAATCCGCTGGCCCCTCGAAAATCACCCGGTTGATAAATTCCCGGAAAGCGGTTGATGGTCTCCCGGTTTACCTCACTGATGTAACCCAGCACATGAGCCGCATGCTGGTGCGGGTAGGACCGCACATTCCTGAGGACGAATTCAAACCCCGGGAATTGGTGTAGATGCTCCTGAAATGCCGCGAAAGTTTTCGGGTCTATCCGCCCCATGAAAATAGCGGGAACGTGACGACTGTACATCGGGCGAGACCAATCTTTTTGAATATTGTTTTCAAAAGTGGCAAGGTCTATTCCCAGGAGATTGCAAAACTTGAGCGTATCCATATCCGGGTCCACCTTTGAAGCCGTAA
Organism: Saprospirales bacterium; assembly: GCA_007695035.1. GTDB lineage: Bacteria > Bacteroidota > Bacteroidia > Chitinophagales > Saprospiraceae > PWJY01. Next base: position 30,542 of record REEO01000041.1, on the reverse strand, counting down.
AAACAAGGTCGTAAATGGCCTCGTTTTGCACCAATAAGCGGTTTTTCCGGTCGTAGAGTAAACCCCGTGCAGGGTAGGTGGTCCGCTCCTGAATGGCAGAGGCTTTGGCTCTCTCGATAAACTCCACATCCAACAACTGGAGCTGAACGAGCTTGAATATCAGTATCGCTGCAGTGATAACCACCGCTGCGATTATGATATTCAATCGTTGTATGCCGTCTTTATTTTGAAAAGCCATTCTATATCCTCTATCAGTACCTGGGATTAAAAATAACGCAGAAAATCAGTATAAACAACATGGAAAATATAAAGCTGAATACTGTCCTCAACCAAATATACAGCATTTCATTAAAGGTAAATACCTCCACGGAGAAATAAAACAGGTGGTGCAGGAAAATCATTATGGCAGAATAGCTCAAAAACCAGTTCATCCCAAGGTGGTAAATCGTAGGGCTTGAGTTGACTTTGTAACCACCCCGTGGCTCCAGCAGATTGAGTACCAGGGTCCTGATAAAGGCCATAAAAACAAGGGCGGAACTGTGGATTCCAGGTGATAGGTAAAACAGGTCGAGAATCAGGCCGAGGAAAAACCCAATGATCATCAGGTAAGTACGTGGGATTTTTATCGGAAGTACCAGTATGAGCGCAGGATATACCAAAATATGGACATAGTAAAAATCTCCCCATCCGAAGTTCACCTCTCTGAATACAAATATCTGCACCAGAGCCAGTACCAGACCCCATCCGATATATTTTCTTACTATTTCATTCATCATCCAGGTGCATTAGGTGCAATTTTTTTTCTTCGGCAAGCAAGTCATTGATGACATATACGTATTTGGCCTTCGAAATATCATTGATGAGCCTGATTTGTATGTTGTAAAAATTACTGCCGGGAGGCACATCAAAATCTTCAATAATTCCAATTTCCACTCCGGGGGGGAAAAGAGTAGAATACCCGCTGGTCACTAAGGTATCGCCGCGCTCAAATCTCGCATGTACAGGTACAGCCTCCAAATTCATCCTGGTGGGATTGACCGAATGCCAAACCACTGAACCGAAATAATCCCTATTTTGAATGCGAGCGCTGATCATGGTCTGACTGTGTAAAAGTGATATCAACCTGCAAAAATTCGCAGAGCAGTATCGAGTGATTCCAACCAGCCCCGTGCTACCGTCAATGACTCCCATGCCTCTGTCCACGCCATCGTTAGTCCCGCGATTGATAAGCATATTATTATTTCGTCCGCCGATGCGGTTGTATATTACTTTCGCAGGAACGATGGAGTAGGCCCCTTTACCTCCGTGTATGGTCGCGAGGGTATCTGCCGGTTCTTTTTGTTGAGATTCGAAGATTTTTTCAAGCAACAGGGCATTCTCTGCGGCCAGGCTGTCCGAAATATGATACAAATCCCAATAATCAAATAAATTGTCGATCCGCTCCTGCAGGCCAGCTGTCACCAAGACTTTGTTGTGCAAAAAAATGGCCCGGTGCGATTGATTGAAGGTGATGAGCATCCAGAAACAAATGCTCTGAAGCAGGATAAAGAGAAACAGGGCGCCGTTTCTCAGAAAAAATCTTATCAAATCGACCATGACACATTGATCTTAAACTTTTCAGATGCTCTTGCGGTCAATGAGGAAAGAGTACCTGTCAGAATTTTTCAATGCCAATCCGGTCCCTCTAACCACAGCCCTGAGGGGATCATCAGCAATGTGAACCATTAATTTGGTCTTCTCTGCAATCCGATGATCAAGCCCACGAAGTAAGGCACCTCCACCGGTGAGGTAAATCCCGGTCTTGTAAATGTCTGAAGCCAACTCCGGAGGTGTGTTTTCGAGGGCTTTTAATATGGCCTCCTCAATTTTCGAAATGGAATTGTCCAATGCTTCAGCTACCTCGGAATAACCAATGGTAATCTGTTTAGGTATCCCTGTCATCAGGTCTCTTCCGTTTACAGCATAATCATCTGGGGGATTGGGCAAGTCGGGATTAGCAGCACCGATGTTGATCTTTATCTGTTCGGCTGTCCGCTCTCCGATCATGATGTTGTACTGCCGTTTCATGAAGTCCATAATATCCAGGGTAAATTCATCCCCCGCCGTTCTGATGGATTGTTCACAGACAATTCCCGACAGCGCAATAACAGCAATTTCGGTGGTGCCCCCACCGATGTCCACGATCATATTTCCCACGGGTTCTTCCACATCCAGACCAATACCCAGTGCTGCTGCCATGGGTTCGTGTATAAGGTAAGTTTCCTTGCTGTCCACGTGATCTGCTGAATCAAAAACCGCACGTTTTTCCACTTCAGTAATGCCCGAGGGGATACAAATGACCATTTTCAGATGAGAGAAAAACCGTCTTCTTCCACCTATCATATTGATCATACCCTCAATCATGCTCTCCGCTGCCTGAAAATCAGCTATAACTCCGTCCTTCAAGGGCCTCACTGTCTTTATTTCCTCGTGGGTTTTCTCATGCATTTGCATGGCCTTGTGGCCAACCGCTATGGTTTCCCCGGTCTTTCGGTTTATGGCAACTATAGAAGGTTCATCCACTACTATTTCACCATCCTGGATGATGAGTGTATTGGCCGTACCGAGGTCGATGGCCAACTCCTGTCTGAAAAAACTAAATAATTTCATTCGCCTTATATTTGCGATAATCTCCAAGCCGGCCTATTGACCGGCAATCTAGCCTGCGCCTGTCTCAACCCCATTTCTCCATTTCACCATCTTCCCAATAATAAATCGATGACAGCCAAATTGAGGGTTTAAACAAATTCCTAATCCTTTCGCGCCGTCAATTACTAAGCCAATTGTCCAGAGATCACCCTTATGTAAAATTTTAGATTGCTATTGAAACAACCTTTATCACGCTATTTCGAGCGGATTTAACCACTCCGGGAATTTATCCCTCTGATAATTTTAGCCGGATGTCATGGACAATTAAAAAGCTAAGTTAGCTATAATAACAAGTACGCCGTATCTGTGGAGGCATAATTTTTTTCTGGCCACCTCATCGCACCAATACAGTCTTCATTTCCTCCACCTTGAAGTACTGCTGTGCAAGTGCAGAGATACGAGCGGCATCCATTTCCCTGAAATCGTCCATCATCCTGTAAAATGAAGGAATTCCGGCCCCCTCCGTGATGAGTCCTTTCAACAATTCCATGGTGTTGAGGGGTCCGTCCAGCATGGAGGTGAACAGACCGAAAAGATAGTTTTTGACCAAAAGTATTTCCTCCTCAGTAACCTGTTCGGTCTTCAATCGCTGCAGTTCGCTCAAAACAAGATCAATAACCCTGGTTGCACGGTAGGAACTCGTCTCACAACCCACCACAAAAAATCCGGAAGTCCTGAATGTCTCTACCGAGGAAAAAACACTGTAGGCCAAACCCTCTGACTCCCGGATCAGATGTATCAATCTCGAACCGAAAAATCCTCCCAGTAGGGTATTCAGGAAATATATCCCGGCAAAATCCGGGTGTTTTCTGGGAAACATGCCAAGGCCCATTTTTATGGATGCCTGGCCTTTTTTCACAGCAGCCACTTCGGCAAAAGTGGCGCGAAACGGCTGGAGCTCAAATTGTCGGTCCTCCGATCTACCACCCTCGAGTCCGGACCAAATCCTCTCCAATTTCCTGAGAATATGCCCGGGATTTCGACAACAGAGAAACACCTGCATATTTCCTGTACGGTAGTGCTCTCTGTGAAAATGTGAAAGTTGGGTATCTTCCAGTGCATCGTAAAGTTCGGCGGTGCTGTTGTATCCGTAGGGATGGGTCGGACCGAAAATCATCTCGGTGAGTTTGCGGTAGCCGAGCACCTCATTGACAGTCAGGTCCCGTTTCAACCTGCTCTTTCTTTTCCGAACGTATTTCCGCAGATCTTCAGGCCGGTATAGGGGGAAAAGTAACATGTCGCGCGCCAGGTCCAGCAGTATATCCACCTGCTCCTCGAGACAATAAATTTGTATGGATGCGTACTCTAGTCCTGCCTGAATATTTATGGTGCCACCGGTTCTGTCTGCAATGGAAGCAATCTCTTCCCTGGAATACCGGAGCGTTGCATCTTTCAAAAGGGCTGCTGAGGCTCTCGATACAAGTGGCGCCCGCTCTTTCAATCTCCCCGCATCCACCGCTATTTCCAGTTGAACCACCGGTGCGGAAGGGGTCTTGATATAGTGCACAGGACTGCCACCGGGAAGATATTCCGTGGCAATTTCCGGCAATTTCACCTCCCTGACGGCCTCTATGCCCGGTCCTAATTTTCGGTCGGCTTTCGGTTGGCTTTCTCCCTTAATTTTTCTCTGTCTGCTCATCACTGCAGTGCAAAGGTAATTGGTATGAAATCAGAAGACCCCTTTTGAAGGCAGAATTATTGACAGGGAACCTTCAATTCTTCATACGCAGTTGTTGTTGGTTGTTATTTTTGAATAGAAGCCAATCAAAAGGAAGCTGAAAGGAAAGGTTTGGTTTCCCAACAATCATTACCGTGTTCCAAATACCAATAAATGCGGTTATTTGCGTTTAGAAAAGTGGTTTTGCAAAGGGAATAAGTTATAACTTTGCACTGTGAAAGAAAATGCGTCAATGAAGGAATGGAAACTGGATTTTGAGTGGCTGAGGATTCGCCACAAAATCAAGGAAACCCTGGGACTGGAAAAACTTCCCGACCTCAACGCTGTGCTGTTACTCATTGGCATCAGGGAGTTGGGTACACACGAGACACAATTTTCAAAAGAGGAAAAACAGGATTTGATGCACGTAGCGGTCTGTTCTTTACTTGAGGACGATTACTACGAATTTGAGGGAATGGATGCAGACGGCTGGCCACATTGGACTCCCATTAGACAGGTGGATGTAGCCGGTGTGGACAATCAGGAAAAACTATTAAAAGAGAAAATTATAATTTATTTCGACCAAATATTTGGCAAAGATTTACTTCAACAGAATTAGTCATGAGGAAAATAGGAATATTGGCAGTTTTTATAGCATTGCTTATTGGTTCGTGTGGCGAGCCGGATGAAAGCACCTATGCTGTTATTGAAACCAGCTATGGCGACATAACCATCAGGCTGTTCGACAGCACCCCGGAACACCGTGATAACTTTATCCGTCTGGTGGAAAATGAATTCTACGATGGATTGCTCTTCCACAGAGTGATTGAGGGGTTTATGATTCAGGGTGGCGATCCAAACTCCCGCAATGCCACCCCGGAACAGAGGCTGGGAACTGGTGGCCCGGGTTATGAGATAGAGGCTGAAATAGGGGCCATCCACCTACGCGGTGCATTGGCTGCAGCACGCAATCAAAACCCACAGAAACGCTCTTCCGGTTCGCAGTTTTACATCGTCCACGGAACCGAACAATCAGAGGAAAGCCTCAATATGATTGAAGAAATGAAGGGAATAAAATACTCGGATGAACAACGCCAACTTTACCTGGAAAGAGGTGGTACACCCAATCTGGATATGGATTACACCGTGTTTGGCGAAGTGGTCTCCGGTATGGAAGTCGTGGACCGGATTGCTTCTGTTCAAACAGGTGTGGCCGACCGCCCAACTGAGGATGTGAGAATGATGATCCGCTTAGTCAATGGAAGATAATTTTTATCCTCATTTTTAGTTTTTTCTATTTCTAAAAAGATGAATATGCACAAGCTGTTGTTATTTGGCCTTCTATTGCTTATTGTTTCCTGCGCGAGGCCCGTGGCTGAATTCACCATAGAGGCAGAGGAAGAAAAAAAGGCGCCTGTTGAAATTCAGTTTACAAATGAATCTGAACAAGCAGAGTCCTTCTTTTGGGATTTTGGCGATGGCACCTACTCCACCGACACCAATCCCGTACACCGCTTCACCCGGTCGGGAAATTACGTGGTTCAGCTCAGGGCAATGAAGGGAAACAGGGAGGCCAAAAAAGAGATGCGATTGCAAGTACTTCCCCCTGAAAACTGCCTTATTGAAATTGAAACCACCTTTGGAACCATGCTTGCAGAGCTATTCGACGAAACCCCCATCCACAGAGATAATTTTACCAAATTGGCCAAGGAGGGATTTTATGACAGCCTGTTGTTTCACAGAGTTATCAAAGGCTTTATGATACAGGGGGGAGACCCGGATTCACGGAATGTAGAACCGGATGCGAGACTGGGAGCCGGAGGCCCCGGTTATCAAATTGATGCTGAGATCAATCCGAGATTCGTTCACACTAAAGGGGCCATTGCAGCCGCTAGAACCGGTGATGCTGTAAACCCCGAAAAGAAATCTTCAGGGTCGCAGTTTTACATAGTTCACGGCAACACGGTAACGGAAGATATGCTCAGGAGACAGGAAATGAGAAGTGGATTCAACTACTCCCCGGAACAGGTCGAGGAATACGAGAAATTAGGTGGTGCCCCTTTTCTGGATGGAGAATACACTGTTTTTGGCAGGGTGATTTCAGGACTGGAAGTCATTGATAAAATTGCCGAACAACCCACCAATCCGGGCGACCGGCCGCGGGAAGACATCATTATGAGTATAAAAGTTATACAATAACCCAAACTACTGGCACTGCATTCATTTTTCTGCAGTGTGGTGTCAATATTTGTTTCTAATGTTAATATATTTGTCGGTAAATGTTTTGAAATGAAGCTATACGACATCCAGCGAGAAAGTGGATTGAACAGGGAGACATTTAATCCCTTTTTGGAAAACCGGCAGCCTGTTATTTTCACCGATCTGATAAAATCCTGGCCGGCGACCGAAAAATGGACACCGGAATTTTTCAAGTCCGAATACGGCGACCTGAAAGTGCCTGTCTATTCTTCCAATTACTCAAAGCCCGGGAAAACCTATATGTCAGCGGATAAGAAAATGATGCTCCGGGATTTTATCGAAACACTGGAAGGAGGACCCACTGATTTGAGGATGTTTTTATTCAATATCTTTAAACACGCACCAGAGCTATGCGACGATTTTGAAAAGCTGGATATTATGCCGGGTTTCATCGACTCCTTTCCGTTTATGTTCTTTGGAGGGGAGGGGTCTAAGGTCGCGCTTCACTTTGACATCGACCTGTCACATGTTTTTCTCAATCAAATATACGGTCGAAAACGAGTGGTTTTGTTTGACCCTAACCAGACGGAAAACATCTACCGACACCCATACACCGTGGCTAGTTATATTGACGTCAACAACCCGGATTACGAGGAGTTTCCAGCACTTAAAAAAGTGAAGGGTTACGAATGTATGTTGTATCCCGGAGAGACCTTGTTTATACCTTCAGGCTTCTGGCATTACATTGAATACACCGATTTTGGGTACTCCATCAGTCTTCGTGCCAATGAAAGTCTGATGCGAAGAGCGCGAGGCATCTACAACATTGCCACTCACTTTCTCGTAGATAAGGGCATGAACAAACTTATGGGCAGTAAATGGCGGGAGATAAAAAGCACCATGGCCAAAAAACGCGCCCGGGAAGAGGAGTTAGTTTGATCGGTTAGCGCTGACGTGTTTTCAGTGATTGACTTTTTTCCCTGGCGAATGATGGTGAATTTTTCTGCCGTTATTTAACATATTACTCACTGCGATATTAAATATTCCATCAACTTTGCCGCATGATAAACGCGGAAAGGAAGGCATATCTCGAACTTCACGCAGCCGTCTTGCTCTTTGGTTTTACAGCCATACTGGGCGACCTCATCACCTTATCAGCCCTGGAGCTGGTTTGGTACCGGGTTTGGATTGCGGGATTGAGCTTTCTGTTTTTTTTCAGGGTGAGGAATACGCTAAAGCGCATACCGCGTGAGCTCGCAGTAAAATACTTGATTATCGGAGCGATTGCGGCCCTTCACTGGGTGACTTTTTTCGGTGCCATCAAACTTGCCAATGCCTCGGTGGCGCTGATTTGCCTGGCCACCACATCTTTTATGACCTCCATTTTGGAACCCATCATTGTCAAACGGCCCTTTTACTGGTACGAAACCGCACTGAGCATTCTCATCATTCCAGGAATGGTGCTTGTGGTACAATCCCTTGATACGGAGTTTTACACAGGGGTTGTGGTAGGGCTCATTTCTGCCTTTTTAGCCTCCACTTTCGGCATACTCAACAAAAAGATGATAACCCGCTCCGACCCCCTGACCATTTCTGCCATTGAGATGGGGGGTGCCACACTTTTTCTAAGCATTGTCATTGCCCTGATAGCAGTCGGTGGGGGTGACGTAAATTTGAGTCCCGAACCCATGGACTGGGTTTATCTTGTGGTACTGGCGCTTTTGTGCACTACCCTCGCATATGCACTTTCTCTCCGGGCCCTCAACCATCTCTCCGCCTTTGCCACTGCCCTGACTATCAACCTTGAACCAATCTACGGTATCCTGCTTGCAATTGCCATCCTCAGTGAGCACCATGAACTGTCCCTGCAATTTTACCTGGGAGGAGCCATTATTCTGATTACTGTTTTCTCTTATCCCATTGTACATAAGCGCTTCAGGAAAAAGTAGAACCGGCCAATGGAAGCCCATCAAATGCATTGAAATAATTATTTATCTTTTTGGCCAAGACTCTTGTGGGCAATGGATTTTATTTTGGAATGGGACCAACGGATTTTCCTCCTTTTGAATAATCTTGGGGTGGAATCCTTTGACAACTTTTGGCTGATTCTCACAGAAAAGTGGACATCCATACCCCTTTACATCCTTCTGTTATTTCTCATCCAACAAAAAATGGGGTGGCTTAATACAGGAATTTTTCTGCTCTTTGTTGTGCTGTTTGTATTTATTTCGGACCAATCCTCTAACTTATCCAAAGACTTTTTCCAGCGATTGCGCACCTGCGATACAGACCTGATTGAGCAGGGTAGGTACATTGCCAAAAGATGCGGGAATTTCGGATTTTTCTCTGCCCATGCCTCCAGTACTTTTGGGTCGGCCATATTGGTTGGACTGGCTATTAAGTCGCTGGTATCCAAAATTAATTTACTGGTTGATTGCCTGGTCGGTTATCATTAGTTACAGCAGAATTTACATTGGCGTTCACTATCCCACTGATTTGATTGCAGGATGGATAGTCGGCACCTTAATTTCCGTCCCACTCTACCTGACCTTCAGGCAAGTAGTACGCATGCGGACTGTCAAAAAAGAGCCAACTTGAATCTAAATCCTAACAAAGTGACAACCACTTCTCAGTCTGACAATCATGCATTAATTAACCAAGCGAAATTGCTCTTAAAAGCTAAATTCATTTATAGAACCAAAATCATATGAAAAGGATATTGCCGCTCTTTATTCGATTATTACTCTATTCCGCACTTATGTGGATAATATCTACAATAATTGCGAGTGATTTTACTGAGGGAGATTTCACCGAAGCTTCAATGACAGAAAAAACACAAGAAATATTCTTAGCAGTTGTAATCCTTTTACTGGGATTTTTGGCTTGGTCCGAAAAGGGTTTTAGAATCATTTCTACCCTGATGGCACTATTTTTTCTAACCCATTTGTTCAGGGAAATGGACGATGTCTTTGATGCCAGGGTTTTCGATGGTTTTTGGCAATTGATTGTTTGGACCACAGTGGCCATTTCTGCCATTATAACAATAAAGAATTTTAGAACCTTTATCCAGCAATTAGCAGAAATTCATGAACGGTTTTCCTTTGCTATTATCCTTACTGGATTGGTAATTCTACATATATTCAGTAGATTATACGGAAGGACGACCAACTGGTCCAACCTAATGCAGGAGGAATACCTCAGAACAGTCAAGGATGCCTCCGAGGAGAGCATTGAATTGCTGGCCTATTCCTTTATTTTAATTGGAGTGTTGGAAATGATATACTATGTAAAAAAAAATCGCCCTTTAACTAATTCCTCTGATGGGAATTAAAGGTTAAACCACTCAATCAAAAACCAACACCACCACCCCTTCAGAGCCCGATTTTCTGTTAGGAAATCGAAGGATGATATCATTCAGTCGGGCTTCAATACTCTTTTGCTCGGTAGTCCCGATAAAAACATCCACACCGTTCAAAAAGGGAACAGCTGCGAAGGCTTGAATTTGGGTGGTATCTGTTTGGCCATTGCCATTCTCATCGTATAAAAACCAGGAAATGACGGACTGATCAGCATCGGCTAACTCCGGTGTGGCCAGTTGGATGTCCCCTATCTCCAAATCATCGCGTCCGTGAATGACTGCTTTACTTGCACTAAAAATAACTACTGCTGTTTGGTTGTCGTCTTCCGGCACCTCTGAAAGCAGCATTCCGGCCATGGATTGAGCGGGTGGAAAGGACCGGAGATACAGGTGTTTATTGTCCACATCAAAAGGCTCTCTGTAGTAAAAAATGCGTCGGTCACTTTCATCATTGGTCGGCCTCAATTCAAACTCCAGAGGCACTCCCCGCGGAGCTTTTACGGGGCCCCAGTGGCCCAAACTATCAACCACAGTAGTCACATTGGCAATCTCACTCACCCTAAAGCCGGTTTCCGAATCGAGTTCAAAAACAGCAATTTCAGCACCTGCATTCGGCCGATTTTCTCCAAGCGTCAGGGATTTACCCGCCAACTTTACGTGGTCTTTATTGCCTTCAGGGGGTTGTAAATGCTCTATTTCCCGGTCGTAAAAAAAGTTGAACATCGCCTCAAAAGTTTCGACTGAAGTGGCCACCTGATAATGGTCAGCAGTTTGAAGGTCTAAATTTTGCCCTCCGGGTATTTCCGCTCCCGGTACAATCGGATCCGTTCCTGAGTATATATTGAGCATCGGAATCTCGCCCTCCGGTCCAGGTGGTGAGGGTTCGGGTCGCGCGCCGATATGCACATAGGAAGCGACTTTACGGGCGAAGGGAAGTCTGCTCATATAAGAATAACCCAGCCCCCCTCCGGCAGAATGGCCCACCAAATTTACCCGATGAGCCCCGGATTGGTCGAGTACTTCATCAATGAATCTATCCAGAGTTTCGGATTTGTCCACGCGGCTTAGTGAGTTCCAATCAAATAAAAACAACCTATCTGCACAAATGCCATTGGCGATAAATCTCGCCACTTGTTTTTCATAAGTGTCTCCTGAGGCCAAAAATCCGTGAATGAATACTACTGGAAGAGCGGTTGAATCACAGTCCTCAAATACTTCACCTGAGTGTAATCCTCCAGGGTCCGGAGAATCTCCCTCCCTAATGTTTTCCAAAATTATAGTAATCAAACCGGTAGAAAGTAGAAGCAGCCAGATTAAGAGTATTTTCATAAAATATTTTCTACAAAAATAATAAAAAATAGGAGAGTACAGGGCAGTTGGAGATTTGGCTCACAGCCCGGCCAGTCATTCAAAGAATACTGGTTTAGGGAAATTTTTCTTATCTTTGGTTGGTTGGAAAGGCCGAAAGCACCGAAAAATGGGACTGCAAAGTAATCGGTTCCCAACGGATTCATTTTTGCAAATATAATTGCCATGCTACATTTTGTATTAAATGACAGAGAGTTAAAAACAACGACCAATCCGGCTACCACACTGCTAGATTTCATCCGATACGACGCCAATTTGCGCGGAACAAAAATAGGATGCCGGGAAGGGGATTGCGGAGCATGTACGGTATTGCTAGGTTCGGTTGAAAATGGAGAAATACGGTATGAAAACTGCACCTCTTGTCTCACTCCACTGGCCAATGCTCACGGCAGGCACGTAGTGACCATCGAAGGTCTGAACATGAGCGAACTCAACAAGGCACAAGAAGCCATGGTTTCCTGCTCCGGTACGCAATGCGGGTTTTGCACCCCCGGTTTTGTAGTCTCACTTTGTGGTTATACCCTTAATCCTGACACCTCCCTTTCACGAACTGCAAAAGATGCTGTCGATGGAAATATCTGTCGCTGTACAGGTTACAAATCCATTGAGCGGGCAGCGGGTCAATTGCAGGAAGACCTCGACAATTTGGGTGAGGCAATAACGCTGGACGCATTGATCGATAAGAAATTCATACCTGCTTACTTTAGAGAAATTCCCCATCTGCTGGATCAAATCGAAAGCGAGGTATTTATACACCGCGGCAAACAACCCGTGGGCGGAGGAACGGACCTCTATGTGCAAAAACAAGATGAAATGCCATTCATGGAGGTGGTTTTCCCTTTCAAATACCAAAATGGTACGAGGATTTGGAAGGAGGGCAGCCGCTGTCACATGGCGCCACTCTGTACCGCATCCGATATGATGAAGGCCCCATTTTTAAAGGAAAGTATTCCCAATTGGTACGAATACATGAAATTAGTCTCTTCCAATCCCATTCGCAATACGGGCACTGTGGCGGGTAATTTGGTGAACGCCTCACCGATTGGAGACCTTACTGCCATTTTGTTGGCACTCAATGCAGAGATTACTCTAAAGGACACAGCGGACCGAGAGCGATCTATTCCCCTAAACAGCTTTTACCTGGATTACAAAAAACTGAGTAAAACACCGGAGGAACTCATAACCCGGACTTCCTTTGAAATTCCAGGTCCGGGGAAGTTCAATTTCGAAAAAGTATGCAAGCGCAAATACCTGGATATCGCCAGTGTGAATGCTGCAGCTCTCCTGGAGGAAAATGAGGGGGTGATTATCAGAGCTTCATTCTCGGTGGGCGGAGTGAGTCCCATTCCACTGTACCTCCGCAAGACTAGTGAATATGTGCAGGGGCGTGAGCTTTCTGAAAGTACTATAATGGAGGCTGCAGAGATATTGCAATCAGAGATTTCTCCCATCAGCGATGCCAGGGGGAGTGCAGATTACAAGCGCTTGCTGGCCACCCAATTGTTCAAAGCACACTTTCTAAATATGTTCCCATCACAAATCAAAATGAGCGAACTGATATGATCAACATAGATGCAAAAAATCACGTACGCGGCACCTCAATTTACCTGGATGACATTCAGGAGATTCACGGCACTTTATTTGCTCAGCCCTTTTGTGCCCCTGTCGCACACGCAAAGATCAACCACGTAAACCTCGATTCCGCACTGGAAATGGAAGGAGTGGTGGCTGTATTTACCCACAGCGACATTCCCGGTGCCAACCAGATCGGAGGTATTGTTCCCGATGAGCCGTTATTTGCCGAGGATGAAATACACTTTTGGGGTCAACCCATCGGACTGATCGTCGGCACTTCAGAACAAATTTGCAGACTGGCCAGGAAAAAGATCGAAATTGATTTCAGCGAACTCCCCGTGGTTACAGACCCGAGGGAAGCAGCCAATAACGGTTCACTGATAGTACCTCCGCGCACATTCAACACTGGCAATGTCGAAAATGCCTGGGATCAATGCGAGCACATTTTTTCAGGGCGGGTAGAAGTGAATGGCCAGGAGCATCTCTACATAGAAGGTCAGGGGGCTTATGCATGGCCCAAAGAAGACGACAGTATTTACATCGCCTCCTCCACACAGGGTCCGACGGCTGTGCAACGGACTGCGGCAGCAGTACTCGGTCTTCCCATGCACAAAGTGGAGGTCAATGTCCAGCGGCTCGGTGGTGGATTTGGAGGAAAAGAGGACCAGGCGACGGCTTGGGCAGTGATGGCAGCACTTGCATCGAAAACACTGCAAAAACCGGTTAAAATTTCCCTACATCGCATGGACGATATGATGATGACCGGCAAGCGCCATCCCTATTCATCGGACTACCGCATTGGGTTGAGCAAAGACCTGAAAATTTTAGTGTATGAAGTGACCCATTATCAGAATGCCGGGGCGGCAGCAGACCTCTCTCCTGCCGTTTTGGAACGGACTCTTTTCCACTCCACCAATGCCTACTTTGTACCCAATGTCAGAGCCACAGCCTACAGTTGCAGGACCAATCTACCACCCAATACCGCATTCAGGGGTTTTGGAGGTCCTCAAGGTAAGTTTATTATTGAATCTGCGATTGCCCGGGCCGCTAGTGCTCTGAAGGTGCCCGCAGACCGCATTCAAAAGCGAAATCTGTTGTCAGAGGGCGATGTCATGCCCTACGGACAAAAGATGACCCAGGCCCTTGCAAAAGAAACCTGGGAACAATGCGCCCATGAATTTGAATTAGAAAAAATCAGAGAAGAGATCATTGAATTCAACGCCACTAATGAGCGGCACAAAAAAGGCCTGGCGGTGCAACCCATTTGCTTTGGTATTTCTTTTACCAACACCATGATGAATCACGCTCGCGCACTGGTTCACGTTTATACCGATGGAAGCGTGGTAGTGAGCACCGGGGCTGTCGAAATGGGCCAGGGAGTCAATACCAAGTTGTTGCAGGTCACGGCTGAGAGCTTTGGCATTTCAACTGACCGGGTAAAGCTCGAATCCACAAATACCCTCCGAATTGCCAATACATCCCCTACCGCAGCAAGTGCGGGGGCAGACCTCAATGGAAAAGCCCTGCAAATTGCATGTGACCGCATTCTATCCCGCCTCCAAAAGGCAGCAGCAGAAAAATTAAATGCCAATGAAATTGAATTGGTGAATGAAAAAGTTGTGGCCGATGGCATAATTTCCGATATGAACTGGGAGCAACTGATCGGTTTGGCTTTTTCAAAAAGGATTAGTCTGAGCGAGCACGCCCACTACGCTACACCCACTATCCATTTTGACAAAAAAAGGGAAAAAGGCCACCCCTTTGCTTACCACGTTTATGGAACAGCAATCATTACCGCGGTGGTTGATTGCCTGAAGGGAACGTATGAAATAGACCGGGTTATGCTGGTCCACGACTGCGGCCAAAGCATGAATCTTCCAGTGGACAACGGACAAATTGAGGGTGGATTGGTCCAGGGCATTGGGTGGCTTACGCTGGAAGAATTACTATATGACGAAAGGGGGAAACTCCTTTCCAATGCGCTGTCCACCTATAAAATACCCGATATTTACAGTGTGCCCCGGGAGATTGCCATTCGCCACTTCGAGACTGAAGGTCACGAACTGGCGATAAAGAAGTCAAAGGCTGTGGGGGAGCCACCTTTGATGTACGGGCTCGGTGCTTACTTTGCCATCCGAAATGCCGTCACTGCATTCAACCCGGAAGCAGATTTTGAAATAAACGCACCTTACACACCGGAAAAAGTACTCAAGGACCTCTATAAAAAAGGAGGCGGTCAGGAAAAAGAAGCAGTGCATGAAGCCAAACAAACGGAGCTTTTTTAAGCAGGCCATCACCGGGGGCTTGATTTATTTTTCCGGAGATACCATCGCGGCATTAATTACAGGGGATTACAGTGTCTGGAGAGGCCTGGGAATTTTTATCATGGGAAGTACTCTTTACGCCTGGGAAATCCAGACTTATTTTAGATGGATTGAGCGCCGGATAGGGAAAATGGATAAAAGGCGGAGAATGGTCGCCAATACTTCGCTGGCACTGATTTACTTCAATCCTCTATGGATCGCCAGACACTTGTGCATTGTTTATCTCGTCAGTGGAAAAGCAGATGAAATATCCCTACTGCTTCTACAATCTGCTACCATAGCGTTTTTAATTAATATTCCGATTTCGATTGGGGCAAATTTTGTCATTCAAAACAAGGTCAATTTGAAGTATCGGTTTTGGGCAAGTGCTCTATTTTCGGGATTGATGGCAATTTATTATTCAATGAGCAGTGTATGGTTTTAACATTTTTCAAAGAGGCATATAAAATACTCAAAGATGACCGCAGAGCTGTATTGATGGTTGTAACCGATCACAGTGGGAGCAGTCCCGGTCGAAAAGGCTTTCACATGCTCGCATCCAAAAATCAAATGACCGGTACCATTGGGGGAGGTATTATGGAACACAAATTGGTCGAACTCTCCAAATCATTACTCGATCACGGCCGTTTTGATCCATTTCTCAAACATCAAAAACACCAGTCTGAGGCCTCCTCGAACAAATCGGGAATGATCTGTTCCGGGGAGCAAACCATCGCTTTCTTTTATCTGGATTCAGAGGACTTGAATTGGATTAAGGAAATTGACGGCCGCAAAGAACTACTCATAACCTACAACCAATCGGGCGTCAATCTCAACGAAGAATTCGCAAGAGACAGCGAGTTTACTGCGGGAGAAAAACCGGGAAAATGGAAACTCACCGTGCCGGTAAATCTTCAATCCCGTGTTTATGTTATCGGGGGTGGCCATGTCGGTCTCGCCCTGTGCGAAATACTGTCCACACTGGACTTTGAAATTCACCTGCTCGACCACAGACCCGGACTCAACACCTTTGTGGAAAATCCCTTTGCTCATTTTAAAAAAATCGTCCGCTACGAGGAAATTGACCGTCACATTCCGGAGGGAAACCACGTGTATGTGGTAATTATTTCCTTCGGCTATCGCACCGATAAAGTAATCGCCAGGCGATTGTTGGGCAAGCAGTTTCGCTACATCGGAATGATGGGAAGTGTCCGAAAAATTGAGGTTCTCTGGCGTGAATTGCTGGATGAAGGTCATCCACAAAGCGATCTGGATAAGATAGTCGCTCCTATAGGCCTTGACATAAAAAGTGAAACCACTTCTGAAATCGGTATCAGCATCGCAGCTCAACTCATCCTTTACAAAAACGCCAAAGAGGGGATGAGGAAGCGATACGGGTGATGGGGGCTGATGGTTGATGGCTTTTGTCGAAGTAAGTGCTTTGTTATCTGCAATTTATCGATATTCTGGGAGTGTAAATTGTGGAGGTTTTTTTGGCAAAATTAGCTTCTTTGCGTCGCGAGAAACCAATATCCTAGGGATCGAATTTCCCAAAAATCATTACCCTTCCCAGGTCCCTGAATTCTCGCCAGAACCACCCCATTGTCCATTGTCAACTGTCCATTGTCCATTAAAACACCGTAATTCGGAGTGGACTCATTGATGAATAATACAATCAGCAATAGGTTGGTCTGTGGGAAAAGCATTATGTTTGTCCCTTTGCGAATCGGGAAATATTTTCCTGAGGTATGACATGACAAACCGGTCATTGAGTCAGACCGTTTATTGGCAAAAAGTAAACCGGTAAAAGAGGATGAAAACGGCAATCAGATGAATAAAAACCTGGTGGGAATTCAACAAATTGGGATAGGGCTTAAAAATGCCCGCGAAGGATGGAAGTGGTATCGCAAAGTATTTGGGATGGACATCAAGGTCTTCGAAGATACCGCTGTGGCCGAGCTTATGTTGCACTACACCAACGACCAGGTCTGTGAGCGCTACGCTGCACTGGCCATAAATATGGAAGGTGGGGGCGGATTTGAAGTATGGGAACACACCGGTATGGAACCCAAAGCACCCGTTTTTGACACCCGGCTGGGGGATTGTGGAATTTACATCTGCAAGATGAAAACCCGCGATATTGAGCGCTCGTACAAATTGCACACTGAAATGGGAGTGGAAATCCTGAGTGAGCTGAGCCTCGGACCGGACGGAAATCGCCATTACTACCTTCGCGACCCGTTCCACAACCTTTTTGAGGTCGTAGAAGCGCAGGAGTACTACAAGAAACAAAAGTCACCCACCGGTGGAGTTTACGGAGCGGTAATCGGAGTATCAGACATTGATAAGGCCATGGAGGTGTACTCCGGAATTTTGGAGTACGAGGAAGTCATTTGTGATGAAACGGGTCAATTTGAAGAGTGGGCGAAACTGCCCGGTGGCGAACAAAACTACCGGCGCTTGGTACTCGGGCACAAAGCCCGCAAGGGTCCATTCAGCAAGTTGCTGGGACCGAGTCGGATTGAATTGGTGCAGGCCCTGGACCGCAAACCCGGCCACATTTTCAAAGACCGCATCTGGGGAGAACTCGGATATATTCATCTTTGTTTCGACGTAAAGGGGATGGACCACCTTGAGAGAGAATGCCGTGAAAAGGGTTACCCATTTACCGTAAACAGTGCAAACAGCTTCGATATGGGAGAAACCGCAGGTCAGTTTTCCTATATCTCAGACCCCGATGGCACACCCATCGAATTTGTCGAAGCCCACAAACTGCCCATTATAAAAAAACTGGGCTGGTTCATGGACCTGAAGAAAAGAGGCCCTGAAAAAAGCCTGCCCAACTGGATGATCAATACCCTCCAATTTCGACGGGTCAGGGATTGAGTAGAAAGTTTAGAAAGTACAAAGTACAGAAAGTGGAAAGGCGATATAGACCGTTAGGATATATGGTTAATATCTGAAAATACACGCGGCCGTGCGTATTTTCTACCCATCAATCAAATTTCCCCAAATCCGTAGATACGCAACACCTTGCGAATCTCCCCTACCCAAATCCGGGTTTAGATCCAATATCCGTTGAAGAGACCCAATATTTTGCGTGTTGAATAGCCATGCATATTGGATTCCTAAATCAACCGCAAAATCCCGATCCTTAGACACACAATGATTTATGCATCTTACACTACTGTAATCTATTAATTATATTCCTCCACCATGAGATTCTCTATTGGTTAAATTTCCAGCGGACGTAACGCAGGGTTAGGGGTCAAATACACAAAGGCCATCGCATCAAACCAGTATTCGCAAGAAAGATCCATCAGTATATTCAATTCCAAGGAATTGATAGAATACATGCCACATAGAGCTTGCGGCTAAGAATACCACTCACCAAATCACAGACTCACCAAATCACAACTAGCCTGGCCCCAATATCACAAAACCGCCACCTGAGCCAAACCAATTTATTAAAACAGCCTACCTTTACGGTGATGGAGATTGCTTAACGCATCTGCACCCGGTCCGGGAAAGTGATGTGAAGTTTGGTCCCGGTAGCGAATGCGAACTGTTTTTTGCTCAATGGAGCGGGAAGAAAAAAAGGAAAGATGGCACAAATTGTACTTCTTATGTTTGGCGGGGCCGTAGGGGCTGCCGCGCGGTATTTTACCTCTGTATTTACGCACAAGTGGCTCGGAATGGGCTTCCCCTGGGGGACTCTGGTGGCGAACTCCCTGGGTGCACTGATTATTGGTGTGCTGTGGGGATTGTGGGAGAGGAAAGGTATGAGCGTGGAGTTAAAATCCTTTTTGTTTGTGGGCGTACTCGGCAGCTTTACCACCTTCTCCACCTTCAGTCTGGAAAACCTCAATCTGTTGAAATCAGGAGAGTACAAACTGGCCCTTTTCAATATTCTCGCAAACAACATACTCGCCTTAACGCTGGTGATTATCGGCTATGTGGTGGGAAGGTGGGTTTCCCACTGGTCTCAATCGGAATAATGAAAGGGAATCAAAAAGATTATCCCTGAGCATACCAACTACCATGGATAGTTAAAAAAGCAGGGTTTTTCAACCAGATCTCCACATTACACCTACCTGCCCGGCAGGAAGGAAAAAGTGATTTCAATCTAGAATCAGGGAGATTATCTGCCAGCCATCTTTCGGAATTTGACAGACTGCCCTTGAATACCATGCTATTATCTTTGACAATAATATAGGTTGGAAATGCTCTAACGCTGTAGTTTTCGTATAATTCCTCCCTGTTGCCGGCAAAGAAAACGCAGGGAAAGCTGTAATCGAGTTCTTCAGAATATTAAAAAAATAGCGTCTGGTTCTTCTTCTCTCAGCAGTTGATTTACAGACAAAAAAATCAAAAAAAGGACCAGCCCCTCCATGTGGGTTTCCACCTTCAAACCCTTTCCGGGTCACCATTCTCCAAAACCATATTTCCGGTAAGTTGTTAGCTGGCAATAATCATAAGGGTGGCAGCCATGTGGATACCCGTTCAAAATGAAAGGGGGGTCCGAAACATTATCCGGAACCCCCTAACCTAAAGAGAAAACTGAATGATTCTTTAAAGGCGGTTTCAGCTTAGTCCACCGCACATTGTTGGGGCTTCTATCCAGGGCAGGAGGGCATCCCAGCCCATTGGTTGAACCACCACCCTCCAAAAAACGATGAGCAAACTGGCGATTAAAAGTATGGGTCTCATAGGCTTGAATTTTCGCTTAAAAGCCGGGGATAGCATATTGCCGGCAATCGGTATCATCAGCAAAATGGGCAGGGTGCCGAGACCGAAAGAGAGCATGAATACCACCCCGCTTCCCGTAGAGCCCCACGCCAGTGAAGTGGCCAGTGCAAAGTAAACCATTCCACAGGGCAGCAACCCATTCATTGCACCCAGGGCAGCGCGCCCACCGGGACCATTGGTATTGGCCGCCTTCATCCACCACTTTTGAAAAAGTCCCCTGTTCAGTAAATTCACATGCAGGTCGCTCCGCCACGCAAAAGCCAGTCCGACAGCCAACAATAGGAGAATGACAAAACCGGCAAACAGGTGAAAGCTGGCAAAGGATATCAGACTTCCCAAAAAACCGGAGATCACCCCCAAAAGTCCGTAAATACTTATTCTACCCAGATGGTAAGTGTCCATCCACCACGGATAAAGCACCGATTTGTTGGGGAATGAAGCCACCAGTGGACCACACATACCGAGGCAGTGAAGTCCCGAAGCAAGCCCCATCAATAAACCGGCCGTTATTATTTCCACCCTAATTTAGATTTACACGCTCTTCAAAATAATAAGGGGTGCCATCCTGACTCCATCTGAGTTTCAGGATAAAATTCCCCCTGGTCAAATGGGGCGCAGGAACGGTAAAGTACACCTCTTCGTGGTCTTCAAACTCAAATTTGTAATCTTGCTGATAGCGCATGACATTGTACAGCCACAACTCACCGGATTTGGGAGTTTTTTCGCTCAGCGACTCAGGCAGGTGAATGTACATGCCACTGTCTTCGAAGACGATCTCCGGCTTTTCTCCGAGATCTCTCATATTGAAAGTCCCGTCAATAACATCCTGTTGGTGAAGTTCCCTTTCGTAGTAGTTTTCCGCCACTACTTGAACTTCGTAACCAAAAGAACTCACAACCAATGTCAGTATGATGGCGACAAAGCCCAGATAAAGAAATAGTATTTTGTAACCCCAGCTCATAATTCAGTTTTTTAATTAGGTCCGTGAAAATTTGTCCTGTAGGTGCTGATCCGATCATCACCTGAATATATTCCAATCTCAATTTCAGTAGTCCGCTGCTGTATTTGATCCCGGTCGAGGTAAATCAGTATGGGACTCTGGATATTACTCTCAGGTGGCACGTTCAATTGCCGGTCCCCGACGATATCGATTCTTCCATCGAAGTTCAAAAGGCGCAACTCCACCGGTACTTCCCGGAAAGTTTTATTAACCAAATGCAGGTTGTACAAATTGCTGATGGTACCCTCCTCTTCCTGTATGTGGTAGAGTTGACCACCGACTCTCAGTATTCTGGCCTCCACATCGGCTCTGGTCACCAGAATAAAAGACAGCAGTCCTACTAATGCCAGCAAAACCACCGAGTAAATCCGCATTCTCGGAGTGAATCTAAGCGGTTTGTTTTTTGCAATTCCCTCTTCAGAGGCGTAGCGTATCAAACCCTTTGGCCTGTTGACTTTTTCCATAATGCTGTCACAGGCATCCATACAGGCGGTGCAGTGCACGCATTCCATCTGGGTGCCGTTCCTGATGTCGATGCCCGTGGGGCACACTTTCACACAGAGGTCGCAATCGATACAGTCTCCGAGGTCATCCGGGGCGGTTTTACTGATTTTTCCGCGAGGTTCTCCCCGCACATAATCGTAGGCGACCACCATGGAGTCCCTGTCAAGCATCACGCCCTGCAGCCTGCCATAGGGACACACCACAATGCAGACCTGCTCCCTGAACCAGGAGTAGATAAAGAAAAAGACGGTGGTGAAGATCAACATGGCAATAAAACCCGTCAGATGCTCCGTGGGTGGGGAGGTCACGATTTCAAGGAGTTGGTCTGATCCGATGATGTAAGCAAGGAAAATATTGCCAATGAGGAAAGAGACTCCCCAAAAAACGACATACTTGGTACCCCTCACCCTTATTTTCTCCCAGTCCCAGGGTCTTTTGTCCCGCAATTTCATCTTTGATGCAGAGCCCTCTATAAAGTATTCAATGCGCCTGAAGAGCATTTCCATGAAGATAGTCTGCGGGCAGATCCATCCGCAGAAAATCCGGCCAAAAGCCACGGTAAATAGAATCAACAGGACTATGAGGGTGATCATAGTCAGGCCGAAAATAAAGAAATCCTGGGGCCAAAATATCTTACCAAAAAGTATAAACCTGCCCTCCAGTATATCAAATAGAAAGAGTGGCCTGTCATTGACCCTGATAAAAGGTGTGAAAACCAATATGGCGAGAAGGAGGTAGGAGAGGTAAACGCGATAATTGTAAAACTTACCGCTCGGTTTTACCGGATAAATCCAGTTCCTCCTGCCCGACTCGTCAATGGTGGACACACTGTCCCTAAAGACTTCCCTGTCAGTCTGCTTTTTTTTCATTCAGTTTTCCTTTCTCCCGCTCAACCAGGTCAATGTGGACCGGGATTTAAATAATCAACCCAATTTGTCTCTCTCCCTGCAGCCTATCCCACAGGGGCTTCTTCGGCTTCTTCGGCATCGCTGGTCTCTTCTTCCGGTACATACAGTTCACCCTCCGGCTCCTTTTGGTTGGGAGGGTCGGTATCTCGCAAAGTCTTCACAAAACTGGAGACCTGTGCTATTTGAAGTGGAGTGAGAATATCCTGCCAGGGCGTCATACCCCTTTCAATCACCCCGTATTTCGTAACTCTGAAGATATCTCTGATGGACCCACCGTGTATCCAGTAATCATCTACCAGGTTGGGGCCAATTCCACCCTCGCCCAACTGGCCGTGACAAACCGCGCAATTGGTAACGTAGAGGGTTTTTCCTATTTCGAGGTCTTCTTCACTATCGAGAAATACCACGGTTTCTTCGGTTATGTCCGGAGAAGTGGCTCTGAGTGCAGCCCTTTCAGCCTCTGCCCTTGCCACCGCGATTTCGTATTCTTCCATCTGAAGTGGAGCGGTTTGAAAAACGTGATATCGCGCCAGGTAAATGACGGAGAAAATGATAGTAATGTAGAATCCCCATTTCCACCATGGTGGCAAATCGTTGTCCAGCTCCCTTATGCCGTCGTAAGCGTGATCGAGTAGGACGTCTTTTTCACGCTCTATCTCGACGGATTTGTTCATGTTTTTCCAGAGCGCACCCCAAACCGTGGTAGCCATCAGATAGGGTTTATCGACAGGTCGGTCGATCGGCTTTTTCAACAGTGAACCAATACTTCCCCAGAGGTGAAATATCACTACCAGTTGAATGGCTATGATTCCAAGCAGCAGCATGAGGGTAATGGTGGTTTCAAAATCAGCCGGAGCCCCGGTCTGCGCCATTGCTTCGGTGCTGCTACCCAAAAATAGGGCTGTGGTCAGAACCCCCACGGCAACGATTTTCGATACCCCACCTGAATCCGAAGCGTAGAACTTGTCGTAAGCTAAAGTTTTCAGGAAATAACCGAGGTAGAGAATAACTCCGAAAAGGCAGATTGATATCCATATCAGTGTCCATTCTATGGGCTGCAATTGCGCTGCAAACTCCCTCAATGTTCTACCCTGGGAATCCTGAGCCGCCAAATCAACAAAAGGCAACAAGGCCAATATCAATCCGGCAATAGTATGACCGGCTGTAGATTTAAATTTTTTCATCATCACTGCTGTCGTTTTGATCGTTATCCAATGGTATTTGCTTGAGTTCCTCAATAGTGCTCTTCCTGATTGACATAGAGTACAATATCACTCCTGTAAAAAACAGGAAAAAGATGAGGAGCGAAGTCATGGGAAAAATGCCAATGCCCGTTATACTCTCCAGATAATTGATAAACTTCATAGGTCTTAATTTTTTTGACTAAGAGTGGGGAGGTTCTAAATCACTTCCCCATTCGCAATTTTGATCAATAATTCATCACTCTTCATCCAGATCAGCCCTGGGCGCTTCTCTGCTGATATCGGTACCCAACCGCTGCAGATAGGCGATCAAAGCGACTATTTCTGAGGTCGGTATCACTTGTTCGTCGGTCTGGCTTTCCAGGTTGGCTGCAATTTGATTGGCCTGTTCCATGAGGTCGTCTATGGCCTGTTCATCATATCCCTCTGGATAGGGCACACCCAATCTCTGCATCACCCTGATCATAGCAGGGGTTTTATCCACATTGATTTCCTTTTCTGTCATCCACGGATAGGCCGGCATTATGGAGCCGGGGGCCATGGATTCGGGATCAATCATGTGGTAGTAATGCCACGAATCGGGGTATTTTCCACCGACCCTCGCCAGATCCGGCCCGGTTCGCTTGGAACCCCACTGGAACGGGTGGTCGTAAACAAACTCACCCGATTTGGAGAACTCACCGTAGCGGGCGACTTCATCGCGGAAAGGCCTTATCATCTGTGAGTGACAATTGTAACAACCGTCTTTAATGTAAATGTCGCGGCCGTGCAATTCAAGCGGCGTATAAGGCTGTACCGATTCTATGGTCGGGATATTGGATTTTATCAAAAAGCTCGGCAGTATTTGCACCAATCCTCCAATGGAAACCACTATTAGACTGAGCACCAGTAATTGCATTGGTCTTCTCTCAATCCATCTGTGCCAGTTGCTATCCTGATATTTTTTATCCACTGCCGCCAGGGATGGTCTCGGAGCTGCCTCTGCCGGTTCATTATCCAGCAATGATCCGGATTTTACAGTTTTTACGATGTTGTAAACCATCAGCGAAGCACCAACTATGTAAAGAAAGCCACCAAATGCGCGCAATCCGTACATGGGCAATATGTGAGTCACTGTTTCGAGGAAGTTGTACTGCAATACTCCGTCGTCTGTAAAGGTTTTCCACATAATGCTCTGGGTGAATCCGGCCCAGTAGAGCGGAATGACGTAAAACATTATTCCGAGGGTACCAATCCAGAAATGCCAGTTCATCAGCTTCGTGGAATACATTTTGGTTTGGAATATCCGTGGTATCAACCAGTAGAGTACGCTAAAGGTCAGGAATCCATTCCAACCCAGGGTCCCGACGTGCACGTGGGCCACCGTCCAATCTGTATAGTGACTGATGGCATTTACGCTTTTCAGAGACAGCATCGGTCCTTCAAAGGTTGCCATACCGTAAGCCGTCACTGCTACCACCATAAATTTCAGCACCGGGTCTTCCCGCACCTTATCCCAGGCACCCCGCAGCGTGAACAAACCGTTTATCATACCACCCCAG
Organism: Saprospirales bacterium; assembly: GCA_007695035.1. Taxonomy (GTDB): domain Bacteria; phylum Bacteroidota; class Bacteroidia; order Chitinophagales; family Saprospiraceae; genus PWJY01. The sequence continues at coordinate 5,490 of REEO01000041.1, read as the reverse complement.
CTCGGGAATATCAACATCACTGAAAATACCACACCCAATGACTGGAGCCAATCGGGGAGTGAGGTATAGAGCAGGTGATGAGGTCCGGCCCATATGTATATAAATATAAGGGCCCAGAAGTGGATGATCGAAAGCCGATAGGAGTAAATGGGGCGGTTGGCTGCCTTGGGCAAAAAGTAGTACATCAATCCCAGATAGGGAGTCGTGAGAAAGAATGCCACCGCATTGTGACCGTACCACCACTGCACCAGTGCATCCTGCATTCCGGCATAGGCAGAATAACTCTTCATAAAATCAAGGGGAATGGCTGCTGAATTCACTATGTGAAGCATGGCCACCGTCACCCAGGTCGCTATATAAAACCAAATGGCCACGTAGAGGTGACTTTCTCTACGCTGAAGAATGGTCATCATCATGTTGAGACCAAAAGCAACCCACACCACTGCAATGGCGATGTCAATGGGCCACTCAAGTTCAGCGTATTCCTTTCCTTGGGTAAATCCCGCGAGCAGTGTGACAGCCGCGGCTACAATTATGATCTGCCAACCCCAAAAGTGGAACCAACTCACTTTGTCGCTCCACATTCTCGCCTTGCACAACCGCTGCAGGGAGTAGTAAACCCCCATGAAAATACCGTTGCCCACAAAGGCAAAAATGGCGGCATTGGTGTGGAGGGGCCTGATCCTTCCGTAAGAGGTCTCCGCCATATTGAAGTTAAAAACAGGGAAAACGAGTTGCAAAGCCGCAAGCAATCCCACCAGAAACCCCACCATTCCCCAAAGGATGGTGGCGTATGCAAAGTATTTAACGATCTTGTTGTCGTAGTTAAATTTTTCCAACTGCATAGCAGGTCATTTTTTTGAAGTACAATTATTGGATTCAGTATCTTCCTCCGAAGTGGAAGAAGGAGTAGTGTCATCGAAGAGAATTCGCACTGCCGGCCCCTCTACATCGTCGTACTGGCCACTCTTCAAAGCCCATAAAAAAGCCCAGAGGAAAAGGCCTGCCAAACATATACTTGCGAGTAGTAGCAATAGTATTATTCCCATCGATAGATACGGTTTTATGGCACTAAGTTAAAGCGGTGTTAACGGGCGCCGATTAATCATAATCATCTGCCCTCCTGATAATAATCACCCCCCGGAATGACAGAGATCATCGGGCTGAATTTGTAGTCAATCGACAGCAATAAAATAAGCCAAAACCCCCATGTTCACTAATTTTCAAGGGGAAAGGCAGGCTTAGCATGAAAGGATGAATAGAAGGGCAGTTAAACATTTGCTGACCTTACTTTTTCTCTAATTGCACTATCTTGCCACCGAAACCGGAAAATTCCATGAGAGAGGAGGAGTCATTTTCAGAGCTTTTGAATAAACAACGCACTTTTTTTGGCAGCCATCAAACGAAGGATGTATCCTTTCGTAAACGTCAATTGAAAAAGTTGAAAGCGGTGCTCCTGGATTCGGAAGAAATCTTTCTGGAGGCCATATATTCCGATTTTGGCAAAAGCCCTTTTGAGACCATCGCCACTGAACTCGGAGTACTCATTAAGGAGATTGAGGAAAATTTGCAGAGTGTAAAAAAGTGGAGCAGGAGAAAAAAAGTGAAGACCAACCTCATCAATTTTCCGGCGCGGTCCTACATACAGCCCGAACCCCTGGGAAATTGCTTCATTATCGGTGCCTGGAATTACCCCATACAGCTCTCCCTTTTGCCGCTTATCACAGCCATGGCCGCAGGCAATACCGCCATTGTGAAGCCCTCCGAAATGGCCCCCGCCACTTCCAAAGCGCTGGCCGATGTCATCAATGTGCATTTTGAAGAGGAATACATCCAGGTGGTGGAAGGCGGAGTGGAAGAGACCACTGAGCTCCTCAAACTAAAGTTCGACAAAATCTTTTTTACCGGAAGTCCCAGGGTGGGTAAAATCATTTACAAAGCCGCTGCTGAAAACCTGACTCCCGTCACTCTTGAATTGGGCGGCAAAAGCCCGGCTGTGGTTACCCGGGATTGCAATTTGAAAACAGCGGTGCGGAGATTGGTTTGGGCCAAGTACCTCAACGCCGGGCAAACCTGTATTGCTCCTGATTATGTGTTGGTTGACCGGACTGTTGAAAAGGAATTTCTGGAGGCGGTGGTCCGTCAAATAGAGAAATTCGATTACGCCCCGGAAAACGACAATTACACCAGGATTATCAATGAAACCCACTGGGACAGGCTCATGTCACTCATCGAGCGGGACAAATTGGTGTGCGGTGGCAGTGGTGACCGGGAAAAGCTCACTATTGAACCAACTGTGATGGCTGGTATAAATCCGGATGATGCGGTCATGGAGGAAGAGATATTTGGCCCGCTGATGCCCGTAATTTCTTTTGAAAAAATCGACGATGCCATCCGCTTGATCAGATCATTTCCCAAACCACTTGCCCTTTACCTTTTTTCCGAAAAAAAATCGGTGCGCGAAAAGGTGCTGCGCGAGGTGTCCTTCGGAGGAGGGGCCATCAACGAGACCATAATGCATATCACCAATCCTAATTTGCCCTTTGGCGGTGTGGGCAACAGCGGCACCGGTAGTTATCACGGTGAATTCGGCTTTCGGGCTTTTTCCCATTATAAGAGCATTATGCAAAAACCCGGCTGGCTCGATCCCATTTTTAAGTACCCGCCCTACAGCTCGAAAAGGGAAAAATGGATGCGCTGGGCGCTGGGATGGAAAAAGTCAAAATAGACCTACAACTTCAGCTTTTTTGCAAAATACCACACGCCTGCAAAAGTGATGAGAATGATGGAAAGTGAACTGAGAGGCATGATAATGGCGGCGATCATCGGGGAAAGCTCCGCCCTTACCGCGAAATAAATCCCCGCGATATTGTAGATGGCAGAATAGGTAAATACTCCGGCTATCAACCTTTGTCCCCTGGCGGCCAGTGAGATAAAATCAGGCAGTCGAACCAGTTTGTCCCCCTGCATAATCCCGTCACTTGCAGGAGTAAAATTATTGAGTTCGTCCGTCACTGCCAGGCCAAAATCACTTTTCCTCAAGGCCCCGGCATCGTTGAGCCCATCGCCAATCATAATGGTGTTGGAGTGTTTCTTTCTGAGTTCTTCCAGATACTGTAACTTGTCCGTAGGGAGTTGGTCAAAGTTGAGTTCGACTTCAGGTCCAAGAGCCTCTCTCAAATTGGCCTCCTGGGCGTTGTTGTCGCCGCTCAGCACAATGGTTTTGAATGAACGGGATAGATTTTTGAGGGTTCCCAGCAGCCCGGGTCTGTATTGGTGTGAAATTTCAAACCGACCGAGCACCTCCTCTCCTTTTTTCACATAAACAACCGAGCCCTGCCGGTTTTCATACGATTGCTCTGCACCCACCCATTCTGCACTTCCCACGGTGTAGGAAATACCATCCACAGAGCCGCTAATGCCCTTCCCCGCCACCTCGCGGTAGTTCGATGTGATCGCAAAATCTTTCGTTTCGAGTTTAGAAACCAGCATTCTGCTCAGGGGATGCATGGATAGATTGGCGAGGGAAGCTATGGCTCTTTGGTCATCTGCTGTAAGTTCGGTACCGCGGTAGTTGGTATTGAATTTATCCTGGCTGGTGAGTGTCCCGGTTTTATCCCAGACAATAGCCCCCGGATTTGCCAGGGTCGAGAGGACACCGGAATCTCTAAGGTAAAATCTGTTTCTCGAAAGCACCCCGATTATGTGCCCGTGGGTGTAAGCGACCGTCACCAGCAGTGCACACGGACAGGCGATAATCAGCACGGCAGTAAATGCGTCCAGGCTTTTTGAAGGATCGAAAAACAACCAGTAAATGGATGCCACAACTGCCACTCCAATAACCGCCCAGGTAAAGTCTCTTCCTATCCTGTCAAAACGCGCCATACGCTCCAGACTCTTTCTCTTAAAGGCGTCCTTGTTCCAAAGGCTGGTGAGGTAGGACTGTTCAACAGCCTTTTCCAACCTGATCGTCAATAAATCCCGCGTCTGCCGGCCCCCTGAAAAGACTTTTTCTCCATTGTCCACGCGGGTTATGGCAGATTCTCCTGTTACAAAGCTGTAGTCCACATACCCCGTGCCATCTATTATGTCCCCATCTGCGGGTATAATCTCTCCCGGCCGCACCCTTATGATATCCCCTGCCTGGAGACTGGGAAGTGCTCTCGGTACGAATGCGTCCTTAACCAGGGTGTCTATGGCTATCGGAAAATAGGATTTGAAGTCCCTGTCAAAGGTGAGTGAACTGTGTGTTCGCGACTGCAAATACCGCCCGACCAGCATAAAAAACACAATCCCCGACATGCTGTCAAAATAGCCCGTACCAAAACCAAAGGTCACATCCACCACCGAGCGGACAAATGTGGCCAAAATGGCGAGAGAAACCGGGGCATCCATATTGACATAGCCATTTTTGAGTCCAGCCAGTGCAGGTTTGAAAAAAGCATTGGAGGAGTAGAAGAAAACGGGCATGGCCAGTATCAGGGAAATGTATTTAAACCACTCCCCCAGATTGGCCTCGAGCTCCCGGGACCCTGCCAGGTAATCGGGCAGGCTCAGCAACATGATGTTTCCAAAACAAAAACCGGCCACACCAAGCCTGAATACGAGGTCCATATCCGGCCTCTTTTTCCGGGTTCCGTCCAGTTCTTCCAGCGTCAGTTTGGGCTCGTACCCTATGGCCGCCAGTAGCTGTACGACTTCGCGAAGGCTTATTTTTTCCGAGTCAAAAAGTATGTGGGCCTGCTTGCGTTCAAAATTGACACTCACCTTGAGCACCCCGCCGTTGAAACGGTGTAGATTTTCCAATACCCGAAGGCATGAAGCGCAGTGTATGGCTGGAAGATCCAACCATATTTGTTGCACACTGCCACTCCTGTATCGTATCAGCTTACCGGCAATATCCGGGTCGTCCAAATACGCAAAGCGCCCAGGGTCGAAATCAATGGTTTTACGCTGAAGTTCGGGGTTTTTCTCGTCGTTGTAGTAAAAATCCAGGCCCGCTGAGTTTATCAGCTTCCAGGCCATGAGGCAGCCATTGCAGCAAAATTCCTTGTCCTCCGACCGGTAATTGCCCTTTTCCACCGGTTCTCCACAGTGAAAACAGGCCCCAGCCTTTTGCTGCTTTTCAGTTTTCTCTTCTACAGTAGTACTTGTATCCATCTCCGGGATGATAAATGAATGGAATACCTTGCCGGCCTTCCTTCGGCCAACAAAGGTCAGTAGGATGAGCCGATCCCGGATTGATTTAAATCAATGGTAAAAATGACTGTGGTCAGAGTTGGTTGGGTTATTTGTGGATTTTTGAAGCTTAATGGTGCTTTCGGAGATTCAATGGGGAGGGCTTCGTATTCCTAACAGTTACTGGTTGATGGCTTTTTCAGTTGTGAATTGGTGAGTCTGTGAGTTGATGAGTTTTTTTCGAGTGCGCGACCCGGGAGGCTGTTCAATAAAGTGTGTCAAAGGAAAATTTATTAGATAATCATAACTTTG
>REEO01000097.1 GCA_007695035.1 Saprospirales bacterium | reverse complement strand
ACGGCTGCGACAGTTTGGTGACCCTTGATCTGACGATAGAACCGGCCCTTGAAGAAACCATCGAAGTGGAAATCTGCCAGGGGTACGAGTTGGACTTCCACGGGCAAACCCTGACTGAATCAGGCTCCTATGTCGCGGAAATATTAACTCCGGAAGGCTGCGATTCCATAATTACCCTTAACTTAACGGTCCTTCCGGCCATTGAAAGCAGTTATGAGGTGGAGATATGCTACGGTGGTGAGTACGATTTCCACGGCCAAACCATCACAGAGGAAGGTGTATATTCTGCAACCTTATCTACTGCAGAAGGATGTGATTCGATTGTAACGCTTAATCTTACGGTGGCTCCAATTCTAGAAGGATATTATGAAATGGAAATTTGTCAGGGTTCGGAATACCATTTCCATGGTCAGATTCTCAGTGAACCTGGCACTTACGAGGCAGAGCTCACTACTAACCATGGCTGCGATAGCCTCGTTACATTGGATTTGACTGTGTTACCTGCTATACAGGGGTATAAAAATGTTTCCATATGCAATGGACAGACGTACGATTTTCACGGTGAAACCTTATCCAGTAGTGGGACTTACACACATACTTTGCAGACCTCAACAGGTTGTGACAGCGTGATTAATTTACAATTAACCGTCTTGCCTGCTGCTCAAGAACATATTACCAGAACTATTTGCCAGGGCCAAACCTATGATTTTCATGGTCAAAATTTGGAGGAATCCGGAAATTATACTGCCGAACTTACCACATCAGAGGGCTGTGATAGTATCGTCCATTTGAATTTAATTGTGTACCCGGCCATTCAATCACAAGTAAGTGCCACAGTGTGTCATGGCCAAACCTATGATTTCAATGGTGAAGCACTTTCTGAATCAGGTAGATATACGGCTGAATTAACAACCCCCGATGGCTGTGATAGTATTGTTACGCTAAACCTGACTGTTTTACCAATAAAAGAAAGCACAAAGGAGGTCGAAATATGTTCAGGTGGAAGTTATGAGTACAATGGTGAGGTTTACACTGAAGGTGGTATCCATGTAATTGAATTTACCACCCCGGAAGGTTGTGATAGCCTGGTGAATCTGGCCATTTCGGTGTTGCCGCCGGTTGAGGAAAATATTGAAGCCCACATCTGTGATGGAGAGGTCTATCATTGGCATGGTCAATCTCTAACCTCATCGGGAACTTACACTACCAGGGTGCAAACCGCAGAGGGTTGTGACAGCATTGTGATTTTAAAGCTATTTGTCCAGCCTGACATCGAAAAGGAAATTAATATCGAATGGTGTACGGGGTCTGAATATTACTTCGATGGACAGTATATAACAGAGAGTGGCACCTACACAGGTGTGTTTGAGTCTCAAGCCGGCTGCGACAGTATCGTTACGCTCAATATTAATTTCACTCCTGTGTTGACAAGTGAAAAAACGGCTACGATCTGCCAGGGCGATACCTATTACTACAATGGGGCCCCATTGGAAGAGGCAGGGGTTTATTCCTTTGATTATGTCACCCCGGATGGGTGCGATAGTATCGTTGTGCTTACCTTAAATACCACCAATCCCCCGGAAAAATCCAAAACGGCTTCTATATGTCAGGGCCAAACCTATGATTTCCTCGGAACTGAACTGTTTGAGCCTGGAACTTACTATGGAGTGCAATCCAATCCTGGGGAATGCGATACTATTATCGCGCTTACCCTTATTGTTACCCCACCTGAAGAAACTTTCATTCAGGCTACCATTTGTGAGGGAAGTTACTATGAGTTTGACGGCCTTATGTTGAGTGAATCCGGTTCGTATCAGAAAGCAACAACCAATTCAGATGGTTGCGAAATAATAGTCAACCTCGATCTCACTGTGCTACCTGCTCCGGTAAAAGTACTCAATGAAGCGGTTTGCCAGGGAGGCTCTTTTTATTTCAATGGCTCTCATCTCTACGAAGAAGGCACCTATGAATATTTATTGACTACACAGGAGGGTTGCGATAGTATTGTAATAGTGAACCTCACTGTCCTTCCACCGCCACAGGGGGGAGAAATCGCTTACTTCTGCCCCGGTGGCACCTATAATTTCCACGGCCAAATCCTGTATGAACCTGGCAACTATTCTGCCACTATTTCGACCCCCTCAGGTTGTGATAGCATCGCTCACTTAGACCTGAGGCTTACGGACATCATCCAAAATGAAATTTCCGCCGAATTCTGCGAGGGGGGGACTTATGAATTCAATGGTAATTTACTCACCGAACCCGGTACATACATCGACACCTTCCAAACTTCCGGTGGCTGTGATAGTATAGTGATCCTTACTCTTGAGGCTGCACCCGAGATCACTGAGCAATTAAATGTAGAGATTTGTCAGGGACAGTCCTTTTATTTGACGGTGACTGGATTTCTGAAGCGGGCACCTATAGCGCAGAGTTTATAACCCAGGATGGTTGTGATAGTATTGTCACGCTTGAACTCTCTGTGCTGCCGCCTCTTGAGGGTCATGTGTCGGTTGAGATTTGCCAGGGGGATACCTATGATTTCCACGGCCAATCTCTCACTGAAGGTGGGACTTATACAGCAGAAATTTCAAGCTCGGAGGGATGTGATTCCACGGTTGTATTGGACTTGCTGGTACTCCCCCTTCCCGAATCAGAATTGAATGTCGCTATCTGCGAGGGGGACACGCTCCACTTTAATGGCATTAGCTATTTTGAAGCTGGAACTTATCACGAAGTACTTTCCTCTCCCAATTCCTGTGACACACTGTTGACCCTGAATGTGGAGGTATTGGAAAAATCCTATTCCTATCTGTATGTGGAGATTTGCAATGGTGATTTTTATGAATTTGGAGGCCAAATCATCTTCGAATCTGGTTTCTATTTTGACACGCTCACCAATGCTGTGGGTTGCGACAGTATCATCTCATTAGAAGTCCTTGTAATGGACGGAGGAAGTGATACCCTCAATGTTAAAATTTGCGAAGAGGACGAATTTGAATATTATGGAACGGTTTACGACGAACCGGGTGTTTTTGTGGATACCATACAGAATGCGATGGGTTGTGACAGTGTCCTGTTTCTGGAAATATCGGTTATATCGAGATTCAGATCTGTGGATGAAATTACTATTTGTGCGGGGGAGACTTTCTACTGGAATGGTGAATATCTGGACGAGTCAGGCACTTACGTGGAGAGTTATCTCGGCGCTGAGGGGTGTGACAGCCTCATCCGGCTTGAACTGACTGTATTGCCAGAGCTGATGGAAATGAATAAACTCTCTATATGTGAGGGTGAATCTGTGGATTGGCGGGGAATGGAACTCGCAGAACCCGGTGTTTACAAGGATACCCTTGTCAATATTTGGGGCTGTGACAGTGTGGTTGTCCTCGACCTCAGTGTGCATCAAATGACTGAAGAACGGATCGAAGAGCACATTTGTAAAGGGGATTCCGTTTGGTTCAATGGCCAATTTTTAACTGAAACCGGCCTTTATTTGGATACGCTTTCCGGAGTTATTGGCTGTGACAGTATTGTTGCGCTCGACCTGAAGGTGTATCCAGATCATGAGGAGGTCCAATCGGTTACCATTTGCGAGGGTGAAACCTACGTTTTCGATGGAGTCGAATACACTGAATCTGGTCTTTATGAACACCATCACAACACCATGTACGGATGTGATTCTACCGAAGTGCTTGAACTCGTTGTGATGCCTATTACAAGGGATACCATCATAGAAGAAATTTGCGAAGGTGATTACTTTGAATTCTACGGTGAAATGTACTCTGAGACCGGCAACTACCTGGAGGTATTGGAGGCCGAAGTGGGCTGTGATCACGAAGTCCTGTTGAAATTGGAGGTCTATGAAAACAACATTATTGTCGATATTGGTGAAGACAAAACCATTAACCTGGGAGATGAGGTCCAACTCAATGCCTGGATTAACCAAATTGACGAATATATTGAAGATTACTACTGGTCACCACCGGATTGGTTGAGTTGTACGGATTGCAAACGGCCAGTTAGTGAACCCCTGGAGACCATTACTTACTGGTTCGATGCGGTAGGCACCAATGGTTGTCGTGTGAGAGACTCCATCACTATAAAAGTAGAGGAAAAAATCAATGTTTTTATTCCCAATGCATTCTCACCCAATAAGGATGGTATAAACGAGGTCATCTTTATATACGCCGATAAGGACGTAAGGGAGATTGAAGAGTTTAAGATTTTTGACAGATGGGGAAATAAAGTTTTTGAAAGCTACAACTTCCCGCCCAATGATCCATATTACGGATGGGACGGTTACTTTAAAGGCAGACCTATGAACCCGGCTGTGTTTACGTATTATGCCATAGTCGAACTCGTTAATGGTAGAAAGGTGACGCTCAAAGGTGACATTACCCTCGCCAGGTAATGGCTTCCCTACCCCATGGATTTTTTTCTGTGCTGCCTCCGGGCACTGGGTTTGACATTCCTAATTATTAATTGAAGGTTCGTATGTCCCGGATTCATAAAAAGGACATCGGTTCCTGTCGGTTCGTCAAAAATTTTCCCGGAAGAAATTTACTGGATTCTGCCGGAAGTAGTTTTAGGCATGTTCTATGTCCAAAGAGGCTCCCACATCGATAAAAATGTGAAATGGTAATTCACAAAAATAACCCAGGTATGAAGAAATGGGGTGCACGGGGTTGACCACTGTCTAAGGCAGGATTATCCCGACTTCAAAACCTTATGGCAATATACTCAATTTGCCGGGCTGTAAAATACATCTACCCCGGTCAAGATCTTCACCAATGGAGTATTATGGCCAAAAAAGAAACCCCTAAGAACTGTTCATATCTCAGGGATTTCCGTTTGTTAGATTGAATGGCGACCCATTCAGTATGTTATATAAACTACAGTCTTTTTATTGATCGTGCCAGGCCTGATTGTGAGCCAATTGCTCGCTGCAAACAGGACATACACCCGGGGCCTCTGAGTGACCACCATCGCAGCGGTTTGTACAGATGTAATGGTGGACCACCCCATCATCTCCTGCGGGTATGTTTACCTGCTGCATCTGCTGTTGAGGTTGTTGTTGCTGCTGCTGTGCAGGAGGTTGCTGATCTCCGCCCCTCATGGGATCAACACCCTGACGGGGGTCTTGCTGTTGACCTTGCTGCTGCTGCATCTGTTGTTGTTGCTGTTGTTGCTGAGGTTGCTCGTGCCAAGCCCGGTTGTGAGCGAGTTGCTGGTTACAGACCGGACACATTCCGGGAGTTTCTGAGTGACCACCCTCGCACTGATCTGCGCAAATGTAATGGTGAACCACCCCGTCTTCACCTGCGGGAATGTTGACCTCCGCAGGACGATCTTGTTGAGGGGGCTGATCTGGTTGTTGAGGTTGTTGCTCAGGCTGTTGAGGCTGCTCCATTTGTTGAGGAGCGTCCTGGACGGGATCCTGACCCTCACCGCCTTCACTTTGACATCCAATAAAAAACATTACTGCCAGTGACAGAACTAATAATTTCCACATTTTATTCAAGTTTTTAATTTCCAAATACAAAGGTACACAATTAATACCCTCTCTCACAAATAATTCCGTGTTCAACTTAACACTCCACTGTTAATAGCGTTCAAATCAGTTCATTATTTCCCTCGAGGTTGTCAAATTTTGTGGGACAGCCACTGTCTGCATATCTAACTGTTTGCAATAGCAGCACTTCCCTGAAAATCACTCAACTCTCTTAATTTTTTCTCTAAAAACCTTACCTTTGCACTCCTGAAAATCAATTTATTATGGCAAGTCCCAAGTCAGTGGCTCTCTACACACTCGGCTGCAAACTCAACTTCAGTGAGAGTTCGGCCATAGGGCGCTCGTTTCAGAATGCGGGATACGGACTCGCGGACTTCGACAACGGAGCTGATATCTATGTGATCAACACCTGCTCGGTCACCGACTTTGCCGACCGCAAGTGCCGGAAGATCATACGAAGAGCCAGGCGGGTAAATCCCGATGCGCTGGTGGTGGTAACCGGCTGTTACGCCCAGCTAAAACCGGACGAGATCGCCGGATTTGACGGAGTGGATATGGTGCTGGGAGCTGCCGAGAAATTCCGCATAGTAGAGTACGTCAATGCCCTGGATATGGGAGGCCACACTGTTGTTAAGGCCGGAAATATCAAGCAGTTTTTGCCCTTTGAAACTTCCTGGTCACAGGGCGATCGCACCCGCGCTTTTCTCAAAGTGCAGGACGGCTGTGATTACAAGTGCTCGTTTTGCACCATTCCGCAGGCCAGGGGGGAAAGCCGGAGCGACTCCATCCCCAACGTCGCTGCCCACGCAGAGCAACTCGGCCGCGACGGGATCAGGGAAATTGTATTGACCGGGGTGAATATCGGGGATTTTCGGGAACCGGAGACCGGCCTTGGTTTTATCGACCTGATCCGGGAACTTGACCGCATTTCCACAGTGGATCGCTTTCGCATATCAAGCATAGAGCCCAATCTCTGCTCAGACGAGATCATTGCTTTCGTTGCCGGCTCAGATCGTTTTATGCCCCATTTCCACATGCCCCTCCAATCCGGCAATAACAAACAACTCAAGTTGATGCGCAGGCGCTATGGCCGGGAACTTTACGCTGATCGGGTGAGTGAGATCAAGCGACTGATGCCCCACGCGTGCATTGGAGTGGATGTCATAGTCGGCTTTCCCGGGGAAACCGAGGAGGATTTTGAACAGAGTTACCGATTTATCAATGAACTGGATGTATCCTACCTTCACGTCTTCACCTATTCCGAGCGGGCCAATACCCCCGCCGCTGAGATGGAGGGTGCTATCGATATGGGCGTGCGAAAAGAGCGCAATCAGCGCCTGAGGATGCTGTCCGAAAAAAAGAAAAACTACTTCTACCGACAATTTGAGGGACAGACCCGCGAGGTGTTGCTCGAGCATAATCGCGAGGTGGGCTTCCTCACCGGATTTACCGACAACTACATAAAGCTAAATCTGCAGGCTTCAGACGATATGGTTAATACCATTGTAGAGGCTAAAATTGGTAATTTGACGGAAGATGGGATTGCAAAGGCTACCATTTAGTAGAAAATACAAATAACTTGCACGGGTGGAATGGGGGAAATTATATGATTTTTACACAGGCATTCTGCACCGGCCGGTGCAGGTTGCGTATTCATTCATTGTTGTATTTCTATTGGCCATCAACCCCGTTTTTTCTCAGGACCTGGTGGTTCCCTACAAACTCTTCACCCCGCACGACGGACTTGCCGGAATGGTCAATCAGGTGCTTTTTCAGGACAGCAGGGGTTATATATGGGTTGCCAGCAACGAGGGTATTACCTATTACAACGGCTATGAATTTAAGCGGATAGGCGATCACGCGAGTTTCAGCACAGAATTCATTTTTTTTGTGGATGAGGACGATGAGGGGAGGATACTTCTGCTGAGTGAAACCCATCTGACCCTTTTTGACGGTCGGGAATACCGGGCTATACCACTTCCCATGAATGCCAGCGGAGGGGTGATTAGATTGAGGGATCACGCGCCGCCCTTGATCGGGATTACCGATCGTGACACTTTTAAATTATTCGAACTGATGGGAGATAGCCTTTTGTCGCCTGTTATTGTCGATGAGGTCCGCGAAATAAATGATATTCAAAGGCTGGAGGATGAGAGAATAATTACCATTTCCAAAGGTAAAGTCTATGTGGCGGAGGAAAAGAGTGTTTCTGCTTATGAGCTGGATGATTACCTGGAGTTTTCCTTTCACCAAAGTGAGATGAGTTCATTCCCTAACCTGGGGTTTACTGTAAGGAAGTTCATTCACTCTCCATATGAATATTTGATATTCGACAGGTATGAAGAGGAGTTATTCACTTTCACTTCAATTGAGGATTTTTACGAATCAAATAAGGACGACTACCTTCTGCACAGAAATCCACCCGGGAAAACCGGCGATTTTCTCTACCTCCCCGAGTTGGAACAATACATGGACATACCCGAATTCCCTCAGGACCTCATATGGCGCAGTTTTATGGACCGATCGGATCAATTGTGGGTCTCCACCAACAACGGGCTGTACAAATTCTTTTTAAATGGAATCTTTCAACTCGAATCAGAGCCCGCACCCTATACCTGGGGTGTTTCCGAATGGCAGGGGCGACTGATGTATCACTCCTATTTGGATGGATTGATCTATTGGGAAAGTGAAAAGTGGAATCACATTCCCAATACCCACAGCAATGGCGAACTCTTTCCCGGCAGGGCAGCGAGCAGTGAAAACTACCACTTTGTACCGGCCTGGGACGGGATTTTCGCTGTGGATAAAAACTTCGACACTCACTTTCTGG
>REEO01000047.1 GCA_007695035.1 Saprospirales bacterium | reverse complement strand
GCAACTCCACCTCCACCCAAACTCTCTTCAACCGCCCCTCCCGATCCATCTCCCTGCCAAAGAGGAGGTAGTAAGGGGTTGTAATACGGTCCGATATCGCATCGCTTATCACCTGTGGTATCCCCCCATCCATGGAAGTGTGGTGTGAATAGAACCCCAGGTCGTATACGGCGAAGTCGGCCTGGTAGGCTGAGGGGAGGGCGCTTTGGAGGGCGGTGGATGCGGACTGGAGGCTGTCGAGGACGTGCTGAGGGGTGTTGTGGGCGTAGCCGGTGGCGTCGGGCAACTGCACAAAGGCCGACTGGCTGTGGAGGGTGCCGGGCACCAGGCTTAATATATAGAATACGATGGGAAAGAGGTGGTAGTGGAATTTTTGCATGGTAATGGAATTAGTTAATATTGAGGTTGATTACATCAGTCATTTGAGAGAAGCCGCCGTCGTGATGACGGGCTATGATCCTGTATTCGTAGGTCCCGCTGCGGGTAATCTGGTTGTCGAAGAAATAGTAGTCCTTGTCGAGGTAACTTTGGAAAAAGGAGTCATCCTTGAGCTGAGTGGGATTTAATATCTCACCCTCCCTTGTTAGCAGGGTTTTGTAAATCCTCAGCGGTTCATGCTGCCGCTGGCGGTAGATTACGAACTCCACTACCTCGCTGGTTATGGGGTAGTTCCACTGAAGTAAAATACCCTTGTCCAAATGGTACATCTGGGACTGCAAAACAGCATAATCGGGTACCGTGAATACGAGGCCGTATTCATCTGTAATGGTTCCTCTCAGTCCATCGTCCCAGGCTCTGCCGGTCACTATGGAGGAAACTGATTCATTTCCCGAACTGTCCACGGCCACCATTCTGTACCGGTAGTCCACCTGAGACTCGGTGGTGGTATCTGTAAAGGTGTAGTAGCTGTGCAGGGAGTCTCTCTCACCCCCGTTTTGATCAAAATCCGACAAACTGATCCACGCGTATTCACCCACCTTGAGTCGTTGGAGGCGGTGCTCCGCCACGTCCAGGGAAGCACTTTCATTATAGATCACGCTTATACTTCCCTGCCCCGGCTCCAACTGGAGGATTACCGGTGGTGCAGGAGGCACTATATCGGGTTTCTTGATTTTGACGGGATCGCTTGGGTCTGATTCGTTTTGCCGGTTATCTACCGAAAGTATTCGGTAATAGACGTAGCGGTTGAGGTCTTTGAGGTTGATGTAGTCATAGAATGTAGTATCTCTGATCACTCTGCTTGCAATCTGCATAAAGTCACCATCGGGATGATCAGATCGCATCAGGCGGTAACCGTATAAATCTTCCTCCTGATTGGCATCCCATTCCAAACTAACTACCCCGTTTTTATCGATGGTTCCGGAAAGACCCGTTGGAATGTCAGGAGGTATGGTATCGGTTAATTGGACCATATGGGGAATAGATGGATTCCTGTGCCCGTGGTTATCAATGCCCACTACCTGATAAAAGCCATCGCTGCTGGCAGATTCATCTACATAAACCCTGCTGTCAGGACTCAGTAGATTCACATTGAGGGCATCATATACTCCCCGCCTGGTAGGAGATCTTAGTATTTCAAATCCACTGAGTTCGGATTCTAACGAATCGGGGAATTCCCAGTTTATTAACACCTTATCTTCCTCGAGCTCCACATGAGAGAGATTGACAGGAAAAACACCCAGAGGACCGGGTTTACCAATAACCCAAACCGTGTCACTATTGGGTCCCTCTCTACCAAAAAAATTGATCCCCCTGACGCGGTAGATGTAGGGAACGTTGTTTTCAGACAGTGAATCGGTAAAAACCACCTCCTCCAGATCGCTGTCCTCACTTTCCATAAACATAAATGGATGGTCCACCCTGAGGTGAAAGGTTTGTCCGAGATCATCAGACCTTTCTATCAAATAGGATGAGTACACAGATGCATAATTAACGGCACTCCACCCAAGACTGACGGTATGGTCTCCGGGAATTACCACGTCGATCTTCACAGTATCTAGTGGGGTATTAATCTCCTCGTATTTTACCTCAATTGAGGTGTAGGCCAGGGAAGTCTGGGTTGTATCCTCCGAAGGTACAAAGACATAGTACAAATAGGTAGAATTAATCTGAGCAGTGGTATCTGTATAACCCAAACCCGAAGCCCTTGCAATATCAAAGGATTGGTCGCAGGCCATCAGGGCAAAATTGAACCTGTTTTCGTTTTGGATGGAGTATTCATAAACATGCAGCATACTGGAGTCGCCGACATCAAAGTCCACATCAAACTCGTCGCTGTACAAAGCCCCCCAGGCGATATCAACAAGGTTGGTATCGTAGGGAAGCTGTTCAAATTCTTCAGTGGGTACTGGTTTAATGTCCTCTGCGAGATAGACACCGGATTCAGTTCGCAAGCTGTCGGGCAGTTCTACGCCATTTTCTACTAAGGTGACCCGATAGATGGTATATCCTTTTTCCACCCCCATTTGCCAACAATTAAAATCGTGAGGTGCCCACCTAATGTTGATATCGCCCTGATTGATATCGTATAATCCGGACAGCATGCATTGCGGCTGGGTGTAAAGCTCATTCAGTGCGAACAGTAATAGGCTATATATTAAGGTATGTTTAAGCATTCCAATTTAATTTAAGGTTATTCAAAGGTTATTTCATGGCGGTAATAAGTAGTTCTGTGAACAAAGGGAATTTCATAAGAAAGAGAAATAGGTACATTGATGGTATTAAGTTCAGGAGGGCTGCCTTGTAACCCTATGAAAGATTGGTTCATTAATTCTGAGACTTCAAATCCATCCGGAGGTGAATTTAATATGGCATTCTTCGTTCTAGTAATAAGAGATATTCTATTAGATAAATGGGACTTGGTATTTAGAGCAAATTTGAGGCTTTGAATACTAATTGTATCACCGAAACAAATATATTCATCGGAAAAAGACTCTGTAGTTCTAAACGAATTTTGCGATGGTTGGTAATTATTGGGATAAAAGTTTAGGTTATCCAGGTCAGGATTGGGATGCGGTCTTGGTAGATAGGTAAAAAGAGTTTTGGCCGCATCAAAATAATTTGTTACCTCAGGACTGTACCAATCCTCCTCCTGGACATCAACATCCAGTTCAATAAGGGGGTTGGTAAATTCAGTGGGGGACAACTCGACTCTATCAAAGTGCTCAAAATTGTGAAGGTCAAAAATCACACCCCTTCCACCGATCAAAAGTATTTCCTCTTTCAACCCGTTATTAAACAAATCATCGAGTTTGTCACTAAAGGTAGTGTACTGACTTGTACGGAATGTCAACTCGTATAAAGTTCGGTACTCTTCCACTCCGCCCTTATTTTTTCCTGAATTAGGAGGCCCATCAAAGGTGCTGTTCACATTGACCTCTGCAGGTGGCACAATCTGTCTAATGCTCAAATTATAAAAGGTAGCTGGCTTCAGAATTTGGCTTGATAGGCCAAATTTTATCATTTGTTCTAAAAAGTCATATTCTTTATCTAGAACAATTTCGGGACCCCCGCATTCACTTAATACAACCTTGATATCATGGTTATCCAATATCTCACCCTGCCATGACTTGAGTTTTATATACCCAAATTTATAAGGATTTTCATCTGGATAAAAATTACCCATGTTTCTAATTGGATAAGTAGCAATCACATTACTTTCAGGAATATAATCCGGACCCTCTCTTGTATAAAAGTTGGTGGTTTTTGATTGGGTCTCCATAAACGATCCATTTTTTTGAACATTTACCTCTACGGTGAAGGAAAATGAATCATTCTCAGGAAGTGCACTTTTTGGGATGAACTCCATAAAGAAACCTGGGCTGCTATCGTATTCACCTTGTATTTCTATACCACTACTAAGGTGTTGTAATTTTACTGATTTCAATTCAACCAAAAAGCTATCAGTATCGCCAGATAAATTTACGATCTCCATTGCTTCACCTAATGGGGCCATAAAGTAGGCCTGAGGATACTCAAAAATTTCAATATTTGAAGCTCCTGGTGAGGGATAAATATCAGCTATAAGATTAAAATTTTCTTCGTGCTCCTCACCTGGATCACACCTTTCTCCGAGGTCTACTTTAAAATTGCACCTCCCTTTCACAAGTCCACCTAGAATTCTGTATCTACCTCCTACTCTGCCCGAAGCGAAAAATGGGTCAGGACCTCCTCCCTGCATTATCACTCCTGCAGCCAGGGAAATAATGGTCCTGTTCCTTCCTCTAAACCTTATGGAAATATTTCCGTCCATATATGCCCAGTATTGCCCGGTAAAGTACCACCCATTTACTCCAATTTGTTTATTGTCATTGTTATAACAGATTAAATCCCCATAATCCCTGAACATCACATCAAAACCTAGTCCTGCATCAAATTGAGCGCGAAAAACCAAAAACCTTAATTCTCCGGTTGTGAATTCAAAGCCCGATCCAAAAACCATCCCCGCACCAGATGTCCTGAGGGGGCCCGCATCCCGGATTGAACCAGCTATTGAGCGGGCTTTATGTGGTATTTGTCTCATAGGCGGAACATTGGTGCCTATGCAGAAATACGAACTGGAAGTAACCTTTGCAGGCCCCAGGCCGATTTCTATTCCAAAGGGTTGTTGGGGAGTACCAATGTGAATCCACCAATCGTCCGGCCCAAAGTAAATATCACCCTTTCCTACCAATCCATTGGTACCAGCTCCTCTGAGGATACCGGCATCAAGGTAAGCATCAAAATAGCCCGAGAAGATCCGGTCATTGAAGTTGTAACTAAATTCTGCATTGGCTACAAAGGTTCCTGAAATATTAGGGGGAGAACTACTATTAAAGTCAAAATTTTCACCAATTTGTGGCAAATCCAGAATTCGCGCACTTCCTTTTAAACTGATTTCCTTAATTCCTGATTGACTACTTTGTGAGGAGTTAAATAGTACCTCCAGCATGAGGTTTCCATTAATTAATTTCTCACTTGCAGTCGTGAAGTGAATTCCAGCCAGAAATCCAAGACCTGTCTCATGGTCGGGAGTATAGTCGATACCGGAAATTGTTTCCCCGGGTGTCTCCACATTCATAGGTTCATTGAATTTTTCAGTAGGTAAAGCTTGTACATGTTGGTCACCTCTGCTCATTCTATTGTATGCTCCCCCTCTGATGGCTACTATATTAATTCCTCCCAGGGGTATTCCGGTGGATCCGAGATTGGCCAACACATCCACGTAGAAATATCTAAAATCTCCCTCCGAATGGGGGGCCCTGCCAAATGATGCTGCAGCGGCAATACCAACATCAGCATTCAGGAAATTTAATTTCATATCCAGGTCACCATAGAACCCTGTACCAAACGTGGAGTGATCCTCAAAGAAATGAAGATTCCCAACTATTGAGAACTTATCCTTAATGTCAGCATCTATGTGAAAGCTATTTAATTTAAAGTCATCATATACCCACTTATGGCGCCCGTTGTATTCATCAATCCTCCCGAATATGTCGAAACTTCCTCCGGCAAACAGGTTTAGGTTGTTGCCACCAATTCCAAGTTTTACAGCCATTGAAAGATTAACATCTGAGCTGTCCTTTGATCCGATTTGAATATTTTCCACTCCCAACTCAAAGCCCCCAATTCTTCCACTTCCATTTACATCGTTTTGCCATACCCCGGCATTTATTAGATATGGAGATTGATTACTTATTATAAGGTTTTCCACCCTGAGGTCTGGCATTTCAACCGCAGTAGAAGTAAATTCTCCATCTATCTCAATGTTGGCAAAGACTGTAGCAATGACCTCAATCCCCTGATCGCTGGAATATTCCATTGAGATACTCGATCCCTCATCGATAGTTGCACTTCCAACCAAAAGGGGAATATTGTATTCCGGGAGCAATGATTTCAATGAAAAACTAACTTTGCCACCTTTCCCAATAAAGGCTTTGTATTCAACACAATCCTCTGCAGTTATGGTCCCTTCTTCATCCTTAGAGTGAAATAGAGGTATATTGACTTTGCCCCAGAATCCACCTTCGGTCAATTGGTTACATACAAATGACAACTGAAAGCCATCTATAGAGAATGCCCAGCCTCCAAGAGATCCGGTTTCAAGATCAATTATTGGGTATTCAATATCGATTACCCCTGAAAACCCCCTGTCGTCAAAGATGAAATTACTTCCTGAAATCCAAAGTGGTTGTTTGATTGATTCTTGTTTGAATTCAGCTTGTCTAACCACAATATCGACAGAGTCGATAAAAATGCCCTGCCACAATGGCAAGGGTGTTCTATCTATTGCAAAAGGTGATGAATATCCCTCTGGAAAAATTTCACCTTCTGGTGAGACAAGATCAGAAAAATCCAGTGTAGCATTGATAACCTGAAAACCAACAGATGGGTATTTGGTGACAGCAAATGGAGGAAGGTTTATTGTAAACAATTGATTGCCCCAATCCACTACTTCCATTGCAAAATTTGCAGTAACCAAAACCTCCTCATCTTCAATTGGAAGGAAAGAATCAGGATGCAAGGGCGTGAGGTACTTGCGACACACGATCAAATCCACGTCCAGCCGCATACCTGCATATCCACTGCAGTCAAATACTACAAAACTTTTTTCATCCCCATTTATTCTAAGTTTTAGAGCATTAGATATTTTAACCTCCTGATCATTCACCAGGAAAATCTTCGTTTCTACATCTGGCCCATTAGGAGAAATGGGCACATTTTCAGCTTTAAAGGCTATCGATTCTCCTGAGTTGGGCACCTCAAATATAAAGACCACATCTATAAAGGCCGCATCTTTTAGAATGACTAGATTGTCTAACAACAATGATTAGTTTTGACCATTGATTTCTTTCGATACCTTAATCGGGAAAGGATTTGATCCATTTGCAGCCAATGCTATTTCTGAAATATTTTCACTGCTTATTATTTCACTCATTATCTTGCTTGCCTCATTTGGTGAAGCAGGTCGGCTGAAAATTTGAGTGGGAAGGAATGAGGCTAGATTGATTGTACTACTCCTTAGGTTCGGTTGAAAGTCAAAAATTTCGTTAATTAGTCCCTCCATTTCTACATGAACAATATAATCTGAAGGTACTTCCAGCCATAATACCAATTCCTGCCTTATCCACTCTTTCAAGTCCTCATAAGGAGGATCTTTAAATAGGTTTACCTCCTCTTCTGAAAAGTTCTTTATTAGATATTCAATCAATTTAGCTCCGGGTTCAAGCAATTCAGAGTTGGCGATTATATTGTTTATCTGATTAATAAAATCTTCAAGTTCTGAATGCGTAATATCACAATGATAAAGATCAACATGTCCGTTTTCTAGCGATATTATATTTGGATCCTTTGTATTAT
Source organism: Saprospirales bacterium (assembly GCA_007695035.1). Classification (GTDB taxonomy): domain Bacteria; phylum Bacteroidota; class Bacteroidia; order Chitinophagales; family Saprospiraceae; genus PWJY01. The sequence continues at coordinate 1,124 of REEO01000047.1, read as the reverse complement.
CATAGTAATTCATTTTCTTCGGTGCTGATGCAAAATTACTACTCATTCCCTCGGAGAAAAACTTATCATTTTCTCCAAATACGAATTCCCGGTCCATGTTAGTTTGCTGTAAAATATTATTCAAAGATGCTCTATGGGCATCACAGCTTAGTTTTACGGCACTTAGAGAATCATCTAATTGAACCTTTATTTCATTAAGCAATGAATCGATCCACCCACCAAATTCATCTTCGATCTCCTCCCACAGGGATACTCCATGATGTGTACCTCCTCCTTCTTCATGCCAGTAAAAAGGAGTAGAATTACTTGGATCACAATAATTGCCCAGAGAATCCAAACCCTCTACTGAGCAGCCATTTTCATTGTATATCGTCCCTGTTAAGCAATGATTGCCGTATTGATCAAAACCATCCGGATCACAGGGACAATCCTCTTCACCCGGGCAAGGTGGACTTCCAACATAATTTCCTTTCTCATCAAATCCCGGACGTTTCTCAGGACTCATCTTGTCAGGATCCAGGCAAGTATCTACGGTGAAGCCATTTAGTTTTGAGATGATCTCATCTAGTTCTCCCGGATTGCTGGAAAAGCTTAAAATTTCCCCATCAAGTAACTCATATGATGTATTTAATTTAACTGGACTGAAATCAACTGACCCCATTTTATTTTGAAATGGCAACTTAACATCACCAGTGCCGGAAAACCTTCCATCCCCATGACTTCCTGTAACACTCGTTACTATCACAGGAAACCCATATGCCTGAATTGTATCTCCAACAGAGAGTGAGCTTAGTGGTGAACTACCCGATAGATTCCAATTAAATTCCTCTCCGCAGTTTTCAACCACTGTAGAGTCATTGAATTCACCATTTTCACCACCTTCACCACCTTCACCTCCTCCGCCACTTCCGTCTTCAGTTATGATATTTACAGGTGAGCACTTATTATATTCATCAGCTGTGAAATCAATGTGGCTGTGATCATATCCACCAGTTCCTCCACCTGGTGGTTGGTTTTCACAATTTAATCCATCTCCGTATATTAAGGTTATTTGAAAGAAACATAGTTCCCCCAGATCCATGCCTTCATATATTACAAACTTGATATTATACTCAGGATTACAA
>REEO01000092.1 GCA_007695035.1 Saprospirales bacterium | reverse complement strand
AAAATCACTTGTCTCCTCGTAGTTGGCGACATGTCTTCCCGCCACATTTTCAAATTCATTGCCGGTAAAATCAACCTGTGTAATTCCAGAGCCAAAGGAAACTGCATTGGCTCCAATATTCAGAAATTCATTATTGGTTACCGTTACAGATCCCCAATTCTCAGAATTGGTCACCCCTCTTGTCACGCCATCAAAAACGTTATTCTCAATTTCTAGTCCGGTGCCAAAGCGACCGTAAAAATCCCCACGTACACCCCGGGCTGAATTGATAAGTACATTGTTTTTTATAAGTGCATCCGCTGCATCGTTGCCTCCTGAAATGCAACCTGCTTCCGCATTTTCATTGTCGATTGTAAAGCCATCAATGGTGACATTGTCGGCTGTAATTCTCACCGTTGCGGCAGAGGCAGCGGAGCCGGTTCCCTTTATGGTTGTTTCTGAAGCACCATCTTCAGACTGAAGGGTAATTCCCTCCACATTTAAATCGATTGCTTCCTCGTAAGTACCCGGCCCCACTTCAATAATATCCAATTCATCAGCCGCATCAATAGCAGCCTGAATGGTTTCATGATCACAACCTGAAGCACAGACCGTAATAGGCTGTCCCATCAGCTCACTCTGAAAGAATGTAAAAAAGGCGGTTAGAAGTAAGATTCCTGGTGTTTGGTAAAAATTTTTCATAATCTGAAATGATTTTATAATTGATAGAATTATCGCATTAAATACTTGTGACAAATAGGGGAAATTGGATAGGGGGGAATACAGCACTGTGAGGAACTCTCGGGAAGTTCATTCATCAATATTTTCACAGCAATTAATTGGTACATATTAAACAATAAAAACAGATTTATTCAGGCACAAAAATCTCAAGCGGCTCGCGCCACAATGCCTGAGTGAACATATATCATTGCTCATGTGGCCCGATCAGGACAGACCACAATCTCATTTTGAATTACTTTGCTGGCCCCCTGGGCAGGTTTCCATATAAAATTATAGGAACCCACCACAAAAGAAACCTCCACCGAAAGGAATATAAACCATAGCAAGTGGCTTTGTTTTCGGCAATACCGACCAGTGTACTTCACCTGTAAACAAGCCGGTGGATTTAGTTATTTGTATTTGTTTGAAGATCAAAACAGCTTTCGCTCTTAACATCTGCGCAGCAAAGCTATAAACCCTTTTCTCAATTCACAAGAATTCACACAATTTTCTGAAAAAAAAATTTATCAATACTGCATGATGCAAACATAGGAAATTGGCAGAAACTAAAGCTACTTTGACTTATAAGTGGTCGATATTTTTATTTAACTGGTCAAAAAAATAGATGGCTGGTAAAAAATAGTAGAAAATTTTGTGGCGAATCCTCTTTATGAAACATTTAAATGAAATCTCAAACAACACCTATTATTAAACTGACAACCAGCTGATTGCCTCCCTGAAAGGGCTTTTTTGCCGAAATTTGGAAAACCCTTGATGTCGGTAAAAACAATAGCGCGATTGTCATCCTGCGACAATACCATTGTCATAAAATGAGAATGTTAGGTGGATTTTCATTGAAAAAACTTGATTATTGACCATTCAAATTGTTAAAAATTAGGCCATTAGGGCTTAAGACGCAATTCTTATTAAATGACAATTACCCAACTGGCAATCGCCTTATTTACCTTGAGTTTTTTATTTTTTAATAGTGCTTCAACTCAGAACAAATAAGTGTTAAAATATAATTGCTAATTATTAACTAAGCTTTGAACATGATCAATCAAAATTTATAATGGCGATAATTTAGCTGTGTCACTTCGGTATTGCTGATGGGTTATTGGCTCATGGCCTCTCCAGTTGTGAGTTGGTGAGTTGTTTAACATAGCGTAAGTTCGATGTGGTCGGTAGTTTTTCTAATTACAGGGGTTGTTGGTTATTGAGGATATTTTTTGGAAGAAAATCATTGCGGCCCCTTCCTGGCCACTCGGCCTTGCAAAAACCAATTCGCATATTGTCTGAATCACGGATTATGATGGATTTTACGGATTTCTTCTCGGCGTATAATGCCCAGATGTCCACTTTGTGCCTCCCTTTGCGGCATTGACCCCTCCCCAAAGCAATGCCTGCCCCCACCACTTTGGTGGGTCCCTTGTCCATAGTCAATTGAAAAACACCCCTAATGAAATAATAGAACCATGTAGTGGATGTAAGGCATTGCCTCCCTACAAGGAAATTTATTCAAACCCTATCCGCTATTTTTTCAGCCATCTTCCAGGGCGATATCCAGCACCTGTCTCATTTCTTTGACGTAATGGAACTTCAGTCCATCCAGGTATTCTTTTTTGATCTCTTCCACGTGTTTTTGGTTGTCGGCACAGAGGATAATCTCTTTGAGACCTGCGCGACGGGCTGCCAACACTTTTTCCTTAATCCCGCCCACGGGCAGTACTTTTCCACGCAGGGTAATTTCCCCGGACATGGCGAGATGTGGTTTAACTTTTCGGCCAGTCAGGGAAGAGGTCAAAGCGGTGAGCATGGTAATACCGGCTGAGGGTCCGTCTTTGGGGATGGCCCCTTCTGGTACGTGCAGGTGAAAATCGGTTTTTTCAAACTTATCGGCGGGGATATTGAGTTCGTTGGAATTGGCCTTGAGAAAGCTGAGGGCTGTGGTTGCTGATTCCTTCATTACGTCGCCGAGGTTTCCAGTAAGGGTTAGTTTTCCCTTGCCTTCGTTGCGCGAGGTTTCAACAAACAAAATATCACCGCCTACAGCGGTCCAGGCGAGCCCTACCGCCACACCGGGGATACTTGCCTCGTGGTAGAGGTCTTTCTGGAATTTTTCCGGTCCGAGCATATCCCGTAGGTGCTCCACTTTTACAGTGAAGTTTTTCACCTTTTCCATGGCCACCCTCTTGGCCACATTTCGCATAATGGCAGCAATGGTGCGATCCAGTGTGCGGACGCCCGATTCCCTGGTGTAGTAAGTGATGGCGTGTTCTATTACAGCTCGCGACAATCGCACCCCATAACCCTTCAGTCCATGAGCCTCACGCTGCTTGGGAACGAGGTGTTTGATGGCGATCTCCACTTTTTCCTCAGTGGAGTATCCCGTTATATTGATCACCTCCATCCGGTCTCTTAGTGCAGGTTGTATAGTGCTCATGGAATTGGCTGTGGCGATGAAAAGGACGCGGGACAGGTTGTATTCGAGCTCTAAGTAATTGTCGTAAAAAGTATCATTCTGTTCCGGGTCCAGTACCTCGAGCAGAGCCGAAGAAGGGTCCCCGCGAAAGTCCTTCCCGATCTTATCGATCTCATCAAGGATAAAAACAGGATTGGAGGTTTTGGCCTTTTTGATCGACTGCAAAATCCGCCCTGGCATGGCACCGATATAGGTCTTTCTGTGTCCGCGAATTTCAGACTCGTCGTGCAGGCCACCGAAAGACATTCTGACAAATTTTCGCTTGAGCGCTCTGCTGATCGATCTTCCCAGGGAGGTTTTCCCGACTCCTGGAGGACCCACCAGACAGAGAATAGGGGCTTTCATATCGCCCTTGAGTTTGAGTACAGCGAGGTGTTCCAGTATGCGGTCCTTTACTTTTTCCAGTCCGTGGTGGTCTTTATCCAGTACTTCCTTTACCTTTTCCAGGTCGAAGGAATCGCGGGTCAATTTGTCCCATGGGAGGTCAAGCAAAAACTCCACGTAATTGAGTGTGAGGGAGTACTCGGCCATTTGCGGATTGATGCGCTTCAGGCGGGTGACCTCTTTTTCAAAAGCCTCGCGGGCGTACTTCGGCCACTTTTTCTTTTCAGCACGTTTGATCAGTTCTTCGATATCCATTCCCTGGCCGGAATCCCCCAGTTCTTCCTGGATTGTTTTCAACTGTTGGTTGAGGAAGTAATCCCGTTGCTGTTTTTCAATATCGGAGCGAGTTTTCGATTCAATCTGGTCTTTAATTTCAAGTAATTGCAGTTCCTGGTCCATATGCTGAAGCACAGCAGAGCCCTTATTGACGAGATCGTTATCGCTGAGAATCTCTTGTTTGGAGGGAACGTCAATGTTGAGATTGGAGGCTATGAAATTGATCAAAAATATATTGTTGGAAATATTTTTAATCATCATAATGGATTCGGTGGGGATATTGGGCGACAGTTCAATGATGCGCCTGGATTTTTCCCTTATGGATTTGATGAGTGCAGAAAACTTGACCTTATCGTCAAAATGGTTGTATTCAATGGGCTCCACTTTACCCATTAGATAAGGGTCATTACTCATCATTTCCCCCAGTGCAAACCGCTTTCTACCCTGGAGAATGGCCGTGGTGGATCCATCGGGCATGCTGAGGAGCTTGATGATTCTGGCCACGGTACCCACGTGAAAAAGGTCTTCTAAAACGGGGTCTTCATCCTTTTGGTCTTTTTGCGCCAAAACCCCTATGTATCGGTGTTTCTGAAACGATTCCCGAAGGGCTTTCAGGGATTTGCTGCGGCCCACATTAATGGGAATCACCACACCGGGGAACAACACGGTGTTTTTCAGGGCGATGATAGGAAGTACTTCGGGGTATTTTTCATCCCGGGAAGGCTCCTCTTCGTCAGTGACGGATATGATGGGCAAAAAATCGGGCTCTTCTCCCTGCCCTGCTTCCAAAATGGTATCTTCAAACATATATTGATAAAGGTTCTGATCAAAGGATTTATCCGGTTTTGGTATTATTTCCAAAAAAGGGGTCCGGTTTTTCCTCTTTCGGATTTTCCGCAACCGACAATGTCCGGGCAATACTTATGCCAACTCAAAGTAACGGAAAAAATGGCAGCTATTTGAGCCGGAGACAAAAAACACCTGAATTAGTGCGGGTCTATCTGTCAAAGCGTCACACTACCAAAGTTTCTTCTTCGGTGTCGGTCACTGCAACACTTTCCCCGGCTTCGGCAGCCATGATTCGGTCTATCTCGGCTTTCAAATTGGAGATGATAAACTTTTGGCGCTCGGGAGTATTTTTTCCCATGTAGTAAGCGAGGATAGCGTCCAGCTCGGTGTCTTCATTGAATTCCACCTGCTCCAATCGCATGTGCTCTCCAATAAAGTCTTCAAACTCATCCGGGGAAATCTCCCCGAGTCCCTTAAAGCGTGTGATCTCAGCCTTGCCCCTGAGCTTTTCCACAGCCTGTTGCTTTTCCTCTTCGCTGTAGCAGTAGTGCGTTGTTTTTTTGTCGCGCACCCTGAAAAGCGGAGTCTCTAATATATAAAGGTGTCCCGCGCGCACCAATTCGGGAAAAAACTGAAGGAAAAAAGTGAGTAGCAACAGGCGGATGTGCATACCGTCCACGTCGGCATCGGTGGCAATCACTATTTGATTGTATCGCAAATCTTCCAGGGCATCTTCAATATTGAGGGCATGTTGGAGGAGGTTAAATTCCTCGTTCTGATAGACCACCTTTTTTGTGAGTCCGTGGCAGTTAAGCGGTTTTCCCCGCAGAGAAAAAACGGCCTGGTGCTGTACATTTCTCGCCTTTGTAAGCGACCCACTTGCGGAATCTCCCTCGGTGATAAAAATGGTGGATTTGAGGCGGTCTTCCTCGTCCTTTTTGGTATCGTTAAAATGCACCCTGCAATCGCGGAGCTTTTTGTTGTGAATATTGGCTTTGCGGGCTCTTTTGTTGGCCAGTTTACGAATCCCTGCCATTTCCTTCCTCTCCTTTTCCGACTGCTGTATTCTTTTGAGCAGTTCTTCAGCCACCTCAGATTTGCGGTGAAGGTAATTGTCCAGTTCCCGGCTCAGAAAGTCATTGATGAAGGTCCGGATAGTTGGGCCGTCCTTGCCCACATCGTTGCTTCCGAGTTTGGTTTTGGTCTGCGATTCAAAAACCGGTTCTTCAATTCTCACACTGATGGCGGCAAAAATGGAGGATCGGACATCCTTGGGGTCGAAATTTTTGCCAAAGTGGTCGCGCACCACCCGCACCAAGGATTCTTTGAAAGCGGACAGGTGAGTACCGCCCTGATTGGTAAACTGACCGTTGACAAAGGAATAGTACTGCTCTCCGTAGCTGCTACCGTGTGATAGCGCCACTTCTATATCGTCGCCTTTGAGGTGTATGATGGGGTACCGCAGGTTTTCCTGGGCGGTTTTTTTCTCCAAAAGGTCCAACAATCCATTTCTGGAGACTATGAGTTTGTCGTTAAACCTGAGCTTGAGTCCTGCATTCAGATAGGCATAATTCCAGAGCTGCGCTTCAATGAATTCAGGCTTAAAGCTGAAGTTTTTAAAAATAGTAGCATCCGGGGTAAAACTGACCTCGGTTCCGTTTTGGAGATCCGATTTTTTGACCGGCTGGTCATCTCTGAGAATACCGCGTTCAAAAAGGGCGGTTTTTACTTTATCCTCCCGGATTGCAGATACTGAGAAATGGTCGGACAAGGCGTTGACAGCCTTGGTTCCCACTCCGTTGAGTCCCACGGATTTCTTAAATGCGCGGGAGTCGTACTTACCTCCGGTATTAATTTTGGAGACACAGTCCACGACTTTTCCCAGTGGAATGCCCCTTCCAAAGTCACGCACCGTAACGGTACTGTCCTGCAGTTTGACGGATATTTCACTTCCGTAGCCCATTACATGTTCGTCAATTGCGTTGTCGAGCACCTCTTTTAAAAGTACGTAAATACCATCGTCCGCCGAACTGCCATCGCCGAGTTTTCCGATGTACATTCCGGGGCGCATTCGGATGTGTTCTTTCCAGTCGAGCGACTGAATATTCTCTTCGGTGTATTTTGCCATCTTAGTCTTTATGAGTTATACAGCTTAACTAACGGTCATCTCCCTTCGAGAGTTTCTCAATATGCGAAGGTATTAAAATTCCGTTAGATGGAAAAGGTTTTTAATATAATGAGTGTGGGAAGGATTTCGCATCCCGTTGCAGGGACGATTACGCCCATAATCATTCCAGTGCCCCAACATATGATTCAAAACCGATCCAATTAACCCCTTAAATGTGATCAAATTGATCCAAATAACCCCTTATGTAAATTGTTTTTTGAACTAAATAACCCCTTATTTATGTTCATAGATTAAATATTTCTGTTGATTCAGCTTTAAAAGGAATACTCCAGGGTAAGGGAGACTTCAGGAAAAATAAAATACTCAAACGAGACTATGTTGTACAGGAAAATACTGAAAGATCTGGAAAAATGGCGAAATTCCACGGGTAGAAAACCTCTGATTCTGAGAGGAGCGAGGCAGGTTGGAAAAACCACCCTGGTTGACGAGTTTGGGAAGGGATACAAGCAGTACGTTAAACTCAACCTGGAAAAAAGCAAAGATGCGGGATTCTTTATCCAGTATGGGGACGATGTGAGGAAAATATTTGAAGCCATCCTGCTTTCCCGCAACCTGAAGAACAACCCTTCAGAAACACTATTATTCATAGACGAGATACAGGAAGTGCCACATGCGATCAATTTACTCAGGTATTTCTATGAAGACATGCCTGAACTCCATGTGATATCCGCGGGATCGCTTCTGGAAGTGGCATTGGGAAAAGTAAAATCATTTCCGGTGGGGAGGGTGTTCCAAATGCCGGTAAATCCTCTTGATTTCGAGGAATTTTTAATGGCAATGGGCGAAGAAATAGCGCTCGAATACTACCAAAAGTGCCCCATTCCCGATTTGGCAGTAAATAAATTACTGACTTTATTCAACGAATTCATCATTGTGGGTGGAATGCCTGAGGTGGTGGACAGATACCGCATTGGAGGAAGATTAATTACTGCTGTCACAGAGGTGTACTCCTCCATCTGGGACAACTACCGGGGCGACGTGGAAAAATACAGTGAAGGTGGGGTGCAGCGGGAAATTTTAAGGCACATACTGGATGTGGCTCCACATACGAGAGACAGAATTACTTTCAATGGATTTGGCAATTCGCCCTATGGCTCCAGTGCCATTTCGAAAGCCTTTCGAGTACTGCACAAAACTGGCTTGCTGCGACTCATTTACCCCACCAATGAACTACAGTTACCTCTGAAACCCAATTTGAGAAGGAAGCCCAAAATACAGTTTGTGGATACCGGTCTGCTGAATTACGCGGCCGGAATTCAAGCTCAATTGCTAAAACTCGAGGATTTGAATAATTACTACAAGGGCTATTTGGTAAACCACATGGTTTTTCAGGAGCGAATAGCGCAGAGCGAGCGCATCAACCACCTGCCCTATTTCTGGACCAGAGAAAAATCCAACTCCAATGCTGAGGTGGACTGGGTTCACCAATCCGGCGAACAGGTCTTTCCCGTGGAAATAAAGTCGGGTGCCAGCGGGCGACTCAGATCTCTGATGGAGTTCATAGATCGATCAAACCACTCCACAGGTTTCAGACTTTTGGCCAACAAAGTATCCATAGAGGACCTCAACACCATCACCGGCACCCCCATGAAACTGATCAATCTCCCCTATTTTTGCGGGGGGAAGATCGACCAATATATCGAATGGGCGTTGGATGAAGCAGGAAAATCGTCTTAAGGAAACTTA
>REEO01000016.1 GCA_007695035.1 Saprospirales bacterium | reverse complement strand
GTAGCCCATAGGGGAATCGAACCCCTGTTTCCAGGATGAAAACCTGGCGTCCTAACCACTAGACGAATGGGCCTGAATTATTGCTGGCGCCCCTCATTAGGAGCGTTTTTCAAAAAGCAGGGCAAAGATATAACTCCCCGCATTTACTACCAAGAGAAATAATATTTTTGATGCGAAAAATATTTTAACAGAGATGAAGTAACATCAACTATCACACTTAAATATTCATTTTCAACAATTAAAACATTACATTTATTTTGTATTCATTGCAAAAAAAATCTGCCTGCCACCATGGGTTACTTGTACTCCCCCAAGCTATTATTCAATTTCATCACTCTTCAAAAAATACATATTTTTACAAAAAAAATTGAAATGGCTATAAATCTGATAAGTGACACGGTCACTAAGCCCGGATTACTAATGTTAGAAGCAATGATGGAGGCCAAAGTGGGAGACGATGTTTTCGGTCAGGATCCAACGGTCAACAAACTCGAGTCCCTGGTAGCGGAAATTTTTGGAATGGAGGCCTCCCTATTTTGTCCGAGTGGCACCATGACCAATCAAATTGCCATAAATCTGTCCACCCAACCTATGGATGAGATTATCTGCGAGGTCAATTCTCATATTCACCATTACGAGAACGCCTCCTACGCGAGAATTTCCGGCGTGGGTCTCAATTTAGTGGAGGGAGAAAACGGCTTATTGAGTCCTCAACTCATAAAACAGGCTATCAGACCAGAGACCGATTGGTATCCGCGCAGTTCCCTGGTGGTAATTGAGAACACCTGCAACAAAGCGGGAGGTACACACTATACCATGAATGAGATGGCAGCCATTTCTGAATTCTGTCGAAGAAAGGGGTTGCGGCTGCATCTGGACGGAGCGCGTATCTTCAATGCAGTGGTTATAGAGGGAATGAATACCAAAGAGATCGGGCCGCTTTTTGACACCATTTCTATTTGCCTTTCAAAAGGACTGGGCGCCCCGGTCGGTTCTCTTCTACTTGGAAGCAAAAAGGACATTAAGCAGGCGAGAAGAATTCGCAAAGCCCTTGGAGGGGGAATGCGACAGGCCGGTTTTCTAGCAGCCGCGGGAATCTATGCACTCCAAAATCAGATAGAGGACCTCAAGCTAGACCACCAAAAGGCGGACCTTTTAAAAGAGGCTTTGAAAAACAGGGATTGGGTGGCCTCCATCCGGGAAGGACGCACCAACATTGTGATATTTGACCTAAAAAACGGCGTCTCCGCGGATGACTTTCTACAAAAAATGAAGGAAAGTGACATTCTGTGCTCGGCATTTGGGCCTTCAACAGTCAGAATGGTAACCCACCGGGATATTAACAAAGAGGAGATAATGAAATGTGTCGAGGTGATCAATCAACTAAACACCGCTGATTTATTAAGTTAGGAACTTTTTGTTCACAGCCCTTAAACAGACACTTAATTAGTAGAAGTTTACTTAACCTTTATTGATACATGATGAGAAAAAGCTCCTTGGACAGTCAGGAATCCGTCTGTTTGCGCCTGTTGAGTTCGTCCCGTATTTTGGCTGCATGCTCATAATTTTCTTCCTTCAGGGTGTCGTCCAGCATAGTTTTGAGTTGAGCCGTGGAGACATTTTCCAGAGAGTCGCCTCCGAGTTTGACCTTTTTCTTTTGCGAACCTTTGTCTTTAGACTTTTCTTGTGGTGCATCAGCTCCCTCCGCTTCTTCGGACTCATCGTAGGTAATACCCGCAGCATCCAGAATAAAATCGTAGGTGTAAATGGGGCAGTTGAATCGCACTGCCATTGCAATGGAATCGCTGGTACGGGAATCGATTTCAAAGACCTCACCCCCTTTTTCACAAACGAGGCGAGCGTAAAATATACCGTCATAGAGTTTGTTGATGATTACTTCTCGAAGTACAATATCAAAAGTGTCCAGGGTATTTTTAAACAGGTCGTGAGTCAGCGGTCTGTTGGGCGTCATACGCTCCATGGCAACGGCGATCGCCTGAGCCTCAAATGACCCAATGACAATGGGCAATCTTCGCTTTCCATCCCGTTCCCCAAGCACTACGGCATAGTTGTGAGACTGACTCAAACTGTGTGACAATGCGACTATATCCAATTCTAATTTTTTCATAAATTCAGATTCTGAATTTTGAGCTGTCAAAAAATGCTGCTAATACCCAATTGACCTAAAACAAACCAACAATTGATGGTTTTCCCTATTCAAAAACGGGTCATTTAGAAGAAGTAACCAAACAAAATAACGTCTTTACCCTGGTTTATGTTGGGCAGACAGCTATCAGATTGGGATGCTTCCCCGGGTTCATATTAATTGTTCTCCGCCTTAAATTTCTCTATGGCTTCTGTTAGTCTAGGCACCACGTCAAATAGATCCGCACAGACTCCGTAATCGGCGGCTTTAAAAAAGGGCGCTTCTGGGTCCTTATTGATAACGACAATTACTTTAGAATTATTTACCCCGGCCAGGTGCTGGATTGCACCGCTGATGCCGATTGCGATATAGAGATTGGGTCGTATCGCAATTCCCGTCTGGCCCACATGCTCGTGGTGCGGCCTCCATCCCGAATCAGAAACAGGGCGACTGCAAGCGGTGGTTGCGCCGAGTTTATCAGCCAGTTCTTCGATAATACCCCAGTTTGAAGGCTCTTTCATGCCGCGACCCGCGGAGACGACCAACTCTGCTTCCGGCAGAGGCACCTCACCGGTTACCACATTTTTCTCCACCAGTTCAATACCGGATGATCTAAAATCAATTTCCTTACTTATTACTTCGGCTTCATAACCGGATGCCTCACCGATTTGCAAGGAGTTGGGAATCAGGGAAACCACTAATTTACCCTCACCTGCTTTGAAGGTTGCAAATGCTTTACCGGAAAAAACCGGTTTTACGAAGTTTAGCTCGCCGGCCACCACTTTAAATCCATTTACAGCGCTTATGCAGCCTGCATCCATTGCCACAGATAGCTTACCTGTCAGACCTTTACCTTCTGCGGTATGTGGAAGAACCACCAATTTTGCATTCAATTCATCGGCCAATTTAGTAATCACATCGCGGTAGGCCACATCGTCAAAATTGTCGAGTTTATCGTTATTTACGTGATAAACCTTAGGGACGCCATATTTTCCAAGGACAGATGGATTTTCGTGCGAACCAAGCACCACAGCGGCACATTCGCTTCCGGTTTCCTGCGCTATGCGACTGCCAAATGTGGCAATTTCAAATGCGTTCTTCTTAAATTTACCTTCTTTGCTTTCAGCTATTATCAATATCATGCTATGATTTCTTTAGAGTTAAACGAATAAATAATCTCCCCGCGAAAAAATTAAGCGGAAGACAGGAATCCTGATTAAATCACTTTTGCCTCCTCGTGCAACAATCTGACGAGTTCTTCCATATTTTCGGGATCCACCATTTTTACCTCGCCCTTTTCCGGGGGCAATTCAAACTTATCGACCACAGGTCCGGTTTTGACTTCGACCGCTTCAACCACTTCAAGTGGCTTGCGCTTGGCCATCATTATTCCCCGCATATTGGGGATGCGCTGTTCAGCCAGGCCTTTGGAGGCACTTATCACAAACTTACCGCTGGTTTTGAGCACTTCTACCCCACCTTCCACATCTCTTTCAATGGTAGCCTGTCCATCGTGGTAGTCCATTTTACTGGCGAAAGAAACAAAGGGAAGGTCGAGCAATTCAGCCAACATCCCTCCCAATATTCCGCCGTTGTAATCGATCGTTTCCTTTCCGGTAAAAATTATATCAAAATCCTTGTCCCTTGCATATTCTGCAATCTGTGAAGCTACAAAAAGAGCATCTGGTGCCTCTGCATCAATGCGTACCGCCTTATCTGCACCTATCGCCAGTCCCTTTCGCAGGATAGAATCATTGGATGCTGGACCAACATTGATGATGACCACTTCCCCGCCTTCGCTCTCTTTCAACTCCAGAGCTCGGACCAGTGCATACCACTCATCGTAGGGATTCATGATGAATTGCTTGCCGGATTCATTGTAGCTTTTGCCATCCTCTGAAAAATCCACTTTCGCAGTGGTGTCGGGTGTTTTACTTACACAAACTAATAAATTCATGATTTCTCCATTTTTGTCAAAAAGATACGGTTAAAAGTCTTCGGGCAAAGGCTTTATCAAGCAACCTGTCCCAAAACTCCCAGAAAACCTCCAGACCTTCAAAAAAGACAACGTCACTTAAAAGACCGGAGTTTTCCCTGTCACGCCATGTATTATTCAAATGCAAATATATCGGTATTGTTTTAATAATTGAGTCAAGCAGTCAGAATGTTTGAAGCAAAAACCTACATTTGCATACATTCCAAAGGAAACACAATGAGTGAAAAGATCAAGCAACTCGAAGCTCTTTACAGCGAGACACCTGAAGATCCATTTATAATTTACGCATTGGCCAAGGAATGCGAACAGTCCGGATCTCTCGAGCGCTCAAAATCGCTGTACGAAAAACTGCTCCGGGAACACGTCAATTACGTAGGCACCTACTACCACTACGGCAAGTTGCTGGAAAAAATGGGCCATACATCAGATGCCAAAAAAGCCTATCTCACAGGCCTGGATATTGCCAAAAAACTGGGAGATGACCTGGCTTACCGGGAGCTTTTTGCAGCAAAAACAGAATTGGAATGCGAATGAACGGTGATTCGCACCCAAGCAGTTGATGGCTGATTCTTAATAGTAAGTATCTGGCAAAAATACTACTTGCTGACAACAAAACCAATTGATAAGACTGCACAGGCAGGAGGATTTCTTGTGTCCCCGGATTAACACATCGAATGAGCTATGGATTTAATCTGGTCCATCCACACTTCCTTCAAAAATAGAACTGGCAGGACCGGAAAGCCAAATTGGATCGAAGGTATTTTTTGCGCCATTCCCTAACTCCACAGTCAATAAACCACCCGGGGACCGGAGGAGATAAGGATTCTCTTCGCCTTTTTGAGTCATCAGATAAATGGCCGTACCTACTGCCCCCGTTCCACAGGCCCAGGTAAAATCCTCCACTCCCCTTTCAAAAGTGACTAAATTCCACTCGCCATTCCGACCGCGCTCTGTGAAATTTACGTTCACGCCCTTTTCTGCAAATCGATCTGAGTGACGTATTTCCAGCGCTTTTTTTCTAAGTGCATTTTTGTCGTTAACAAGATTTTCTATTACGATATGTGGAGAACCGGTATCCACGAAAAACATATCTTCAACTTCTGCAGGCTTTCCTACATTCGCAAACTTAATCCCGATCTGATCATTCATTTCCGGTCGGGCTAAATAGGTATTGTCTGCAAAGGAGAATGAGAAGGGTTCATCAGGACTGGTCATTCCGTGATCAATGGCAAAGCGGGCAGCACACCTCGCACCATTTCCGCAAAAACTCCCAGGAAGCCCGTCCGAATTGTAAAACCCCATTTCGAATATTTGGGGCGAAGGAGCCTCTAAAATTGTGATAACCCCATCTGCTCCCACACCAAAGCGCCTGTGGCATAGATTTTTGATAAAATTTTCAATCTGGGAAGCACTCAGGTTCTCAAAGACGTTCCCTTGGAAAATGACAAAATCATTACCTGCACCCTGATACTTCTGGAATTTAAGTTGAGCCATGATTCTTGCTAAAAGTTAGTAATGGGTAATTCTTGGTTTTATAGCACATTTCGCAGGCCATCCACACCGCCTCCCATATCGCCATGAGTACACTGCCTTATTACAAAAAGGGTCAGAAAGACAAAAATCACGACGCCGGAGAACAACAAGAACTTGGGTCCCCAAATAATTCCAACATATTCGCTGTTTTCTTCGTTATCCTCTTGTTGAGATTGTTTTTCTTCGTCAGACATGTTAAATTTATTTAAGTTTGACCAATTTAATGATCCAATGCGTATTCAGTAAATGCAATTCGTCATACTGTGAAAATATTGTACCAAATACTGATAATTTCTTTGGTTGCAACCATAATTTCTCTGGCTGCAATCGCGATTTATGACCACTACACTGAGTCAGAAATCACAATTATCCAAAAACCACAGAACACATCTCTAGTACGTTCTTCTGACAATATTTTACTGTCGGGAGAGATCCAAAGACACTTTCAGTCGTCCTATCCCACCGACTTTACTGAGGCGGCAAAAAAATCAACACCTGCAGTAGTATATATACGCGCAAATAACGGCAGTGGTTTTCAAAATCGCAGGGGATTTGAAAATGCAGCAGGTTCCGGTGTAATAATTTCCCCCGAAGGTTATATAGCTACCAACAACCACGTTATTGAAAATGGAGACGATATTGTTGTAGTCCTCAACGACAGGCGGGAGTTTTCTGCTGAAGTAATCGGTACTGACCCAACCACAGACCTCGCCCTGTTGAAAATTGACGCCGGTGAACTGCCCTATCTGGTTTTCGGCAACAGCGACTCGCTTCAGGTCGGTGAATGGGTACTGGCTGTAGGTAATCCATTCAGGCTTCAATCCACTGTAACAGCAGGTATTGTCAGCGCAAAAGGGAGAAACATCAATATTCTGGATACGGAATACGGCATTGAAAGCTTTATTCAAACCGATGCAGCAGTAAATCCGGGCAATAGCGGGGGTGCACTGGTAAACACCAACGGTGAATTGGTCGGCATAAACACAGCCATTATCACCTATTCCGGCAGGCACGAGGGGTATTCTTTTGCCATTCCTGCCAATCTCGCCATGAAAGTCATTTACGACCTCAAGGAATTTGGGGCAGTTCACAGAGGATTGCTGGGGATTCAGGCAAGAGATTTGAGTCTGGACAGAGCACAACAACTGGGTCTGGATAGTCCAAATGGTATTTTTGTAGAAAGAGTGACCTCTGAAAGCGGAGCCCAGGAAGCCGGCATCAGGCGAGGTGATGTGATCATAAGTATTGAGGGCAGAAGGGTCAATACTCTATCAGAGATGCTGGAATTACTGGGTAGATTCAGACCCGGAGACGAGGTGGAGGTTGGCTATTTCCGGGATGGTGAGGAATTGACCACCACACCGATGCTGAAAAACCAGCTCAATACGACGGATTTGGTGACTGTGAGGAATGACCGCATGCTCACCGACCTCGGCTTTGAATTGAGAGATCTACTGCCCGCAGAATCCAGAAGACTGGAAGTCGATGGTGTAAAAGTCATTTCGATTTACCGGGGAAGCACCATTGCCCGCACAAAGATGGAGCCGGGATACATCATAACCAAAGTCAATGAAAAGCCCGTTTCATCAGTGGATGAATTGATTGAAAAGCTGGAAAACATCAGCGGCAGGGTCTTTTTTGAAGGACATTATGAAAAGTATCCAGGTCCCTGGTGGTACGCTTTTCACAAATAAGAACCTACCTTCAATTTCTAAGCAGTCACCGGACTGTGAACACCGTGATGCATCTACCTTTTTTGTTTTCACACCTTTTTCGGAAGGTGTCACCATACTAATTTGAGGGATTCCTTTCCAGGTAAAAATCTTGCTAAAAAATTGAATCCCGGGACAGACACAACTCCCTGAAACCTTCTATAGAGGCACATCTGGCAGATTACCGGTTGTGGTTTTGTGTGGGTTGGTTTAGCGGACCAACTCATCCATGTCGGGAATTTTTAATAACTTGCCAGCCAATTTTCTAAGCAATTCAACACAACATGACCAAAGCGGAAATCGAGAAAAACAGGAACGAAGATGCCATGAAGCTCCTGGTTGGGGCTCTCAATAGAAAACGGGATAAAATCCTCAAGGGTGGTGGAGAAAAGCGGATCAAAAAACAGCACGCACAGGGCAAATACACAGCCAGAGAACGCGTGGATGCGCTCATAGATGAGGGCACAGAATTTATGGAAACAGGTTTGTTTGCAGGCCAAGGCATGTACAAGGAGTACGGAGGATGCCCCGCAGGTGGAGTGGTCACCGGATTGGGTCGGGTGGCAGGACGGCTGTGTGTCATAGTTGCCAACGATGCTACCGTGAAGGCAGGTGCGTGGTTTCCCATCACCGGAAAGAAAAACCTCAGGGCCCAGGAAATCGCCATGGAGAATCGCCTGCCCATCATTTATCTCGTGGACAGCGCCGGGGTTTTTCTCCCGATGCAGGATGAGATTTTTCCCGACAAAGAGCACTTTGGTAGAATTTTTCGAAACAATGCAAAATTGTCCAGCATGGGCATACCCCAAATTGCGGCCATCATGGGAAGTTGCGTGGCAGGAGGAGCCTATCTGCCGATCATGTCGGATGAGGCGCTGATAGTGGAAGGAACAGGCTCCATTTTTCTAGCGGGCCCCTATTTGGTAAAAGCTGCAATTGGGGAGGATGTGGACAAGGAGACCCTCGGTGGAGCAACCACTCAATCTGAAGTAAGCGGAGTCACGGACTACAAAATGCCGGATGATCAGACCTGCCTGGAAACGGTTAGAGACCTGGTTTCAAAAATGGGCGAATTTGACAAAGCGGGCTTTAACCGAACAGAACCCATTGAGCCGGAATTACCCGCCGAATCGCTTTATCACATCTATCCTGAATTAGGAAAAAAACCCTACAAATCAAAGGAACTACTAAAAGCCATTGCTGACAAAGGCAGCCTGAAATACTACAAAAACGGTTACGGTAAGACGATTTTGTGTGCCTATGCACGGATAGACGGTTGGTCAGTGGGTATTGTCGCCAACAACAGGGAAATCACCAAGACCAAAAAGGGCGAGATGCAAGTGGGGGGCGTGATATATTCCGACAGTGCAGACAAGGCCGCCCGCTTTATTATGAATTGCAATCAAAAGAAAATCCCGCTGGTCTTCCTGCACGATGTCACCGGCTTTATGGTAGGCAAGCGTTCTGAGCACGGAGGCATTATCAAGGACGGAGCAAAAATGGTGAACGCGGTTTCAAACTCCACCGTACCCAAGTTCAGTATTGTGGTTGGCAATTCATACGGTGCCGGAAACTACGCCATGTGCGGAAAAGCCTATGACCCAAGGCTCATTCTTGGCTGGCCCACAGCGAAAATCGCCGTAATGGGTGGCGAGCAAGCTGCCAAGGTGCTGCTGCAAATCCAGGTGGCCTCTATGAAGGCAAAAGGAGAGGAACCTGATGAAAAAACCCAGGAGGAATTACTCAAAAAAATCAGCGACAGTTACGAAGAGCAAACATCGCCCTATTACGCGGCCGCGAGGCTTTGGGTGGACGAAATAATAGATCCCGTCAAAACCCGCGATTGGATCAGCATCGGTATCGAAGCTGCCAACAACGCTCCGGTGGAAAAATTTAATCCAGGAGTGATTCAAACCTAAATCTCTAAAATCAACTTTTACCAACATACGGATGGATATAATACTAAAAACACAGGCCGGACTCGAAGATTTACTCGCTAAAGAATCCGCTGAACTCGGTCTAATAGCCCCGAAACCGGGTCGGCGCATGGTCAGCGGTAAGGGGGACCTCAAAACTGTTTACCGCCTTAATTACGAGAGCAGACTGGCACTCAAGGTATTGGTACAACTTGATCAATTTGATATCCCGGGAGCTCAGGGTTTGTATCAGAAAGCGATGGAAATCGACTGGAGTCAATACATCCTGGAGGGCCAGACCTTTTCTATAAAATACACGGTGCAATCTCAATTTTTCAACAACTCCATGTACGCGGCTCAACTGCTGAAGGATGCCATGGTGGATACCATCAGAGACAAGCGGGGGTCCAGACCTTCGGTGGACCGGAAAAAACCGGATATCGTTTTTGACCTTCACATCTTCAAGGACAGGGTATCACTTTCACTGGATAGTTCCGGGGAGCCACTTTTTAAGAGAAACTACAAAAACAAGACTTTTAAGGCACCCATCAATGAGATTTTGGCAGCCGGGATGATTATGCTCGCCGGATGGAAGGGCGAAAAAACTTTGATCAATCCCATGTGCGGTTCCGGTACCCTTTTATGGGAAGCACTTTTTATTGCTGAAAACCGCCCGCCCCAATTTTTCAGAAAGAAATTTTCCTTCAAAAAGTGGAAAAACTACGACCCCGGTCTTTTTGCCCGGGTGGCTGAAAGTGCCAACAGCAAGATGAGAAGCCCGAAATCGAGGATTGTCGGATTGGACCACAATCCGGTCAGCATGAAAATGTTTAGGAAGAACCTGCAGGAGTTGGAGCTAGACAGCCACATACACAGCTCGGTCATCGACTTTTTTGACTACACCAACAATCCCGGACACAGCCTGATAATCATGAATCCGCCCTATGACGAGCGACTCAAAGTGGACAATATCAAAAAGTTTTACGAAAACATAGGAGACCATCTTAAGCAGCATTTCCAGGGCAACACCGCCTGGATCATCAGCGCCAATGAGGAAGCTGTAAAGTCCATCGGATTGAGGGCCACTGAAAGACATACGCTTTTCAACGGCCCCCTGGAGTGCAAATATCTCAAATACGAGCTCTATGAAGGTAGTTTGAAAGACAAATAAACCACGCAAAATCCATTATCCATGCAGCCACAAAGTCAAGCGGTATTGGCGAGTAAACACTTTATCAGATTTTCCGATTGCGACCCCATGGGGCATTTATTCAATGTGAAGTACCTCGATTATTTTCTCAATGCCAGGGAAGATCAGGTCAGGGATTCCCACCAACTGAATATGGCCATTTTGAGCAAAAAGTACAACTGGGCACTGTTGGTGGGCAAACATCAAATCGCCTACTTAAACTCAGCCCTGATGAATGAACAGGTCATTATCAGTTCTGTAATTATCGATCAATCTCCCAAATGGATAGTGGTTGAATATCTGATGACCGGGAAAAACAATGAGGTGAAGTCTTTTATGTGGTCCCATTTTGTGAGCTTTAATTCCACGAAGAAAACCACAGCTCACGTACCGGAGGACATACGGTCGATCATAGTCGAAAATACCATCGAAAAGCCTGCTCCTGACTTTGACAGCCGTTTTATGCAATTGAGGGAGGGAGGTATTGGGTACTCCATTCCGGGAGACGTTTGATTACAAAACCTTTAGAAGGGGGCTATATTAGAACCAGACGCAAGGACCTATCAATATTGGTCACTTTGCAAAACGTCATAAAAAATACCCTCCGGTTGCTCCATCGAAGGGTATTTTGTCAACTAAAAATTACTAAAACAGTCTATCTAAAATCAATATCGCCTCCGTTCTCCATTGTACTCAATGACAATAAAGGCATCGGAAAATCCATTTCGGACGGCCTTTATTCGCACATCTTCAATATCTTCTATCCGGTCAAAACCTCCTACCATGACCACTGTAATGTCATTTTCCTGTTTTTTCTCTACTGTATAGCCCTCCCAAACCGAATCATCAAAAAACCGCATATCCCTAAATGCGCCAAGTCTGACGTAGTAGGTGGCAGATGGGGTTTTCAAGTTTGAATCATCGGCTTTTTTGTCAGGAGTAAGCTGCTCGGGTTTTTCGCTGTCCCGCAAACTGCTGAGCTGCCCGGATTCCGCACGTTGGCTACCCTGAGCAGGATTAACTACTATTTGTTCAAGTACGATAAAGGCATCACCAAAACCGCGTTCTCTAACCTGAGGCAGGGCTGCTTCCGCCATTTCTCGTGTATTGTAGCTTCCCACCCTGATTTTTGTATCAGAGTTATAAAACACCTTAAACACATCTCCAACATCTTTTAGTTTTTGAGCGAATTGCTGATCGTCAAACTCGCCCTTTAGAGAAGCCACCTGAATGGTGTAGTTATTCCTGAGCCTGGCAGTTGAATTAGAAGTTTGATCGTTGGAATTTCCATTGCTTTTCAAAAAGTGAGAGGCAAATTGAACCAAAGGATGCCTGTTGGTCCTTCTGTCAATTTCAATCAATTCATATTTCGGGGCTGACTCAGTTACTTCAGTCACCTTGGCAAGTTCAATATCTTCTGTTGGGGTGAATTCAAATCCATCAATAAATTCCGGCAGGTCCTCTGCAGCCTCTTCCTGCACCTCTTCTTTAGAATATTCAGCAGATATTCCCGATGGTATAAAGCTGATCCACTCACCAACATCTTCGGTTTTTTCTAAATCTTCAACTTCAGCCAATGCAGGTGGCAGCGCATTGAGATCGATAAGTACACCTTCAGCAGTAAAACCGTAGATATCCTCCAGGCCACGTCCTCCCGGACGGTTGGAGATAAAGTAACCTGTTTTACCATCCTCATTCAACCAAATCCCAAAATCATCACGCGCACTGTTAATTCCTCTGCCGGCATTGATAATATTTACGGGATTGTCAAGTGAGGTGTAAAAAATATCAAGGCCTCCCATACCGGGATGATAATCGGAGGCAAAAAACAACACATCCGCCGCAAAAAAAGGACTCACCTCATTACCAGGGGTATTGATTTCAGGTCCCAAATTTTCCGGTTTGGTCCAAACACCATCCTCATAATGACTCACATATAGATCGTACCCACCAAAACCACCCGGTTTATTAGAGGCAAAGTAGAGAGAAGTGCCATCGGAATTCAAATGGGGAAAGCCGCTGCTGAAATTGGCTGAATTAAAGGGAAATGAAGACACCTTATCCCAATCTCCATTTTCGTCCACCTCTGCCAAATAAATTGACATGGCATTGGAAAGTGGGTCTGCTTTTGAACTATTAGGATCACCAACATCGCGGACAAATGCAACTTTGGAACCACAGTCCGAATAAGAAATCATGGCTATAGCTTGGTCTCTTCTCAACTCAGCGCGGAGCAGACCATCGACTTCGTAGTGATTGCCCTCTGCGGTCTCCAACAAGGCCCCATTCGGATCACAGACCCATGCCTGACAGTTCGTCATATCGTGAGTGGACCTCGAAACGAATACCAGGCGGCCATCAAACCCGCTCAGACTCATTTCAGCTCCGGGAGAATTCCACGGCATGTTGTACACCCGTGCAGTGGGTTCAGACCTTACCAATTCCGCAGCTATTCGGGCGTTGGAGGCAAGTTGTCTGGATGCAACTGGATCCTCCGCTGAGTAATTCAGATAGTGAACCCTTGCTCCTCTGTAATTTCCCTGCTGCATGGCGGCATGACCTAGCAGAAGAAAAAATTCGGGAAACTTGTCATCCGTATCCTTCCGCTGCCCTATCAATAGGTAACTCTCACCGGTAAAAGGCTCATTTAACAGGAGAAAGGCCCTTCCGAGCTTTAAATAACCCTCAAGGGATAATTCACCACGCTCTGCAAGTTGGGTGTAATGACCCACAGCTTCAGTGTAATAGCCCATTTCAAATTTCCTGTCGGCCACAGATTGACTGACCTGGGCCAATACCAAACCGGGTAAGAGCAACAATATCACCACTCCGGTAAATCCCACAAAAATGTCCAATGTCTTCATAATGCAAGTTATTTTATACATATTAAACACAAATGTAATATAAAAGGCCTTGACAACCAAATTTATTAACATATATTTTTTTTAAAATATTTACCGAACTTTCATTCAGTATTTTACTAAATCTTATTTAGGGATTGGAGTTTGTGACAATAAGTAAAAATCCGTTTAGCAAGAATCAGCAATCCACAAAATTCTGATGGGGTAATACTTTTTAAAGTCAGAGATATCAGGTGATTAAATACAAGAACACAGTGCCTTTTTTTGGAAATCAATCTTAGGAGACTACTGGGAAAAATGATGTAGATTGATTTGGCAAGGGAGATGATGAAAGAGACATAAACCCTAAAAAGTTATAAAAAATGGGAAAGATTGCGATTGCGTACCAATAGAATCAGATAGAAATACTATTTTTGGGAGTAGAAACAACTTTTTGGGGAACACTCCGTAAATAAATAAACAGTTAGAAAACTATGTCAGAAAGCCAACCATCAACTTTTCCGGAACTCAAAGCCTATTGTACAAGCGTTTTGCTCATATTTCTCATGGCGGCCACCACCCCGCTCTTTTCACAAAAACTGGAGCACCGCCCAGGCGATTATCTGGTTCAGGTGAAAGAGGGATACAATGTGGAAGAGATTGCCAAAAGGAATGCAGTTTTCCGCAATCAAACCACGGATCTAAAGGTTGACCGCAAGCTATCTCCACACCTCAATATTTATTTGATGACCTTTAAATACGGGGACATCCACGAGCGGGATTTTTTAGAATATCTGAGGAGAGATGAAGGAATAATAAATATTCAGCTTAACCACCGCCTCGAACTGAGGCAAGACCACATTCCCAGTGACCCCCTTTTTGAAGATCAATGGTACCTCCACAATACAGGGCAAAACGGTGGGATACCGGGAGCAGACATATCCGCTCTCAATGCCTGGGAATTGACCACAGGGGGAGTCACAGCACACGGTGACACCATAGTAGTGGCTGTAATAGATGACGGCATAAACATAAACCACCCTGATTTGGTAGATCATATATGGGTAAATCGGCACGAACTTGAAGGAACCGGTGAGGATGACGACGGCAATGGATATATCGATGACATCTATGGCTGGAACACCTTTTCCAATACGGGTAATATTGAGGGTGGATTTCATGGAACCCCTGTAAGCGGTATGATAGGAGCAATGACCAACAACGATTTGGGGATTGCAGGGCTGAACTGGAATGTCAAAATAATGACTATCGTCGGGGGGAATGGCTTTGAGTCCAATGCCATAGAGTCCTACACATATGCCCTGGTTCAACGTCAAATCTACAATGAAACGGATGGTGAACGCGGTGCTTTTGTCGTGGCTACTAACAGCAGTTGGGGAAGAGATGGCCTCAGGCCGGAGGATGCACCCCTTTGGTGTGCCTTTTATGATCTTATGGGTGAACATGGCATACTGAACGTGGGCGCAACGACCAATCGAAACAATAATGTGGATGTGATCAGCGACATGCCCACAGCCTGTAATAGCCCATTTCTTATTTCTGTCACATCCACCAACATTTTCGACAGCAGGGCAAATACAGGATTCGGAAAGACAACCATAGATCTTGCAGCGCCCGGTGCAGGAATTTTAAGCACGCGAAACAACGGTGGCTACACCACTCAGTCCGGCACTTCTTTTGCCGCTCCTCTGGTTGCAGGAACCATTGCTTTGGCTTATTCCATTGATTGCACCGGATTTATGAATATAGTAAAATCCGATCCACAAAGAGGTGCCACCATGATCAAAGAAGCCATAATAGAAGGTGTTGATCCTATAGAATCACTCAGAGAAGAAACCAAAACCGGAGGAAGACTCAATGCTTTCAATACAGTCAATGACTTAACCGAAACCTGCATGGACTGCCCACCTCCCGGAAGCTTTGAGCGGGATACGCTCACTCCTTTCTCCGTCACTTTTAGTTGGACGGATGTGATGGGAACTGAACAAACCAATGTAAGAATGCGTCAGGATAGCAGTGATTGGGAGGTCCTGGAAGATGTAACCTCTCCTTTGCAAATAGACCTCGAATTGTGTACCAATTACGAATTTGAAATCCAGGCTCTTTGCGTGGATGGGGAGAGTCCATGGGTAGAATTGGATTCTTTCCGCACCATAGGCTGCTGTGAGGCGCCTTCCCAATTTGAGGTCCAATTTGACAGTGCGAGTGCAACGATTTTTTGGAATGACATAATTCCGGCTTTTGAATACACCGTCAGGTTTCGAGAGTTTGGACAAGAATTCTGGGAGATAACAGACCTGTGGATACCCGACAGCATCACTTTTTTCAACCTCTTGCCCTGTCATATATATGAATTTCAGGTGCAATCCAGGTGCGATACTGGATTTACCTCTTTTTCAGAGATACTTATCATTGAAACACCCAATTGCTTTAACTGTACCGAACCTGATTTCTGCGAGCCGATGAATATTGACGCGGATTTTGACTGGATAGACTCGGCACAGATTGGCGATGTGACACTCAATACAGGTCGAGGGGACGGATATGTGGATATGACCGGTGAGGGACTGGCCGGGATATTGAATTTAGGGGAGACCAAGGCACTCAGGTTGGTTCCAGGTCACGTAGGAGGACCATGGCCGGAGTATTTTAGAATCTGGATTGATTTTAAGAGAGATGGAATATTCAGTAGTGACAGCATAAACGGTTACAGTGAATTGGTATTTGATGCCGGTAGATCCGTATCCGAAGCACTAGACACAGTGCTATCCTTACCCGATGACCCAATGATTCAATCCGGCCACGCGACCATGCGCATTCAGATGAAGTACATGGAGAACCCGGACAGCATTCCACCCGCTGACCCCTGCGATTCTTTTGAATTTGGGCAGGTGTACGACTTTTGCATATTCCTCTACAGACCCGATATTGTCTGTCCCGAAGTACGAGAAGTGGTTGCTGCGGAAAAGACCCCCGAATCATTTACTGCCACCTGGGAAAAACTGGATTTTGGACTGGCTTACAATCTCAGGTACAGACCTCTTGGAAGTGATGAATGGGAGGACGAAGTAGCAGTCCCCGATACATTCTATACGATCGACGGACTGAGTCCCTGTTCGCCTTATGAGGTTCAGGTCAGAAGTATCTGTCCATTTGATACCAGTGATTACTCCATGTCCCATATTCTGTTCACGGAATGCCCCAATACAGTCGTGGAAACCGATCCTGATCCCGGATTCAATGTGACAGCATACCCCAACCCATTTGAAAGCGCTGTCCAGTTAAGGATCAAAACCGAAGGTCACACAGGAGGTCGATTTGAAATCCGGATTTGGGATGTCACCGGCAGGTTGACCGGAACTCAACAAATAGACCTCGGGTTCAATCAAACATCCAATGTGACACTGGATCAGATGCGAGCGTATCCACCGGGCCTTTATTTCATCGAATTGTACGATGGAAGACACCGGTCGGTAACAAGAGTGGTCAAGCAGTAGATTGAGATGTTGTTAGGAGAAAATATCTGATCAAAATTGACCAAATTGGCCAATTAGAATCACGGAGGAAATAGTCAGCCCCCGGAATTTTAGAATTAAAGCGAACTAAGACCCTGGGAGATTTAGTTATAGAGTCATGGACAAAAAGGAATTATTCTCAGCTATAAAAAAAGGGGTGAAAAAATCGGGTGTGCAACTCGCCTACAGCGCCCTGCTGATGTACAATGCCTTTTTGAGAAAGGAGACCCCCCATTGGGCAAGAAGTGTAATTACCGGTGCACTGGTTTACCTTATTTGTCCGGTAGATGCAATTCCCGATGTGACACCCATTGTAGGATATACGGACGATCTTGGTGTGTTGTCTTTTGCACTGGTTTCCATTGCCGGGTACATCAATGACGACATCAGGGAGAAATCCAAAGAACAACTCTCTTCTTTTTGCAAAAGGTACAATCCCAGAGACCTCCAGGAGGTGGATGAAAAGTTATGACATATTTTAAAGTTTCTTCCTATATCCTTTTGAAAATATACCGTAGTATTTTGCTTTTGCCTTTCCGCGATTTTGGTCTAAGATCCTTAATATGAGTTAGTGTTATGGAAAATTACAGAAAAAAATTTTGTGATAATTAACTGGTTCAAGGTTATTCGTAGTAAGCATACATATAGTTACTCTTACTTTTTGTCTTGATCCACCAAAGGATTGGGGACAAGTACAAAAAGTAGCAATCCCCACCCCCCCAAAGCTTTGGAGGGCAGACACGTATGAATTTGGCTAAAAAATCGGCCACTCACCTAAAAGTTGTCAAACTTGTTCATAGGAATTTACAAAGCACCAATACGGCCCTAAGCATCAGGGTTAATAGCGTTTGTTGTCTTAGATTCTCCGAATCTTTTTGTCGAATTCCTATGACCTTCAGACACTAACAACTTTCTTGACGGTGAGAAACCAAGTTTTCTTAACGCCAAATTTATAAAGGCTTAACCCCAATACTTTGGTGGAGGATAAGAATACTTTGATAGCCAGGTTTTAAAAAGGGGATTAGCCATATTTTTTTAGTAAGCCATTCTGCCAGAAACCCCAGTTCAAAATTTAGGAGAAATCAACACCTAAGAATTAACCCCTGATTATTAACCTCACCCAAGCTATCAGAATTATCGCCCCACCAATATTTTTCATTTTCATTTGAATCTTCTCCGGCCTTTGATCTGGATTGAAGGTATTTCGAGTCGATCACTCGATTATCATCCCACTTTTTCCCGGTTCTGTTGTGCTTTCCATCCGGCGACAACCAGTTTTATTAGATTAAATGTGTAGGCGTTATTCAGGGCGGTTCTGATGGGTGATAGTCGCTCGCAGCCGTGTTTAGCAATGGCTCCCTCGATCTCCTTTCTGGCTTTTTTATCCACGAAGCGATCTACCTCAATTTCTCCGGCTTCAATCAACTGGGCCAGGTGTCCGAAAATAGTGCTCTCAGAGTACCCCCGCTCATTCGCCACCTCAGCAATCGACAGTCCCTTTTCCAGGAACTTCCTGGTTTTCTGATAGGTGGAGTTTTTGGTGTTTGCCTTCCTTCTGGCAGATTTTTTCACTCTTTTTGAGGATGCTCCCGCAGGTGGCCTGAAGGTGAGATTTTTCATCCGGCAATGGTTGTTGACCAATTTGAGAATTTCGGCCCCATAGGTATTCTTTTTTACCTCCCCTATTCCCGAAATACACCAGAGGTCATCGTCAGCCTGGGGAAGGTAGGTGGCCAATTCTTTGAGCACATTGTCGTGAAAAACCATATATGGCGCCACTCCTTCCGCTCTCGCCATGCCGGTTCTCCATTTTTTCAATCTCTCCAGTAATTCGGTTTCGCAGTTTTCGGCAACAACGGGGCGGCCTGAAAAGGACTGTAACTTCTCCTTTCGCCTGTTGTAGAAGAACTTTGATCTTCCCTTTAGAATATCCCAACTCTTGTCTGTGAGTTGTAAGACGGGGTATTCCCCTGCCGAGCGCTTTAAATAACCCTGCTCTAAAATTGACCCTAAAACTCCCTTCCACTCAGGCTTTGTCAGGTCGCTACCCACTCCATAAGTGGGCAGGGATTTGTGGGCCGCTCTGATTTTTTCAGACTGTGATCCTTTGACAAAATCAATCAGGTAGTTCGCACCAAATTTTTGGTTGAGTCGAACCACTGCAGAAATTGCTATTTGGGCCTCCTTGGTTGCTTCAACCCTTTCAAAATTGGCCAGGCAAACATCGCAATTCCCGCAGTATGAGGGTGCTTTTTCCCCAAAGTAATTGAGAAGAAACTTTCGGCGACAGATTTTGCTACTTGCAAAAGCCGAGATTTTTTCCAACTTGTCCAGCATCACCTCGGACTGTTCGGGATTGTCATCCAACTCCACAAATGATTTGAGCTTGATCATATCTGCATAGGAGTAAAAAAGCAGTGCGGTACT
Organism: Saprospirales bacterium; assembly: GCA_007695035.1. Taxonomy (GTDB): domain Bacteria; phylum Bacteroidota; class Bacteroidia; order Chitinophagales; family Saprospiraceae; genus PWJY01. The sequence goes on along the minus strand of REEO01000016.1, from coordinate 16,226 downwards.
GTCCAATCCGTCGCGGCCTGCCCTTCCGGTTTCCTGGTAGTAGCTCTCAATATTTTTGGGCAAGTCCATGTGTACGACAAACCTCACATTCGATTTGTCAATTCCCATTCCGAAAGCAATAGTAGCCACTACGATTTGAACTTCATCCCTGGAAAACAACTCTTGATTTTTGGCTCTTTCAGCCCGGTCGAGTTGCGCGTGGTAGTGGATGGCATTAAAGCCCAGACTTCGCAAATCCTCCGCCAGTTCTTCAGTAGATGCCCTGCTCAGGCAATAAATTATACCTGATTCACCATTTTGCTCACGCAAAAAATCCACCAGTTTATCAAAACTACGCCGTTTGGGTTCTACGAGGTATTTGATGTTGGGGCGGTTGAAACTGGACACAAATACTTCGGGAAATCGCATTCTCAAATTACCCAAAATATCGTCGCGTGTTAATTGGTCGGCCGTGGCGGTAAGTGCAATCAGCGGGACATCGGGAAACCTCTGCTTTAAAACCTGCAACTTTCGGTAATCCGGCCTGAAATCGTGGCCCCAATGAGAAATGCAATGGGCTTCATCCACCGCAAAAAGATTCAGTTCCAGCGATTCGAGAAAATTCCAGAAGCTCTCATTGATGCGCTCAGGTGATATGTACAACAAATCGACATTCCCGCGCCTCAGATCGCTCACAATCCGCTTTTGCTCCATGGGGTCAAGCGTGCTGTTAAGAAACTCGGCCTTCACTCCGTGGAGCTTCAATGCATCGACCTGGTCCTTCATTAGTGCTATCAGGGGCGAGACAACAATGGCAGTTCCTGGTTTGCAAAGTGCGGGGATTTGGTAACAGAGCGATTTTCCTCCACCAGTGGGCATGAGGACAAGTGCATCCTTCCCACTGAGGACCGTATCGATTATCTCTTTTTGGGTATCCCGGAATTTGCTGTATCCAAAAACCGATTCCAGGACCTTTTCAGGTTTGGCAATCATAGCAAATGTTTTTTGGTCGAAGGCAAAATTATGGCATGTTTATTAAATAAACAATCTTTTGTTGTATTTTTTGTCATTTTCCTACAGTCCTACTTTTTCGTTGATTTGTACTGCTACCCATTTGGGACAAAGTTACAAAATGAGACGGCGGTTTTAGAGCTCTAAGCAAGGGTGACTATCAATTTAAAAGCGACTGTGTCGAAAAATTCCTCCTTCAGAAAAGATTGTAAAAGTTTTTTTCAGCAGCCGCCACTACCTAATCAAAATGACATCACCCTGCATTTGCTCTTTTTGGCCGCCCATAAACCGCAGCACCACAAAGTAGGTGTAAACCCCCGGAGGCACTTCTTCTCCTCTGAAGGTTCCGTCCCAGGCTGTGGCCTCATCCAGTTCGGGAACATACTCCACATTTTGTCTTACAAACACCTGATTGCCCCATCGGTCAAACACCCTGAATTCCAAAATTTCAGTCAGTCGATCTGGTTCTCCGTAAACTCCGAAGTAATCGTTCACACCATCCTCATTAGGGCTGAAGGCATTGGGTAAATAGGCCGACCTTGTCACCGTTACTGAAATATTGATTTGGTCGGATGCATTACAACCATTGGAATCTACAACTATCACCTGCACCTGTATGTCATATTCCGGTGCGAATTCTGCTTCGGGACAATCCACACAACCAAAATCCGGCATGGGATCCCAAAGCCACTCTTCAATGGCAGCATTTTCGGGGCTGACCTTACCGGTCAAAACCACTGTTTGGCCCAACTCCACCGAACGGTCCCCCCCTAGGGAAACGACCAATTCATCAGGTTCACTCAAAAGCACATTTTGGCTGTATTCACAACCGTTGTTATCTCTCACTACCACAGTATAAACACCGGCAGCGAGATCTCCTATGACTTCCGTCTCTACAAAGGAATCACCCCCATCAAAAGAGAATGTGTAGGGTGCAGTGCCACCATCTACAGAAATCACTTGGAGTACACCATCGTCTTCACCGAAGCAACTCGGCTCTGTGGTTTTGTATTCAATTCCACGGATCAAATCACCGCTTTCCTCCACAAAGATTGTATCAGCGGCTGAGCAGCCATTATCTGTACTAGTAACAATTAGTACATACGAACCGGCCCTGTCAACAACGGCTTCAAAAGAGTTTTGTCCTGAGACGATATTTCCTTCATCGTCCAGAGGCAACCACTCGTACAGAATATTAACACCTTCGCTGCTCCCCTCCGCAACAAGACTTACCTCTTCATTTTCACAGCTTATTTCACCAAGTGCAACAGCAGAGGCAACCGGTGGTGTGGTATCCCCTTCAATAACTACAGTTTCAAAGGCAGCACATCCACTTTCCTCATCCAAAAGTTCTAGCGTGTACTCACCCACAGCATCCACCACCACTACGGAGCTATCAGCACCGCTCACAATTCCCAGGCCGGTCCAGGAAAAAAGAAATCCGGGTCCTGAATCTGATCCACCGGCATTGATTACAACCTCATTCCGGTCACAACTTATCGGCTCAACAGGTTCAACTTCGATGGAGGGCAAATCGTACTCTGGTTCCAGAACGTAATCCTCCTCAGCAATGCAACCATTCTCACTTATTGCACGAAGAGTGAGCAATGCGCTGCCCTCTATCAACACACTGTCGTCCGAAGTGAGAAAACCGGATTCGTCGAACCACTGCACCTCAGTAACGGTCGTATCCACCACAGCCAAAAGTACTGACTGCATATCGATACAATCCTGGGAGAGGAGTTCAATATCGACACTGGGCGGAAGAGTGTCCACAGCTATTTCAATTTCTCTTTCTGAAAGACATCCATTAACACCCCTGACTCCCACCAAAAAGGTTCCTCCTTCCGTTGAAGAACCCAATTCCGGGCTGGCTCCCTCCTGTATTTCAGTGGGCCATAGCACTTCTTCGAAATCTCCTTCAATAATGAGCTGGATGGAAGCAGCTGGTTCCTGGCAGCTAATCCCTGTGGTGATGGCTTCAAATTCAATAGGGGTAGTATCCATTTCCACATTTATTTCTGCAAAAGCAATACAGCCATTTTCTCCTTCCACCTCCAGCGAGTAAAGTCCTGCTTGGGTGGTATTAAGGGCCAGGCCTGTGTACTCTTCCCCTCCAGGCAAAGTCCAGATCATGGATTCATGCTGGCCCGAAATGGAAGCAGTGAGTTCTGTCTCAGGATGCCTGCAAGTCAATACACTATCACCCAAAATAGAGATTTCCGGTGGGAAAGTGTCGGCCACCACCGCAACGGAAGTATCCACTGAGCAGCCATTGGAGCCAACAACCTGGAAGTTGAAAACCCCTGCACTGCCCACCCGGATGATGTTGCTATCACTCTCAAAATCACCGGGGCCGGTCCAACTGAATGAGCTTCCGGCCTCCGCCATCACTTCTACTGTAGCTGAGTCCCTTTGACAATTGATGGAATCCAGCCAAATAGAAAAATCGGGTAGTTCAAAATTTTCGTTCACAAACACCGAGTCTCTACCCATACATCCATCCAAGTCAGCCACATCCACAAAATGCCAGCCACTTTGAGAAGTAGTCAAACTGTCTCCCTCAACTGTGTTGCCATTTGGCAAAGTCCACGAATAATCAAAACCGGGCAATGGGTCCTGAATGGACACCAGAATCTGATCGTTTGCGCAGTTGATTTCCTGAACGGATGCAATAGTGATGGGCGGAGCGGTCATATCCTCCTCTACCTCGAATTGCACCGAATCTGCACAGCCATTTATTCCCTCGTAAATGAGTGCATAGTCTCCAGTTGCAGAGGTGAATACGGCAGAATCCGGTGAGAAGAAACCATCGGGACCGTACCACTCCTGGACGGCAATTGGTCCGGTTGCATTGTATTGCAACAACACAGAATCCTGGCCACATCCGATTATCGGTGCGGAAAAATCAATAGCTGGTGGCAGGGTATCCCCAAAAACCACCACATCAAAGGTATCCACACAGCCATTATTACCACTGATAAAAAATTGGTATGCCCCTGCTCTATCAACTTCAATCTGATCCGATTCCACCTCTAAAATACCGGGCCCTGCCAGGCCCAGCAAAAACCCATCGGTTGAGTCCAGGGAAATGAATGCAGTTTCAGGTACACAGCTCAAGGTGTCTACGGAGAACCAGGCAAGGGGGAGTGAGAAATCACCCACTGCTTCGTGGCTTATGGTTCCTGTACACTCTTCATTTGCATCGGAAATGGTCAAACTGTACTCACCGGCCTCTTCAAATCGAACAGAATCTCCCGAAGAATCAAGAAGACCCGGACCGCTCCAGTTAAATTCCCAGCCAGGGGGGCCATCCACCCTCAGGTATCCCATTTCCCTGTCACAGTTGAGTGTATCGGAGGAGATCACAAAATCAGACAGGGGTATTTCATTGAGGACAAATACAGAATCCAACACCTCGCAGCTCCCCGGGCTAATCACTTCCAAAAAATACCACCCTTCCTCTGTGACCCAGGGCGAGGACTCAGTGGATTCAAAACCTCCGGGGCCGGTCCAATTGTAATCCAATTGACTGAAATCTGAATCGGTTATTATCTGCACGCTGTCCGAGATACATCCCGATGAATCCGAAAGGGCAAAAGTGATCTCAGGCAAATTACCTAGTGAGACCAAATTGTAAAAGGTATCCAACTCGCAGCCCTGGGGCGTAATTACGTTGAGGTCGTACCGTCCAGGCTCGGGCACTTGAATTTGCTGACTGCCTGACTGAAAGCCACCGGGTCCCATCCACTGATAGGTGGAATTGCTTATACCTGTGGTGGCAATCAATAAAACACTTGATTCCCTGCAGTCAAGAGGTGCGGATGCAAAAGTCACCTCGGGTTTTGCATGCACATGATGAAAAACAAGGCTGTCCGTGCCAATGCAACCATTGACCCCAACTATATCTGCAACATAAACCCCGGGCACCCAGACAAAGGGTTGGTTACCCTCAAGCGTATCCCCTTCGAAATACCAGCTTATCTCCCATTCGGGACCGAAAGTATCGTCTGTCAGGTTGAGCGAATCCCCTTCACAAGGGGCCCCAATGGAATCGATCGAAAATGTAGGTTGCGAAAAATCTCCCTCCACCCATATAGAGTCAACGGCAGCACAACTGTCCAAATCAATCACCTCTGCAAAATAGAGTCCTTCAGCAGCCACCTGTAATGAAAATCCGGTTTCTTCAAAGCCATCCGGGCCGGTCCAACTGGCAGACAAAAGGCTTGTGGTATCTGAAATCCAAATTTCTGCAGAATCCAGCAGGCAGTTCATTTCGTTGACCTGAATTTCCACCGCGGGCCCACCAGGATTCCCGGTCACCTCCACCGATGCAGTATCCCTGCAAAGGCCGACTCCAATTTCAAGAAAATAGGTTCCCGGTGCATTGACCTTGACAGAGGTACTGTCCTCTGGTCCAATGATGTTTCCATCGCTGGACCACCAGTTAAAAAAAGCGCCCCCGGGGTAAACAGAGCCAGCGCTGTTCAATTGAGTCTCGGGAACGTGACAATTCAATATGCTATCAGATGCCATTATGGTAGTTTCCACCGAGTCAAACTGTAAGTTAATTTCTACTAAACTGTCACATCCATGAGCAGTTTGGTAGTGAAAAAAGTGAGAGCCCGGCTCTGTGAGCAAGGTGTCGCCAAACTGAAATCCATCACCCATGCACTGAACCACTTCGACGAGTTCATCGTATGCTGGATTCACTGTGATATTCACAAATCCGAGGGAAATACTTGCACAAAGGGCGGGAATATTTTGGTTGAGGGCATCGATCAATTCAAAGATCGTGTAATTTTGAATGGCGCTATCAAGCGCTGAGCTGTCCTGTTTCAACAGAGAAATTCCGTAGATGCGAAATTCCCCGGCATCTTCCGCCACATTCACACTATCCTTCCACAAACCGACAATTGAATCCTCCTTTACAAGCAGGTAGTGGTAAAAATAATCCGCTTCATTAGGCTCTCCGTTTGTGTATTCCGGGACAGGAAGGTTGGAAATGGTATCCCCCTGGCACAGTTCGACGGGCAACCCAGTGATCAACCCTCCATCGGGTTCACAGGCCTGACAATCGATACCTGCCGGGTCGCAAAAAACAATACTGAATCCAATCAATTCGCCATCGTCTTCCTGCAATCCATCCTGAACAAATAAAGTCCATGTGCCATTGACCAAACCTTCATCAAGGTCCTCCAAACAGCCCTGATACGGGTAATATGAACCGGTATAATCTCCAAAAACATCCCAATCCTGGTTATTTTGCCATTGATCCATAAATCCGGCATCGGGAAGTGCGGTGACATTGCATGGGACAAAGCTGATGTTCCAGACTGAAAAATCTGTAAATGGGCCCGATGATGTCGTGGGACCAATTAAAGAGACAACCTGCCCTTCTGGTGAGATAAGCTGTACGATGAGATCTCCGACAGCTGTGTGGGTAAAATGAATATTGACTCCACAGATACCCTGACCATCCACACCCAGGGAATCATTAAGAGCACCTTCCACTTCCAGGGTAATAAATTCTGAGGAGAGGTCTTCAATTTCAATTGGTCCCTGATAGAAACACTGTGCTGAGACAGATTGATTGTTTAAAAACATCAGTGTACACAGCACCAATGTCGAAACAATAGAACTTCGTACAAAATCCGGAAAATTGTTGTGTGTAAAATTTTTCATCTCTGTGTTGAATGCAAATTAAGCTGACAAAGGTATCCTTTTCGAATAACACTTCAACACAGTCAAGAGCCCAATAATTCACAAAATGTGGTATGGATTCTCCTGAAAAAAAACCACACAAACAAGGCCATCAGTTCCTTATGAGATTGACAGGCACTACGATCACCTCCCCACTCACCAGCAGGTGAATATAATAAAGTCCGGCAGGTTGATCATGAATATCGAGACTCAATCTCTGACCAGAACCCCCTATTTGCCTATCCTTTACCAACTTCCCCACACTGCTGAATACCCGTATGGCCTCAGGAGTCAGACCTTCATTCAGGTCAATCTGAACTGTTCCTGTGGTGGGATTGGGATAGACCCTCAAACCGAGGTCTTCCAATTCAGCTGCAAAAACGGGTTCTACTTCTACTTCCATGGTCGCACTATCCAGTCCACATGAGTTAAAAGCCTCAAGTATGACCAGGTAATCACCAGCTTCTTCGTAGGTGTGAACAGGTTCCCAATCACCGGAAAAATTGCCATCGCCAAAGTCCCACCAGACAGAGTCGGCATTGCTGCTCAGGTTGATCATTCCAAATTCCTTATCTCCCACCTGGTCAACTTCAAACTCAGCGGTGGGCAAGTCATTAACTTCAATCAACTCACTCATCGCAATCACATCCGATCCAAGTTCATTGGAAACTCTCAGCGTAACTGAATACAAGCCGGATTGAGAATAAGTCACTACAGGATTCGGCTCAGTAGAAGTTGCGGGTTCTCCCCCATCGAAGGTCCACTCAAATTCATCCACATTGTCTCCGGACAAACTCTCGAATTCAACCGTAAAGGGCGCACAGCCACTGGTTTCGCCATCCACTCTGAAATTAGCCACCGGCAAAGAACCCACACCCACTTCACTTTCAACAAAAGTCGTATCGCAGTCATTCCATGCGGTCAGTCTTACCAAATAAACTCCCTCCTCATTATAAATTATGGTGGTGTCGGCCAGATCACTCACCACCCCATTTCCAAAATCCCAGTGCAAACCGTCGGCATTGGTCAAATCGGCGCTGAATTGAACATTCAGACTATCGACTTCATATGAGAAATCAACTTCAGGAGCACCTTCCGGCAGTGCAATATCATCCATAAAGAGTGAGTCACTTCCTGCCGGATTGGAGGTTATGAGCATTGCACTGAAGCTGCCGGGGGCAAAATAAGTTACTTCAACAGTATCTTCCTGCGAGCTTGCAGGGGACCCTCCATCAAAAATCCATTCGATCTGATCCACCGTACCTGAGGACTCATTGACATAAGTTACCGTAAGTGGTACGCAGCCAGAGACAGGGAAACTGTCACCAAATACTGATGCCATGGCAATCGGTAGTTCATATGCCTGAACTTCCATTGACCACTCAGCCGTATCGCAACTGTTGATGGCGTAAAGAGTCACCATGTAATCCCCATCGTCAGCGTAAACATGCTCAGGGGTGGTATCGGTGGAGGTATTTCCATCGCCAAAATCCCAAAGGTAAGTTTGGGCATTAACACTTGTATTTTCAGTTGTGAGAGTGCGCTCATTCAAGTCAAGATCTGCAATAGCCACAGGTGCTTCCACCACTTGGATCAGTCCCACTTCCGTAAGTGTATCATTTCCAACGTCTGAATAGACGATCAGGGTCACATCGAACTGACCTGACTCTGAGTAGGAAACCAAAACAGTGTCGGTGTCGGCCATCTCGGGATCACCTCCCTGGAAGTACCACTGAATACTGTCAATATCCCCGGAAGCCTCGCTGTAAAACTCGACCTCAACCGGGAGACAGGTGCTCGTTTGATTATATGCAAAAGTTGCACCGGGTCCCAGGATGATCTCGACCCACATTCCGGCGGTATCAGCGCCACATTCATTAGTGGCGACCAATTCAAGCCAGTATTCACCACTTTCCTCATAAATATGCGTGGGTTGCTCAAGCTGACTGGTGTCCCCATCTCCGAAACTCCACTCAAACTCATCAGCATCCTGGGTTTCATTGGTAATATCAACCAGGTTGCTGTCAATATCCACTGTAAAGGATGCATCGGGTATATCATCCACTTCGATCATATCAACCACCTCCAGTGTATCGTCACCCACGTTGTTTGACGCAATCAAAATCACCGAGTAACTCCCGGGCTCATCGTAAATTACCACCGGATTTTCATCGCTCGACTCTGAAGGGCTACCTCCGGGAAACTGCCAGGAGAAAGAGTCCGAATTGTCGCTAGATTCGTTGGTGAATTCGACAGTAAAAGGTGCACAACCTGAATCTTCCGAAGCTGCAAACGCCGCGGTGGGCTTTTCAGTTACTTCAACATTTATTGTAATGAAATCGCTGCCACAATCATTGACCACTTCCAGTTGTACCTGATAAGTACCTGGGCCGGAATATTGATGGACAGGATTGGGTGCATTGCTGGTATTGCCGTCACCAAAATCCCAGAAATATTCAATTGCGCGCTCACTGTGATCTTCAAATTCAACCTCGAGGGAATTTACTTCGTAGTCGAACATGGAAACAGGCACATCATCCACATATATGAAAAAGTCTTCAGTCACCTCAGCAGTACCTGCCGGATTTGTAACCTCGAGGCTCACATCGTAAAACCCGGGTTCGGTATAAGTGACAAAGGGATTCTGTTCGTTTGAACTCGACGGATTTCCCCCCGGAAAGCTCCACTCCCATTCATTGGGAAAGTTGGTTGAAAAATCTTCAAACAACACCTCCAAATCGGCACATCCGAAAGTTGGCGTCGCTGAGAAGAGAGGATCCGGAGGAGAAGTAATTTGACAGGATGAATAAAGGTTTACCCTGTTGATAAAGGTGTTGTTACCGTTATCATTTACATTCTCTATGCGCAGGACCACGGATTGCTCACCGGAGAAAGAGCTGAGGTCAAGAGAGATACAACCGCTGCCAAAATTACCATCGGTACACCAGTCTTCGTCCTCAGAAGGGGTGAAAAACTGGTTTTGATCAGCAGCGGTAGCAAAATTTCCGCTTCCATTTTCAGCATCTGCAAAAACCCTGTGGTCAAAGGTCTGCCCTCCATTGGTGGAAAGGTAAATATTCAGAGAATCCTGGCGTAGGGCATTTCTCCTTCTGTGGGCGTATTCTATCTCGAGATAAATTTCCATCCTGCCAGAAAAATCCATTACTTCAGAAATAACGGCATCCTTTTCGCCCACATTTCCATTTTGAAAATTGTTTATACCCATTCCTGTTTGACCAATTGGCATATGTGACACTGCGGTTTGAACCCAGGTAAAATTGCCGTTGGCGTCCAAATCCCAATCACCCAGGCCATCTTCAAAATCGTCGTACAACACCACTTCAACTCCATCGAATTCAGTAACCTCTACAGCTCCAGCTAGGGTCATCGTATTATCGCCATGACTGTTTTCGACTGTGAGGATTACATCATAAACCCCGGGCGTTGTATAAGTCACTACAGGGTTGCGCTCTGTGGATGACTCGGGGATTCCGCCGGGAAAGAACCAATTCCAACCATTGGGATTGTTGGTCGATTGATCGTAGAAATACACCTCCCCTCCCGGACACACCTGATCGGCTGTGTAGTAAAAATCAGGATCCGGTGGAATCGGATCACCACAATCCTCGAGGCAATTGGCCTGGTTAGAGAGATTTGAGATGAAACTACTGATGGTATTTATTGAAGTGGAACTCCAGTTGTTCGATGTAGAAACAGCCGGGGCCATAATAAACGGTGCACCCTGCGCATCGTGGAGAGCATTAAAATTGTGGCCCAGCTCATGCGCTAACAATACTCTGAGAAATTCAGCATTGGATGTAAAATCCTGGTTGACACTATAGCGACTGTTATTACAAGCCCCTCCCACATAGGCCATACCCAAGGTGTTGCCATCAAAGTTTCTCGCTGTCCAGAGAGCGGCAACTCCAAATGAAACACCGAAACCTCCACTATTACCCCAGCTCCTGAATGAGCCCAAAAGAGCACCGGCACTGGTACTGCCTGTCCAGGGATCGCAGGTGCTACAGGTCGAGATAAACTGAGTAGCTATGACAAAAATCAGATCATCGTCAAACTCTCCTTCGTAATTCCCCTGCACATTATTTAAAACACCTATGTTTCGATTCTCCAGTTCGGTGGTACTTTGATTGTAGTCGTTATACATTAGCCAATCGCTGGCAATTGCAATCTGAATCTCATAGCAATCCCCTACCCTGGTCTGTGTTTGATTTCTATCATCGTTTCTAAGCCACATATTGGGAATGAGATTTCGTTGATTCTCCTCGAGTGTCATGCTCGCACAGTGGTTGTCTTCAAAGGTGTGTATCGCATCATCCGTGTGGTACCACACAAAAACATTTTCCGTTTCTCCTGTAAAAAAGCGTTTGGGCTCGATAAACCAGCGGTCTTCGTCGATCTCAATGTAACCGTAAATAAAGTTGCGGTCAATTACTAGCCGGACGTGGCTGCGCGGTTCCCCCATCACATGGCCCTTGAATGCCACATTTCTGGTGCGCATCTCACTTTGAACACCCTGCGGTGTCGCTCTTTGGAGGATGTACGGATTGCGCGCCACCTCAGCAGTTTCTAAAAAGAGGGTAAATTCTTTTTCGTCACCAAACCGGAGATCAAGCTCGGTAAATTCAGGACGCCCCTCAAGATGATCCACTAACGCATCCAACTCCAAATGGTACAAATCATAGGAAGAGAAAAAAGTCCCCAAATCGGCTAGTTCGTGTCGCTCAGAAATCACATCCCCTGAAGTAAGGGTGAATGATTGGCAATAGGCACTGTAAGAGACCGTTAAAAAGGCCGTTAAAATTGTGAATCTCAAAAAACCGGTTGATAGTATTCTCAAAACTTCATTACCTTTATCGCGAAAATTCATTTAAATTATGGCTTTATCATCAAAATGTAAAACTAAGGAATCGGATCGTTTTCCTTGCCCGATTAATATTAGCTTAACACCTTTACTAACCGTTTTATTAATTTTTGGCGTAACTTTTTCGTCAATGGATGCCCAGGTTCGACTTCAAGATCCCTCTGAAAAAGAGACACCCTTTACGGACCAATTGTGGTACGGGGGCAATGTAAATCTCGGGTTTCAGGGTTCAAACCTATACAATGTGTTTTTTTTCGGCCTGTCTCCCATGGTTGGGTATAAGGTCAATGACGATTTTTCGGTCGGTCCGAGGGTGGAGATTTTTTACACCTACTATAAAGCTTTTGTGAGGAGCGAAAACCGGAATCTTTCCGCACACCCCATCAGTTTTTCTTACGGGGTTTTTGCCCGTCACAAACTATTCAGACAGGTATTTGCTCATGCGGAATTTCATCGTGAAAGGGCTACTTTCCCTTTGAGGAATCAGTTTGGTGATTTTTTCTCTGACAATGGTAAGCTGGCAACCGGAACACTCAATTTTGACAATCTTTTAATTGGATTGGGGTACTTCTCAAGCTGGTCGAAATGGGGGTCGGAAATAAGTTTGTTATACAACCTGCTCGACGATGATCAAACCCTGGCACTTCCTATAACCATTCGCGTGGGAATCAATTATAATTTCTAAGTTATGCCCGGATCACGAACAAGCTCCATCAAATAGGACGACATTCACCTGGAAAAAACACCTGATACTTGTCCACCGGCAACGATAAAACATACCTTCACTATTTTGGCATCAGACACCATGGCCCCGGCTGTGCGAAAGCTCTGAAAGCTGCACTGGAGGAAATAAAACCCGATGTGCTGCTGATCGAATGTCCGGCTGATGCAGAGCCTGCCCTTGACTTGTTTCTCATAGACCAGGTGGAACCGCCGCTGGCAATCATGCTTTACAATGCCAAAGAACCGGAGACCACCACCTTTTATCCCGTGGCTTCCTTTTCTCCAGAATGGATTGCCCTGAAATATGCCTACGAGCACGGTGCTGCTGTAATTCCGATGGATTTACCGGCAGGGGCGAAACTGGATCAGCAAAGAATACTTGAAAATTCAGGAAGGAGTCGTTCAGTACATTCATTTTGGGACTTACTCAAACACACCGGAGTGGCAGTCCCCGAGCGATGGTGGGACAAAACCATAGAGGAAAACGACCATCCATTAGAAGTTTTTACAGCCATTGAAACACTTATGAAAGAATGGCGAAAAGCGGAGAGTGAGACTTCAGAGGAAAACCTAATTCGGGAGGCTCATATGCGCATTCAGTTGCGAAAGGCTGCGAGGAAGCACAAGGGTAAAAAACTGGCAGTGGTCTGTGGCGCATACCACCTGCCGGCCCTTCACCCGGAGGGGACTAATAAAGAGGATCAGCAAAAACTAAAGGGACTGAAATCCACCAAAATGGAGGCCAATTGGATTCCCTGGTCTTACCACAGGTTGTCGAAAAGCAGCGGCTATGGAGCCGGAGTGGAGTTTCCGGCTTACTACCGCCACATATTCGAACACGGATTCTCCTGTCCGGAGTTACTCTTTGCGGAAATGGCGGTGGCCCTGCGCAGACAGGATATAAATATAAGTTCTGCAAGGGTGATTGACGCCTCCGATCTCGCCTTTTCTCTGGCTCAGATCAGGCGGAGAAACCATCCGGTTCTAAAAGACATCAGGGAAGCGGCAATTAGCACCATTGCGCAAAATAACAAGGTTGTCTGGGAATTGATATCCAAAGAGGTACTGGTCGGCAGTGAGTTTGGAAACTCAGGTCCGTACAAAGAGCGACTCCCCCTTGAACGGGACTTTCAGCAACAATTGAAATACTTCAGACTCACAGCACTGGTCAGCAGAAGAGAGGCCAAATTTAAGAAGCTGGATCTGAGAAAAGAGAAGCACCTTCAACTCAGCCAATTTCTCAACCGGCTCAAAATCCTTGGAGTTCCCTTTGGAACACAGTCCGTCAAGGCCCAATCAGCTATAAGTTCTTTCGCCGAAACCTGGGAGCTGGAATGGGAGGAAGACTTTCAGATCGGACTCATGGAGGCGGCCACCCTGGGCAACACCATCTATTCAGCAACTCGGCAAAAAGTGCTGCAGGACCTATCCAGGAAAAAAGAGCTCCAGGAACTGAGTACCGCAGTGATGCGCGCACTGCTGGCGGGACTTGAGGAGACTTTGGATGCGCTACTGGGTCAATTAAACCAAGTGGCCTCCGCATCTGAAGATTTGGATGTGATAATTCCGGCCATGTCCACCCTCGCACTGGCATCACGGTATGGAGATGTGCGCAACTTTGACTCCGAGCCCATCAACCGCTTGGTGTTGGGATTGATACCCCGCGTGTGCATCGGTCTTCCGGGGCTGGCAGCCAACATCAAAAGCCAAAGAGCCACTGACGTTCTCTCTTTGTATCAAACGGTATTTTCTGCCGTTGGCATACTGAAACAGGAAAATGTGGATAGCAACTGGGAAGATTGTCTTTTTAGCACCCTTGAAAACCCCATGACGCATCCACATTTGAGTGGCTATGCTGCAAGGCAACTGCAGGAGCGTGGTGCAATTGATCTTTCGACCCTCAGCAGCACCATGAATTACGTCTTTTCCCACGTCTCTACATCCATCTACCAGGCAGAGTGGTTGGAGGGCTTCTTGACTGGCGGTCTGATGACCCTGTTCTACGATCCTGCCATACTTCGGAGCCTCAATCGATTTGTCGCGGATTTGCCAAAGGAGGAATTTGATTCGCTGCTTCCTATTCTCAGACGGTCTTTTTCAGACTCCTCACCGGTAGAAAAAAGGCGGTTTTTGGAGCAGATCAAAACGGTCGGTACAAAAATTACGGAAGTTACACCAGATACAGGACCGGCAACTATCAAACTCGAGGACGAGATGGCACCCCGGCTTTTACGGGAAATTTTTAACTGAAGGTCTGCTCGATAGGTCTTTCTTTGGGACCGGTCAACCAAAACTCATTGGGTCTCTTGCCATTGACTATTTTCAACTCCCGGGAGTTCACCATGTCCAGAATCACCAAAAATATGAATATCCCGTGCATGCGGTTTTCAAGCGAGCGAAAGAGATTGCTGAAATCTACCTTCTTTTTATCCTTTATTTCATTCGCAAGAAAAGATCTTTGCTGTTCGGTGGAATAGGGGTATTTGTAAACGCGGTGCACCACCCTTTTGCCCCGCATTTCGTGTTCTTTCATCAGTTGTTGAAAAACCTCAAATAAGCGATACAAGCTCACGCTTTCTAACTCTGCTTCAATGAGTGCTTTTTGGCTCAACTTTTTCAACTCACTGAGAGCATTGCCCCGCTTTTCCCGCATCAACTGCACCTCCTCCATCTTCTGAAAATCGCCCAATACCTCCTTAAAGCGTTTATACTCCAGCAGCTTTCTGACCAAATCTTCTCTGGGATCAATCTCATTGCCGAGTTCGTCCAACTCTTTTCTCGGCAGCAGCATTTTACTCTTAATCCTAACGAGGGTAGCAGCCACGAGTATAAACTCACTGGCCAGGTCAATATCCAGTTCCTCCATGGATCGGATGTAGTCCAGAAAGTCTTCGGTAATCGTCGCAATGGGGATATCGTGAATATCCAACTCGTCCCGCTCGATAAAGTAAAGCAAGAGATCAAATGGCCCCTCGAATTCCCCAATTTTGATATTATAGGTCAAATGCCTGAGATTTTTTGCAAAGATACACAGGTATTCCTTTTGCCTCAATATTCAGAGTCGGTGAATGGGTTTTCGGTGCGTTTAAGCTAACCTTCAACCTAATCCTTTCTACCGATTTTCTCTGACCCGGGATTTTGAACCTCGGCTCTAAGCTCCTGAATTTCTGTTTGCATGGCCTTCAGCAATTCCGCTGTTTGGGTTTCGCTGGCTTCCGCCCTTTCTCTGAGCTTTTTATTTTCAGCAATTAAGGCATCTATCTGTTCTTGCTGCTCTTCGATTTGATCCTGCTGCTCTTGAATGGCTTTGATAGCCACCACACTAAAGCCGGAGTAATTAATTCCCAGATAATCTTCATCTGCAGCAACGAGTTCAGGAAAAACGGTTAGTACATCCTGGGCTATGAAACCAATATTTTTTCTCTCTGAAGTTTGATTCAAGTAATTGTACTCCATCACCCGTAATTCACTTATTCTGTCAAGCACATTTGAATAATTGGCGATATTGGTTTTGAAGCGCTTATCTGAGTTCTGGATGTATTCACCATCCTGATTGATTCTGCTGCCGTTAGTGGTGCCATTGTAACTGAAGCGCAAAGAAGAAGTGGACATATGAATGTTCCAAAAGTTCTCTGATTCTGTATTGACAATGCCAATTCCCTCGCCACCAGCCTCCTCATCTGCAGCTTTTGTAGTGACCGGAATTGCCAGTTTATGGACAGGGGTGGAAATGCCGATCCCCAAATTACCATTTTTGAGCAGGACCATTGCATCGCTTCTATTGGATGGTGAGGTCCCATTGCCAATGACAAATAGTCGATCTTCACTGTCCCAGGTCGTGGTGGTATTTGGGACATAGTTGGTATTATACCGGCCCAGTGCGGTTTCAAAAAGAGACGGGGCAGTAGTATGTCCTCCCCATGCAGTT
>REEO01000057.1 GCA_007695035.1 Saprospirales bacterium | reverse complement strand
ATAAAAAAACCTCCCCCTTGAACTTTTTCAAAGAGGAGGTCCCATCCCAAAAACAAACAGTAAACTATATTCTAGGGTAAAGCGCGATTTAGAATGATCAATGCATCATGATCATCTTTTTGGTTGCACTATACCCATCTGTATCTAATCTGTAGTAATAAACCTGGCTCGAGAGTCTCTCCAACTCTTTAACGGTAATCTCGTTATAGCCGGCTTCGAATATATCCTCCACTGTGTAAACCACCTTGCCGGTCACATCCATGATCGTAATCCGCGCGTCTGCTCTCTCGGCCATATTAAAGCTTATTACGGTGTGATCTCTGAAGGGGTTGGGTCTGTTTTGGAACAGCTCAAAACCACCTTCAGCCGTGATTCCATCGGTAAACTTAAATTCCATGTGGTGAGGCTCTCCATTGAGATAAGCCCTGATCGGTGTTTTGGAGGATGTCATATTGATTGAGCCTGCAATATTGCCCGATTCAACAGCATCAAAAACCAGTGTGAATAAGACCTCATCATCACTTACGGTAGTCGGCAATACATCATTCCAGCTAAATGGTACCAGGCCATCTGCTACCTGAGCAAAGTTGACATACTCATCACCCAAATTAATGGCACCGGGCTCTACTGCTCGCAGCTTCATCTCATTGTGGTTGAATAGTAGCGTAAACTGGAATGCATCTACATTTCTGAAACCCTTGGCACTAACCGGTATTTCAAAGCTCTGATTTGCCTCGAATCCTTTTCTTTGAATTCCAAGGGTGAGAGGATCACCCAGTGATCTAGTATTGGCTCCCTCGGCGCTGTTTGGATCATAACTTGCATTAACATCTCCCACTTTAACAGCGATGAAATCAAGTCCGGTCATATTAGCATTGAAATCCGGAATCATGTAGGTCTCATTGAAATTTTGGTTAAGCGGATCAAAGCCGGAGAATTGAAACTCCGCATCCACAAAGCGCCAGGATGTGTTTTGCTCAAACTCATCAATGGTTCCTAAGATCAATCTCCTGAGTTGCGCAATATCGCGTACATCAATGGTCCCTGAGCGATCAATATCTGCGGCTATCCACTGGTAAGGAGTATTAAAGTAATGCGTACCTAGAATATGACGCTGAATCAGGGCAATATCGTAGGTAGAAATACCCGCGCGGTGGTCCACATCTCTTTCGGGAACAACTTCGTATGCTCCTCCAAGAGGCATCTGCGGAAAGTCATAATTTCCTAGATCGTCCGTCATTTCAGGGGCCATAGAGGAACCCATCAAATTTACTTCCACATCATTGATTGGAGTACCGTTCTCCATAAACACAGAGCCACTTACCAGACCATGAGGACCACTGCCGGAACTTCCACCTGAAGGAGGACATGACTGGTTGTTGTCCTGAACGTCCACCGAGGCCATACAAATACTCTGATTTCCATTTTCATCGGTGACGTAAAGCGGCACCATTATCAATCCCAAGTCGTCACAACCCAAAGGCAATAATTTGTCGTTTGGATCTGAAGAAAAGGAAAACTCCACATCGTAACCGCACTGGTGCTCACTACCTGCATCCAATAAGTGCGCTTGTAATTCTAGCATAGCGGAATCAGGTTGACCGTCTCCATTCAAATCCATATCCATCAAATCAACTGCCAATCCGTCGTAACAAACCGCTTTGGGTGGAGTGCAGTTGATGATTGAAAACAATTGAGAACAAGTTGTAATATTTCCACAGCCATCTTCGACGGACCACACTATGCGATGTGTCCCTATTGGATAGGTGCCACTTGCATTGGTGGGGTCATTGGGATCATCAGCAAATGGATTGTTATTTGAGCTCAGATCAAAAATACCATTGTTGTCCACATCTATGTCGTATCTCCAGTTGAGGTCTTCCTCTTCCGTGCAGTCGTCTTCAGCAGATTGTACGAGCTCTATGTAGGCATCACCACAATCGGGGTCGAAAGAACAAATACTCACATCGTCACAATCTCCTGTGATTACAGGGGCCACATCGTTTACTACCTTGATGGTCTGATCGCGCACCCAGGTGACGTACTGTCCATTTTCAAACTGACACCAGTCAATTACAGTCCAGGTACGGACAATTTTGAAACAGGCCGGATCATTGGGACTGCTGATATTGAATGTCTGATCACTGTAAGAGAAATGGACCATGTCACACAAATCGTCATCGAATTCGGGGAAACCTGTAGAATCAGGATCCAAGTCCAATGGACCACATGCGTTGTGGATAGTTACGGACTCAGGCCAATCGATTTGATCTTCGGTAAAGGGCGTGTAATTTACGATTTCGATGGTCTGTACACACTGACCTCCCACTGTGCCATCCATACCAACTGCTGCAAACATTCTGGTAATAGTGCCGGTTCCACAGTTATCCATTTCGATATTCTCTGACTCCTCTATCGATACATCACAATTGTCATAAGCATATCCATCCACTCCCCAGAAAAAGGGTTCATTTTCAAAAGGATTGCCAATGTCATCTATTACAATGTCCCCTCGTGGGTCTAAACTCGGATCCTGCAAATCACTCAAATTATCCAATCTAACCACTGTACCAAAAACATCGAGATCATCTGTATCCAATGGGAACTGACAACTCACCTCAATATTTGGTGGACATACGATTGCGGGTGGAATTTTATCCTGTACCTCAACCTCAACCATACACTCATTGGAGTTGCCTGAGCTGTCGAATACCCTCAGTATAATTTGTATATTATTTTCAGCAATGTCACAACAGAAAAAGTCCACATAAGGCTTAAATGATGGATCCTCGCCATCGCATCCGGTGAACATTCTGCTGACCTCCATGTGAGACAATTCACATTCATCGAAGCTACCATTGTCAAATGCTTCGGCATCGACTCGCGCAGTACCGTCATTGGTCAAAGACACTACTGTGGTCTGCTTACAAACAGCAATGGGCTCGGTTTCATCCACCACAGTTACAGTGGTCGTACAAGTGGAGCTGTTTGGTGCGCAATTATCATAAGCAGTAAAGGTGAGAATATTGTCACCGCCGGGCAGGGAAATGGTTCCGCCTGTCCAGTTGGCTTCAAATCCACCCGGATACTGCAGATCTATTCTATCGACCTCATTACAGTTGTCCACAGCAAAAGGCTGCTCAACGAATACATCAGCGGAGCAACTGTGGGAAGTACTGGTCGTAACCGTGATGTCAGCAGGACAATCTATTTGCGGTCCTTCATCATCCACGATCTCAATTGTCTGCGTGTGTGTTTCAATAATATGGTGATTGCACCAATGCTCTCTTACGGTCCAAACACGCACAATTTTTTGCTTGCAATTTATTACAGGCAAAATGTTGTCTTCAAAAGTGGCTACCACTCCGCAAAACTGTCCGATGTCTGTTAAGATATCCATTCCATTAATCTGGGGATACCCGGTCGATTCCGGTGAGGGTAATCCATTGGGAAGTGTCTGGTAGGGCTCATCACAAGCCAGGGCATTACTACCTGCCTTGGTAAAGTCCTGTGGAAAATCTACTTCACTCAGGTCTAAGCGCTTGAGCAAAATTTGTTTTGTACACGGCTGAGATTCATTCCCTGAAGAATCAATTGCTATGTACTCCCTGCTGACCACCTGAATGAAATCTTCATCACATACTATGGGTGTAATCGTTTCATCAATTAATACAATGGACTCCACATCGCCACAATTGTCAAAACCAATAGGCTCTGTAGGTTCCCATACTTCAAAGCAAAATAAGGTGTCATTGGTACACTCTATGGTCGGCGGCAGTTTGTCCTCTACTAAAATGGTGCCCCAGCAACTGTTGCCGGTGGGATTTCCATCGGAGTCCAAACGCGTGACTTTTACTTCCAATACTTTATCAATATCCTCCGGGCCTACCATGTTGGTGCCGCGATTGTCCACATCTACTTTAAAAAATTCATTGATACAGGGATAGTGGCCAGCGAGTATTTTGTCCGGTGTGATAACCGCTTCACAATTTTGATCCACTGAAACCTGCACATTCATATTACATGAAATGGTGGTATCCAACGGCTGCGGAGTTTCTACCGTAACCTGGACACTTTCCGTTACAGTGTTGCCACAGGCATCTGTTACAGTAACTGTATAGGTAGTAGTAGTTAAAGGACTTGCCACGGGATTGCTGATGTTAGGATCGTCAAGATATGCCGCAGGCGCCCAATTGAATTCGTAGTCCTTGAGACCGGGATTTTTTAAGGCTACCACGCAGTATTCACCCTCCACAGTGCTCAGTGGGGTCAATTCTGCAGTCTCAGTATCAATAATACTAAAAGTGGTTTCATTTAAAAAAGAATTGTAAATGGCTGCATACAAAATACCGGTTAAGGGATCAAAATCAGCACCCTGGCAGAAATTCACCTGTGTGCCGATATTCCCAACCAGATCCATATCACCGGTTAGCAGGTCAAACTCATACAGCGAGCTGTCAATTGCATTTAATGTATAGGCCGACCCATCAGGATCAATCCCTAACCACAATCCACACTGAATACCCAATCTGTACAATTCAACCGCTTGACCGGTTGACAAATTGACCTGATAAACAATGGAAGAATCACCGCAAAAGCCATCTGTACTCAATGCATACATTAGGCCGGTAACCTCATTGTATGCCAGTCCAGCCCAGGTATGACCCGGTTCGGATGGTATGATGGGTCCGATTTCTGTACGCGCTGCCGTAGTGGTATCGATGGTTACCAGCACATTGCTGTCAATATCAATCACATACAATTCGCCATTGCCAAAATCCCCCGCTCCATAAGCAATGGATGTGCCCATGTCGATCTCCTCATTATCGGAGCCGTCGAGGTGTTCCTTTACAAATAAATTGTTTCCGGGCTGAACCCGAATCGAAAAGGAGCGTGGCAAACTTAAAATGCCACCCTCAGCTGTCGCTGAAAGCTCTGTGGATCCATCCAGACATATAGATATATCCGGACTTACAGAAACCTCCAACGGATTTGGTGGATTGTCGCAATATCCACTTTGTGCGTTGAGCCAGGAATTGCCCGGACCCAACAGAAAAATCGTCAACATAGCTACCGTTAGGGATGGAAAGTTGTGTTGACTCATGACTTTCCTCGCACCCTCTTCTACACATTGGTAGAACTTAGTAAAATTCATCATGAGAACCTAGTTTTAGTTTAGTTAATAATAATCATGCGTATCTAGTCCACCCCTTGCGCTGTGCACAAGACATGGGTGTTTGTCACTTAGTCTAGGTTGGAATTATCTAAGTTCAGGTTGGTAGGTTCAATATCGTATTATCAAATAAAGTCAATCATATTTATTAGCTATTCAGGTCTAAACAAATTATGACTTTTTATAATACATTGCAAATATAAGCGAATATCGCAATATGAACCAAGCAAGAAACCCGAATGAGGAAGGTAAAAAACACATTACGTTTTTTTGTAATGTGTCGTAAGTAATCATTCATTAAAATATGCATTAAAGCAGCAAATATATTTGAAAAAAAAATGTGTTTTTTCATAAAGAAGGTCCGGGAACAATACTCCCGGACCTCAATTTTTTTCCTGAAAAAATGTCTTACTGGGCTATAAACTTTTTAACAGCACTGTGCTCATTGGTAGATATTTGGTAGTAATACATACCCGGCATCAAATTCCACTCATTCGCATCAATTTCGATGGAGTGATATCCACGTTCAAGCGAGTAAGTTCTACTGCCTATCAATTTTCCATTGGCATTGAACACTTCAAGTCGCACAGGCCCTTCTTCAGGTATGACGAATGATACTTCCGTGAAACCGGAAAATGGGTTGGGGCGGTTTTGGAAAAGCTCAAATCTATCACCACTGATGTTTGCATGCTCATCTGTAAACTGCAGCTTAAGCCCGTCAATCTCAGCAGGCCCAAAAATCAGTTCCGGTTCCATTAGTTCCACATCCAATTGAATCATCTCACTTGGCTGACCTTTGGATTGGCTTACGAAGTGAAGTGTTCCTATTCTCTTCTCAGCACCCAATTCAATCGACTCTACAGAAGAGAGACTTAATTTCAATACCTCACGATTTTCACTTGAAATACCCAATAAATAATTTTCGTCAGTGAGGCCTATTTCCTCTACCCATTCTATATCGATCAATTTCAAATCAGAAATTTCCCAACTCAAAGCGAGTTGCAATCCATTGAAGAGATCAAAATCACCTGCATAGATGGGAATTTGAGTGACGGTACCGGGCTCAAGTCTGTAGTCCGTAATTTTTACAGTACGCTCATTTAGACTTCGCTCTGAAGAAACCGGACCCTCAGTGGCCGACAACAATGCATTTCCATTCACATCTCCAATTTTTATGGCCTTAAAGTCATTGATAAACAATCTCTCTCCTTGCGGTTCAATCCAAACAGATTCAGGCAGGTAAAGCTGGGTTGGCACCATTCCCTCAGGGAATTCATGGCCATATTCAACAAATCGCCAGGAGGTGTTGTCTCTAAACTCATTTATTCTACCGAGTATGAGATTTCTCAATTCCGCGATGTCCCTCACATCTATTCGGCCATCGTCGTTGACATCAGCAGCGATCAGGTAATACGGATTGGAGATGGTTTCAATACCGAGAATATGTCGCTGTATGAGAAATATATCATAGGTTGACACACCGTTCAGTGGATGATAGTCATACTGCGGTTTAAGTTCGAGAGGACCATCCATTTTAGAGATACTGTCTATCCAATAATGCCCATTTTCATCCGTCCATTTTTGTCTGTAATCATTTTCTGAATAAAGGAAAACCTCCACACCCTCTTTTGGCTGATCATCCACGTGGTTTTGAATAAGACCACTCACCGCGCCGCCCACTAAGGAGTCGGGGGGACAGAATCCCCTGGGGTCTCCGGACTCCAATGCGGTTTTACAAGAGTCAATATTGCCAAACTCATCTATGGCATAAATGAATACCTCAATCAGAACCTGATTAATGCCGGCAACATCATCACAGGTAATCACCAGCGAATCCAGGCCGGGATCATTAGGATCAAAGGTGAGCATAAAATCGGCTGAATCTGTGCAGTTACCTGTCAGGGACACAACGAACTCGTGAGCAAAAACTGTAAACTCAAGTTCATCAGTCATTTGCATAAATATCTTGTCGCAGATTAAATTAGGTGTAGTGGTATCTATTACGATTACCGTCATGCTGTACGCCCCTACATTCCCACATTCATCCTCCGCGAAGAAACTAAATGTAGTTGTCCCGGACGGATAAATTCCACTGGCATCCGTACCTGTGCTATCTGAGAATGGTGAATTATGAGAAATAATCAGGTCGTCCGAACAGTCGTCTTCCACAGATGCCGAAAAAACATCTACAAACTTTTCACACTCACCGGCAGGGAGAATAACTTCAATTGTATCCGCTGGCGCACTGAATACAGGAGCGGTAGTGTCTTCATAAGTAATAATCTGTTCAAAATGCCACACCCCTGTCTGGGCGATTGAATCGAAGTTACAAAGGTCTATCACAGTCCACACCCGATTAACCTGGATGCAGCCTACCTCAGGTACGATCAAACTATCTACACTTTCTATTTGCACTAAATTGCAACTGACCACATTGGTGTCCAGAAAAACGCCATTTGTGGGAAGGCTATCTAAATTAAAGTCCTCACAATCGAGCAGCACCAAAGCCTCCGGCCATACAAAATCAGTGGAATCTAAAACAGTTTGACCTTCTACTGTTATGACCTGTGTACAACTGTCTTTATTACCCGCAGGATCTGTGGCGACAAAAAGCCTGGTTAGGGTTCCCGTAGAAGTACAGGTATCCAAATCAGATAACACCGTTTCATCAATCACAAAACTGCAGTTATCAATCGCTTCCGGCTCACCAAACACTGACAAATCTCCGGGCACCTGATCACAATCCACTATAGTATCCTGTGGGCAGAAAGTAAATTCCGGACTCTCAACATCATTTACCGTGACTGTAAAACTACAGGAGGAACTATTACCACTTATATCAATCACCGTAAATGTTACCACCGTATCTCCCACTTCATATGCGTCACTGGCATCTCCGGTAAAATTGTAGTCATTGAAAACCGAATCCACACCACAGTTGTCAGACACAGCCGGCAGGGGTACCATGACTTCAGCTGAACATGAATCAGGGTCGCTGTCCATTACGATATCATTGGGGCAAATAATCTCAGGGGCCAGGGAATCCACTACCTCTACTGTAAACTGGCAACTGTCTATTCCCCCATTGATATCCAATACATAATAGGTAATAATGGTGGTACCCACCGGATAATCTGCGGATGCATCATTTGTATTGGTAAAATCATTAAACACAGTATCTACGCCACACCCTCCAAATGCATCCGGAATGGGTATTTCAACAAAGGCCTCACACATTCCCATATCTGCTACCACCACAGTATCCTGTGGACAAATTATGGTCAGCGGAATCCCTCCCGTAACCTCTACTACAAAACTATCTGTCGTGACATTGCCAGCAGAATCAATGGCCGTGTAAACCACTA
>REEO01000069.1 GCA_007695035.1 Saprospirales bacterium | reverse complement strand
ACCGTTATGGCACAATAAACTTGAGCAGCAGCAACGTTCGGCGAAGGTATTAACGGCATTTCCATAAGATTGAAACATAAATTCATGATTACCGTAGGTCATAACTATTTAATTAAATATGTGAAGTGATGAACTATATCAAGATCACTTTTTTACTGCTTTTATTCATTATCTCTATGAGTAGTCTGAGCTTTGGTCAGTTCCTGCCTGAAAACTCGACATATTGGTGGATGGAAACTGATGATGGGGTCATGCACTACGTTCTGGAAGTGGGGAAGGATTCTAATCCTGAAAACACGATAGTAGTTATTCATGGAGGATACGGAGCCGAGCACTCCTATCTTCTGGATTTTTTGGTGCCATTGTCAGATGAATATCGGTTTGTATTGTACGACCAAAGGGGATCCCTTCGAACTGCGGCTCCTGACAGTACAATAAGATTCGATAATTTTATCAGTGATTTGGATCACCTCAGACTTCAGTTGGGACTCGGCAAAATAAATCTTATGGCCCACTCAAATGGCTCAAACATCGCTCTTGACTATTTAGGCACTAAACCTCAACATGTGAATGGTCTGATTTTACTATCACCACCATTGAGTTTTTTGCATTCAGACGCTTTTTCAGAATCAACAAATAATTCGCTTGCTGATTTAATAGCAACTCATCGATCCGAAGTAGAATCTTTGGAGGCACATATTACCTCTCAAATTGAGAGTAAAGAAAAAGAACTGAATCTCTATGATACTGACAATTTAACCGATCGAGAAAGATCAGTCAGGAACCGTATCGAATATGCTGGCTGGCATACAGCCAGTGCAAATAACTGGCCGGATGTACGAAATGCCTTCTATAACCCTGATGTGTTTAATCATCTTACAAATAATGTTGATTCGGAAACTCGGCGGGCCCGAACACTACGCAAGTCTACCGCTTTTGTTAATGCAGAAGTCCCTATTCGAGTAATTATCGGTGAATCAGATTATGTAGACCCTAAAGCTATCGTTTGGAAACATATTATTCAGCAAACAGAAGATGGTGATCTTACTATTTTGGAAAATGCGGGTCATAATGCATGGATAGATAAACCGGAAGAGTTCAAAAAAGTATTGAAAATATATTTGAATGAAATTGCAAGCTTTTGATACAGTTAAAAAATAGTCAACTACATATTAGCATAGAATTTATGCCATAACAAGCAAATCAAGCGGACACGATTGCGTTTAGTCACTTACATTCAAGTACTTAGCGTGCCGCTTATTTGCCAGGCCGTTGACCCACTTAATCCCAGATTTTTCCCAAAGGATTCCACTGCCAATCCGGCAGATACTGACCCCCTTTGATCAAAAATCCGGAGCATGTTGACCCCTGCTGGGTGAAAAATCCGGAACATGCTGACCCCCTGTTGGGTATAAATCCGGAGCATGTTGACCCATCGTTAAAACCAGACCGGATCCAACCCTGGAGTGCACCTCTTCCACCTAAAACATCCCATTCCCATACAACTCCCACTGCCACAGTTCAATATTCGCGCCCATCACCTGTACGGCGTCGGGGTCGTACTTTTTGTACCTTGGAGTTCTAGGGAAGTGGCCACAACTTCCTCAGGAATACGACCATTTTTTTACTCTGGGACCACCACGGCACCATAAATTCCTGAATTCCTACCTTAATTTCCAAAATTTTTATAGCTTTGGTGATGAAATGCATGTACATATCACCTAATAGAGGCTGACTACTTGAATAATATCCGCATGTGGTTTGGAGAGGTGCGGGTATTAGGATGTTAACTTGCAGTAAGGAAAAATAAATACAAATGAAAAACCTGCTAATAATTTTTGCTCTCTTGTTGATAGGATTTATTTCCGAGGCTCAAAAAAGTGATGCAATCGTTCAGGACGGAATTTTAATATCATTTGAAGGGATTGATGTTTCAAAATATGAATTAGAAGTTGAGAATTTTGATGTTGAGCAAGTAACAATGAATCATTTGCTTTGCTTGGCTACTTATGAATGTGATGAAAAATTAGCCCTCGAATTAATTGAAAAGGGGGCGTACGTAAACTTTAAATGTGAGGATGTCGACCATGTGATTACAAACATAGCATTCTGCAAAGAGAATGGGATAAAATTAACAGAATTGTTATTAATTAATGGAGCAAATATAAATGGAGCTGATGGAGACAATGCCTCATTTTTATCTTATGCAATTTCATTGGACAATATAAAGTTAGCTGAATTTCTGATTGACAAAGGTGCTGAACGATTGCAACGAGATTCGAATAGAAATATGGGATGCCTTCCTGTACATGGAGTCAAAAGCATTGAAATGTTAGAGTTATTATTATCAAAAGGATTTGAGATAAATGAACTTTGTGATAACGGAAGAAACCTTCTACATTTTGCAGCAAAGGATAACTTAAGAGAAGTTGCTCAATATTTAATCGATAAGAAGTTGGTTGCTACGAATCAAAAAGATAGAAATGGAGAAACACCTTTGGACTATACAAAGAGATTTAACAATCCTAAAATAGCAGAAATAATAAATAGAAAATAGCAAAAGAAGGTAATAAGGGAACAAAGTTTAACTAATTATGCGCCCATGGCGAAGGCAGGTCAGCTACAATAACTGGTACTCAAATTTCTCTCTTCCAAAGTTAACTCCAAATCCCCTTGTTCCCGAAGCGCCAGAACCCGAGTCCAATGGCGAAAGCCACTCAAACTTACACGGATTCAATATAAGGAAGACCGATAGCCTTTTATGTAACGCCATTCAAAACGCCTCCAGGTCCATTCACTACGGTGCAAGTCAACTTTTGCGGGATGGAAACACGGCCCACCATCCTACCCAAGGTTTAGGGTACACAGCCAAAGCCTTGGGGAGGGGGCAGGCCTTCATAAATTTGGCGTTGTGAAAAATGCATTCCTAACCGTTTGTAAGATTCAATCAAAAGTGTACCGGCATCTCAGTTGGAAAGTGTACAACAATCCTCCCCAATTCCCAAAAATTCCATAGCTTTGGCTGTGAAATACTTGCACTGATTTTCCGAACCCTCAGACATATGGAATGCAAGCCCATATTTTTGAATAAGATGGTGATACGGGGATACTCTATTACATTGAGATGCGAAATTCTGCACAAAAATTTGATGCTATCAGCATAAATTACTAACTTTACGCGTTAATACTAAAAAATTGATAGGTAGCTTTGCAGATAAGGAAACGGAAAAAATTTGGGTTGGTGAAAGATCAAGAAAGCTGCCACCCGAAATACAGCAAGTGGCACGTAGGAAACTCAGAATGATTAATAACGCTGGAAGAATTAATGATCTGAGAATTCCACCGGCAAACCGCTTGAAAAAACTTAAAGGCGGACTGTCAGAATATTATAGTATTCGAATCAATGACCAATGGAGAATCATATTTAAATGGCGAAGCAATAAAGCTATTAACGTTCAAATAAAGGATTATCATGAGTAAATTAAAAAATGTACACCCGGGTGAAGTCTTGAAAGAAGAATTTCTGAAACCCATGGATATATCTGCATATAGACTATCTAAAGCAATTGGCGTGCCCCAAACCAGGACCAGTCAAATTCTCAAAGGAAAGCGAAGAATTACAGCCGATACTGCATTGAGACTTTCAAAATTCTTTGGCACCTCCTCTAAATTTTGGCTCGGACTTCAAAATGACTTTGACATCGAAGAAGAGATGAATAAAATAAAGAAGGAATTGGATCTAATACAAGCAGTAGAATAAAAAACAGCTGTCCTCACCGTTTGTAACTTTCAATCCTAAAGTGCAGTAGTGACTCAGGTGAAACCTGTACCAGGAAATTGCTCCCCAAAAGGCTGAAATTTCATAGCTTTGGGATAAATATGTTGGAAGTCAAGGTAGAAAACCAAACACAATGGACTCATGGATAGAAGATTTACGGATATAATTCAACTCATAAAACAATCCCGGAGAAACGCTATACGAGCCGTAAACGCTGAACTCATTTATGAGTCCACTCCAAAAACCCATTTCTATTCCGAATGGCTGCAAAATCCAATATCTTCGTTATCGTGTAAAATCTTTCCTCAACGTAGCTTAGGCTATGCTTGCGGGCAACCCACCCGCTTCGCGGTTCACTCACTTGAAGGTCCCCCGGACCTTCACCCTTCGGGATCGTTCGCTCACCCGATGCCTCGATCTTGAATTTTTCGCTCATTCTCATGACGAAAGGGTTCTTGGAGTGGACTCATTGATAATTACGTGGCAAAGGATTCCCCAAAATATGCTGACAGATTAATGGATAAAATCATTGCAAGAGTTGATGTCTTAGAACAACATCCAAAGATTGGTAGAAAAGTACCGGAATTTGACAATGAACTAATAAGGGAAGTGACAGAAGGAAATTACAGGATTATTTATCGTATTGAATCTGAAGATCAGGTCAGGGTTGGGATAGCTCGTGTACATCATGCTGCCAGATTGCTAAAAGATTTGTGAAATGAATGAAACCTGCCGCCAACATCTGCTAGCCTCAAGCCACTGTTGAAACGCCGTTTTCCCGCTTCATGCTCCAGGTTCATTTATTTATCTTCAGTGGACTGAAAATCGCTCACAAGATCGGCCATTCGGGTAACCAAATCGTTATCCCCGTGAGGTGAAAATACTACGTCCGCATGGAAAGTACATTGCAGGAAATATCCGGTTTAGAACTGAATGATGTTTCAAAAGCAACGACTACGAGAGACATTAAGGAGTTAGAGAATAAGGGGTTATTGAAAAATATTGGCACAAAGGGATCGAGTGCGCGGTATACAATCTGGGAGTTGGCTCAGTTGGCTCACGATGGGCTCATAATTGGAGCTAAACCAGCCCGATTTTGCCCATTGCCCTTCTCGGTTCCGAAAAGTTGAACCTGGTCTATCATCAATCAACCCTCCCAGATATAAACTGCAATTCCAGGCCGCCCTCATACAACCCCATTCAAACCCCTCCAGATTAGTTCTCTACGGTGCAAGACAACTTTTGCGGGTTGCCACTCCGGCCCACCATCCTACCCAAGGTTTAGGGTACACAGCCAAAGCCTTGGGGAGGGGGCAGGCCTTCATGAATTTGGCGTTGTGAAAAATGGGTTCCTCACCGCTTGTAACTTTCAATCCAAAAGTGAACCAGCGTCTCAAGGAAAATGTACCAGTCAACCCTCCCAATTTCCCAAAAATTACATAGCTTTGGCTGTGAAATACTTGTACTGATTACCCTAACGTTCTGACAGGGGAAGAACAGGCGCATGTTTTTGGGGAAAATGCGGGTATATGGAGGAGGGCATAAATTGCCTTCAAAAAGGACAATAAATAACTTTATAGTATGACCGTAGAACAAAGAAAAATATCACTTATTAACTGGATTACAAACCTGGAAGATGAAGCTGTAATCGACCAGATTGAAGGATTGCGAAAAACCTCTTTGGACAAACTTCCAAAGGAGATTGTCGAACTTTTAACCATTTCGGCTGCTGAAAAAGAGGAAGACTGCACAAAACACACCTCCGTTCAGGATATCCTAAATATGAGGGAGTAATGAAGCGAGTAATATGGTCTCCAATAGCAAAGAGATCCTTAAGGCGAACTTCAGATTTTATTTCGGAAGTTTGGAATGAACAGGTAAGAAATGAGTTCATAAACCAATTGAATTATCGAATTACCCAGATTCAGAAAAACCCTGAACTGGCCCCTACTTTTGAAGATAGCCAGATAAGGAAACTTGTCATTCATAAATCTATATCTCTGTTCTATCAGAACTTCTCTGAACATATCAAATTACTTTTGA
Organism: Saprospirales bacterium; assembly: GCA_007695035.1. Taxonomy (GTDB): domain Bacteria; phylum Bacteroidota; class Bacteroidia; order Chitinophagales; family Saprospiraceae; genus PWJY01. Next base: position 2,937 of record REEO01000069.1, on the reverse strand, counting down.
TATGGGACACCCGGCAAAATCCAGCCGAACTATATCGGAAAATAACTGATGCTAACAGCACCTGAAAACATGGGCTTATGGTAACTTCTGCAGGGTTCTTTGAAAATGGTTTTTGTGGTTACAGCGGTAAAGCTAACCGCGTTGCAACTATCGCAGTCGGATACAGGGTCAATTCCCTAAAAGAAACCAAATTCAGGGTTTCGAGTACAACTCCAATAACATCAAAAACCGTTACAAACAAATAGAAATACGGTCACCAAGAGAATTTATACGATATGAAGACGACTGAAAAAACATTTGACGCTGTAAAGTTTATGCGACAACAAAGAGACTCCTTAAGTGAGAAGTTAGCCAAAATGACCAAAGAGGAAATTTTGGAATACTTTGAGAAGCGCAAGACCCAGACAACAATTAAGCCATCTGCATAACAGCCTCATTCTAAAAGTAACGGATGAATCCACCACCCAATTAAAGGGGTAAACCTCCATGAATTCGACGTTGTGAAAAATGCGTTCCTCACCGTCATCCCGGAAAAGGAAGAAATATTACCTCGAAAGGATGACAACTGATTTTGGTAAATTAGATGTTCCTGGATGAGATTAATGGTTAGTAAAAAGGGTTCACCGCCGAGATCGCAGTGCACGCAGAGAAAATCGCTGAGGGTAATGCCATGCAATATTCACCGCGCCAACTCGGCGTTCACCGCGTTCTCTGCGGTGAGTACATATCCCACCACCCATTCCACTATTTATCAAGGGCAATGGCAAGTGCCTGGAAGCGGCATTGAATATATTAAAAGCCTGAAAAAATGTTACCTTGGGTAAAGCAGCTTAGATTATGGTGACGACAATTAAAAAAGGGACTCCCAAAGAGGAGATTAGAAAATGGGTAAATGAGGTTGTTTCAAAGTCTCCAAAAAGTGACATCATGAAATATGCTGGAAAGCTGCAAACCGACATTGACCCATTAGAATATCAAAGAGAACTGGGAGATGAGTGGGAATAGCCTTTTTAAACTCGGGAATATTGGTGTAGTGAATACAACCCCCTCAGAAATACCACCATTTTCTTACCCCGGGCCAACCACGCTGGCAAAATATCCGGAAATTCCATCCCAATTGCCGGAAATTTCATAGCTTTGGTGATGAAATACTTGCACATATCGTCTATAGAGCCTGACTTGTAGAAAATATGCGCTTGTTTTTGGGGAAATGCGGGTTTATGGATGTTAGCGTTTATTGTAAAAACCTCCTGGCATCCAAAATTTTACTATTTTTAGAAAAACCTTTTTGTATGGCAAAGACTTCTAAAATTGAAGTAGATAAGAAAACAATTTCCATAGTTCAGCAGAATAGTGAAGATTATATCTGCCTAACTGATATGGTAAGGGGTGAGGAAGGTGATGACCATATTAGAAACTGGATGCGCAACAGAAATACAGTTGAGTTTATCGGACTTTGGGAAACCTTACACAACCCCGATTTTAAACCTGTCGAATTCGACACCTTTAGAAAGCAAGCAGGACTTAACAGGTTTAATCTAACTCCTAGAAAGTGGATTGAAGCAACTAATGCCATCGGTATTTTTTCAAAATCAGGCAGATACGGAGGGACTTATGCCCATAAAGACATAGCTTTTGAGTTTGGCTCATGGATAAGCCCTATGTTCAAACTACTACTTATCAAGGAGTTCCAAAGACTAAAAGAGATTGAGACAAATCAATACAACCTGGAATGGAATGTGAAAAGAATTTTGACAAAAACCAATTATCACATTCATACTGAAGCAATCAAAAATCACATTATTCCTGATAAAAACTATTTTAAAGATAGGGAATGGTTAATTTATGCGGAGGAAGCAGACTTATTAAATGTAGCCCTTTTTGGTTGTACAGCAAAGGATTGGAGGGAAGCGAATAAAGAACATTCGGATAAAGGGTTAAACATAAGAGATTTTGCAAGTATCAATGAGTCCACTCCAAAACCCATTTCTATTCCGGATAGCTTCAAACCGTCACCTACTATGTTAAACCAGTAAAACCTTAAATCCTAAAGACATGGAATACGACAAAACAAAGTTTAAATTCTGGACCTGGAAACACCCGGCAATGTTACATTGGATCATTAACCCGGGTCTTGCAATAAACGAGTTGATTTTGGGACAAAGAGTTCCAAAAGTAACTTTGATTGAAAAGGACAGTTCGAAATCCATACAGGAAAGGACAAGAATTCCTTGTCCTCATTGCGGGACAGTTCACTTAGGACTAAAGTCCATATACCCCAGCAACCTAACCCCCTAAATCCTCCATTTTCCCCAGGAGATTTCACTGCCAATCCGGCAGATTCTCACCCCTTTGATCAAAAATCCGGAGCATGCTGACCCCCAGTTGGTCAGAAATCCGTAGCATGTTGACCCCTCATCAAAACCCGACCGGATCCAGCCCTGGAGCGCACTTCTTCCAACTGAAATATCCATCCTCTTGCAACTTCTACTGCCAAAGTCCAATATCCCCGCCCATCACCTGTACAGCGTGAAGCTCGTACTTTTTGTACTCCGGAGTTGTGAGGAGTGGGTACAACTTCCTCAAGAATACTGCCAATTTCCTTTCGCTGGGGGCACCTCGCTGGCAAAACAATCGGGAATTTTATAACTCCGGAATGAAAGTAGAACGGGTCAGGATAAAAGGGCTGATAGGCCCGGAAGCCAACCCATTTATTTCCGCTTGCGAGTATTCGCCTCCGAAGCATTCCCCGGAGAGATCTGATCACCATTGAAACCGTACTTAGCCAATGGGGTTTCAATAAAATATTCGGAACAAACACAACAACGTTTCGTTTATTGCGTTTATATCCGGAATAAAGCAACCCGGTATGGAAAGAATTGATGAGATAAAGAGACCTTCAAAAGAGGAACAGAGAGCCGCATTGGAATCCTATGA
>REEO01000081.1 GCA_007695035.1 Saprospirales bacterium | reverse complement strand
GACATTCCCGCAGACAACGGGGTGGTACATGTCATTGATGCCGTACTCCTGCCCGTAGAGGATGAGCCTTTTACAGTGGTGGATATAATTGTTAATTCACCTGATCACACCATCCTGACTACTGCCGTGATGGAAGCGGACCTGGTTGGTGCATTGAGTGACCCGGATGCTGAATTGACGGTATTTGCACCCACAGACGAAGCCTTTGATGCGCTGCCAGACGGGGCTTTGGAAGACCTATTGAGTGATCCGGAGGGTGCCCTTACCGAAGTTTTGCTTTACCATGTGGCAGGTTCCACCGTGCTCTCGACCGATCTGGAAGACGGCATGACCATTACAACCTTGCAGGGAGAAGAAGTTACGGTAAGTATTATGAACGGGAATGTGATGATTAACGATGCGGTGGTAATCACGGCAGATTTAACCGCCGACAATGGAGTGGTCCACGTTATTGATGCTGTCTTGTTGCCACCCACCTCCACAAGAGATCTCGCAGAGTTGCCAGTATCGATTTATCCCAATCCGGCATCGACGACATTGAAAGTGAATTTAGACGAAGCATTCAGTGGGGAGTCGTACCAAATTCTAATTTTTGACGCAATGGGTAGATTGGTCAGACAAAAAGACGCACATGGCACTACGGCCACCATCGATGTAAACGGCTTGCCAGCCGGCACTTTCACACTTTTCATTGAAAATGGACAAATGGTTTCAAGGTCTTTGTTCGTAATTAAATAGGTTGCACGGAACGCAAACCACAATTGAGTTGCAACCCATACACAAAACCCTGGCCGGGCCATCTATTCAACGATGGTTCGGCCTTTTTTATACCTTAATCCTTCAGGAATAACAAAATCACTCCGTTTCCCAATCCCCGCGCTCGAGTTCGAAAACATCCTGCACACTTTTATCCAAAACAGAACAAATCTTCAAAGCGAGAACAGTAGAAGGGACGTAGCGGCCCTGCTCTACAGAATAGATGGTCTGCCGGGAAACTCCCGTCCTTTCAGCGAGTTCTGTTTGGCTTATATTTTGAGTCAATCTGGTTATTCTTACTTTATTTTTCATTCATTAGGTTGTTATCCGATAAGTAGTGCAACATTGCTTAAGGTTCCCACCTAATCTTATTCATTAATTTGCTCAACTGCAGTGGCTCTGTTCAAACGAATCATGTACAGTTTAAACCTCAGGTAAAAGAATACAAAGGGCAGATAAATACAGAAGATCAAAGCATAGACGAACCCAAAATCATAGAAAAAAACAATGGCAACAATAAGGCAGGCCGTGTAAAGAAGCATGGAAAAATGCCAGGATTTAAGGCGAACCATTTTAGTGAATTCATCCTCTTCTTTCAGCCTCGCCAGGGAAATAAAAACCAGCCCAAACAAGGAGCCCAGAGCAAACAACTCATTGCTCAGGTTTTCGACTTTTGGCGGATTTAAAAATCCACCCTCTCTCCAGGGGAATTTGACTTCCAAAAAGGAAAATTCAAAGTTCCAAAACAAATGACTGATTCCCAGAGGAATGAAAATGACAACAAGAATCCAGCCAATCAAGTGGTAAGAATTCGGTAGGAGATAAATATTTTTCATAAGTCAGAATTTGTAAAGTAAACTTTACTAATGTAAAGAATATTTTACACATCGTGGTTTTTTTGACTTGAAGGGGATTTATTTTAAAAACTGCTTCGAAATGAACCCTTAGCGTTGATACAGATGCTTCATTGTCTGAATCACGGGTTTAATGGATTGCACGGATTTTTCTTTTGTCTCAGATGAGTTCTCCTTGCAATAGAAAGAATCCTGTAGGGATGAAATGATTATAATTAAAGGCCCTAATGAGAAAATAGAACCATGTGGTGGACGTAAGGCAATGCGTGTCTAAGATTGTGGGATTTGCATTGGATGGGTAGGACAAATACGCACGTCCGTATGTATCTACAGATATTTCCGTGATTTTTAATTGATGCCTGCGCGATAAGCCAATATCCCATACACCGAATCCCCCATTGATCCCTCATTCCAGCCAGAAGATTAGAATTCTCGGACAAAAAACATTGTCCATTAGCCTGCCCCCAAAGCATTGGGGTGGGTCAACTAGCCTGCCCCCTACGCCTTGGGGGTCAATTGTCCATTAAAACAACGTAATTCATAATTCGTCATTGAATAATTCGAAATTACCCTCCTCTCTACCGTATCAAATTCACATTGCCCTGTCTGCTAAACCGGTCGCCACCAATGCACTCCACATCCAGGTAATAACCGTAGGCACCCGTGGGTTGATCTTCTCCTTTAAAAGTGCCGTCCCAGCCCCGGTCCAATTCTGTCGTCCGGAATACTTCCTGTCCCCAGCGATTGTAGATAATCAATTCAAACCTGTCGATATCAACTCCTCTCAAATAGAGCACATCGTTTTCACCGTCTCCATTGGGGGAAAAGGCGTTGGGCAGAAATACATAGGGTGTTTCACAGGGTAGGTCCACCACCGTGAGTACCACGGAAGCGGAATTCACACACCCATCTGGCGAGGTGACTGTAGCCGTGTAGGTCGTTGTACTGTCGGGCATAGCCTCGGGATTGGCAACCCCGGGGTCGTCCAGCCCATCGGGCGGATGCCAGGAAACCTCTGACTCAGGGGGATTGAATTCCACGAGCAGGCCACTGCTCTCCTGGTATCTGACAATGCGGTCGGGATTGGCTGATATGCCGGCAATTTCAGGTAGAGGCAACACCACGACCAACACTTGCTTTTCCACCGAACAGTCGCCGGATACGATCTGGGTGGTGTAAAGAGTGGTCTCTGTGGGACTGACACGCGGATTGGGATCGTTAATGCCGTCGATAAAACCAAATGCGGGAGACCAGATATAGTTGAAATCGGGATTAAAGTCGGGATTGAGGCGCACGGTATCCCCGAGGCATATCTCCATAGTGTCGATGGTTAAGTCCGCAGTAATCAAATCAACCTCTACCTCGGTTGTTTCTACAATTCGGCAACCCAAACTATCTGTAGCTGTGAGTTCTATTTGGAGAAATACTGCTTCAGTAAAGGTCAATAAATGCTCAGCTCCGGTCAATGTCATATCTACATCCCCGCTGATCTGCCAAATGTATTCGACTCCCGGAAGGTCCCCGGGATCGGCATTCAGCACGAACTCCACAGTGTCGAGGCAACCCACGAGTTCGGTTCCAATCTGCATCCCGGCTATCACACTTTCCAATATCCTTATTTCAGCGGAAGCAATTTCCACGCAGCCAAAAACTGTATCCGTGGCTATCACTTCTAATTCGTAGATACCCGAATCCGGCACTGAAAAAGAAATGATATGACTGCTGTCAGATGTAAAAATGCCATCTCCATCTTTTACTTCCCAGTAGTAACTCACATGGTCCAACTCCGGGAGTTCAAAAAACACAACGAGGGTGTCACAGACTATCAAATCTTCAAGCTCCAGATTAATTCCTCGTGTAAGGATATCTACCTCATAAAATAGCGTACAAATGGAATCCACTTCCACCTCAGCAGTATAAACAATGCTGCTCTGTGGCACCACTATGGGATTTGCAATGGTATCAGCTGTGGTAAAATAAGTACTGGGCGTCCAAATGCGATCTCCATCGTACCCTGCATCCAAAACAATGGTATCACCGCGGCATATTTCGATGGAATCAAACAAAAACACCTCTTGCTCAATGCCGGTTTCAATCGTTATTTCATCGCCCAATTCACATCCCAGGTCATTGGGAATTAACACCTTGGCTCGTAATTCTGCATTTCCAACAAAAGTGTAATCGAATTCCGGGACCGCGGTTTCAAAGGTATCCCCTTGAATAATCCACAGGTATTGCCCGGGATCAAAATCTCCGATAATTTCAGCGGTAAATTGGGCATCCAGAGAATCAATGCATCGGCCGGTTTCCCATTCAGCCTGAATTTCCACATCCAGATCGACTATGTGAAGCGGAATGGTTAATTCGGGACGACAGCCTGGATAGGTGGTATCCCTGTCAATAAGCACAACCTCCCAGTCTCCTGGAGAAAAGAAGTTGAAAGTGACCACATCCCCGGTTCGGGTTCCAAACAATGAACCGCCTCTGAAAAATTGCCAGTTCAAACTGGTTGCATCCTCACCCCAGGGACTGCTAAAAGTCACCAGACCCATCGCACAAATGGTATCCGGTTCTTCAAAGGCGTCCTGATCAAAGATTTCGACTTCCACTGTTACTTCTCCCCTGCAACTCTCATTGATGACCTCGGCGGTGTAAAGTGTATTTTCCTCAGGCATTACCCGTGGATTGGGGGTATCAGGAGGATCTAATAAGCCCACTTCCGGGCTCCAGATGTAGGTATTGAAGGTGTCGAAATCAGGGTACAATTCTACTTCTGTTCCACTGCAAATAAACAGGTAGTCGCTCGCTCCATCGTCAAAGATTAAGCCTGTGGGAATTTCTTCTGAAATGACTTTCCAGCAACCAAATTCCTGATTGATGATTCTGAGGTCCACATTGACGGTCCGAACCCCACCAAACTCCATACTCCATAACGAATCAGTAATAATCGTTGATGAGTTCCCCCACTCGACCACCCAACGATACTGGTTGGGACCTGGCAGGTCTGATAAAATATCGGCCGAGAAATCCAATTCAATTGAATCGGTACACTCCCCTCGATCGACTCCGATCTCAACTTCAAAATCTATATCTAAAATACTGACAGTACGGGTAAAAGTATCGTTACAGGCAACTGTATTCCCATAGGCAATCAGAGTCACTTCGTAATCTCCGGATTCTTCAGGGAAAGACAAAACCGGCTCAAAACCGGTGGCAGTATCGTAGGGTTCTTCCAGATCTCCAACCACCCAAAAATGACCCATGGCATTGTCACTCAAATTTTCAAACTGCAATTCGAATTGGTTGCAATAGTTTTGCGCGGCGAAAAAAGAAGAGGTGGTCTCGCTACAGACGCCCACATTGTACTGAAAATCCCTGAAAGTAGTGCTTATCAACTCTCCGTCGCGGTATTCATCCACACAAATACCAACCACAAATTGCCCAATTATGGTTGGAGTCCCCGTCAATAAACCGGTATGGGGGTCGATTTGAAGGGAGTCATCACCGCCCAACATATTGGTTAGACTAAACGGATCTCCAACCCACACTACGGGATCATAGGGTGGATTGTTGGGTGGTTGTGGCCGTGGATTGTTAAAAGCAACCCCGCTCAATGGTTCACACAGTCTATACACCAGTGAATCCCCATCCGGATCTATGGCCGAATGGTCAAACTCAATCCGTTCATTCAAACAAATATACAGGGGTGGCCATTCTTTAAATTCTGCACTGTTGTTGCATTCCAGAAGTGCTCTTTCGGAAATGGTGGCGGTGTAAGAGGCACCGGTAAAAAAAGGATCCGAAATATTCACTATGGTCTCGTTTCGACAACAGCGCTGATAAACCAATTGATATCCACCCTCCCGAAATGGAAGATGTACCGTATCCAGATAAGTGGTCGTATGAACGCAAACATCCGGTGGGACCACGTGACAGGGGTTTTCCAAAACAGGAGACAAGGTGTCGTTATTTCTCACAAAGACGAACAACTGCCCGTTAGAAGCTACATCGGTTACAAGTTGGTTGTCTTCATCAAAAAAACCGATGGAAGCCGGATTGTCAAAAAAAGGTACGCCATAAAAACAGTCGCGGTAAATGGTCATGGAAATCTCGAAGTTGTTGTCCCCGAGACAGCGATAGGTAATCTCTCCTCCCACAATGTGCGATGCATTCAATTGAGTACAAAAACCCAGCAGAATCGGCAACAACAGCAACTTGATGAATACTCTATTCACTGTAGCATGACCTTTATTTTGCTCATTTAATCCTGAGCCTGAAAATATTCAAAATTACTAAATATTTGGCAATCATTTCGCTAACAAACCATTTATTTGAGGACCGTGGCTTCACCGGTCTCCGTACATCAGGTTGCAACCCCTCATTTCACTGCCATCCAACCTGCCCATTATCTCAAATCTCCTCTCATCCACCATGCGACCCAGATCCATTGTCATAATAAAACTGCAGGTATCTAAATTGGCCAGGTCGATCACATTGACCCCACCGGTTACCCCCCTTTTTTCTCTGCAAAAAGGGTCGTTCACTTCACGGCTGTAAATCCTCATCGTGGGGCCGGCTTCGAAAATTCCCTCGTCTTTTGCATAAGCTTGGGAAAACAGCTCTGTCATCCCATATTCTGAGTGAATAGCATCCACTCGAAGCCCCTCCTTAAGCACCCGGTGGAGATCGCTTCTTATCATCTCCTCCCGCCTGCCCTTCATACCTCCTGTCTCCAATGGAATAATTTTTTCTACAAGCATCACATCCGATTTTTCTGCCAAATCCAACAGTGCAAAACTCACCCCGATCAATATGGTTTTCCGGTCGCTTTGCACGGCGCAATCCAGTGTCCGGAAAAAATCGCCGTCCAACTCGCCGAAAATCCCTGAACACGCCTTATTACTGTCTGCAGCGAACTCACTCACCATGTGAACCAGCGAACTCTGTCCCTGCTCCAGATAATTAGGAAGCAAGCCAATCCAGTTGTAATGCTCAACAGGGCCATAAACAGCCTCAAAACATGCCGTGGATATTTTTTTGTACCATGACCTGTCTCTAAGATGGTGTTTGGCACGAATTTGTCCACCGGTGCCGCTGCTGAGAAATGTTTTTTCCTCATTCCAGCTCCCGGTCTTCACCTCATGTGACTTAAAAAATTCAATGGGCAGACAGGGAATTTCATATATGTCAAACAAATCTGTACTCTCAAACCCCAAGACTTCACAATATCTGCGGTACAATTCATTGTTGGCAAATTGGTATTCAAAAACCCGCATAGCGATCTCCTCAAAATCGCCGGGCCGATCGACGAGATTTAAAATCCTCCTACGCAAATTTTCAACAGAATCCATTCTACGGCACTTTACCTAATAATGGTAACAAATGTAGGGAAAGAAATGATTGGTAAATGGCCGATGGTTGATGGCGATGGCTTTTGTTGGGCGTAATATATTTATTTACAGTATTTTATACATATTTTGCAGTTAATTCCCTTGGGGGATTTTTGACTGGCCGGATAGTTGGTGGCGGATGGCTTTTTCTGGCGTGACCTCAATGTAGCCGGTAGTATATCTATTCGCAGGGTGTGTTGGTTTTTGAGGATGTTTTCCCTCGGGGGACATTGGCCTTAAATCATCCCTTTGCGTCTTCCTTTTCGGCATTGCGGCTTCTCGAGAAACCAAAATCCTACACTCCGAACCTCCCATAAAATCATTATTCTAACAAAAACCCTGAATCTCGCCCGAAACAAAAATTGTCCATTTTTAACTAGCCTGCCCCAACGTTTTGGGGGTCAATTATCAATTGAATTCTCCGTGTTCTCCGTTCTCCGTGCTCACCGTGACTCTGTGGTGGACCATTTTCAGTTGCGAATTGGTGAGTCTGAGAATTGGTGATTTAGTTTGGATACTCCCTTACGGTCGCCTCTGTTCTCTTTTCTTACTTTTTAAGCAATTGGAAAGCAGGTTTAGGTTTATAAAGGGTCTTGCATTGTCGCGCACGGACCTATGCTTGAATGATGGATATCATAAAAACAGGGTGTAGTTATGCACAAAATGGATATTGGAGCGTTAATGGTGCATATGATGCGTTTGATTTCAGCTGCCTTGTTATTGCTCCTGCTCGGTTGTGCCGATGTGCCCGATTTTGGCAATGAGCCCTACATTGAGTTGAGGGACATTAGAAACAATGAAATTGCGCAGAGCGACCAGGCTGACACCATCGTATTTACGCTTTATTTTGAAGACGGGGACGGGGACTTGCGACCAGCCAATGGAGAACCCAATGTCTTTTTCACGGACCTGAGAGACAGTACTGTGGCATTTTCTTTCGCCTCACCCAAAATACCGCGTGAGGGCTCCGGTAATGGGGTTCGCGGTACGCTTGAACTTAGGGCCGGTTTTCTGCGTGGAGACATCTGCTGCCTCTACGAAACAGGCCAGCCACCCTGCAGTCAGGCCATCCCCATGAGGTCCGATACAATTTACTACGACGTCCATGTCTTTGACGCCGCCGGCAATAAAAGCAATATTGTAAAGGCGGGTCCGGTGGTGCTGCTTTGTGATTGATAGCCTGTCAAAAACGGGCGCGAAGTATCCTCTTTTTTCCCTGCATGTCCTTAATTAATAAAACGGAGGCGGTCTTTTCCTCAAAAATGGCCCTCACCTCTTCAGCCCGGAATTCGTTCAACTCCACCACCACCCTTCCACCGGCTTTTAACATGCGATGAGCGTTCTCCGCGATTTTTTTGTAAAAAACCAGACAGTCATCTCCCCCGGGGAAAAGCGCTATCTCCGGTTCGTATTCGACAGTCGATGCAGTCATGGCATCCACTTCATCCCTTGATACATAGGGAGGATTGCTCACAATCAGATCAAACTCACTGCCGTAATCCACAGGCTCTTTTAAAAAATCCAATCTCCTGAATTCAACATCTGCACCCAACTTCCGGGCATTGTTTTTGGCTACTCGCAGGGCATCCTCTGAGACATCGACCGCCACCACTCTGCAATGAGGTCTCTCCAACGCAATAGTAATTGCAATGCACCCACTTCCCGTCCCGATATCCAATACCTTTTGAGGTTTGTTTTTGTCCAGGACTTTCAGACACTCATAGACGACCTCTTCGGTTTCAGGACGGGGAATAAGCACCGCCTCACCCAGGTCAAAAACGCGGCCGTAAAAATGAGCTTTGCCGGTCACGTATTGAACCGGGCGCCCCGAAATAATCGCTTCAACCATCTTCCCCAATTTTTTCTGTTTCCTGCTGCGGTCCCCAACCTTTTCCCAGTCGGCATCCTCCACAATCGCACGCCAGATATTCTCTGCCTCTCTTTTTCCGTATCTCTGCTGCAAAATAGCAGTGTATTTTCCTCGAATCTCCCTGGAAAAGTGCGTATTCATAGGTTGGTTTTGATTGGATTTGGTTTGATTAATTTATGAGTCCACTCCGAAAACCTCTTTTTATTACAAATGGCTGCAAAATCCAA
>REEO01000083.1 GCA_007695035.1 Saprospirales bacterium | reverse complement strand
TCTCGATCTTGAATTTTTCGCTCATTTTCATGCACAAAAGGGTTTTCGGAGTGGACTCATAAATCACTTATCGGATGAGGTACTTTAACGAATTCCTGATTTAGAGCTTACAGGAAATTTTAAAGGGCTCAGAGTACTGGTTCTTCCTCTTCTCTCATCCCAAAAAAAACTTCCAATAGAGAACGACCATCTGTATTTCCAAGTATCTCTTCGGCTGCTCTTTCAGGGTGGGGCATCATTCCAAAGACATTTTTCCCTGTATTGCAAATCCCTGCTATGGATGCAACTGAGCCATTGAAGTTACTATCTTCGGTTAGTTCTCCCCGGCTGTTGCTATACCTAAGCAATATCTGTTCATTTTCCTCCAGTTGTTGCAGGCCTTTTTCATCTATGTAATACCTGCCGTCTGCATGAGCAACCGGCATTTTGAGAGGCTCTGCCCGGTTGAGTCCTCGGGTCCAGAGTGATGCTGTTGAACAGACTTTGAGCCATGTATTTTGGTGAACAAAGAGCTGGTTTTTGTTTCTCAATAAGACACCCGGCAACAATCCGGCCTCGCAGAGTATTTGAAATCCATTGCAGATGCCGAATAGAAATCCTCCACTTTCGGCGTGTTCCACCACGGACTTCATCACCGGAGAAAAACGCGCTATGGCACCCGAACGCAGGTAGTCTCCATAGGAGAATCCGCCTGGCAGCACGATGCAGTCGTTTTTGGTAAAAGAATCAGGTATGGAGTCCTTATGCCAAATTCTATGAGTCTCCAACCCCAGTACGTCTCCCATTACGTGCATCATGTCATCGTCGCAATTGGAACCCGGAAATACAACTACACCAACTTTCATTGTCGCCTGATTTTTGCCGTTAAATGCCGCAAATATATGTATTTTGCCGGTAAACTCTCATAAGGTTGGACCGGAGTCGGGATGCGATTCACATATAATTCAGTACTTTTGCAGGTGGGTCAAACCATAAAGGAAAGAATCCCGTTTAAGTACCTATAACTATTCGAGGATGAGATTACTGTTTTCATTGATGTTGTTTTTTGGGGTGACTGCTGTCAGTGCCCAGTGGTCTGTAGGAATGGAGACCGGTGTGGGCTTCTCGAATTTCAATGAGGTTCAGGTCCCCAATGAAACGGGCACCTTTTTTGATCTGGCCCAGGATTTTTCACAGGATGGAATTCTTTTGCCTTTCAGGTTGGTGCCCTCCTACACTTTTGGCGACAGAAACCACATTTCCGGACTGTTTTCCATACTTTCAATCGATTACGAGGGTAATATCCCGTTTGAAATTGATTTTGCAGGAGCTAACTTCACGGAAGATCAGGGTCTCGCATTGGGTTTCTACCAGTTCAATTCTTATCGAATCACATACAGAAGAGACTTTATCAGTTCAGAGCATTGGATACTGGGTCTGGGAGCCACTGCCAAGTTCAGAGATGCAACCATCCGGCTGTCAACCGAAAACACCCAGGGGCGCAAAGACGATTTCGGATTTGTTCCGCTCATTAATTTTTACCTGGAGTATATGCAAGAGAGCTGGTCTTTTCTCCTCGAGGGAGACGGACTGGTCTCCGGTCAGGGCAGGGCTTTTGATTTCTTCGGAGGCTTTGTGTTCAAAACGGTAGATAATTTTGGCTTCAAGGTCGGTTTCCGGGTTTTGGATGGAGGTGCCGATGTGGATGATGTTTATAATTTCACCCGGATTCACTTCGCCGCCTTGGGACTCCGGTTTCATTTTTGAGTGAGTTGAAAGTACAAAGTTCGGAAATGACCCACCAAAGGTCTGGGGTCAAGCAGATAGGTTTTGAATAAAATTTCGTGTAGGACGCAATGCCTTGCGTCCGCTACATGGTTCTATTTTGTCGCATAGGACGTTATTTTTTTGACAGTAAAATGTTCGGAAAGTACAAAGTTCGGAATGTGTAAAGTAGATACGCATCGCTTTGCGTATATCCCACCAAATCTGGTTTTATGACAATTACTGTAGATACGCACGCCGTGCGTATTTGTCCCCACAAACCGAAAATTGCGCACTCCTTATAGGTGCAACGTCTTTCGCTTCTACTGGATCTGGATCACCACTGCATCCGGATCCTCAATCTTTTCCCTTTCTTTTTTTCCGAGGTCGAGGGAGTCAATGGTCCGGCCTTTTGATGGGCGCTTCAAGAACATAAGTGCTACCAAAAACAGCGCTATGTAAAGCAGCAGTTCATTCTGATTGATGAAATAAATAGCGAGATTAACAATGATAGCCAAGTCCAAAATAATCCAACTGGCAATGGAAGCCTTTCTGTAGGCGACCAGTTTTTCGGAGAGATTGTCGTTGGAGCGGAGCGCCAGTGAATTCGATTTGTAGGTGTACGCACTAAAAAAGACCCCGGCAAATGCCACCACGATGGCTACGGTGGACCACCAGCCCGGGATTTCTCCCTCCTCAGCCCCGGATTCCATCGAAAAATAGTAGAAAAAAGCCGCCAGTATCAATACGCCCGTATTTAAAGAGGCGTGTATTACCATCAGGTCTTTGAAAAATGCCCCGCTCGTCTTTCGAACCGTTTTACTCATTGGTCTGTAAATTTTGTCATCGGCGCAAAATACGGATTTTTTAATCAACCTTTTTGGTCTGTACTTTCTATCTGGACAAATTCAATTGATCGAGATCGCCAATAATCAATGAACCAGCATCTTCTTCACCGCCGAATGTTCGCCGGAAGACAGTCGATAAAGATAAATCCCTGGCGTCAGTTCGTCCAGATCTAATTGTATTTGATTCTTTCCGACTTTTCCTTCCCCTTCAATTTGCCTAATGAGCTTGCCGGCGGAATTGGTAATCGACAGTTCATAATCGCCCACTCGAGGCAGTATGAACCCAATGGTGGTCTCTGCTTTAAAGGGATTGGGTTGATTTTGAAGGAGTCTGAATCGGGTGTTTTCATCCACAGACCTGATTTCTTTTACCCGTGGCAGTCTGATTTCTCTTCCGTCTTTTAGATAAATTTCACTCTCCCATCTATCGCCTTTCTCCACTAGCTCTAAAACAGTTTGTGCCGAACTTTTCGATTCGAAAAACAAACTCAAAAGCACACCTTCATCGGTTGTGTGAGTTTTTTTGCCACTGTATGCCAAAATCCTGATAATCCCCGACTCCTCGTCCAGGTACAAACCATCCATTGTACTTCCATCCCCGGTTTTCAGATGATTTATCCATCCGGTGAATTCCAGATCATCAACCGGGAACTCCCACTCTAACTGATAGCCGTTGAATGGGGCACTTTCTGAAGTAATAATCTGCCATTCAATTGTATGGTCCGGATGTTTGATTTCTTGAAGTTTCAAATCGTAGGTGATGGTTGTCTCTCTTATCCCCGAAAGACCCGCATCCCCGCTTACATCTCCGGTTTTTACTCCAACCCAATCTTCTTCCAGGAGATTTGCGTTGATTTCAGGGTAGTTATTATGCTCCGGCCAGTCTTCATCAAGGGGATTGTTGGGGTCGTCAAAATTAAACTCCTCCGGGATAAAGTACCATGATTTTTTGCCGGGTACTGAATCCATGCCACCGAGGATCAAATTTTGAAGAATGATCAAATCAAGGGTAGAGATTACCCCGTCTTCATTCAGGTCTGCAGAAATATACTGATAGGGATGGGTGAACAATTCAATCTGCAGAATATGTCGCTGAATGAGTATAAGGTCCAGGGTAGTTACACCGTCCAACCAGGCACCGCTTTTTTCGGGGTCAATAAGTATGGAGTCGCCATAGTCAACGAGGAATTCATAGGAACCATCGGTGTTTGTCATTACTGATTTCTGCTTGTCACCGCTTATTAGCAAACTGACATTATTGACAGGGACATCAAAAGCAGTTTGGACCACCCCTGAAATCTGCAATTCCACATCTTGGCTATCAACTCCTATCTGGATGAGGGTATTACAAGTCGCACTGTTGCCTGAATTATCGGTGGCAATAAAGATAATCTCTGTATTTCCTACCGCATAAAATCCACTGGCATCTGCTCCTCCCTGATTGAAGGAATTGGACACCTCTGCGATTCCGCAATTGTCCCAGGCAACTGCTGAGTCGAGGCTTAGCAACAATCCATCTTCCCCGGCTAGTACGAGGCTGTCGAGGTCTGCAGGACAGGTGATTTCAGGGAACTGATTGTCTTGCACAAATAGTTGAAAATCGCATCCAGTCTCATCGCAAAGCCCTTTTGCACTCCAGGAAATGATATTTGTTCCCTTTGTCAGGATTATTTTTGGCAGGGAGTCATTTCCACTGAGGGTTGTATCCCCGCTTATTTCCCACTCCACCTCTGAAATTTCGCAATCGCCTGTAAATTGGGCATTCAAGGCATGCGCCGAGAGGTCAAGAGTGCAGTTTTCGTCCACAAAAAGCACTGTGTCAGGAGGACAGATTGCACTGAGGACAGGGGCTTCCTGAATCCCGAAGGTGGCGGTACACTCTTCGGATTGTCCGCAACTGTCCATTGCTGTGAATGTGACAATGCTATTACCTCCACATATTCCCGGAGGCTCTGTGGCATTATTGACGAGGTCGTCATGACATCCGCCATTCATCTTTGCCTCGTCCACCCAATCCCAAAACAAATCGGAAATTGCCTGTTCATCTGGGCATTGAGTGATGGTGGTGTCTTGTGGGCAAACCAGTGTCACTGTATCCGGTTGAATGAAAATGAGTTGGTGACATTGAGATTGGTTATCAAAAGAATCTGTAACGATCCAGTTCCGCTGAATTTCAAAGGGACATTCCCCGCTCAGAGAATCGACAAAAGCCACGGATTTTATCCCGCAGTTGTCATGAGCCGATCCCTGGTTTATTGAGTCGCTGAACTGTGAGTAACTGCTATGGGTCAGGGTATCCGAAAATGAAGGGTTTTGAAATGCATCCACTTCGCAAGCTGTAATGGTGATCGATTGTGGGCAGTCATCGATAACGGGTGGCACGGAATCGATTACGGTTACTTCAAAGCTGCAACTGTCCGTTTGGCCGCAGGAATTGACTACCTCGCAGTTCACAGTAGTTGTTCCCAGCGGGAAAATTGAGCCGGAGGGTATGTCGCAATTTGAAAAAGGGTAATCCACCACTGCTCCGCACTGATCAACTTCAGTTGAAATGGTTATGTCATAGCAGGAGTCGATGTCGCAGTCAATGGTTATTTGTACACTGTCGATATTGTTGGTGCTGTCCGGGTCAGAAGCCTCCCCGAAAACAGTCGCCAAGTTGTAAAAGGTGCCGTCTCCTGACAGACTGTCCACCACAGTTTCCATATTTACATTTACGGACTCTCCCGAATTCAGACTCTCCAGGGTCCAAAATACGCCATTGCCGGTAGAGGAATCGGGTGATGGGATTGCATTGAGGTAGTTGATTTCAGGTGGCAAATAGTCGATCAGAGTAATGCTGCCCGAAGATTCCGGGCCCAAATTGGTGATTGACAGACCAAAATGGATAGTGTCTCCCGGTTGAAAGTCATTTCCGTCAACCGTTTTTTCCAGTTGAAGGTCGGCAGTCAGTCCCAGGGTAGTAAAAGAATTTTCCAGGGGTGGGTAGAGGTAGCAGTGATCTGTGGTGTCGTATTCCAAAAAGGCGAAGTGATAGTCTGAATTTGGGTCCAGACCTGCCACTGAAAAATTTGTGCCGGAGCCGGCATAGACCACATAGTTCCCCTGACCGAGGTTGTCACCCATGCCGAATTGCGCATCGGCTGAATAATGGTTACCTATTTCAGGCAATCTGTTTACCGGGTCTCCTTTTCTGGCAATTCCAATGACGAGGTCACCATCTCCCCGCACCCAATTAAGTTGAATTTCGTCACCTAAAAGTCTTTCAGCCTGCAGTTGATCTGCCTGGATTTGGGGTCCGTTGCAATCCGGGGGAAACAGCGCGACATCCAGTATGGTTATCACTTCGCGCTCCAGTTCCACCTCAATGGTTGTGTCCCGGTAGTCGGGATGAGAGAAAGTCACCTCGTAAAATCCCTCTTCGGGGATTCCGGTTTTGTAATTGCCATCGGCACCGGTGGTTTTCCCATTTGGGAAATTGAGCTGTATTTCTACCTCTACATTGGGGATGTTGGCCCCGGTGGTGGCCGCAGTCACTTTGCCTTCCAAATAAGAGGCCCGCTTGTAATCCGGCTCGAGTACGAATAGGCCGGATTGAATATCAGAGGCTAGCAGCAGGCCGGATGGCAAAAAAGGATAGGCTCCCCAACAGCCGTTAAACCCTCCCGGTGAGCCGGAGAATGTGGGGAATTGCCCCACTTTTACCATGTTTTCCGGTCGGTGTGCATCCACAATTACGACTCCGTCCGTGTAATAGGATATCACCAGAAAACCCTCTTGGTAGTGAACATTGTGGGGAATAACGCCCTCTCCTTCATTCGTCTTTGTCCGAAAGGAGGATACGAACTCAATGTCTAAAATGTCCGAAATGTCGTATGCATCTATATAGGCGTTGGCAACTTCATCGGTGGTAAAAATGTAATTTCCATCGTCAGACAACCAGCAATTGTGGGTGAAATTTGAGGAGGTATTTTGGCTGTTGACCAAGACCGGATTGGTGCGATCGGTAACATCCTGCACGGAAAACTGACCCTGGTATATTTCAGCGCTGAAGAGCATACTGTCCCTGACAAAATTATCGTGGGAATAGGTGCTTGACGCGGCAGCTACAAATTCCGGTTCCCACGGGTCGCTGTGAATATCGACAATCAGAACACCTCCCGAGTTCAAATTACATCCCGAAAGGTAGGCGTAGCCGTCCTCATCAATCCACATGTTGTGGCAGCGCCTGAGTTGGAGCTCAACGCCGTTGATGTTGATCATGGGTTGCCAGAATTTGTACTGGGCGGAATCGGGGGCATCTGCCATGTCGATAATGAGTAATCCATCGGAGCCCACATCGGCCACGACGTAAATGTATTCGTCCCAGGTGGCCACATCTCTCCAGGTACTGTTTACGCCATCGACGAATATAAACTCCTCCGGATCAGACGGGTCTGAGAGGTCGATGACAGCTGTTCCGTTAAATAAACCCATTATGGCATATTCGCTGCTGTCCGGTGCGACATAGCCCCATACATCACTTGCATTGGCTGGGTAATTCAAATGCCCGACAGAATCCACATTGAGCGCAGTTTGACCTTGTGCAGACCATGCCATCAGCAGAAGAAGAGGTGTGATTAGGTGTTTTAATATATTCATATGGTAAAATCTGTGTTAACTACTTTCATTAGCTTCAAATATACAATATCGATCCGTTTTTTCTCACAGGCCTGTGTCATTTATAACCCTTTTAACACTTGAATTCTATGAAAAATGCTCTTCGAGGTGTTTCTTGATTCAAGTTTAAAAGGTTTTGATCATGGGTTGTTTTCAGCGTTTTGATTGTGACAGTCCCGGTCAACTTGTCGAAAATATGCTGGTGTTCGTGGTAAATTGCTGTTGGATGGCTGCTTATCATTATAGATTTGCAGCGTATTTGAAAAGTGATAGCCTATGGAATTAACTGAACTGAAAAAAGCAAATCGCATAGTGGTGCATGTTTATGAGACCGATATCAACAACCCTGAGAGAATTGAGGCCATTGCACCAACCATGAATGCCATAGACAGCATCATTAGATGGTCGGTTGATACTGAGGACGTGTCCAATGTACTCCGGGTGGAATCTTTTGACCTCAAATCAGAAGAGATAATTGAGCGCCTAAGTCTCCTGGGTTGCAAAGTGAGGGAAATGCCCGAATAGTACTTCTTTTTTTACTGCTTTGCTGCAGGACTGTGAAAAATTGAAAATGGATAAGTATGCAATAGAGGCGAAGGGCCTCTTCAAAACCTTCGGCAGTACAGTGGCTTTGAAAAATTTTGACCTCCAAGTCACTAAGGGTGATGTGCACGCACTTTTGGGACCCAATGGTGCCGGGAAAACCACTCTGGTTAAAATCCTGGCTACCCTGACCAGACCCGACCAGGGAGAAGTGAATATTCTGGGGAAGGATTTGCTGAGGGAGCCCAAAGCGGTGCGGGAATTGATAAGTCTCACCGGACAGAGTGCTTCAGTAGATGAGGAATTGACCGGGCGTGAAAACATGTTTCTCATAGCGCGGTTACTGGGTTTTTCAGCAGGTGATGCCAGGAAGCGCTCCAAGGTATTGATGAAGTCCTTTGGATTGGAAAAAGCTTCCAATAAATTGGTGAAAAATTATTCCGGTGGAATGCGACGCCGACTGGATATTGCAGTCAGTGTATTGAAAATCCCCAGTATCCTTTTCCTCGATGAACCCACCACCGGGTTGGACCCTCGCAGTCGAAACAATCTCTGGCGGGTAATCAGAGCGCTGGCTGACAGGGGCACCACGGTGGTACTCACCACCCAGTACCTGGAGGAAGCTGACCAATTGGCTGATCAGATATCGGTCATCGACCGGGGAGAACTGATTTCTGAGGGAACGAGTGATGAATTGAAAAGCTCGGTGGGCGAAAATATCCTTCACCTTTATACAGCCGGGGACAGTGCTCGCAAACTACTGATCGTACAACTGGCCAAATACGGCCTCAAAATTCCTTCTGAAACGGATTCAGGAGGTCCGGTTAATATTCGGGTTGGGAATACCAGGGAGGCCATTGAATGGCTAGATAAATTTCGCTCCAACGAAGACCATATCCGCAGTTTCAGTTTGTCCCGCCCCAATCTCGATGAGGTCTTTCTCGCATTGACCGGAAGACCCGCTGAGGAGGATCCAGGGCAGGGAGGAAAAAGTCCGGGGAGCAAGTTCGAATCCGATGATGCAGTTTCCTCCGATCCCAGGGAGATAATAGAAGTGGTCAACCCCGGGCGGGGAGCGGGAATCACAACAGGGAAATTGATGTTCGGATGGAGGAGCATGTTAAAGATCAAACACATCCCCGAACAGTTTACCGATGCACTGATTACACCGATTATGTTCACTTTCATGTTCACCTATATATTTGGAGGGGCATTGGCGGGATCGACTGAGGATTACCTGCAATTTTTTGTGCCCGGTATTTTGGTGCAGACATTGGTGTTCAATTCGATTTATTCCGGGATGAACATGCACACCGATATATCCAAGGGTCTGTTCGACAGGTTTTCATCTCTTCCGATTTGGTCACCCACTCCACTTGTCGGCATTTTTGTAGGTGACTTTATCAGGCATTTTGTATCGGGTTTGGTGGTGTTGATATTTGCAGCTCTACTTGGTTTCAGAGTGTCTGCTGGACTGCCATCAATTGCACTGGTCTTTGGATTGGCAATTTACTTCGCGGTAAGTGTATCCTGGTTGTTTTTGATATTGGGACTAACGATGCGCAGCCTATCGGCAGTCATGTCCCTTGGGTGGTTGTTGCTGATGCCACTGGTCTTTATGTCCAATATTTTTGTAGATCCGGCAACCATGCCCGGATGGATGCAGACATTTGTCTCGTGGAATCCCCTCTCCTGGCAGGTTGAAGCGTGTAGAGATATTCTCGATGGAATCTACGACATGCGCACCATCGGGAAGGCCATTCTTGCATCCACAACCATCACAGCCATATTGGCTCCCATCGGGATTTATTTTTATAAGAGGGAGCGGTGATAAGGGGGAAATTGACCCTCACTAATTGTTTTAGAAAGATTTTAAATTGCTTTCACAAATATACAATTACACTGTATCAATACCACTTTAATATTATTTGTTTGCTCTCTGTATTGTGTTTTGACCAGTTCCACTTCAGGAATTAATTTTACCCCCCAGGCAACCATTTTCCTCATTTTGCATACTTATAGTTGTAGATAAGTTTAAAAATAATTGAAATCAAGATGAGGTGGGTGCTGGTTGTATGTTTTACACTAATTTATGCCAATGTAGTCTCGGCTAACTGTGAGTGCACAGATTGCCCTGAGGCGCTTTCAAGTGGTATAGGCGGAGGAGTGATATCCCAAATTCAGGTTTCAGGAGCCACCAACCCAACAATTGGTTCAAATGGTCAGGGGATTCGGTCGGTTAGGGTTCATTTGACACATGCTTCCCTGGAAGAAATTGATGTAATTTTACGAAAACAGGGAAGTGTTTTTGCTTTCAGCCGATTGATAGAGCAAAGTGGCAGTTCCAATCCAGATACAGTGACATTAGAAGTTTGTTTCATAAACTGTGCGGAGGTAGCCGAACCGGATCCTGGTTTTCCATCAACTTTTGACAGTGGAGCGGGATACGGCCCTAATCAAATTTATTCCGGTTCCTACTTTCCATCACAGGGTGCCAATGGATGTTTCAACAGCAGTTTTATCGGAGTTGCTGTCAATGGAACATGGGAACTGGCAATTTCTGGCAGTCCTACGTTCGGTGGCACTCTGGTTGACTGGGAAATCGATTTCTACGACAATGATGGGACTCAATGTGAGGAATTCTGTATAACCAGTTCCTGTCAGGCAAATGCCGGTGAAATAGACCTGATGGAATTTACTTTCTGCGAGGGATCTCCAGATCTCTTTCTGAATATCCCTGTGGATTTTGACGGGAATGAACCCGATCCCACTCTTTACGATTATTACTTTGTTATTACAGACGAGGATGAGGTGATAATAGAAATTGAGGAAGATGCTGATTTGACTTCTTTTGCTCCCGGCACTTACAACGTTTGTGGTCTTTCGGTACTTGATTCTGATTTTTCATTGATTCCATCCCCAGATGGTATTTTTTCGATTGAAGACCTCAACGACGACATAGATGATGGATTGTACTGCGCAGATTTGACTGATGATTGCTGGCAGATAATCATTGAACCGGATGATTCAGATCCTCAGATTACTGGTCCCGATACAGTTTGTGTAAACGAGCCTGTTGTTTTTACCCTGGAGGGTTTGCCTGTTGATGATTGGACTTCGGGAACTGTTTCAGGTCCATTTGTCAATTTGGACTTTGACCTTCCGGAAATATCGGTAGAGTGGGCGCCCGGTCCCGATATACGAAGTGTCTGCTATTCTTTTTCCAATCAATGTACATCCGGGACAGTGTGCATAGATGTTTTCATAGAGCAACCGCCTGACATTGTCATATCAGGGCCTCTGGATGTTTGTGAAGGAGATACCTACACCTATGAACTCGATCCTCCTGCTCCACCGGGGGCCACCTGGGATATAAATCTGAGTGGTGGCACGCTTGTCAGCCAGTCTGACGATGACTTTGAGGTGACGTGGTTTGAAAACGGAGGCGTAAATAACGCCGTGGTAACACTTGTCGGGGGACCCTGCGGCAACTCTCCACCCTCTGATATTTTGATTAATCTGATATCTACCGACCCCCCGGCCATCAGTGTTCCCCTTGAATTGTGCGTGGATGGGACTGGTACGGCATCCGCTGATTTTGACCCTCTGATCAATGACTATATATGGTCAGGGACCGGAATTACTATTCTCTCCGGCCAGGGAACCAATGATCCCGTGTCGTTTTCCGCCGATGAATTGGGAATGGTTGAAATCTGTTTGGAGGTTGAAACCAGTTGCGGCGTATCCGACCCGGTTTGTGAATTTATAGATGTTGTGGAATCACCGGCCCCCTCAATCGATACTGTCCTTCCTCAATGCGATTTCGAATTCTCTCTTTCCGCAAATATTGCTTCCGGCTCTTCAGGAACGTGGACTCAATCCGGGGGTCCCGGAGGAGTAAACATACAAACTCCCAACGAGCCTCTCACTGAAGTTTCGGTGATTGAATCCGGTTTGTACACCTTTGAATTTGCGGAAGATAATGGACTGTGTGAGGGCACGGCTGAAACTGTGGTGGAGATTTTGGCCTCTCCAAATGTGGAGGAAGGCGATCTAAACTGTGCCGGAGGGGAGTACCAGATCGAACTGATAATTTCAGAGGGATCGGAACCGTATTTTGTGGATGGCGTGGAAATTCCAGGCACCGAATTTGAAAGTCCAACCTTTCAGAGTGGTGATACATATTCTTTTATCATAAGCGATGACAACGGCTGTGAAACTATTGCAGAGGGCCAGATCGACTGCCCATGTGTTTCCGATGCGGGGGGCATGTCACAGGATTTACTTGAGGCGTGTATTTCCACCGGGGAAACTGTAACTGCAAGCTCGGATGGAAATACGGTTTTTGACATCAACGATATTGGTGTCTTTGTTTTGCACGATTTGCCGGGAGAAGATATCGGTGTAGTATGGGCTGTCAATTCTACCGGAGAATTTGGCTTTCAAATCGGAATGATACCGGGGGAGACTTATTACATTTCCTTTGTGGTAGGCACTGAGCTGAATGGCACCTATGACCCCGACGATCCCTGCTTATCTGTGGCAGCGGGCCAACCTGTTGTATTTTACGAAGACCCGGAGATTGAAATATTGGCTGTGGATCCCATTTGTGAACTTGCCATTCTCGAGGCTTTGGTATCTCCCGATGTCACAGAGGTATTCTGGAGCAATATCAGTGGCCCGGGTACGGCCAATATTATATCACCCGGCGAGGAAACTACTGATGTAGAGTTGGATCAGCCGGGTACTTATGTGTTTGCATTGGATGCGTCAAATCCGGCTTGCGCGGTAACTGAGCAAGTTGAGGTGGAAGTGCTCGATCCCATTCTCATAGGTAATTTAGAAACAAACTGTTTGAGCTTACTGGAATTTACAGCCTCTTTTTCAATAGCAGGAGGGGACGGTAATTATACCGTAAATCCCCCTGGCACGCTGGACGGCGATGATTTTACCACTGAGGTGCTCGATCCAGATCAGTCGTACACGTTTTCGGTGGAAGACAACAGTGGTTGTACAACAGAATTAACAATCGGTCCTGTGGACTGTTTTTGTGACAACGAAGCCGGAAGTATGTCACAAGATCTTTTAAATGCCTGCATTTCACTGGATGAAACTGTAGAGGCGGTTTACAATGGCGATGGTGTTTTGTTGCCGGGAGATATTTCTACCTTTATTTTGCATGACAATTCCGGCCCCGATGTCGGTGTCGTATTCGACACCAATGAAGACGGTTTATTTGGATTTGTTCCTGGAATGATACCGGGAGAAGTGTATTACATTTCCCATGTGGTGGGGGAGGAGTTGAACGGAACTTATGACCCCGATGACCTCTGTCTTCAGATTGCACCCGGGCAGCCTGTTATTTTTTATGAAGATCCTGAATTTGAGCTGATTTTTGATGATGAAATTTGCGGCTTTGAGAGTTTATTTGAAGTAGCTCCCGGCAGTACGGCAGACATTCCAATCTGGGAGGCTATCTTATGGCCCGGAGCAGAACCTCCTTTTGTGTCCGATCCAATTGCTTTGTTTACCCCGGTAGAAGTCTTTGAGCCGGGTAACTACCTCTTTGTCCTGCAAATTGAAAATCCGGCATGTGTGGCCAGGGATACCTTTGAGGTAGAGTTTTTGGAAAATCCGTCCATTTCAGTGCCCGACATTGAATGCATCAGCGCTGATTTGTTTGAGGTGAGTTTTGAGGTCTCAGTTTCCGGGGATAGCATTGATATTGATCTTCCGGGCACCCTGGAAGACCAAACTTTTACCTCGGACTTTCTGGAAGATGGAATCACTTATGAATTTACAGTAACAGATGCAGCCGGATGCGAGGAAGTCTTCTCAATCGGCCCGGTGGACTGCAGTTGTATATCCAATCCGGGAACCATGGGCTCAGACACCCTGTTTTTCTGCGAAACCGGTGGTGAGGTGGTGTTGGATTTTCAGGACGAAGGCAATACAGCCCTGCTGGACACTGCCTTCTTTTTAATACATCAGGGTAGTGGAGCCAATCTGGTCGATCCGGTTTATTTTACCGATCAACTTACTTTTGAACTGCCCGATACCCTTGAGGCGGGCACGACCTATTTTGTATCCCATGTAGTCACTGCCACAGATGTGGATGGACAGCCGGATTATGAGAGTAGTTGCTTGAGGATATCTCAGGGACAGCCACTTTTTATATACGAGCTACCTCAGTTCACTATTGCCGGCAACCTGCCTACCTGTGCAGGACCATTGGAATTAACCATAGAAAATGGCGGTGGAGGTTCTTTGAATTTGCTGGAAAACAATACATCGGGAGCTGTGAATTTCAGCGTAGATGGGTCTGCAATACTGCTTGAAGCGGAATCATTTGGGAATGTCACTTTGAAATACACTGAAATCAACGGCCTTTGCCAGTTAACCGACACCGTAGGAATTGAGTTTCTGGAGCGGCCCGGGTTCTCCATTCTTTCTGTGGAATGCACGGGGGAAGAATTTGTAGTCAGCTTTGAGACAATCGGAGGTCAGGGCCCTTACGTGCTGAATGGAGATACACTCGACGGGAGTTTATTCACTAGTGATGCCGTACCATCCGGAAGCCAACTGGAATTTGTATTGATTGACGCGCAGAACTGTGTGTCAGACACCCTTTTCATAACAGAGGACTGCGACTGCGAGAGCGAGGCAGGCACTATAGAGAATCCACAAATTGAACTATGCGAAGGTGAAGACCTGTTGACAGATGATTTGGATACCACCGGCATTAATGTGCCCGAAGATTATGTGTTGATCTACTTGTTGCTGGAAGACACCGATGTTATCCCGGCCAATATTGTAAGTCAAACGGTAGGACCGGCTTTTGAATGGGGCAGCGATTTAGAGACTGACCAAACCTACTACATAGTAGCGGTGGTGAGTACCCTCGAAGGAGGAGAAGTTAATCTGGACGATCCATGCCTTTCATTAAGCAATGTCGTTCCGGTCATCTGGAATGCGCTGCCCGAGGTTACTTTATCGGGGTTTGCAGAGATTTGTCTGGGCGATGAGGCGGAAATGATTCTGGAAGTCGATGGTCCCCTGCCGATGGTTGTCACTCTTGAAAATAGTCTGGGCGAACAACTTGAGGTTGCAGTTGAAAATAGTCCTCAGCAACTAGTGGTCTCAGGAGAAACGGAAGGCGAACAGACATGGGAAATTATTTCCACTGATGCTGATTGTCCGGCTGTCTTTGATGGCAGTTTTAATCTAAGTGTGCGGGCTCCCTCCGATTTTCAAATTTTCTCTCCAGTTGAAATATGCAACAATTCCCTTTTCGGATCCTCACTGGATTTAAATGAATTATTGGATACTGAGGCGGTGGGATCCTGGAGTCTGGATGGAGAAGAGATAGAGGATGGCCTCATTGATTTTGATGGCTTTGACGAGGGCGAATACATTTTAGAGTTCAGCACCGAAGGTTTGGAAGACCCCTGTCCCGGAAGGACAGAAACTGTGGCGATACAGGTCATAGAGTGTATTTGCCCAGAAGTAGATTTGCCTGATGTGCTTGAAGTATGTGCCAATTCAGCTTCCATAGATCTCAGTGACTTTACCGGTGAGTCTCCGGCCGGCACATGGACTTTGGAAAATCCGGAGGACAATGTAATAACCCCGGTTGTATTGGACAACATCCTGACCCTTGACAGCGCAGTGGAAGGAAGTTACCAACTAATCTTCCGATTGACAGATTCCCTGCCGGAGGATTGCCCGACGGAGTGGAGTATGATTCTGGATGTGGAAGGCCTGAATAGCGCGGGGTCAGTTGTTGATTTGCCTGTTTTGTGTGAAGGACAAGCGGAATCTGTTGAACTCGATAATTCACTATCGGGGGCAGATGAGGGAGGAAACTGGTTTGACGAAGATGGAAATACAACAGAATCGATCATCGATTTGGATGCTCTGAATGTAGGATCTAACTTTTTCACCTACAGAGTGACCGGTGATCTCTGTCCTGATGCAGAGAGTAATGTGGAGATTGTAGTGTCGGAACAGCCTGTTGTCGCTCTCCTTGCTGAAGACCCTCTTTGTTTTGAAGACGAAAACGGCGAGATTATTGCAGTGGTGGAAAACCCGGAGAATGACCCCTATAAAATGCTGATAAATGGTCAGCCGCAAAGTAATTTGGTCGCCACCGGACTCAGTGCGGGAGTTTATCAGATTCAGATTGAGGATGACAGTGGATGCCTGTCTGAGGTATTTGAGGTAGAACTGCAAGAACCGGAAAACTACTTTGTGTCATTAGGTGACGATTTAGATACAGATCCCGGTGAAATTTTATTAATTGAGGCCGGCACCAATGTCCCGGACACTCTAATTCAAAGCGTTGACTGGACAGAAGATGAGGAAGTTTTAGCTATGGGCGAGTTGTCAGTCAATTACGAGGTAGTTTCCAATACTGTTTTGGCCATTCAATTGACCACCGATCGCGGCTGCGTCCTGCAGGATTTTATCAACATCACTATCAGAGAGCAGAACGTGTATCTGCCCAATGTATTCAGACCTAATTCAGCCATAAGTCTCAATGAAGCGTTCGGCCCACTGGGTTTGGAGGGAGTAATGCGCGTAAATAGTTTCCAGGTGTTCGACCGATGGGGTAATACAGTCCACCAGATTGCTGATATCAGTCCGGATAACCCTAATATCTTTTGGGATGGAAAAATACAAGACCGGACTGCCGCAGAAGGGGTTTATGTCTATCAGTTGATCTACACCGATCTGGCTGGACGGGAGGAGGTCAAAGCAGGGGATGTGTTACTGATTCGGTGAATCCAAATTGCAATTGGATGAGATGATAGCTCAGGGCCATCCGTACTTATCAATTGCTAAGCCGCTGTTTCTCAAATTCAACCACCCTGGTATAATTTGACGGATAGGCACCGACTTGAAGTAAAATAGGACGGAGGTTAAATTCGAAGTGGAAGCGTACCGGTGTTCCGTCTTTCCCTGCGGTAAACCAACAAAATTCCTCCCTTTGGGCCGGATTTCTCCAAACAGCGCGGTAGGTATCCCCGTGCCAGTACTCGAGATCTGCTACTATGGTTCCGTTCCAAAAACTGGCGTAGAGATTCCCATCTTCCATTCCGATTTTTACCTCTCCGTAGGCCTGATGAGTGAACAAACCCAGTAGGGAATCGGCTTCGAAATTGGCCGGCAGGTCTTCTTTCCTGCTTTCGTGGATGTACTTTCTCTCCTCCGAGGCCAATTCGTACCTGCTGAGATACCGGTCGCGATAGTGCGCGGCCCAGTCGTTGTTCTCGATGCCGAGAAAATGGTCGAGAAGTTGATAGACGATTGCTTCCCTGAAGAGGTTGAAGTTGTTGGACATAACGATGATCCCGAGGTCCTGGTCAGGTGCGAGACAAATGGAGGTGTTGAATCCATCCGTGGCGCCTCCGTGCAACAAAAGCCGCGCGCCCTCATAATCTGTAATTCTCCATCCCAGTCCGTAAGATGACTGGTAGTCGTAGGGATCGGATGGTGGCATGGCGATTCCCGGCCGGTGCATAGCCGCCATATTTCTGCCAGAGATTAAGGTACTGTCCCTGTATTTTCCAGGTTTGCCAAGTTGCATAAGCATCCAATTGGTCATGTCGCTGACTGAGGAGTTGACAGAACCGGCGGGCCCAGCATTGTCCCAGTTTCGCCTTGGGATTTCAACCACTTCGCCTTTTATCTCCTGATGGGGCCAGGCCACATTGCCGGATTCGTCCAGTTTTGTGATGCTGGTATTGGTATTTGTCATACCGAGGGGCGTGAAAAATCTTTCCTCGAGAAAATCGTCCCAGCTAACTCCCTCCACATACTCAACCACCTGACCGGCTAGCGAATACATTACATTGTTGTAAACAAATCCGTATCTGAAAGGGGCCTCAAAATCCATGTATCTGGTGCGGTAAATCACCTCATCGCGACTGGCTTCAGTCATGAATTGCAACCTGTTTCCCAGTATTCGCCCCACTCCTGTCCTGTGCAGTAACAAGTCGTGTATGGTAACCTGACTGGTGGCATGTGGATCGCTGAGTTCAAACCAGGGGATGTGATCGACGACCCGGTCATCCCAACTCAGCTTACCCTCATCCGCCAGCACTGCGAGGGCTGCAGCAGTCATGTTTTTACTCACCGAAGCAATTCCAAAGACGGTGTTTTCATCCACCCTCTCTGCACTGCCTTTTCGCCTGACCCCGAAGCCACTTTCAAAAATAACCTCACCGTCTTTTACCACAGCTACCGCCATTCCGGGGATTGACCATTCTTCCATTCCCTCCTCAATCCACTCTGCAAAATCATCGGGCATCGCCTGTTGGGCGGTAACCGGAATAATGAGGGATATTGTCCCGAACCAAATCAGGGTGATCGCAAGAAAGTAGTTTGATTTTTTCATAGAAAACTTCTTTGCAACAAAGATATCGAAAATGACCGTTTTTTTGAAAAGGGATGGTGTGTTGCTGTGGGTTTTGGGTCAAATATCTGTAGATACGCACGGCCGTGCGTATTTGTCCCACCCATCCAATGCTAATCCTAAATCCCCGGACACGCAATGATTTTCGTCCTCTACAGGGTTCTTATTTATTGCAAGAGGCGTATTTATAATCATGTCAGTCACCATGGCACCCTGAAGGGGTGCAGCAGCAAAACGATGGGTAAAACCCATCGCTAAAGCAAACCGAGAACAGCACCCTGAAGGGGTGCAACAATTATGTGGCCATGCAGAAAAATCCCCAAAAACCAACACCCCTCAAAATTGGGATATACAACTGATCACTTTGCACTTTCGCCATAAAATAACTCACCAACTCACCAATTCACAACTGAAAATGGTGCACCACAGGGGAACGGAGATCACGGAGAGTCCCAAATGTGACAAAAAATATTGAATTATATTTAGACTGTTTACGCCATAAAAACCCGTGAAATCCCTTTAATCCTTCATAATCCTTGATTCAGACAAAGAGTAATTTCTCTACCCGATTAAACCAGACCATTGATTTTTTTGTAATCTAAGAGGTGAAAAATTTCGCAGGAGTTTGTATAATTACCAAATTTTAGAACAAAAACTTAGTCAAAATGGCAAAACAAATTTTACTTCTATTACTCATCGTCGGTTTTACAATTGACCTGGCTGCACAGAATGTGGATTCACTTAAGGAGAGGCAGTCCGAGTTGCGGGACCTGATACAGTCACTGGAAACCGATTTGAAACAGACCACTACTATGATACCACCTGAATTGGGTTGGAGCTTCAGATATTCCGGGACCCTGGGATTTACTTTTAACCGGCTCAATAACTGGGCTACTGCCTCCAATCCAAACTCCGAGACCAGTGCTATACAGGTATCTATGCTTGGGAGGGCCAATCTCAGGGAGGAAAACTACTTTTGGAGAAACACCGCCCGTCTCAATCTGGGGTGGCAGCGCCAGGACCTAAAGCGGGACGATGTGCCGGACGAGTCAAAGTACGAGCCGACCGTTGATGTTCTTCAGATCAACTCTCTGTATGGGTATAAGGTGAGTCCCAAACTTTCTATCTCGGCCATGGCTGAATTTCGAACCACCATCATAGAAAATGCCTTCGATCCGGCATACCTGGATATCGGTACCGGTGCCACATGGACGCCCAATGACCACTGGCTGGTTGTTCTCCATCCGCTGAACTACAACTTCATAATTGCCTCGGATGAGCTGGATTTTGAATCATCGCTGGGTACTAAGTTACTGGTGGAATACAGCAGGGAAATAATCGATGGGTTCCTTTTGAGTTCTAACTTCACCGGCTTTTTGAGTTATGAAGATGCGGATGATCTGTCCAACTTTAACTGGACCACGGGACTGAATTTCAAGGCTTTTCGCGGTATAGGAGTTGGCATCGAGTATGCCCTTCGCTGGAATAAGCAGGAGACTCGAGGTTTGGATGACGATATTCAATCTTACTTCCTGGTGGGTCTATCATATACGCTTTGATCCAAAACAGGATTGCGGTAGTTGAAGAGTTAACAGGGTAGGACTTATGATGCGGAATTAAGATTTTTGATAGAAAGAAAGCAGGCAGGTGGGGGATAGAACAATCTCCGACCGCTGTTTTTTGATAGAAAAGAAAAATGGATGAAAGTATCATTTCACGGGGCGGTCAATGAAGTAACGGGCAGCTCTCATTTGGTGGAGTTGGACAGTGGGTTCAAGGTATTGCTGGATTGCGGTATGTTTCAGGGCGATGAAAAGGAGATGGAAGAGAAGAACCGGAAGTGGGGTTTTGATCCATCTGGAATAGATGCGGTGATTATCACGCACGCCCATATTGATCACATTGGCCGGTTGCCAAAATTGGTGAAAGACGGCTTTTCGGGTGATATTTACTGTACTCCGGCGACCCGTAGTCTCGCGCTCATAATGTTGTTGGACAGCGCCAAAATACAGGAATACGACTATCAGTTCGACCGGAAAAAGGCCAAAAAGCAGGGTAAAGCCGAAAGTGGGAATAAGCCACTTTACACGGCGGAGGATGTATATAAGGCTCTATCTTACTTTGTTACGGTGAATTACGATCGCAGGCACAGGATCAGTGAGGAACTCTCCATCCTTTTTAAAGATGCCGGCCATATTTTGGGGAGTGCATCTGTGGTTTTGGAGACAGGAAACGGGGAGCATGTTAAAAAGATTGGGTTTACGGGTGATGTGGGCAGGCCTTCGCGACCAATACTGCGAGACCCGGCAGAAATTCCAGAGGTCGATTTCCTCATTACTGAATCCACATACGGGGACAGGCTGCACGAATCGGCTCCCAATGAGTACAAAAAGTTGCTCCGCATCATTCAGGAAACCTGTGTGGATCAAAAGGGGAAGCTCATCATTCCGGCATTTAGCCTGGGGAGAACGCAGGAAATCGTTTACCTGATGGACCAAATGGCCAACAAAAATCAACTGCCCAAAATACCGGTATTTGTGGATAGTCCCCTGAGTGTCAATGCCACGAGGATATACAGGCTTCACCCGGAGTGTTACGACACAAAGTTACAGGATTACATCGAGTTTGATCCCGACCCCTTCGGATTTAACGGGCTGAGGTATGTGACAGATCCCCAGGATTCCAAAGAGATAAACTCCCTGTCTGAACCCTGTATTATCATTTCCGCTTCGGGCATGTTGAATGCCGGCAGGGTCAGGCACCACCTTTTTAACCACATTGAAAACAAAAACAACACGGTGCTTATCGTCGGATATTGCGCTCGGGGAACCACGGGAGCCCATCTCGTGGGCGGTGCGAAAACACTGACGCTTTTCAGGGAGGAGAAAAAAGTGCGCGCAAGTATTGAAATCATGGATTCCTTTTCCGCTCACGCAGACCGCAATGAGTTGATCTTTCACCTGTCCAGCCTGAAAAAGAGCATAAAAAAAATGTTTTTGGTGCACGGGGAAGAACAGGTGATTGAAGCTTTTTCGAAGGAATTGGTGAAGGAGGGATTCAAGGGGGTGACCATACCCCAAAAGGGGGAAGTTTACGACCTATGAAAAGGGAAACTCTTTGAAAATATCCCAGTTCTTGCCATTGTGTTTCAGCAGGTAAAGGCTTTTTACCTCAAAACCCGAACTGAATTCCCGCCCGGAAAAATCTTCCCTGGCAACGGGAAAAGCCTCATCCTTCAGATCGCGAGTCGCCACTGTCAGATGAGGGTGGAACCTGTTCCCAGTCTGTTTTTTGGTTAATTCTAGTCTCTCCCAAAGCACCGGAAGTAAATTATTTCGCAGTGCCACTAATGGTCGATGGTCTGAAATCCGTATGAAAATCACCTTTGGAGGAAAGAAATCGAATCCGCCCAATTCAATGTAAAAGGGTTTGCACTTTTCTGAAAAACCGCTGAGTGCCTCTTCCATAGACTGCTCAGCAGACTCCTTTTTCCTGAAAGGCATCTGAAGGGTGATATGTGCCGGGGATTTTAATGCATGGGATGCACCATAACACCGGCTGATCTCCAGTTTGATCTCCTTTACTTTTTCTCTCAAATCCTCCGGGGGCAATAGCGCCAGGAAATAAAGTACCATAAGTGGTTTTTCTTAGTGGTTTGTGGAAATTGACTCAGCATTTTTGGTTTATAGAAGAACAACCCAAACCCGATTGCACCAATAACTCCAGCATAAAATTTCCTAAAAACATAACATTTTGACTGTAGATGCTGTTTAAAAGACTTGTAAGTATTATGACACAAAGAGTTCTACATATCGTACTGGCATTGAAAATGCTTATTTCGACCACCGGAATAGGCATCATAGTACATTATTGCCAGACGGAAGGAACGCTCACTTCATTTTTTACATCTCCGGTATGTGTTTGCGAAAGCAGTGAGAACAAAGAAGGTGAAATGGCTTCCTGTTGTCCCGCTGATGCAGATGCTTGCGAAAGTGAATCCGAAAGCAAGGATTGCTGCGACGAAGAATATAACTTTGTTCAAAACGATATAGAGTACCTCCGGGCCGGTTATGAATCCGCTACAGAAGTGGTGGATCACCACACTTTCTTCTTTGATTTCGGCAATGATAGAATCAATGGAGAATGGGCTGAATCGATGGTACTTTACCCTCCTCCCAAATCGCCACGGCTTACCAAATCGCTGTGGATCGAATACAATGCGCTTTTGTGTTAGAAATGTTTGATGATTCTCACCTTGTTAGAGCTCTCATGGACGGTTGCACTGGCACCTGTCCGTGAATAAGGTACATCAATACATTTTTCAAACACAATTAAAGCACCAATGCGAATTAATTTCATAGTATTCATAATTGGATTGGGTCTGTCCGGAACTACCCTCAATGCACAGGGTCCTCCGATCAGATTGGACAAGCCAATTATGCTCGGCTCAGGTGAGAGCACAGTCAGGGCACTTTACAATTACATCAATACTGACCGGACCAATTACTCCATTGCTTTGCTGATGGCAGATCACAACGTGACCCGCGATTTTGCGGTAGAGCTGGAAATACCCTGGGTTTTTTCCAGCGACTGGGGTAGCGATCGTCCGGGAGACATGGCAGTGATGCTCAAGTACCAGTTTTACCGAAAAGACGGCATGGGCAAAACCACCCGAATCGCCGCGAAAGCAAAGCACTCCTTTCCTACAGGCAGGGATTTAAAAGTTCCCATAGCCGGTATGGGGCATCATAAAACCTTTTTCGGGACTCTGGCTGCTTATGAAAGCCTTTCACTTGGGGTGCAGGCAGAAGTGGGGTATTATGTAGTGCCCGGAGATAGCGATTTAAATATGCTCAGCTATCAGTTGGGAGTCGCCCTACCCCTTTTGCCGCCCGCTTACCCCACGAATCAGATCAATGTTTACTTAGAGGCGGATGGCATGAACATGCGAGGGCATGAGGGCAACTCCCAATACGGATATTACATCGCTCCGGGATTACAGTATGCGCGGGGCAAATTTACTGTGGAAGCTTCCGTGCGCTTTCCCATCAGTCAGGATTTACCAATTGGATATGAGCAGAACTGGAATCTGCTCGCAGGGGGCCGGATGGTACTCTGATTTTTTTAACTAAAATAACACAACAACAATGAAATCAATAATCTTATTTTTTTCGATAATAGCAATGGGCTTCAGTGCGAATGCCCAGTACGATCATTTCTCTGTAAGGGTAGATGGACTCGGATGTTCCTTCTGTGCTTACGGTATTGAAAGCAAATTCAACGAATTAGATGGTATCAAAGACATTGAAGTGGATTTGAGTTCCGGTACTGTGACTTACAAGGTGTCTGCCGGGATGGAAATGGACTATGAATTGGTGAAAAAAATGGTCGATGAAGCCGGATACACCACCATTTCTGTGGCCATTGAAAGGGCCGATGGAACCAGCGGGGAGTACAAAGTGAAAAAAGCTTCCGATGAGGCCAAAATGAGGGAGGCCTCTGTAAAGGTTTACGGTAACTGCGGAATGTGCAAGGATCGCATTGAAAAAGCTGCTCTCTCAGTCAGGGGGGTGGAATCCGCTAAATGGGATGCCGAAAGCCAAACGCTGGAGGTAATCTACAATGCTGACAGAACAAACTTGAACCGAGTGCATCGCGCCGTGGCCAGGGTTGGACATGATACCGATGAGGTGACTGCCCGCGACCGCGTTTACAACAATCTTCAAGAGTGTTGTAAGTATGAAAGACGAGATTGAAGCGCAATAAACATCTAATTCCCCTGTTTCAATGGGGTAATAAAAAATGGGGAGGTCGATCTGTATAGGTCCACTTCCCCTTTTTTGTTTTGGGGATTTTTATAATCATTTCATGCCTAATGGATTCCTATTTATTTCATGGAATCATTCTTTGAGCAAAAGGAGAAAACCGCCATATAAAAATACCCGATAAAATCGATTTGATGCAGGATGCTATGCACTAAGGCCGCAAACAGCCATCAACCATCTACTATCTACCGC
Source organism: Saprospirales bacterium (assembly GCA_007695035.1). Classification (GTDB taxonomy): domain Bacteria; phylum Bacteroidota; class Bacteroidia; order Chitinophagales; family Saprospiraceae; genus PWJY01. The sequence goes on along the minus strand of REEO01000083.1, from coordinate 13,209 downwards.
CCCGATTCACTAACTCACTGACTCAACAATTCACAACTGAGGCCCCTACTGAAGTAGCATTTCCACGGCCATATTGGCTTGCATTTCCGAGTAGGTTTTAATGAGTTTGCCGGAGCGTCGATCGAGCCAGAGGGAAGCTTTGGCGTTGTTAATGGTACCCTTGAAGGCATTGCAATTGTAGGTATTTCCACTTGCGGTTTCAACTCTTTCTCTCTCTACAGTTTCCACTTTAAAGGATGTAAACTCGCCTGACTCTGAGTCGAATATTTTTATGGTGTTTGCTGCCAGGCTTTCGTCATTGACTCCACCGAGCACCAGGCCGATGGATGCCAGATCAAAAAAGGGCTGTTCGAATGGGCGTCCAAATCGGAAGTCATCGATACTTGGGTATTCGACCTCACCCTGAATTTCACCATCAACCACTTTGTAATGGCTCTTTCTGGAGCCCTGTCTGGATGAAAAAGAAATGGGCATGAGTTCCGGATAGGTCATAATGAGTGTATCGGAGGCCTCGGTTCCTGCTCTGAGCGTATTTCTAACAAGTGTGATGGTGTCACCGGTTATCGAGGTGATTTGGGTGAATTCTCCCATGTCTCTCGGTTCAAAGCCACTGCGGTGAAAACGTATGTTGTAGGTCAGGGATCCATCTTTTAGGTGGTCGGTGTCGTGCCAGTCATACCCGGGCTGAACCACTCCCGTTACTTGCTGCGAACAGGATGTCATGAAAAGAAAGCCGCCTGCAATGGCGATTAAACTGATGGCTGATGAAATTTTCATAGGATAAGATTTTACCGGTTAATAATTGTCATATTGTGAGAAACGATCTGTTGCCTCACCAGACTATTTTAACATGAATTAAAACTGCAATTGCGTCTTTTTAGCATTTGAACTTGTTTGAAAGTTGGAGGGAGTTATGCTCTTCCGTGGCAGTGCTTGAATTTTTTGCCGCTACCGCAAGGACAGGGATCATTTCGACCCACTTTTTCTTCCTGCCTGACAAAGGTTTCCACTTTTTTCCTTCCACCGGTGCCCATGGCTGCTCTTCTCTGAGCTTCTTCCTCGGGGCTGCGGTGCGTTTTAGCCTTGCTAAAGTCTGTTTTTTCCTGCTGAGCTTCCCGGATATCCTCTTCACCCCTCAACTGAATTCTACCCTCCAGCAAGTAGGAAGTCACATCCTGGTTTACTTTGTGAATAAACTCCTCAAAGAGCTTAAAGGCCTCCATCTTGTAGATGACGAGTGGGTCTTTTTGCTCAAAAGAAGCCGATTGCACGGATTCCTTCAGTTCGTCCATTCGCCTGAGGTGCTCCTTCCAGTTTTCATCTATGAGGGCAAGCGTAACCGTTTTTTCAATGTCCCGCATGATGGTTTTTCCCTCGCTTTCTGCGGCCTCTTTGAGGTCGGCGGCAATTGGCAGTTGTTTGGCTCTGCTGCTCACAAAAGGAATGGCTATACGCTTGAACCTGTGCCCCTCATTTTCCTGTACCCTTTGAATGACGGGAAGAAGAAGGTCTTTGATCTGCTCTGTCTTACGCTTGTAAACTTCCATGACGATGCGCTGAAAATCGCCAATGACCTGGTCTTCTCTGCCCTCCTTAAAGGTGGCGGCATCCATTTCGGATGGGTCCACAGCGAGGAGTGAGATAGAAGCGCGTCTGAAGCTCTCAAAATCTCCGTTGTATTTATGATCGAGCACCAGTGTTTCCGTCAGCCCTATGAACATGTTGTTGATGTCCACAGAAAGGCGTTCTCCGCTTAGCGCGTTGTCTCGTTTTTTGTAAATAGCCTCCCGCTGGATGTTCATTACATCATCGTACTCCAGCAGTTTTTTCCGGATACCGAAGTTGTTTTCCTCCACCTTTTTCTGGGCGCGCTCGATTGACTTGGTAACCATGGGGTGTTGGATCATTTCGCCATCCTTGTGCCCCATTCTGTCCATGAGTTTAGCTATTTTCTCGGAGTGAAAGAGCCTCATGAGATTGTCCTCAAGGGATATGTAAAACTGACTGGATCCCGGGTCTCCCTGTCTTCCGGCACGACCTCTGAGCTGTCTGTCCACCCTACGCGAGTCGTGTCGCTCCGTACCAATAATGGCCAAACCACCGGCGTCTTTTACCTCCTGGGAAATTTTAATGTCGGTTCCCCTACCGGCCATGTTGGTCGCAATGGTCACAGCTCCCGGCTTTCCGGCCTCTGCTACAATTTCTGCCTCCCTTTGGTGCTGTTTTGCGTTGAGTACATTGTGCTTAATGTTCCGGAGGTTGAGCATCCGGCTGAGTTTTTCCGATATTTCGACCGAGGTGGTACCTACCAATACCGGTTGGCCATTGCTCACCAGGTCATCGATCTCCTCAATGACCGCATTGTACTTTTCGCGAGCGGTTTTAAAAACTTTGTCCTGCCTGTCGTCTCTTATGACAGGCTTGTTGGTAGGGATGATACTTACATCAAGTTCGTAGATTTGCCAGAACTCCGAGGCTTCCGTTTCCGCTGTGCCCGTCATACCTGCGAGTTTGTGGTACATCCTGAAGTAATTCTGCAGGGTGACCGTCGCGTAAGTCTGGGTTATGTCTCCAATTTTCACATTTTCTTTAGCCTCAATGGCCTGGTGTAGTCCGTCCGAGTAACGACGACCTTCCATGATTCGACCGGTCTGCTCGTCCACGATTTTTACCTGACCGTCCATGACAACATATTCCTCATCCTTTTCGAACAGGCTATAGGCCTTGAGGAGTTGCTGCGCGGCGTGAAGTCTTTTTGACTTGGTGGAATAATCCCTTATAAGTTTGTCAGACAACTCCTTTTTTTCACCCTCGCTGAGTTCCTCATCACTTTGAATGGCCTCCATTTCAGTGGCGATATCGGGCATGATGAACAAATTGGGGTCCTCTTCACCCTGGGCGAGGAATTCTCCACCTTTTTCGGTGAGCTCCACCTGCCTGTTTTTTTCATCAATGGTAAAATACAGGGGTTCGTCTGCAATATGCATATGCTTGGATTGCTCCTGCATAAAGTAGTTCTCCGTTTTTTGGAGTTCGACCTTGGCTCCTTCCTGACTGAGGAATTTGATCAGTGGGCGTGATTTAGGATTGGCTCTGAAAGAGCGCAATAGCGCAAGTCCTGCTTCACCTTCGTTATGTCCGAGTTTGCCCTCCTTGAAATGTTTTTTACCCTCTGCCAGGAAGTTGGATGCAAGTTGCCTTTGGGCCTGCAACAGGCGTTCAATTTTGGGCTTTAGTACCTGGTATTCCTGATCATCGGCTCCTTTTGGAATTGGTCCCGAAATAATCAAAGGTGTTCTGGCATCGTCGATCAAGACGCTGTCCACCTCATCCACCATGACATAGTGGTTCCTCCGCTGCACCTTTTCTTCAATGGATCTAACCATGTTGTCACGCAGGTAATCGAAACCAAACTCATTATTGGTTCCGTAAGTGACGTCGCAGTTGTAGGCGTTTTTTCTTTCGGGGGTGTGGGGTTTGTATTTGTCGATACAATCAACGGTCAGGTGAAGGAACTCGAAGATGGGGCCTACCCACTCGCTGTCCCTTCGGGCGAGGTAATCATTAACCGTTACGAGGTGCACACCATATCCTGCCAGTCCATTGAGATAGGCGGGTAGTGTTGCCACCAGTGTTTTACCTTCACCGGTTTGCATCTCGGCAATTTTCCCCGCATGAAGGACCATACCACCTATCAATTGCACATCGTAGTGGACCATATTCCACTTTATTTCACCGCCGGCAGCCACCCACTCATTTTTCCAGATGGCTTTATCACCCTTAACCTTGACATATTTGCCCTTGACGGCGATTTTTTTGTCGTGCTCAGTGCAGGCCACCTCAAGTTCGCTATTCTTCACAAACCTCCTGGCCGTTTCCTTAACCACTGCGAAAGCTTCCGGCAGCATTTCCTGGAGTACTTCTTCCAGTTCCTGATTCCTCTCCTCAATCAAGCTATCGATGTCGTTGAACAATTGCTCTTTGACCTCGAGGTCTTCTTCCACATCAGCCTGCTCCTGAAGATTATCGATCTCCTCGTTTATTTCAGAAAGGGATTCATTGATACGCTCTTTGAATTCAAAGGTCTTGTTTCTTAGTTCATCGTGAGAAAGCTCGACCAGGGATTCTCCTATTTCATTTATCTCTTCAACGATGGGCATCAGACTTCGCACTTCTTTTTCGTGCTTGTTCCCAAAAATTTTTCCCAGCGCATTGGTTATAAAATTACCCATTGTAAGGTTTAATTCTTTGTCAAAAAATTTTGCAGCCGCAAAGATAGGGATTCTTTGGCCCCAATCTATATTATCGCTACAAACTCTGTTGTCAATATCTGCCAATCTGCTTACTTTTGCAGCCAACTTTTTACGGAATGATCGGCAGATTGGCAAACAGCTCCAACAAAAGCAATATGTTAACGCGGAAGAGGCACGTTTTATTTATTTGTGTGGTAGTGATACCCGCTCTTTTCATACTGGGGTGTGAAAGTGAGAGAATAAAGAGTCCAAAGTACTATTTTCCCTTCCCGGAAAACACCGATGGATATGTGTATCAATTTGTATCCATGGACGGACAGCAACCGGATGAATTCTGGCATATTTCCAGGGTCGGGGAGCGAAAGATGAGGATCTGTGTAATGGATGAGTTCAGGGGCTGGAGACAATGCAGTTACGAATACATTGCCTCGAATGGAATAATACAGGAAGAACTGTGGATTTTGGACGACAGTCTGGGACAGTTGGATGTGGAGGTTTTGCACGGCAATCTTTATCCACTGGACCCCATAGATAAGACACATGTGTACATTCAATCCCTAAGATGGTACACGTCCCGGGATAGTAGCACCTACATGCAAGTGATTCGCAATCGGCGTTTCACCCCGCAGAGCACTAAGTCCACTGATCTTGGAGACCGGTTTGTGCTGTTTGAGGTAATGGAGATAGTTGAGGATTTCCAGGAGGGTTATCTGGAAATTCCGGTTCAGGGATTGGAGGTTTTTGAAAAAGGGAGAGGACTGGTGCATTACGAAAAGGAATTCGGGGGCCAGTTTGGTCATCAATTCACCTTCGAAGAAAAACTGACCGTTAGTGAATTTGAAGAGCTGACCGGAGCCGGTGTTTTAAGTCCCGGTTCCCGGCCTGCTGATTAAAACATTAATATTGAATCTGCGTTGGTCCTTGTAGATTCAATTTTACCTTACTCATCGTGAAATCAAACCCACTGGAATCAAATTCTCGTAAATCGGTTTTGCAAATGCCGGCAGTGTTTTCGCAATCCCGTTTTTTGCAATGGGGAATACTTTTTATCGGCTTGTTGGTTTTTGAAGTCCAAACTGCCTCGGCTCAGGTTGCAGCCCCGGAATTTAGGTGTGTGGAAGGAGATACGCTGGTTTGGGAAATCCCGGAAATTGATTGCGGCGAGTTGCTCGGATATGTGATCTATCGCTCCAATATGCCCGACGGTCCTTTTGAAGTCATGGATACGGTCCTCTCACCCAATACCACACTTGTGGAAGCCCCCAATCCCTTCGGACTGAACTGGTATTATTTCTTGAGTTCGCTCACCGATTGTCCCGAAGAAGAGGAGTTGCTGTACTCGGATACTCTCACCAATTTGCCCCTCCAAAATGTCCCCATTACCTCTCTTTCGGTACTTGAAGATGGAGTGCTGGTCGAGTGGAAAAGGAGCCCCGATGTGGAGGTGTCTCGCTATGTGATTTACCGCAACACTCCGGATGGAACGGTACCAATCGATACTGTCAGTGATACCTTACAATACCTCGATGTCGGAGCCAATGCAGAAAATCGCTCCGAAGTTTATTACGTGCTCGGTATGAATGACTGTGGCAGCCGGAGCTTTTTTGATCAGCCTCACAATACCATTTTGCTCGATTTCGAAGTGGAAGAGTGCCTCCAAACGGTGAATTTGGAGTGGAATGAATACATCAACTGGCCGGATGGCATAAGCAGGCATAAACTTTGGGTGGGAATTCCCGGGGATAGCTTCTACGTTTCGATGAATTTAGACGGTGGAGATCTGTCTGTGGCTTTTGATTCCCTGTTTAAAGACGAGGAAATATGTTTTTACGTCACGGCAGAAAACAGTGAATTGGACGCTTCTTCACGATCCAATACCCTCTGTATTGTGCCTGATATCGTGGAGCCTGTAAGAGATTTAATGATTGTAGATTTTTGTGCTTATCCGGATGAAAACACTCTGGACTTGCGCTGGTACTGGAACGAGACGGCTGAGATAGCCCGGTTCCGAATTATGATGAGGTCCGCAGGTCAACCTCAATTTCGCCAGGTACATACTGAAACCGTGAACCTGCCCCTGAATCCGGTCAATGCCATTACGCTGCAATTGCAAGCGGGAGATTCGCCACCCTACGAAATTTTTCTGGAGACTACGGATTTATGTGAAGATATTGAAACCAGTGACACAGTAGTAACCCTGCATTTGGATGGGCAAAATGTGAGTGAGACGCAAAACAGACTTCACTGGAGTTTTTCGGGAATTCAAGGAGTGGTATTTGACCAAAGGATTGAAAAAGAACTGGTGGATGGCACGGTGCGGGATGTTCCCATTTCAGACCTGTCAGGCAATGAGTACGAGGACCGGTTGGCTGCCGGTGACCTGAATGAGGGCAGGATTTGCTACCGCAAACACGTCTCCGGCCAGGTTCCCCTACCCAATGGCGAAATCCTCACTTTCAACTGCGAGTCCAATGAGCTCTGTCTGACCGGTGAGGTTCGTGTATATATCCCCAATGCATTCAGGCCCGAGGGAGTCAATGCCATTTTTAAACCCGAATTTCTCTTCCAGGACAACATTGTTGAATACAAACTCCAGGTTTTTGACCGGTGGGGTCAGTTGCTTTTTGAAAGCAGAGACCCGGACCGCGGTTGGAACGGCAGGGTGGATGGTGATTTGCCCGATCAGGGAGAATTTGTTTACTCTTTGGACTTTACGGCTGAAGACGGCAGCAGAGTTCGGGAGTCGGGGAGTTTGCTGCTGGTCCGTTGATATTGTCATTTCTTTTTTCAATATTTCAAAATGTATATTACGCACGCCGTGCGTAACTACAGACACTAACCGTACACGCATGCCCTTCAGGGCTTTGAGGACCGGTCCATTATCAACTTTGTACTATCCACTTTCCGAACTTTATACTTTCTGAACTTTACACTGCGTGTAACATTATCTACCTGCTGTGCGTAAAAGGGATATGAAAGCTGCTTTTTACAACTCCTGTGTCAGGGATTATTCAGATGGGCTGATGGGCTACGCATACAGAATTTGCGGAGACCGGAATGAGGCTGAGGATGCTGTTCAGGAGGCCTTTCTGAGGCTTTGGAAACAGCGAAGTCGCGTGAAGTCATCAGGAGCAAAAAGTTGGTTGTACACCTGCGTTTATCGCATTTTGATTGACAATTACAGAAAAAGTCGCAGAGTCGATCATCCCGGTGAATTGCCGGAGAGTGAAAACCCGACTGACTTTTACAGTGAATACGACAGCAGGGAACTTGTCAAGCTGGCGCTCAATGATTTAAGCCAGGTCCAGCGAAGCATTGTGGTGCTCAAAGACCTGGAGGGTTACAAATACGAGGAGATAGCAGAATTGATGGACTTGAGTCTGCGTCAGGTGAAAGTGTATCTTTTCCGGGCGAGAAAAAAACTCAAGGTCAGTCTCGAGAAAATACAGCCCGACCTGATACGGAAAACCGGAGACCCCGCCTCCCGGAGGAAGTAGAGGGTGTTCAAAACTAAGTAAGCAGATTTTTTAAACGGATAGCAAAACAACAAGAATGAAAATCGACAGAGATAATTACGAGCAATTTGCCATCGACTTTTTGGAAGGGACACTGCCAAAAGAGCAAAGGGAGGCTTTTGAAGAGTTTCTCGCTCAGAATCCGGATATCGCTGAAGAGATGGAAGACTTGCAGCAGGCTGTCCTGAAGCTGGAAATGGCAGGTGAAACGCCTGTTTTTTCCCGCAAAGAATCACTTTATCAAACCCCACCTACAATAGGTTTGCTTCACAGGCCGGTACAACTAAAACTATGGCAGGCTGCCGCCGTAGTTTTGCTTTTGATTGCATCCATTTGGGTTTCTATTTCTCTTCACCTGGAGACTCAGGATCCGGTGGTAGTCGCATTGAACGAAGCACCGGTTGATGATTCTGAATCAAAAACAGATCAATTTTTTGAAGTACAGCTTAAAGAAGTGGATATTTTACCTGAGGAAAGAGGAGCCACTCAAACTGAGGACGCTGTAAGGATTGCGAAGTCGGAAAAATTGACCGGGGAAAAGACTACATACCGCGAAGAGGATGAATTTGTAAATGAAGGTACCATTGCAATTGGTTCTCTTTCTGAAGATGACGCAGCGGAAGAAAATGGAGCTGCAGAGTCAAAACCGGAAAAAGAACTAAGAGAGGAAATTGCGGATGCCGAATGGCTGGTCGTTGACTTCGATGAAATGGTGAAACCTTCAAAAAATGAGATTGCATCAGAACAGCGAAACCCTGTGGAGGCCATTGATCGCCTTCCGTCCAGACTTTTGAAAAGCAAGCCGCTTGCGACTGACAGGGAATGGCTGGTAGCAAAGACCCCGGTGGTTGATTTCAGCAGATTGAATTCTGAAATTTTGGAAGACAGGGAGAGTAATGGGATTATTGCGAGGTTTATCGACCGGGTGACACCCAGAGGTTTTGGAGACTTTTTTGACCCCGGCAATTTGCCCCTCGACCCCGAATCCATACCCGATTCTTTCTTACCTGAATACGCGAAGAAATAATTTTCCTAACAAGAAAAAATCATCAATATGAAGTGCTTGAAATTCGCCGCTCTTCTTGGCGGTTTGTTATTGTTTGTCTCTGTTTTGGAGCAAAATGCCCTAAATGCCACCACTATTCTGCCCTTGGATATTTCGGTGGATGAAAAAAAGGAGACTTCTTTTGGCCTTGAAGATCGGGATGCAATAGCATCGGCTCCTTCGGCCTTAGACACCAACGAGACCAAATCGAATGGTGTAACAATAGAGATTCCCATGCAGGGCAGAGATCGCAGCAGAAGGAATGTCAATACGCGATTTATAACCTTTGAGCTGGGGTTTGATATCTGGCTTCCAGCTGAGGAATACAGGCTGGACGATATCGATGGGGATTTGGATCCCTTTGAGCAAAGACTTGCGAATTCTACCAATGTCAATCTTTATATCATGCGACAGCGGTTCAATCTAATCAATCACAACTTGAATCTGGAGTACGGAATTGGTCTGAATTTTCACAAAATCATGTTTGACAACCCTATTGTAATGAGGAGAGAACTCGGCGTACTCAGATTTGATTACGAGGGAGATGCTGAGCGCGTACCGGTTAAAACCCGATTAAATTCCACCTATTTGACCATTCCGCTTTTACTCAACTACGAGAGCAATCCCTCCAACTCAAGAAATTCTTTCCGAATAGCAGCTGGCGTTTACGGAAATACCAGACTGGGTTCTAACTTCAAGCAGAAGTTCAATAACAGAAGACGGGACAATATAAAGGAGAAGGATAATTTCAACCTGTCGCCTTTCAGATGGGGTGTTGCCGGACAAATTGGCTACGGCCCGGTCAATTTTTACATCAATTACTCAATGACCGATGTGTTTGACAAAAATAAGAACAGTGGCTACGAAATTGGCATGGTGAGCGCCGGACTGATTTTGATTCCGTTCTAAGGAAAAAAGATTTAAAAACTGGGTTTTGTTGCGCTGAGTGACAGAAATCAATGAGGGGACGATATCTTATCTGTCCCCTTTTTCATGGGCCCTTTTGAGGACAAAATCAGTCTTACCTGTGATACCTTTAATGACCCAGAGCCAATCTTGATAGGCTTTTTTTAGCGCCCAGTATCCAACCTTGATAAGGCTAGGATTAGGTGTCTGATTGGGTAACTATTTGTTAAAAAGCTGAGCTTTCTAAGAGCGAATTTTAAAAAAAATATTGCTTGCCACCACATTTCTATTGTACCCTGCTACCCATTAACCTTTATAGTATTTGTAAAATCTGCAAGTCAAAAGAAAGTGTGTTTTTTGGCGGTTTGTTGCAAACAGCATTCTGGGTTTTTATGTGAAAACCACCACAGAATAAAAGCATGAAAAGTATAAAAAAAGCAAAATTTATTTGTTTTTAGGCAGTCCCACTTTGGCACGCGAATTGCAACTACGAGAGCAATGTCCATTGATAAAGATTCTCATCTTTTGCCAAATAATCCTGGCAAAACCCATCCAAAATTTCATGGACAGAAAAAAGTGAAAGACCCATTCTGGGTATTTGGGTTAAGCGTTAATTGTTTCAATCATAAATATGATAAAGGCATAATTGATAATTGTGTGGTAAGCAGTATTTAAAACATTCTAAAAAGAGTCAAATTATGAATTTAATTTATCTACAAAATTTCTCATGTGATTTTTTACGATTTCGCTTATTTAGGAGGATGACTTTTCAGGAAAAAATTAGGTTTATGGTGTTGGTTTTGTTATCTTTAAGTCTGATAATGTTAGATAAGGTTTAAGGTAATGGTGTTCCTTAGGCCTTACAAGGATGACGGCAAGTTCATATACAATAAATCCCTTGCCCCAAGATGACCGTATGGAGAAATTATATTCCGATTGGGATATATGTATGGTATCTTATTTGGTTAAGTCCCATGCATGTGTTTTCCCAAGTTGGGCATCCGGACTGTGATTCGGATGTACCCCATTTTGACGTGGACCTAACAGGCAATCCCGACAGTGTTTACATTTCACCCCAGGTATCCAGAGAGGGAGTTTGTTGCGGCCAAAGTCACCCGGACAGGTGTGTTTCTTTTACCATAACCCTGGATGAGGAGGCCATTGGTTTCATTTTCGATATATACTCAGGTGCTGAGCCCTCAGGTGCACTGTTCTACCAGATTGACTGCGGGCCTGAGGAACCTGTGGGAGAACCTATTTGTCTGCCTGGAGGAGAAACTTATTACATAACCTTTTGCAAACCAGGTGCCAATCAGAATGAGTATATCATTGAGTCGGTTCCGGGAATTATTGGGTCTGCCCCTTTAAATGCTCAGGTTAACTGCGACTACTCTATGTCAGTGAGTGGAAATATTGACGAGAGCACCATTGTATGGCAGGATATCACTTCGGGAACAGGTGAATACAACAGTTATTTATCATGTACAACGGGTTGTACGGAGCCGGAATTCACCCCTGCATATAGTTCGCCACAGTTTATTGAATACGAAGTTTGCGGACAGGTTTCTGATCAGGGGGGGACTTGTGTTTTTCCTGATCCCATTTGCGATACTGTTTTGGTGCAGGTCATTTTCCTGCCCGATGTAACTTTTTTTCCGGATCCACCAGTTTTTTGTGAGGATGGGGTTGAGGAGGTCACGGCAATATTGTCCGATGAGCCGTCCACATACACCTACATTTGGTTTGATGGGCCTGACGCCACCGGAAACGAAATCGGAAGTACCAATACCATCCTCCCTGAGGTATCTGGTACTCACTCTATGATTCTCATCGACAACTTTCAATCTGGATGTTCCCGGGATACATTCAATGTGGACATTCAGATCAATACCCTGCCTGATTTGAATCTTCCACCTGTTGAAGAGATTTGTCCCGGAATGGAGATCGAGTATGATTTACCTGCCGGAGTTGACTATGAATGGATACCGGAAACAGGGGTTCAATCTGGAAGCGAAGATGGAAGCTTTATACTTTCACCAACTATCACGACTGAGTATATCGTTAATTCTACCGATCAGAATGGTTGCAGCAATCAGGATACCCTTTTAGTGGAGGTTTACGGTTGTCTGGAATGTCCACCGGATCTCGTGGCTTGTAGTATTGATGACTTGCCTCCCTATGCTACAATTTCTGAATTGTTGGATGCAGGTGGTGAGGTTAATTATCCCTGTTATATATCGGAATCGGGGATAGAATTGGTAGATCAAATTTCGGATGGCAACAGTTGTCCCGAGGAATTGATTAGGGTTTACAGAGTAACTGATGAGTGCGGCAATTACAACACCTGTGAGCAAACTATTACGCTGGATGACAATTCTCCTCCTCAAATTCAATGCCCGGATTCAATAATTGTTTCTTGCAATATAGATGAAGCACCAGCTTTTGCTTCTTTTCAGGAATTTATAGATGCAGGAGGAATTGCAACAGATAACTGTCAAATTAATGAATTGACATTTGAGTTGGTCTCCGAAGTGAGTGACGAATTGAGTTGCCCGGAAACTGTGGAGCGAATTTATTCTATTCAGGACCAATGCGGTAATATGGATGAATGTTCGCAGATTGTTTTTATCAATGATGAAACTCCACCGGAAATAACCTGTCCCCAAATTAATCCTGAACTGTGCTCTGTAGAGGATTATCCCCCATATACTTCAGCAGATCAATTTCTTGCGGCAGGGGGAGTTCTTTCGGATAACTGTAGTGTGGACTACAACACTTTCAACCTTTTGAGTGACAGTGTTTCAGGACCTCCTTGTAGCCAATCAATTGTCAGATTTTACCAGGTTTCGGATTATTGTGGAAATACAACCACCTGCGAACAACAAATAAATATTCCTGAACCTCAACTCCCTGTCTTTCAAAACCCTCCCAACGATACCATAATCTCTTGTAATTACGCAGTGGATTTTGAGTTTGATTTTCTACACTATTCGAATGAGCAAGAACTGACTTGTGAGATAGCTGGTTTTGCAGAAGGTCAACTGGCTGGCAGTTTTGATGAATGCGGAGGAGAGCAAACCATCACCTGGACTTTTACGGATGATTGTGACAGAACCATTGAGCATGTGCAAACAATCATAGTAGAACCTGCTCCGGCCCCTGAGTTTATAGATACACCTTCGGATGAGACGATCACTTGTTCCGAGGCTTCAGATTTTGTGGCCGCGGTCACGGCACTTTCCTACACGAATAATGAGAGCGACGCTTGTGAGATCAGCGGCGAGGTTTCTCCAGTCATTGAGGAGAACTGGGACGAGTGCGGTGGCACGATAACAATTACGTGGGAAGAGACAGTGAATTGCGATCATACATTAAGTCACACCCAGGTGATTACAGTGGAACCTGCTCCGGCCCCTGATTTTGTAGATGCACCTTCGGATGAGACGATCACCTGCTCTGAGGCTTCAGATTTTGTGGCTGCGATTGGCAA
>REEO01000015.1 GCA_007695035.1 Saprospirales bacterium | reverse complement strand
TCATTATCGACCAGGTGGTATCGGTGGAGGAACTGGAGGAGGAACCCGTGAGCGGCGAGTTGCACATTTTCCCCAATCCGGCTTCACACGAGGTGACCGTAGAGGGCCTTTCCGGAGGAATTGCCCTGCTGGATGTATATTCCTCCAATGCGGAGCTGGTGTACTCCAGACGCGTGGACGGAGAGCAGACGACATTGCAGGTATCCGACTGGCCATCGGGGATGTACATTCTTATGTATCGCACTTCAGATGGAAAGGAGGTGAAGCGCGGGAGGTTGGTTGTGAAATAGGTGGAATGATAGCTATTGATTGGTATTGCGATGAGTAAACCATGTTCCATTGATGTTAAAGTTTTGGCTAAGATGAACAAATTTCGTACATTAGCTTCACGCAATATCGCGAGGCATGAGAACGCCAATTAATCTTTAATTTTTTCAAAATGAACACATTAATTTCCATAGCAGCAAACGACGAGCTTCCCTCCAAAGTTTACGCCAGGGCCATACTGACGAAGTTAGATCCCACTTTCGGACCGGTCCTTCCGCCGGATTTAGGTTTGGGGCCCTGTCCTTATGTCCAGCAAAACAGAGAGGCTGATCCTGAAGTGATTGAGGAAGCGGAAAATCAGTGGAATGGTTTTTCACTGAGTCCTGTTCCCGCTTCCAATGAAGTCGTGGTGAGCTGGGAATCGGATGTTGTTGTAAAAGGATACCAAATTTACGACATTCGCGGTCAGCTTGTACACAAAGTAGATGAACCAATTGTATCGGAATCGAATGTTGATGTAAGTCACCTTTCATCAGGAATGTACATTTTTACACTCATCCTGGAAGACGGAAATATTGATACTCAAAAACTGCTTATACAATGAGACAAAGTTTAAGTTTAGTTGCAGTGTTGATGATTTTTTCAGCCTTCTCGGTTTCCGGTCAGGATAATTTTTCGGTCTCCATAGACGTGGGGGAATCCTCCAATCATTCCAATGGTATTTTTAATGACGGAAATGGTTTATTGGTGATAAATAATTTAAGTCTTTGTCCTCCAGTAGGTACAGTCGCCTGTTCAGGCTATATTAGTTATCACTACCAGGATGGTTTTTTGCACGATACCTTGTTTTCCGATTTTCCAAATGGGCTCAACAGCACAGGTAAATCTAACATTTGTAAATTTGGAGATAAATTTTTATCAGCTGATAATTTTCGCATGGAGGGGGAGGGGCTCATTGGGGTTCGTATTGTAGAGATAGACGGTAGAGGCAACACCAAGTTATTTTTGGATTTGATGAATCCATCTGTTTGCGATTTTGGTTGTTACTTTAGGTCTATTTTATCAGATTCCTTAGAGAATACTATTTTTATTATGGGGCAGATGTCCACGGAAGAAGGAAATCGTCATCCTTTTTTAATTAAAATGGATTCCACCGGGGATATAAAGTGGACCAGTATCATGGATCGTCACTGGAGCAGTGGTAATGTAGTAGATGCGCAACGAAATCCAGATGGGGATATACTTATTGTAAGTCGGGATGGTTCAGCTACTCATTTTATCGCACGAGTTACCAAAGTAAGTCCGGATGGGGAGGTTCTCTGGGATCGACATTACGATACCGGTCGGGTAGGTGCGGGACAACCCTGGTTGGCTGTAATGGACGATAGCACCTATGTGCTCAAATGGGCAGGTGATTTGGGTGTCTTTCAGATTCACTACCGATATGGTCCGTTATTTATGTGGCTGGACAAAGACGGGGAGGTTCTTTGGGAAACCCCCCAGATTAAGACCAGGGAATTCTTGGATGTAACCAGAATCAACCCCACCAGTAATGGCGATATCATTGGATCAGGGCAGGTGAGTCTTATCTTTGTGGAGGAATGGGAAGACCATCCTGGGGATGGGGGCTTTTTAATGCGGATGTCCTCCACCGGTGAGATGCTCTGGAACAGGCGATACCTCGACCTGAGTAATGATGCGGACGAACATATGCGTTTTGAGGATGTAACAGAGCTTCCCGATGGTTCACTGGTTGCCGTGGGTAGTAGGCGTGATACCGTTGGCCTTGGGGTTCGCAATGTCAATGCCTGGGTGGTTCGCCTGGATGAGGACGGTTACTGCAACGACCCGGTGGCCTGTGAGCATCTGATCATTATCGACCAGGTGGTATCGGTGGAGGAACTGGAGGAGGAACCCGTGAGCGGTGAGTTACACATTTTCCCCAATCCGGCTTCCCACGAGGTGACCGTAGAAGGCCTCACCGGAGGAATTGGCCTGCTGGATGTCTATTCCTCCAATGCAGAACTGGTGTACTCCAGACGCGTGGACGGAGAGCAGACGACACTGCAGGTATCCGACTGGCCGTCCGGGATGTACATTATTATGTATCGCACCTCAGATGGAAAGGAGGTGAAGCGCGGGAGGTTGATTGTGAAGTGATTGGAAAGTACCTGTTGTTTTCGTTTAATGAAGATATGGTGGAACTGGCCGGATGGATTTCGGTTGGTTCCACTATTTTTTTGGGTGTGCAGTTGTTTTTCATACATTCATTGTATTATCCTGCATATTCCCGCACATACCGCTAGATGTGACTTTATTGCTTGGCGTGAAACCAAATTCCCGGAACTATAATCTCTACTGGTTCCAACCAATCGAAACAATAGGATTCCTTAGCTGTGACCAATCGTTGCAGCTATTAACACTCCAATTATTTTAAATCAATTGCAGAGGATTTATTCAGTGAATTCTAGTGGTTGGAGGTAAGGGTGTTTATTTTTTGCCAAATAAAAAACCTTTATTCACTATCTTTGACCACCTATGACAAGACGATCTATTTTAGCGCTGACCTTTTGTATCGTCCACAGTACGTCGCTGTGGGCCTGGGCGGAGCATCCCCTGCTCGTGAGGCCTGCATTGGAGGGACTGGAACTCTGGGAGGAGGTGGATTCTGTGGAGGCAAAAAGTCTGGTTGGATTTTTGGAGGAAACTGCCTCGGATCTCTTTGTATTTCTGGAAAAGCACGAGCTGTGGGCCCGGGAGAACTTGAAGGACTACAGAAGCAGACCGTATGAATTGCAACTGGATACCTCTTTGACGGGGGAGGATTTGCGGGCTTCTTTTCTGCGGGCCGTGAGGATGAATCCGGAGAGTAAAATTCCGCTCTACCTTCATCTGTTGCCGGGTGAAATGGTTGATGAGGAAGTCAGAGCAGACCCAACGGGAATCAGCATTTTTGACAATCTAAGCAGGGAGCGGCAGACCGTTTACCTGCAATTGCGGGCAGGGCAGCAGGTGCATCCGCTGGATGTGCTGGTCACCGCCAATGACGAGCCGGATTACGGCTTTGACATCGGTTTGTTTGAGGACAACGGCACGAGTCACGGGGCGGTGTACGGATTTGGCAACCAGCCCTTTGGCAATCCCAATCTCGCAAACAGTTCCCAGGGGCCTTTTCACATGGCCTTTTATCAAGAGCCGGCTGTGGTCTATGCTGTGGCGCCTTTTCTGGACAACAGTCTGCTGGAATCTCGTCTTTTTCTCTTCAGGGCGCTGGCAAAATTTGCTTTTTCAGAGGGACAGGATTACTGGGGCTGGCGTTTTCTGGGCTGGAGTATGCACTATGCCGGGGATTTGAGTATGCCCTTTCACAGCAATCCCCTTCCGGGCTACAGTGTGTTTGAAATGGTGAGAAGTCAGTTGAGTGCATTGAGAGGCAATGATAATCTTCAGAGAAACATGATACAACTGGTGTCCAACCGCCATATGGCGCTGGAGGCCTATCAACTGGCTGAATTGAGAGAGGCGCATCTGAAAAGGGACGAAAACCATCCATTTCTCATAGCCTTGCGCGCCGATTACGAACTGCCCGAATTTGATTCCGATTTTGCCCGGAAAGTAGCTTCCGTCCATGCGGCAAAGCAAGCTGATGAAATGAGTTCGGCTGTCAGAAGGGCCATGCCGGACCGGTTTGTCAATGACCCGCAGACAGAGGCCCGGTTTTTACCTGAATTGCTGGAAATGAATGCGGTGGTACGCGCTTACGCATCCCCTGAAGATCTGGACGATCTCAATCGCGAAATTGCCAAAAGATTCGAAGATTTTGCCGTGAATGTGCGTACGGTGCTGTTTTCTGTTTTGGGTGATCAATGATTTTGAAAAGGGAATCACCCTTTTTCGATTGCATTTTACCTCTTTTGTAAAAAAAATTGGAATTCTTCTCATAGAGGGTGTTCTACTAAAACTCTTAGCCTCAACGATGGGAAATGCATAATGTGGTTAGGCAAAACATGGTTCACCACAGAGGAACCGAGAGCACGGAGGTGTTTTGGAAAGCTTATTAATCCTTTAATTCAGATGGTTGTATGTACCCATTCAAAACCCTTTGTATCCCATTTTTCAAAAGAAGTGTATTGAAATTGATAAGGAGACCCAGTTTTTTCTCCTTGAGTTTTAGGTAGGTGAGTACTTGTGCCGTGTGAATTGGTGCCAGTGCTTCCACGGCTTTAACTTCTACTATCACTTTGTCACCTACCAGCAAGTCTATGCGATAACCAAGGTCTAGTTTCTCTCCCTTATAAACCACAGGCAGAGGAACCTCCTTTCTCACCGATATCCCTCTCCTCCTCAATTCGTGAAACAGACAATGCTGATAGGTTTTCTCAAGCAGGCCAGGTCCAAGTTGTTTGTGAACTTCAATAGCGGCCCCAATTACCTTCCCTGAAATTGTGTTTTCTTTCATGACTATTAGTTTTTATTCATCCTGTGGTGTAATGAAAAAGTGAAATGTACCCACAGTGCAAATATTTTTTAAAATTTATCTAACACTTGAAAAAAGGATAAAATCCAGAAAGGCTAGTCCCCGTTGGAATTTAAACTGGGGCCTGCGAGGTCTTTAATCAGGTTCCGCAAGTCAGAACCCTACGATATCCGTTCCCATGATAAACCACTTTCTCAGGGGCCTCCATTCTCCGTGATCGCCGTTCCTCTGTGGTGAACCACTTTCTCTGCGACCTCCATTCTCCTCTGGTAATCCATTTTTGACTCACCACAGAGCGCTGTATTGCGATGTACTGCACTGTGTTGAGCCTGTCGAAGTAAGCCTGCCGAAGTGAGCGACAGTCGAAATAAACGGAGCACACAGAGAATTTGTCCTACTCAAATTGAGACGATGGCATCTTCAATATTCTACTTTAGAAAAAGAGTGTGCAATGAACTTTACCTTTAAAAAATTCACCTGTTTTTAAAAAGTTTCTCCGTGCTCTCGGTTCCGTGGTAAGCCATATTTTACTCAGTTTTAATATTAACCAGGAACATCTAATCCACCAAAATCCATTGTAATCCCTTTGGTGCTATAGCTCTCAATATTCCGGGCTAAAGACCGCTTACCACTCTGAGTTTCTCCACCAGTTTTTCCTTGTTGATCGAGCGGATATCCTCTGTCTCCCGGCAGATTTTCAGTAGGTATTCGTCCTGCTTTCTGCCCGCTTTCATGGCTGCCGAATAAGGCAGATCCTCGCGGAAGGTGACGAGCGAGTACTTGGAGTAGTAATCCGGAAAGTTTTTTTCCAGTTCCATCTCGATTTCTCTCTTTTTGGCAAAAACGGGATCGGCCACTTTGTCCCGCATTTCGATAAAATTGTCAATGGCGAGATCGGCTATGGCATCGGCATCGGGTTTTCTCTTCTGCTGAAATTTTTCGAATATTTCCGACCAATTGTCTCCCGCCTCATCCATGATCTGATCGAGCACCACCACATCTTCAAAGGCGCAGTTCATTCCCTGACCGTAAAAGGGTACAATGGCGTGGGCTGCATCTCCAATGAGCAGCGTTTTTTTTCCGGTTTTCCATGGGTAGCAGCGAATGGTGCCGAGACTGGACGTCGGATTTTCCCGGTATTCTTTCAGTATATTCGGCATGTGGGGCAAGGCGTCGGGAAACCAGGTTTCGAAGTACCGGATGACATCCTCATCGTTTTTTATGGCATCGAATCCGTCCGGTCCCGCAAAGGGGAGAAAAAGGGTCATGGTGAATGTCGCATCGGGATTGGGCAGACCGATCATCATAAAGGTCTTTCGCGGCCAAATGTGAAGGGCATTTTTCTCAATGCGAAACGACCCGCCCTTACCTGGGGGAATGGACAGCTCTTTGTAACCGTGAGACAGGAATGTCTGGCTGTAATTGAACCTCAGGGTGTTGCTCCTCGCCATTGCTGCCTGTCGTATTACACTGCCGGCTCCATCTGCACCAAATACTGCAGCGCCCTCTATTTCCAGCGGTTTTGTGTCGGGTCCCCTGAAAACCACCCGTCCTGTATCGGGATCCGATTCGATGCAATCGGTATTGAACTGAATGGGAATTCCCAAACGCTCTGCTTCGTCGTAAAGCATGGAGTTGAGGTCTCCTCTCGAAATGGAATTTATGTGGTCGGTTTCTCTGCCGCTGTAGGGCGACAATCTGAGGTTGCCCTCCCGGTCGTGCAGCATTCTTCCCTTCATTGGAATGGTGATCTCTTTGGCTTTTTCTCTGAGGCCAATCATCTCCAGTGCGCGAAGTCCGCGGTTGGAGAGGGCGAGGTTGATAGAGCGACCGGCGCTGATCTCCTCCTTTCGCATATCTGGTCGCTTTTCAAAAACCAGTGTCTCAAAACCCCTTTGGCGAAGTCGGATTGCCAACAATGTGCCGCACAAACCGCCTCCAACTACGATTACTTTGTTTTTTTCACTCATCAATGCTATCTCTTAAAATTTGAGTAAATTCGTAAACTTCTGCATAGGTGTTGTACAGCGGTGCAAATGCAATTCGAATCACATCCGGTTCTCTCCAATCTGCAATCACTCCCCGGGCTGAAATGCGGTCAAACAGGTCGCGTCTGGCATTTTTCACACGAATTGACAATTGGCAACCGCGTTCCTCGGGATTCTTTGGTGTGATGAGTTCGATTTTCTCTCCCTCCAGGTCTTTGACCAGTTCCTCGCAGAGTGAGATCATTTTTATGCTCTTTTTGCGGAGTGCTTCCATGCCTGCGTCGTGAAAGAGGTTCAGAGATGCCTGCATACAGGCCATGGGTAAAATGGGTGGATTGCTAAGTTGCCAACCCTCGGCTCCGGCCATGGGGACAAACTCAGAGCCCATCTTAAATCGCGTTTCCTTGTCGTGGCCCCACCATCCTGCAAATCTGGGCAGGTCAAATCTCTTCGCATGTCTCTCGTGGACGAAAATTCCCGAAAGGGCCCCGGGACCGGAATTGAGGTATTTGTAGGAGCACCAGGCTGCAAAATCCGCCCCCCAGTCATGCAATTTCAACGGTACATTGCCCGCGGCATGTGCAAGATCAAATCCCGCTATGGCCCCGTGTTTGTGCGTAATTTCGGTGATGAATTTCATGTCGTATAGTTGACCTGAATAATAGTTCACCCCACCGATCAGGGTCATGGCAATTTGATCTCCGTGTCGGTCAAAAGTCTCCTTTATTTGTTTTTTGCTCACATAAGCGGTCCCCGGTTCGGGCTGTAATTCAATCATGGCGTCTTTGGGTTCGAACCCGTGAAACCTGATCTGTGATTCCACCGCATAGCGATCGGATGGAAAGGGATGGTAATCAATCAGGATTTTGTAACGCTTTTTGGTCGGACTGTAAAAGGAAACCATGAGCAGGTGAAGATTGACAGTGAGGGAGTTCATTACTACCACTTCCTCCTTTTTCGCTCCTGCAATTTCTGCCATTTTTTCGGTGAGAAATTCGTGGTAAGGCATCCAGGGGTACTTTCCTTTAATATGGCCTTCCACACCCATTTTGGCCCACTTCTCCATCTCGAGTCGGACAAATTCCTCCGCTTCTGCCGGCTGCAATCCGAGGGAATTACCACACAGGTAGATGCATTTTTCTGCGTTGAAGGTCTCGGGCCGGTTAAAATTTTCTCTGAACCCGGCCAGGGGATCCCTGCGGTCAAGTTCCATTACGTGATCAGGTATTTCTATGCTCATTTACTTTGTATCTAAGAATGGAATTAGGTTAAAAATTGTTCTTCACTGAGGCCGAGCCAATCCAGTGCATTTTTCCCCAGGAGTTGCCCCTTGAGGTCGTCCTCGTAAGGCATGCTCTCAATCAGTTTTCCGGGGTCCAGCTCACCGAGTGGAAAGGGGTAATCGGTTCCCAGAGCGACTTTGTCCGATCCCACCAGCCCGACTATGTAATCCAGCATTTTGGGATCGTGAACCAGTGAGTCCAGATAGAACCGCCCGAGGTATTCCCTGGGGTTGACATCGTTGTCCACCGCGCAGAGGTCGGGCCTGACGTTGTAGCCGTGCTCTATCCTTCCGATGGTGGCGGGAAAGGACCCTCCACCGTGCGCAAAAGCCACCTTTAGATTGGGCAGTCTTTCAAAAACCCCCCCAAAAATCATGGAGCAGATGGCCAGAGAGGTCTCTGCCGGCATTCCGACCAACCAGGGGAGCCAGTATTTCGACATTTTATCTTTGCCCATCATATCCCACGGATGGACAAATATGGAGGCCCCGAGACGCTCTGCCGCCTCAAAAAACGGGAAGAGTTCCGGGTCGGAAAGGTTCCAGTCGTTGATGTGAGATCCGATCTCAATTCCGGCGAGTCCCAACTGTTTGACGCAGCGCTCCATTTCTGCAATGGCGAGGTCGGGATCCTGCATGGGAACAGTTCCAAGCCCCACAAATCGCTTTGGATAGCGCTCTACTATATCCGCTATGTGGTCGTTCAGAAACCGGGCCACATCGTTTGCGTCTTTTGGTTTTGCCCAGTAGCTGAAAAGGACCGGGATGGTGGAGAGCACCTGCACATCTACATTGTGCTGGGCACAGTCTTTAAGCCTGCTGTCGGGATCCCAGCAGTTGTCCATTACTTCCCGGAAAAACTTGTCGTCCATCATCATGCGGGCGCAGCAGGGCTTGTGGTGGTCGAGGCGTATGAACCCCCCGTAACCAAATTTTTTCGCCCAATTCGGCATCTGACCGGGCATAATGTGGGTGTGAATGTCAATTTTCAATGGCTTCATGTGGTACTTTTTTATCTAAAAAATCACTTGTACAAAAAATATGTTTTTAATCATCTGCTGTGAAATTGAACCCCAGTTGCTTTTTGAGCTCCGCGGGGAGTTTGGGCAGCTTGGACCGCGGAATGAGCAGAGTGGATATGTTGTGAAGATCGCTGAATATCTTGTGCTGGTCGGCTGTCTTCCGCAGGTATTTGTGGCCGGATGAGCCGCCCGTTCCGGTTTTTCGACCCAGCATTCTCATCACCATCTGTGCGTGCCGGAACCTCCAACTTGTCAGCAGATCGTCGATTTCTAGTATTTTGGTGATGAACAAATGAGGCATCTGGAGAATGGGCTCGTCCCGGTAGAGATTGATGAGCAGGGCTGCCATGGTGGCCTTGTAACTGAGTTTTAGTTCGCCCTTTTCGATCAACTTCTCGTGCTGTTTCTCATCCAGTACAGAGGCAAAATAGGAGTCCGTGTCGCCTAGCATGGCCAATCGCTGTTTCTTTTCCTCCTCACTCAAAATATCTGATTCTTCAATGGCGCTGGTCTCCTCCTGCAGCATGTTTTTTACTGCCTCCCGGTAAGCCTCCAGGAAATTGAAGTTTTTGAACTCCAGAAAGGGGGTGCGCTCCAACCATGCTTCCAGCAGGTCGAGCATGGAGTCGGACTGCTCGAGTTCTTCCAAAATCTTGCGCTGCTCCCCCTGAAATGCATCGGTATAGGGGGCATCGTTGTAGGTGATCCGCTGCTCTGACTTTAAGCCGAGCATCAACTCCACCATTCTGAACTGGTGGGACTGAAATCCGGAGGCGGGAAAGAGGTAGTTGCGAAAGTCCAGAAAATCGAGTGAAGTCATGGTTTCCAGCACCCTGATCTGCGCGATCAGCACCTTTTGAATTTCGATTATTCTGTCCAGCCGGGCTACTGCAACACTTATGCTGCGCTCGTCCACATTGTCGGTTTTGAACATTTCGATGACAGAGCCGAGGTCGTGGGCAATTTCCTTGAACCACAGTTCGTACACCTGATGGATGATGATGAAGAGCATTTCATCGTGAGCGGGCTTTCCATCGAGTGCAGACCGCATATCCTGGGCGGACAGTATTTTCTCTAACTGCAGGTAATTGTGGTAATGGATACTGGTGTATTTTTCACTCATACTTCGCAAGTTTAATTTTCTGAAATAATCACTGCTTCCTGTACTGCCGAAAAATCTGCATCGGAGTCCGCTGCTTTTATACCCAGTAAATGAGTCAGCAAGGGGTAAATGTTTTTGTTTTTGAACGCGGGGATGGTCTCTCCCTTTCGGAAATCGGGTCCCATGGCATAAAAAATGCCGTGCATGTCAGGGTGTTCATTGTCGTAGCCGTGGTTGCCCCGGAAAGTGTAATTTCTCCAGCTCCACCCCAAGGTGTAACCCACATCCGCGAGCACGATTATGTCGTGAGACCGGGGGTGATTTCCGTAATTCAAGCGCCCGGGCACTTCTCCGGCCTTCCAGACCCGGATGTTTTCAACCTGACTGAGCGATTCGTAGATTTGATCAATCTCACCGTCTTTGGCTTTGATGTTCATCTTTGTACTTCCGCCATCAAAGAAATCGACCAGCGCAGTGTCGAGCTGCTGGTCCATGTGAATAACTCCATCGGGAAGTACCTCTGCCATTCCGTGGTCGGAAACGATGATAAAATTTATCTGATCCCGGTTGGGGAGTTGGTCAACTTTTTCCAGAAAGACGCCTATGAGGCTGTCCTTCATGCGCACAGTCATCAGCAAGCTGTCGGCGAGCGGGCCGTAGCGGTGTCCATCGCTGTCGATTTGGTGGTAGTACCACATAATGAGGTCTGGCCTCTCTCCTTCGGGCAAACTCAGCCAGTGGACCACGGTGTCTATTCGATCTCCGTAGGGAAAATCATTTTGGTATTTTTTCCAGCGATCCGGCCTGATTCCCTCCACATCTGCCTCGCTTCCCACCCAGAAAAAACAAGCTGTGCTCAATCCCTGCTTTTGCGCAGTCACCCAGATGGGTTCTCCTTCGTAAAATTTTCCGTCCCTCACGGTGGAGCGATCTCCTTTGTTGTAGTCTTTCCCGAGTATGGGGCAAGTAAACCGATTGTTGACAATTCCGTGGTTTTCGGGATACAAGCCGGTGGCCATGGTGTAGTGATTGGCAAAAGTGCCGGTGGGGAATACCGGAATCAGCGCCTCAGCCATGACTCCATTTTCTGCTATTTTATCCAGATTGGGAGTGGGTGTGTGTTCAGCGTAATCCCAGCGAAAGCCATCCAGGGAGAGTATGACTGTGGTATTTCGCTCTGTGCTTTGCTCCTCTGACTGTGGGGATTGGCAGTTGACCAGCAGCAGGGGAAGGAGTGCGAAAGCAGCGAGGGTCTGTAAGTATTTCATATATTCAATTTAAATTGGTTTCCAGGCAATGGCCTTTATTTCAAGAAGAAGGTAG
This sequence comes from Saprospirales bacterium, assembly GCA_007695035.1. Lineage (GTDB taxonomy): Bacteria > Bacteroidota > Bacteroidia > Chitinophagales > Saprospiraceae > PWJY01. The sequence continues at coordinate 26,007 of REEO01000015.1, read as the reverse complement.
GGGTGGGGCAGTTGGTGAACCGCCACCGTCGTCCGGGTGGGCCCTTCGTAATCGAAGAACTCCGCATACACTTCATTGTATCCTCCAAAATCGTTCATATTGACCAAAAAGGTGGTGATGTCGACCACATCTTTGAGTGAAGCCCCTTCAGAGCGCAGTATGTCGTCGATGTTTTCGAGCACTGCCCGGGTCTGTGCTTTGATATCCAGCCGGGTGGTGCCCATCTCGTCCACTTCAGCACCGGCAATGCTGTTGTCCGGTTTGCGCGAGCTGGTACCCGATACATAGAGAAAATCCCTGACCCGCTTGATGTGTGGAAATTTCCCCCTCGGTTTTGCCTTGCCATCTACCAGTTTACTTTTCATCGGTTGTGTTTTGATGCATTTATTAAAAAAAGAAGTGGAATCCACCCCAGCCCTTCATCCTCCTCAGCCAAAATAACCGGGGCCATTTCCATTGGGATGTAAAGATATGGAAATACGGGCGGATGACAAAAGCTATGGGTTATTGGTCGAGGTGAATTAGGAAATAGCAATATTTTTTAAGGCCAATACTTTCGAATAACTCCATTAGTACATAGAAAATGGTTCACCGCAGAGCTCGCAGTGCACGCAAAGTTAGCGCTGAGAAAATAGTTCAGATGAGAATCATTGCGTATTTCTTTGCGTGCATGGCGCGCTTTGCGGTGAGCAATACAAGCAAAAAATTATCACATAATAGGGTACATTTTCCATTCTTGATACACCTAAGAATAAAAATGTTATGGGAGAGAATGCAATTTCAAGGAAAATCATTGGAGCAGCCATTGAAGTCCACAGACAACTCGGTCCTGGACTTCTAGAGAGCAGCTACCAGCAATGTTTGTTTCACGAGTTGATGAGCAGAGGACTGAGGGCGAGTAATGAAGTACCACTGCCTATTGTATACAAGGGGCAAAAGCTGGATGCTGGCTACCGGCTTGATCTTTTGGTGGAAGACAAGGTAGTTGTAGAGGTGAAATCTGCAGAAGCCCTGGCAAAGATTCATTTTGCTCAATTACTCACCTACCTCAGGCTCAAAGACAAAAAACTCGGTCTTCTCATTAATTTCAATACTCTTCTTCTCAAAGATGGAATTCAAAGGGTTGTAAATAAATTGTAGAAAAAAGGTTCACCGCAGAGCTCGCAGTGTACGCAAAGTTAGCGCTGAGAAAATAGTTCACCGCAGAGCTCGCAGTGTACGCAAAGTTAGCGCTGAGAAAATAGTTCACCGCAGAGCTCGCAGTGTACGCAAAGTTAGCGCTGAGAAAATAGTTCACCGCAGAGCTCGCAGTGTACGCAAAGTTAGCGCTGAGAAAATAGTTCACCGCAGAGCTCGCAGTGCACGCAAAGTTAGCGCTGAGAAAATAGTTCACCGCAGAGCTCGCAGTGCACGCAAAGTTAGCGCTGAGAAAATAGTTCAGATGAGAATCATTGCGTATTTCTTTGCGTGCATGGCGCGCTTTGCGGTGAGCAATACAAGAAGATGAAAGTATCATAAATCTTTCCTATCTTTCAGCCTTAAAACCAATTTTCGGATGAAACCAATTTGGAAATACACTATCTTTTCCCTGGCAGCAGTGCTGATCCTGATTCTGTTGGTGAGCATATTATTGCCCAATGAGTATCACAATCGGGAGACCTTTGAGATAAGGATGCCCGGAACCGGTGCTTTTCGGGTGATATCCACCTTTGATACCTACCCGGATTGGTTTTTTCAACCAGCAAAAGCGGTTGAATTTCAAATATCCAGCATAGATGGTACGGCCAGAACCCGGATAGACTGGGAATATGAGGGTAGCGGAGAAACGGGATCGCTCATACTCGCTGAGAGGAGTGCAGATCGGTCGGATGATTTTAGCCAGCGTATCAGGATGGTTTCCGACCGGGAGATGAACAGGCGCTACTCCGTGCGGGAGGAATTTCTGCTGCAGCCCGCCCTGGGATCTATGTTGCGAATCCAGTGGGACCGCAGGAGGATCTGGACTTTTCCCTACAACATAAGTGCGTGGTGGGGCAACTACGAGGAGGAACACCTCGATCGACACCGAGAAGCCATGGAGAGATTGGAGAACTACCTCCGCACCCATTTCCCCACCAATGTCTTTGATGGATTTGAAGTGAGCCGGTCGCATATGTCCGCACTTCACCTGCTCGTCTCAGCTCCGGATACAGTCGGAAGGCCCGGCATTGGATTTTCGAGTGAACTGCTGGATGACCTGGCCGAATACGTTGGTAAAAATGACCTCAATACCGATGGGATGCCCATGGGATTGCTGTACCGACTCCCGGCACCTGACAGCGTCGTTAAGTTGATGGGCATACCTATGGTGGATTCCCTTCCCGGGCGCAGGTTTGATTACCTCAGGATCCCCGGTGGCATGAGTCTGCAGGTGCTGTATTCCGGCGACCTTGAAATGGCAGCAAGGGCCAGGGGTGCTCTGGAAGATTATATAGAAACCTATGGCGTCGCCATCCGGGAACCCCTGATCGAACAGTATTTTTACGACCCCAAACTACACGGAGATACCACCGCCTGGAGGACTTTGCTTATTGGTTTTTTGGAGTGAGGGAGTCTGCTTTTTTTTTCTGTATGTTCCTTTAGCGTATCTGGATTTCGGTTGAATTTTGCACTTCCCTTTCTTTTGACCCAATGAGTTTTGTTGAAAGTTTAGCTGGTTTGGAAGTGTTTTTTATACACGTTATTGGGATGGATTGGTCAGTTGATTCGTTTCACACAAAGCGATGTATTGCGATGTACTGAGTCGAAGTCGAAGTAAGCTACAGTCGAAATAGGCACGCAAAAAAGCCGCTTAAGACTACTGTGCATTGCCCACTGCTACTGCGAACTGGTACTGCCATTTGAAAACGCGGGATTGTAAGTGGCAAATTGTGAACTGCGAAAAGGATGGATGTGGTGAGGTATTTCAATGTTTATAGAAAAGGGATTTTTGGACAGGACTCAGCCTAATGATATTGATTGTTGCCCGAAGACCTGGAGGTCAAATGTTTACCCTGAAGGGGATTCGAGCAAAAATCAAATCGGGGTGACTGCAATTGAATTTTTTTTCGCTTCATAAAAATTTAACACAACAAGCCATCCGCACAAGTGTTTGAAAAGCAGTGCATAATAATTTCAAAAAAAAAATACGTTATTATTCCTAAAAATTGTGGTTTCGTATCGCATTTGTTTCCTATCTTTGATATCAGTAATCAATTTAACGTTGTAACACTATGATCACCGCTTCACCAAATAGAAAGCATTTAGGATCGTCACAGATAGAGTGGAGATATCCGTCTTCCTGTGGATCGTGGATGTGTTGGTGTCGTGGTTTTATAAGTTAGTTCCACTTATCATATTTAAAGGGTGTTCTCTTTGAAACACCCCTCTTTCAAATTTTATTTTTTAAAAGTCTGGGTGAATCCTATGTGCAGACTGGGTAGGACTCCTGTCTAACAACTTAAACTTATATTATGATTTTTCAGAAAACATTCAAATTAAAGATTCTGAGTTTAATAATTTTGGTATGCTGTTTATTCACATTTCAGAAACAAGCCCTCGGACAATCCGGATGTGGAAGTGGATATGCTTCCGAGACATTAAACCTTCCTGCAGCACCGCAAAATTTGCATGTAATTAAAACTTACAAGAAGACCAGTGAACTGTTTTATACCTTACCCGATGGAAAAACAATAGCTGACTACAATTCCTACGACCTCCAACATATGGAGCCTATGAAAAGAAATGAAAGACTAGTTTATTCTAAAGACGAGTTCGGGTTAGATGTTGTTTTAAAACACGTCCTGGATCCATCTTTACAGTTTAAACCAACGATAGAGCCTTATGAACTCATGGTATTGTATCCCACAAGTGTAGAGATTTACAATCGTTTTGGAAATCAAATCTATTCCACAGAGCTCGATACTGCTACCTACAGTGGTGAGGGCGGAGAACATGGAGGTGGAATTGAGGATGATAGTAGCATGGTATCATACACAGAAATCGAAACTGATTCTATATTCCAAATAACAGGGCCTGATTTTATTACAACAGTAGATATACTAAAGGGTATTATTCTTGAGGTTGTTTATGACGAATTAGACCAATGGATTGAAAAGAATATCTCTGTTTACGACCCAAATAATGAGGATCGGACAAGACCTTTAGCTGAGTTGAATATAGCCAGAGACACATTGCCAATATCAGGTGAATGTGTTTTCAGGGTTAACGCAACATCCTATAAAGAGTATTGCTCTGAGGTAACTGTTGACTCGTCTGGTTTGCGAGTTAGAGAAGAAGTCAATAATGACACCAATCTCAGAATGAGCAAATGGCCCAATCCTGTTTCATCCATACTGAATATTATGATTGAGTCCGACAATCAACATGAAATGGTACACATAGAATTAATTGATCTGGAGGGAAAGGTACTCTATTCCTCCGAAGTGCCGGCAAATCAGCAATTCAGAATCGATGTTTCGGCTTACATGTCTGGATTGCATCTGATAAGGGCCCAATCGGGCAGAGATATGATCGTCGAAAGAGTCGTTATTCAAAACTAATGTAAACCATATAAACGTAAAATATTATGAATACTATCAAATATATTTTTATCTCAATTATTACTCTTTTTTTATTCATGATTCTCTATCCCAAAGCAGTTGCGAACTAGGGGTGGTGATTTCTGTAAAAGAAGCCGTAGACGAAGAAAATGATACTTTGCCGGATTTGAGTCCTCCACCACCTTATGAGTCTTTTTCAAGATCCTTTGAAGAGTACAGGATGTTGTATTTTATTCATGGCCTAAATGGAACAGATGAATCCTGGTCAAGTGCACATGGTGTAGTAACTACCGGTGATTTAACCCATCAGTTTCCAGCGCGGCAAGTGTATCCATGGTCTCCAAACTACTATAATGCTCAAGGAACACTTCTCGGTGCCAGGGGTTCTGTTCAATCTTCCATATCAGGAAACCTTCACGCTAGTTTGCCTCAAGGTTATAACAAATATGAAGGCATAGCTATTGGCCACAGCCAAGGCGGTATAGTGGGTAGGGCCCTGGATGAATATTACAGTCAAAGGGATGGCTCAGGGAACCTTGTCAATGCCCATGAAAGATTTTATGGGGGTCTTGTAACTGTCGCAACACCCAACCAGGGTGCTCAAATTTTGAACAATGAAGATTATATAAGGGGATTAGTATTTGATCTTGCTGATAATCTGTCAGTAGGTCCAGTTACTGAATTTACTAGTTCACCGAATTTTTTCGTAAGATTGCTTTCCAATCTTATAAATCTTGAAGAGATGAGAGAGGAAGTAGTAAATTTTATAGGAAATGATGTTGGTAGTTTTCTGCTAGCAGAAGGTATGCCGGGAATCACAAGTGATTATACTGTTCCTGATTCACCGGGAGGTAGTGGGAGTAAGATTCCCTTTCTAAATGATTACGATCCGGTTGTGCTTGAAGATGATGACACTGAACGCAATACTGACCTGGTGGCCTTTTATGCCGTTGCTGATTTAGTCAAAACATATAACAATGTTGAAATTGAAGAGATCGTAGGGTTTGAATCCGGACCCTATATTTCACAACCTTTCTATGAAACTACAATTGTGGATGAAATCATAGTCCCTGTATCCTGGGCCACCATTCACTTTCAACTCAATAGTCCAAATAATGATATAGACCCGTTTGAGGCCGATGATCAAGATTACCTCACGGCCTATCAGGCACATAAGACAAAGAACTTTTACGATAGTAAATTTTTGCAAAATGCAATTGAAGCAGATAATTGGCGAAGTCTTGAGAGGGGAGCCATTAGAAGTTTTCCTCCAAATATCCCTGGGTATTTTTATGCAAGAAGCAAAAGAAAAGCTGCTCAGGATAGAAGAAACGCCTGGGAAAGAGGTTCTGTATTTCTTTCAAAATTTGATGAGTTGTATAGAATTATGATTGGTGCAAGATATTCTGAAGTGGTAACTACTACCCACCCCAATGTAAACGATGATTGCGAATGTTTTTTGCCTAACGGTCAAACAATTATTTTCGATTGTGTAGAGGCTGAAGACCATTATCCAAATGCAGACTGTGTCGAAATACCCACTCCACCATACGTAACCATAGAACTGGTCTGGCACAATAAAGACTCCGATGGAGTAGTCCTGGTGGAATCCCAAAGGGATATACCACAGCATACCCATGATCCTGTTCCTCTTTTCAATGTCACCCATATGCAGGTGCGGAACAGTATACGAACTGCCGAGATGTTGGAAACGGTTTTTGAGGGAGGGGTTGGCGATTTTTTTAGAACATACGAGAAGTAGGGCTAATAAAATTTATTAAAGTTCCCCGATATATGTACCTTTGGTAATTGAGAGTCGTTTATTTCATAAATCATAGGGTAATATCGGGGAACAAAATAATTAAAAACATGAAACGATCAATGATGAGTTTAATCCCGATATTGTTTGCATATCTCCTTTTTGTAGGCTGCGATAAGGAAATGGCCTCCCCCATAGACGACTGTCCCAATCCCCCTTGCACCGATGATCCATCGCCAAGTAAAATTGGTTTATTGGACACATTGTGGTCTGTGCCCATTGGTGATCGCTATGTGGGTACGAACCATATTGAAGTGATAGATGGGGTTGTGTACCTCAGTGTGGGCGCTAGTATTTTTGCCTACGATGCGCTCAGTAGTGAGGAATTGTGGAGGTGGGAGGATCCGGATTTAGGGAAACATTTGAGTTTTAATATTTGTCGCAATGGAAAAACTTTGATTCTTCAGAATTGGAGTACCATTGCATCGGTTAATCTAAAAACAGGAGCCACAGTAAAAAGATATACAGAAATTGAAGATGGGTATAATGGAGCACCGAGAGGTGCCCTTCTTGGAGACCATTATTATTTCGTCAAGGAAAGAAGCAATAGGTCTTTAGCTATTATTCGTCGCTCGCACAAAGACGATTTAAAGAACTGGGAAGATCTATATGTATTAAAACAGGGGGAGGACACCGGAGGATCCCGACCCAATATAGAGAGTTACAATTTATGGGTCAATCCCACCAATGGTGACAGTGTACTCGTATTCCAACACCGCATGTCTATCCCCAATCGCGTGGACGTAGTAGCCTTCAGCCTCAACTCCAGAGAAATCCTCTGGAGGCACAACGACATCAACGGAAGTGGAAATTCCAACCATCAGCAGATGCTGGTAATGAACGACAAGGCTTACATTATGGCAGGAGAAGTAGTCATAGCTTATGATATGTTTTCCGGAGAAGTGGTATGGAAGCACTATGCCCACGATTTGGCACTGAGATTTATGTTTCATAAGTTTAGCTATGCAGAGAGTATTAATGCAATATTAGTTAAAGGGAATAGTCCGAGACTTTATGGGTTAGACCCAGAAACCGGAGCTAAAAATTTGTACATAGAGGAAGCTGGGCGATATAGTCTTGGAGCCGGGTCGCCGGTTTATCATAACGGAATAATATACTATACCACCTATGCTCAGTTTACTGCCGCCAGAGCAGCTACAGGTGAAATATTATGGGAAGAAGATTCCTCTATGAGTTATAACTCCGGCTTCAACGGCGACATAGGCATAGACGAGGAGAATGGTCTTTTGTTTGCAGCGGATGGGTATTATTTGTATGCTATAAGGATGTATGGTGAGTAGGTTTGAGTTTGATGAGGTCCGGTTAAGATAGGCATTTTTTTTGAACTGCCGACCGGGAACTGGTGCTGCATTCTACCGACTTTTGGTTTCTCGCACCGCTAAGGGGATGGTTTTGAGAGAGGGTAGTGTGAAATGGAGTGTAGGGAGGTTTGAATTTTTATGTTGCTATTAAAAATACCATAACCTGAATTTTGAACCCATAATTGGTACGTGATGCAGTTTTGTATTTTGCTCCTCCTGGGACATCTGATTTCTCCTCACAGTTACTGACAACCCCTATCCACCCCCCTCTACCATAAAAATTTGCTCAGGTTTTAATACAATGCAATCGTCGAAGGGCATTAGGGCATTGATCAGGCGGATTTCTGTGGCTTTTTCGAGCAGGTGCTCCGGACTGAGGTCGGCAGTTACCACAAGTCCTCTGTCGAGTAAGTAGGATCTTCTGACTCCCTGCAACAGCGGTTTTGCGGGGGTGAGCCAGCGGTCGTTTATACGGGCCAAGAGATTGCAATAGCTGCTGTCGGTAATGAGCCCTTTTTTTTCGAAAATCAAATCGTCGTATATACTCCACTTTGCTTTTTGTTCGGTAAAAAATGACCGGTCTGCGTATTTCAGGGAGTAGGAAAAATCACCTGCATTGACAATTCCGACCCTTTCCGGGCTGGCTTTTTTGTAGGGAATCCATTCGGATTGCCCGATTTTTCGGTTGTACAGAATACGGACTTTGTATTTGCCGTCCACGGCCCGGGTAGACGGTTTTAAGTGGCGGTCCAGATCGGGGGGGAACTCCCAGCCCATCTCCCTGCAGCACTTTTCCATTCTCAGGATGTGGTAATCCAGAAGCGAGAACCGTCCGTTTTGATACAAGATGGATTCAAGCAGTAGGGACATAGATCTTTTCTATTAGTTCTTCGTACTCTTTTTTGGAATCGCTCTGAAAGGTAATTCCACCTCCGCTTTTGTAAAAGTAATCCGCACCTCTTTTTTCTATAAATCTGATCAGCACCGCGCTGTCCAGTACCCCATTTTGGAAAATTCCCGCAATGCCGGTGTAAAACCCGCGGTCGAATTGCTCTACCTTGCTGAGAATCTCCACGGTTTTCTTTTTTGGAGCGCCGGTGATACTTCCCGCCGGGAGCATTTTAAACAGTATGGTGCCCAGATTCCTCCTGAAGTCCTTCGGCAATTGGCCCGAGATTTCAGAACTGGTCTGCCAGAGTGCGCGATTGCCGGATTGGATCTTGCTCAAATACCTGAAGCGGTCCACACTCACCTCTTTTGCCGAAATGGAGAGGTCGTTTCTGAGGAGATCTACGATGGTAAAGTGCTCTGCCTGTTCTTTGGGGTCGTCCAGGAGTTTCTTGTCTGCATTGGGAAGGTCGGCCCGGATGGTGCCCTTCATGGGATGGGTTTTTATGCCTCCGCTTTGGTCGATGCGCACAAAGGGCTCCGGGGAAAAAACCACAAAGTGACCCTGCAGCAGCAGTTTGTAGGGGGCAGATGCCTGAAGGAAAATGGAGGGCAGTGAGGGACAGTATTCCAGAGGCGATTCGACGCACAAATTGATCAGATAGGTGTATCCCGCGCGGATTTGTTTCATCACTTCATCAAATGCGATTTGATAGGAATCCGGTGAAGGAGGGATTGGCCGGACGATCATTTCCTCTTCCCTGAAGTTGCCCTTAAGTTGTCCTGCATTGTGAATGCCTCTGAAATTGTAGTACAAATCACTTGCGGCTGCCTCATCCGGGTGGCAAACCAGGCACTGATCCATCCTGTAACTGATGAGAAACACAAAGTCCTCGCCTCGTTCTGCCTTTTGATTAATAGTCGCTTCCGCAGTGTGGCGGTCTGTAAAAATTGCTGACATTCCCGCTTTTGGGCAAAGTTAGTGGAAAAAGGGGAGAGGGGTAGGGCTCTTGTGTAACAAAATTCAGCATTAAATCTAAAGGGGTGTAATTTTCTTAACTTGTTTGACTTAGTTCGACTAGCCGCTCACTACATCGCACCGCAGAGCCCGCCATGAACGCAGAGGCAATCGCTGAGGGTGTTTTGAGTCACGATATTTTCTCAGCGAATTCTGGGATTATTTTGGCACAGCACTCAGTACATCGCAATACAACGCTCACCACAGTGCAGTACATCGGAATTCAGCGCTCTGCGTGTTTTGCGACTGTCTCGACTCCGCATTTCGACTATCGCTCAATACATCGCTCGACACAACGCTCTGCGGTGAACCCTTTTTTATCAGCATTAATAACATTTAAAAGCATCTAATCCACCAAAATCCATTGTTTGCCTTTTGTTGCATTTTTCTCGATATTGGGGACTATAAGATATTTTTTTTCAAATGGCTAAATTTATGTAGATTTACAATTCACCAAATTGGAAGAAACTATGAAAAACCTGAGTTTATACTTATCATTATTGTTCGTGCTTATTGCAGCGGGGGCAGTCTCTGCGCAGTGTGATTTTGAACCGGAAATTGCGGGTGACCTTATGTTGTGTCCGGAGAGCGAGGGGGTGCTGAACACCGGGTCTTATGACAGCTATCAGTGGTATAAGAGGCCGTTTTCCGGAGGGGGAGATGCCGAGGCCATACCCGGAGCTACCGACAGTTTTCTGACAGTGAACTACTACGATGATGTGCCGGCCTGGTTTAGTGTGGAAGTGGAGCGCGACACCTGTGTGGTCCGGTCAGAGGAGGTGCTGCTGGACGGCTATGCCTTTCTACCTCCCTTTGTGGAAACGATCGGTGATTTCACCATAGGCCCGAATGGCGAAACCATTATTTGCAACAATGATTCTTTGAGGTATTTGTTTTCCATGGATACCAGTATTCAGTGGTATCGCAATTTTGAACCCATACCCGGGGCTACCGATCCGGAATTAATAGTGACTGAGGGCGGAAGTTACTTTGCAGAGGGTGCACCCTATGAATGCCCTGAATTTATCATGCAGCTCGGAGTCACCCTGCAGGTGGACAAGGTGGATGCAGATGCTGCCATTCCACAGATCGAACTGGAGGGATACGATGAGATCACCCTGCTCAATCCGGGGGAATTTGTCGATTGGCAATGGTATTGCGAGTGGTCGGGGGAACTCACCCATTTGGCAGATTCCGAAACTATGATAAATGGGCACTTTTTTTACCAGGAATGTAGTATTGGACCCTTCCTTGTCAGAGGGGTTGACATGAATGGTTGTATAGCCTGGTCAAATGAAATTATTACCATTATTAATTCAGTGGAGGAAAGGGGATTGGAGGTGAATCGGGTTTACCCCAATCCGGCAACTGATCGCTTGCTGCTGGAGTTTCCCGAGGATCCTGGCATGGTACAATACAGTCTGTTTGATTCCGGTGGCCAGTTGGTGCAAAAAGGTGAATTGCAGGGTGCCCAGACGAAGCATTTAAACATAGGGACTGTGCCCTCCGGCAGCTATTTTATCCAATTATCGTCGAATGGACTTCAGTCAGTGGTGCAAATCCAAAAGGTCAAATAATTTTGAGTGACTGGTTACATCTCTGCAGTTTAGACAGGGGGGGTAATTTCCCCTCATCTAAATAAAAAGGCAGTTGATGAATGCCTCTTGTGTTTTTCACAAAAAAACATGGTAAATACACCGGGATTATAGCAGCAAGTGAATCCCGGTTACTTATTCCTGAATTTCTTAATGGTTCTGACCAAAAATGGAGGCAAGACATCATTGGCAAGATTGACGAATCGGTTGTACCTTTTCATATCGGAGGAGTCCACGCCCTTTCTCTCTGAAAAAGTGGTGGTAATCCGGTTTCTGCTCGCCTTATCCAACTCGTTGTCAGGACGCCCGTTGCTGTAGTAGTAAAGCGCGAGAGACTTTCGGCTTCTGTCGGGTGGGCAGGTGAGAGGGTCGGGATGGCCGTGCCAGGAATCTCCGGTTGTGGAAAAAAGTGCGAGGCGGTTGAATAGTGGGGCTACTTTTACTTCAGAGGCACTCATGTCTCGCTCCCACAATTCAAAGTGGCCACCGTAGGATTCTTCCCAGTTTTCATTCAGATAGATTAGGATATTGAGTCTCCTGTCGAGGTTCATTTTCCGATGTTTGTGAAAATCCACGTGAATTTTCAAGAAACCTCCTGGTTTTATCTCATGAAATCCACCTCCTTCAAGATAGGGGTCCGGTATGAGCGTTTCCCTGATTCCGGTCAGTTTTTGCAAAAACTCCAAAAAGATGTGTGAGTTGAGGAAGTGCACCAGTTCTTTTGTTTTTGGCCCAAAACTGCGCTCTCCTTTGCTCGCGTGCTTGCGCTCATTGGGGTTGTCGTAGTAGATTTTTTCCTTTTCCTTCTTCAAATCTGGAAATTCGTTGGCTACCGCACGCAAAAAATCTGGATTGAAAAAGTTGTCGAAATAGCCGTTGGGAAAGGGGTTTGCATTTTGGTATTTCTCCCGGTATTCCTCAGCGACCTTGTCAAGGTCGCTGAACCCCTCAGATAAAATCTCGCTCATGGCACTTTGTTTGATTAGACTGCGCAAGGTAGGGAGAATTAATTATTAAAGATAGTGAAAATGTATTTTTTTTGTTTCAAAATAAATAATTGTGGGATTGGGCCGCTGCACTGTTGGTATTGAAGGGATGCTTTTTGTATTAGGGTGTGGTTTTGCGGGTGGTGTATTTGGTTTCACTGTGGTCTCATGAAATAGGTTGACGGGTTATACCTACCGGATTGCCGACTGCAGACCTCCCATTTACCTTGTGCGCTGGCCTCGTAATTAATTGCGTTGCGTGAGTACCACTCCTCCCGGGTTATTGGTCAGCCTTATTAATCACCAACAGACTTTGTACTTTCAGGGCTTTCTACTTTTTACTTGTTTCTGCTGAGATCGACTTTCAAAACCAATACGATGACTTCTGGAAATTGATCAGTGGATATTTTTATGACCATTTCCACCAAATACCTCCCGCCACAACAATTTTTGTAAGAAAACTATTGTTCCCTTGTATTGTCCGGTGAGGAGGTGAATTGAATGCCTGAACCGGGGCACCGTGTATAGGAATCGCCATCAAAAATATATCTTTGTGGCTGTGAACAACAATTTGAGCCTGATTCTGGAGAAGTTCCACGCATCGCGAGCATACGGCGAACTGGTGGACTGTGTCCGGTCGGGTTCTCACAGGGTGTTTTCGGTCGGTGGACTGGCGGGGGGAATGAGCAGCTTTCTCGCTCTTTCTCTGAAAAGTGACCTCGGCTGCCTGGTGGCCATACTGCCCGACAAGGAATCGGCCTCTTATTTCTACAGCAATCTGGAAAGTCTTCAGCCCAAAGTGCCGAAGGGCTTTCTGCCGGATTCATTCAAAATGCCCGCTGACTTTAGCCGGCTGAGAAAAACTCAGCTTCAGGATCGGACGGAAGTGATAAATCGACTGGTAACCCTGGACGGAAAATTCCTGCTAGTCACCTATCCCGAAGCGCTTTTTGAGAAAGTCCTGTCCCCCCAGGTGCTGGAAGAAAGGCAGATTAAACTGGTGGTTGACGAAGACCTCGATATCGACTTGTTGATCGAAATTCTGCACGACTACGGCTTTTCGAGGGTGGACTTTGTGGCGGAACCCGGTGAGTTCTCCATCCGGGGTGGGATCATCGACCTTTTTTCCTATGGAAATGACTGGCCGTACAGAATAGAGCTATTCGACACCATGATCGAGAGCATCAGACTCTTCAATCCGGCCGATCAGCTCTCAGTAAAAGAGGTGGAGCGGGTCTCCATTGTGCCCAATATCGAGAGCAAAGTGCCGGGCAGGGAACTGGTCTCCCTTTTTGAAATTCTGCCCGAGGATGCCCTTCTGGTGATGGAAAGTGAACAGGAGTTGGTGGACAGGGTGCAGTACTGTTTTGGCGAGGCCAAAGGGAGCCTGAAAAAAGTGGTTTCCACCGAGGAGGAAGAGCGCGCCAGGGATTATTTGGAACGCTCTCCCTGGGTGCTGACGAGAGAGGTCGTGGACGGTTTGCAGCGATTCAAGCAAATCAGGCTGGAGGCCAATCCGGTAGATGAAGCCCATCCGCGGGTGGTTTTTAACGGCAGTCCGCAACCCAATTTCAACAAGAATTTTAAACTGCTGATCGAGGACCTCGAATCCAATACCCAAAAAGGGTTTCAGGTGTTTTTGTTTACGGACAATCCCCGGCAGTACAACCGCATCCAAAATATTTTTGAAGACCTGGAGGCCAAAGTTAAGTTGCATCCTGTGACTTCTTCCATCGACCGCGGTTTTATCGAGGAGGAAATGGGGCTGGTCTGCTATACCGACCACCAGATTTTCCGCCGCTTTCACAAGTACAAAGTCAAACGGGGTTTTTCCAAAGATCAGGCCATCCAGCTCAGAATGCTGAAAGAACTCCATCCGGGAGACTTCGTGACCCACATGGATCACGGGGTGGGGCGCTATTCCGGACTCGAAAAAATCAATATCAACGGCAATGTGCAGGAGTCTGTCCGGCTGATTTACCGAAATAATGACATTTTGTATGTGAGTATTCACTCACTTCACAAAATATCCAGGTATGTCGGGAAGGATGGCAGCAATCCAAAACTCAATAAGCTCGGAAGCGACAGTTGGGCCCGGGTGAAGCGGAAGACCAAGAAAAAGGTTAAGGACATTGCGCGGGATTTGATCAAGCTCTACGCCATGCGCAAGTCCGCCGAGGGTTTTTCTTTTCCGGAAGACGGTTACCTGCAAAATGAGCTGGAGGCCTCTTTTATTTACGAAGACACTCCTGACCAGTTGAAGGCCACGCAGGATGTAAAGTACGACATGCAACAACCGCACCCGATGGACCGGCTAATATGCGGGGATGTGGGATTTGGCAAAACGGAGGTGGCCATCCGGGCTGTTTTCAAGGCGGTGCTGGGTGGAAAACAGGTGGCGGTACTCGTACCTACGACCATTTTGGCTCTCCAACACTACCGTACTTTTCAGGAGCGTCTCGGTGAATTCGGACTTAGCATTGACTACCTGAACCGGTTTCGCACTGCGGCGGAGAAGCGCAAGGTGATGGAAAAAATGGAGTCTGGTGAGTTGGATGTGGTGATTGGTACGCACAGTTTGCTGAATAAAAATGTGAAGTTCAAAGACCTGGGGTTGTTGGTCATTGACGAGGAGCAAAAATTCGGTGTTGCAGCCAAGGAGAAACTCCGAAAACTCAAGGTGAATGTGGATACGCTCACTCTTACGGCTACCCCCATACCGAGGACGCTTCAGTTTTCGCTTATGGCCGCGAGAGATATGTCCGTCCTGCGAACCGCACCGCCCAACCGACAGCCCATACATACGGAGAGAAGATCCTTTAATGTGGAGTCTATCAAGGATGCGATCTACTACGAGGTGGACCGGGGTGGCCAGGTATTTTTTGTACACAACAGAGTCAAGACCCTTCCGGAAATCCACCAGATGTTGAAAAAGCTCTGCCCGGACATCGATTTCAGCATCGCCCACGGAAAAATGGAATCCACCGAACTGGAGAAGACCCTGATCGAATTTATAGACGGAAAATCGGACGTGCTGCTCTGTACCAATATCATTGAGACCGGTCTGGATATTTCCAATGTGAATACCATAGTCATCAACAATGCCCATCAATTCGGAATGAGCGATCTGCACCAGCTCAGGGGCAGGGTAGGGCGGTCCAACCGAAAGGCTTACTGCTATTTGATTACGCCACCCCTTTCGGCCCTCACCCCCGATGCCAGAAAGCGACTGAAAACCATAGAGGAATTCAGCGAGCTCGGAGGTGGGTTTAATATTGCCATGAAAGACCTCGATATACGGGGGGCAGGAAGTTTGCTAGGAGCCGAACAGAGCGGTTTTATAGCCGACATTGGCTACGATGCCTATCAGAAAATCCTGGAAGAGGCGATAGTGGAATTGAAGGAAAACGAGTTTCAGGATGTCTTCAAAAAAGAGCTGGAGGAGGCGGAACACAATTTTGTACGGGATGTCAACATCGAAATGGATGTAGAAATGCTCGTACCGGACGATTACGTGAGCAACGTGCAGGAGCGCCTCAAGCTGTACAAGGAAATGGATGATTTGAAAAACGAAGGAGAGCTGGAGCAGTTTGCTGTGAGGCTGAAGGACCGGTTTGGGGAAATTCCCCCCGCGGTTTACAACCTCTTCGACGCTTTTCGCATACGCTGGGCCTGCAAGCGGCTCGGCATTGAGAGGCTTACTCTGAAGGGAACCACCATGAAGTGCTTTTTTCCGTCCAATCCCTCTTCCGCCTATTACAATTCACCGGTTTTCAGTGGAATCATGCAGTTTGTCGCTGAACAGGGAAGATTGCTCGATTTTCAGTTGAAACAAAGCAGAGAAAAGTTAATTTTGACGAAGAAAAATGTGGGCGGCCTCGAGGGCTTGAAGCGGGTCGTCGCCAAATTGGAAAACGCAGTTAAAGTGGAAGAGGTATGATGGACTTTGAAAACCAGCAGATAATTACGGAATTGCTGCCCCGCATGGAGACGGTAGAGTACGAACCGTTGAAAAAGAATTTCCTCTGGATGTCGCTCACGCAAAATGCCATATTCCTGGTTGTTTTGTTTGCCATCGGCATGATTTTTACCCTTACGATGTTTCTCTCCACCTTTTTTATGTCATTTTTAAAAATGATTGGCATTTGGTTGGTCCTGGTCATTGGCCTGGTACTGCTTACCTGGTTTGGATTCAGGGTTAAGGGCTATGCCGTGCGGGACAGAGATATCACCTACAAGACCGGACTTATTTTCAGATCTGTGATATCGGTACCATTCAATAGGGTACAGCACTGCGAGATACGAAAAGGACCATTCGAGGAGCTTTTTGACATAGCAAAACTAAAAGTCTATACGGCCGGGGGAGCGGCATCGGACCTGTCTATTCCCGGATTGGACCCTGCCCGTGCGGAGAGTTTAAAGGAATTTATACTCAAGAAAACGGAGGAGGAGGATGAAGAAGAGTGACACCAATCCCTATCCACAGCCTGTAAGACAGGCCCCGGCGGCTATTTTTGTGCTCGTTTTTGAGCGATTTTGGAGCCTTTTCGTCCAGTTTTTGCCCCTGTTGATCATTTTTTTCCTTGCCGGCAGGGCACAGGGAGAACTGGTGTTTTTGGTTTTTGCTCTGGCTTCCGCTGTGATATCTGCCTTTCTGTCCATTTTGCACTACTTCCGCTTCCACTTTCACATCAAAAGCGATTCGCTCGTCATCACCAGGGGATTGCTAAACCGGACCCACTCCTCGGTTCCATTCGAGCGCATTCAGGTGGTAAATTTTGAGGCCAGTGTGATTCACCGTATGCTGAATGTGGTCAAAGTGGTGGTTGAAACTGCGGGATCGGGCAGCAGCGAAAGCGAAATTTCGGCCCTGAAAAAAAGCGATGCCATTGCTCTGCGCGATTATCTGCTCGCCATGCGGGACAGTGCTGTGGAGGAATCCGGGGAAGATACTGAACTGGAAACCGAAGAATCTACCTCCGGCTACATAGGTGAAAAGATATTCAGCCTCAGCTTGTTGGATTTGATAAAGCTGGGAGTAACCAACAACCACCTCAGGACCGCCTGGGCCATTGTGGCCATCGCATTTTACTGGTGGTCCCAGTACTGGGTGTATCTGGATGACCCGGGGGATATTCCCTATTTCCCCATGCTTGAGAATGTGTTCGATTCTCTGGTGGCCTCCTTTGTAATCATGGCCATTTTGGGCCTGCTGGCAGCCAGTGCGGTGCTATCTACCGGTATTGTCATCATTCGCTATTTCGGATTGCGGGTTTTGAAAGTGAGGGGTGGACTAAAGGTATCGGCCGGCCTTTTTGCCCAGCGTGAATACTCAGCCAGAAATAACAAACTTCAAATCTTTTACTGGAGTACCAATCCGCTGCGCCAACTCCTGGGCCTCTATTCCGTTACTATGGCACAGGCCTCCAGTGAGGATGGGATGGGAAATCAGTCCATCGGCATACCAGGTTGCTCCATAGATCAGGTAAGCATGTTGCGCAACCAGTTTTTCAAATCTGACTCCCTGGAACCCAATATCGCCTACAAACCCGACAAGAGGATGATAGGTCGGTATTTTATCTTTTTTGGACTCATTCCCGTGACCCTGGTGTTGCTCATAATCTACTTCTTCATCTCCCAGTGGGTCTTTTGGGTCTTTCTCGCTCTTCCTTTCATACTGCTCGCCATAGTGGTGTATTACCGCAAACTCGAACTGCGGATCAATCACGAGGTCCTCTACCTCAAAAAGGGCATCATCGAGGACACCTGGAAATTGATTTACCTGCACAAGGTCCAAAGTGTGGAATTGACCCAAACCCCCTATATGCAGCAAAGAGATCTCGTCAATTTCAGAATTTATACCGCCGCCGGAAGTATTTTACTGCCCTACATTCCCCTCAAAGATGCTGTAATTTTGAGGGACTTTATTCTTTATAAAGTGGAGAGTAGCCGGAAGGGGTGGATATAGTTGGGAGTCATTGTTTTTTTCGCCTCACCACAAGGATTTCACCAGTTTTAAATTCCATCCAGGCGAAGTCGTACATGAGGTGATAGCGCTTACCCTGTGCATTTTCGTAAAATCACGTCATATACTCAAAGCGGAAATTCTTTTTTGCCAAAGAATCGCGATCCACCTTCTTTTGTTGTAAATTCTTACCCATTACTTCAAGTAATATTGAGCGATTTCGGTGGAGGATTTTATCCGTATTAAAAGTCGCCTTCAGGGTAGCAGCCTTTAATTTGTTGTGATAGTCCGCCTTGCATTGCGCCGAGCAGAAAATTTTATCACTTCTACCAGTGAAAGGAGCTTTACAGAGCTTACATTTTCTTTTGGACATCGATCTCAATTTATATTCTTTAATTCAGGTAGATTTTGTAAGAAAGTTGACAAAAGAGATTGGGGCAAAGGTAGGGAAAAGTTGTTAAAGTTGGTTTACGGTAATTTACGGATGTTACGGTAATTTACGTATATTACCGTAATATACGTTTAAACCCGCAAAATATTGAAATACAGCGATATAAATACCTTTACATTTGTCGACCATCAGATCCAATCACCTCAATCAAATATCGTGAATCAAAACCCAGTTATTTACCGGCCATCCGCTAAAGCTCAACGAATCAAATTCTTCATCCCCTACTCGGCTATAGAAATAAGAGAGGCCGTGAAAAAGATGAACACCAGTTTTTACCACCCGGGTCAAAAGCTTTGGAGTATTGTAAATACCAGGGAAAACCTGGAGGAACTGAAGGGCATCCTGGGATCCGGTGTCTCCATTGAGTCACCAAAAACCAACAAGATCCCAATCCCTGCGCAAAAGTTGGGAACAGAAACAGAAGAGGCTCTTGAAAAGTTTGAACAATGCATTATTCTCAAGGGCTATAGTAGGAATACACTGAAAAACTATCGCAATGAGCTAGTTCAATTCTTTAGCTATTTCGATGGACGGGACTTCAAATCCATCCATAAAGAGGAGATCGAATCCTTTGTGGCCATGCTAATTTCCAAACACAAAATCTCAAGTACCAAACAGAATCAGTTGATCAATGCCATAAAATTTTATTACGAAAAGGTGTTGGGAAAGCCGAGAGAATTCTACGATATACAACGTCCGAAACGAGCTTAAGAGCTTCCCAATGTTTTATCTATGCAGGAAGTACACCGGCTCATCAATACCCCGAAAAACATCAAACACAAGGCTATGCTTTATCTCATCTACAGTGCAGGTCTTAGGTCCGGAGAATTGCTCAAACTGAGGATAAGAGACATTCAATCAGATCAGGGCTATATTTTTATAAAAGGCGCCAAAGGCAAAAAAGATAGAAGGACAGTACTATCAGAAAAGCTGCTGGTCCTCCTGCGAAAATATTATAAACAATATCGTCCGGCATATTGGTTGTTTGAAGGGCAAGATGGTGGACAGTACACTGCTCGTAGTCTTCAGCAAGTATTTCGCAAAGCAGCTGAAAAGTCCGATATCAATCCCTGGGCTACCTTACATACATTGCGCCATTCCTTTGCTACCCACTGCTTACAAAACGGTATGAATTTACGCCAGGTGCAGGTGATGTTGGGCCACTCCAGTCCCAAAACCACCCAGATATACACTCATGTACTGGAAATTTCCAATAAAGTTTTGAAAAGCCCATTGGATTTGATGGAAAATGGTTAGCTTTGGGTATGAAATACTTGTACTTGCCATCGAGCCGTTTGGACATGGCGAGAGTATACAAGCTGCATCTGACCTGTTTAATCAAATTATTAGCAGATGAAAACTAAAGAACTCATAAAAGAAATACAGAAACTACCTGTTAGGAAGCGGATTTATGTTATTGAGCGTTCAATGCACCTGATCCGCAAGCAGGTAGAAGAAAGCCAGATGAAAAAGGCGGCAGTCGATTTGTACGAAGACTACCTCAAGGACAAAGAACTTACAACATTTACCAACCTTGACTTTGAAAACTTCTATGAAGCAAGGTGAAATCTGGCTGATTAATCTTGACCCGACTGTGGGAGCTGAGGTAAAAAAGACGAGCCCAGCGATAATAGTGAATGACAACGCACTGGGGAAATTACCGTTGAAAATCATAGTGCCGATAACAGACTGGAAAGACAGATACGGAACAGCTCCCTGGATGACAAAGTTGGATCCAGACAAAAAGAATGGATTAACTAAGGTTTCTGCGGCAGACAGTTTTCAAGTCCGGTCAGTTTCGCAGGAGAGATTTATAAAACAAATAGGGACAGTTTCCGAGACAATTTTGGAAGAAATCAGAATTGGACTTGCGAAGGTCTTATCCATTGACAGTGAATAATTACGCTTCACCAACATGGTATAGCCAACAATAGCAGGGATTGGTGGTAGTTTTGGGTTCGCTGCTACGCGTGGATTTTTGTAGGGGTGGACAGGTGAGCAGTTCGCAAATCCGCTACTGTGGCTATACCAGGAACGGTGCAGTTGCCGAAAAACTAACAAAGAATTTAATAGAATAATTGATGCTATGGCAAATTACATAGATGGGTTTGTATTCCCAATTCCGCGAATTCACCTGACCGAATACAAGGGTTTGGCTGAAAAAGTAGCTGACATTTGGAAGGAATATGGAGCACTTGCATATTTTGAGTATGTCGGAGAAGACCTGAAATTGGAGGGTACAAGGTCATTCATTGAATTAGTGGATTTGAAGGAAGGTGAAGTAATAATTTTTGGTTGGGTTATTTTCCCTTCCAAAGAGGTTCGTGATAAAGCAAACAAGCAAGTTCCCACTGATTCAAGAATGGCTGAATTAGTTGCCCCGTTGAGCGATCCCCATAGGTTGATTTTTGATGCTGAAAGAATGGTTTATGGAGGATTCCAGCTCCTTGTTCAGTCGAATACAAGTGAAGTTGGATAGACTGCGAATATTCCACCACCCCTGGAAGATTCCAATAAAGCCTCTTAAAAAGTCCCTGGGAATTGATAGAAAATTGTTAGTTTTGGGTATGAAATTCCTGGTCTTGCCTTTAAGAGGGGCTGACGTTGGGGGATTGTGCGAATGATTGTTGGTAAGGGTAAAAATTGAATGGCCTTAATCCAATAAGAACTAATTGACATTGTCATTCGTTAAAAATTGGCAAAGTTTGGAAGAAATATTTCTATATGGCACATGAAGCAATGAAATTAGAGCTAATTGAATGGCTGACCCGCCTTGAGGATGAAGAAACGATTCAGTACCTCAAAATGGTAATGGAGTCTGAGACATCGGACAAGGATTGGTGGGACGAATTACCGGAACACGTGAAAAAAGGAATAAACCAGAGCATTGAAGACAAAGAGAAAAATCGATTAACCTTACACGAAGACGTAGCAAGAAAATATGGACTCGGAAATTAAGGTTTTATGGACTGACCAGGCCATTGAGAATCTTGAATCTATATTGAACTATTTAGAAAGCGAATGGTCGCCAAATACGACCGACTCATTTAAGGACAAATTAACCCGGGCTCTTAATCTACTTAAAAAGTTTCCAACTCTGGGGTCTGAATCATCATTGAAACAGGGAATTAGAAGATTTGTAATGAGTATACAGGTAAGCATCTTTTATGAAATATACAATGACACGATGATAATTCATTATTTGTTCGACAATAGACAAGATCCGAAAAATATAGAATAAGTACTTTACCCAACACGAAGCTTTAGGCAGGTGGACGGACCGTTAGCTATGAAAGGATTGAGCAATGTAAATACATTTGTTCGATCGGACAGGTTGGAGTTTTTGATGCCCGCCTGCTTATAGACCTGAAATTTTACCACCGATTAAAAAGAATGGCCAAGAATTCCCACCTACCCAAACCCATATTCCTGCAAGCAATGAGCCAGGATTAAAAAAATGGCCTGGATTTACCATGCATGAGCATGACAGAGACGCTCTTTGTCAGAAGGGGTGATGTCAAAGTGGTCAACATGCCCCGGATTTTTCAATCAAGGGGGGCAGGATCTCCAAGATTCTGAGAATACCCCTTTCAAAAAAGGCAGAATTTGGTGGCACCTTGTCCCGGTATTTCCATGTACCCAGAACGGAATGAATGATTGTGGAGGTAGATTCGCACGGCCGTGCGAATCTACCTCCACAATCCCCCCCTGGTGAATTTTATACCATCTGCACTGATGAATTCCCGATCTACCCCCCCCAACAAATCCGCATCCTTCTGCCATTTTTTGAGCTTTCGGTCGTAGGATGCCCGGGTTTTGGTAACTTTTTCCAATAATCCGGGAAACTCAAAATAGGGAGCGAATACCTCAACAATTTCATCCCTTCAATTTGAATGACGATGGGTGTTTCGTTATACCCCCCCAGTAAGCTTTTAGACCAATTTCCCACAATCCAACCAACATTGAATTAAAGAGGACTTCTGACAGTTTCCCCTTTTTCCAGTTCATTAATAGACTGATCTAACCTTTTTCTATTGGCCGGGGTTGAAAGCAAGTGTTCGGTCTCTTTGAGGGAATTGTATTCCTTTATGGACATGATAACCACTGCGTCATCCTCATTGCTGTTCCTCCTTACAATGATCTCTTCCCTGGATTGACTCACCCTGTCAAAGTAGTGTTTCATTCTTGCGCGAAGTGAAGAAATGGTAATTGTCTCCATTGTCCTTTTTTTTCTGTTGATAAAGATACATTTTTTGGCACAAATAATACACATTCTCCTCGTCATTTTGGTTCCGAAGGCATCTTTTGGATGTGGTGGAATATGGTGAGTGACCTTCATTTGGAGTGTGCTGTTTTGTGGGTTTTGGAGGAAGTGGAATTAATAGGAATGAAGGGTATTTCTCCTTGATCTGGTAATGGGAGCAAAAACGACCAAACGGAGGTAGAGGCTGGGCTTTAATTATGATTAGACGCCTTGTATTTAGTACCTGGAGTGTAGATCCGTCAAATTTTGTTCTATTGCACTTGCCCCATTACCCAAATCCTATTCAATCACCTCATACACCACCAAAGGGGCGGATTTGTTTTTCATCCTGATGGATTCCAGCCTGTTACATTTGAACGATTCTTTTATGCTTTCGTAGCATTCTTCAGAAATTAAAATCTGGTTTTGGGAGGCGGCTTCCTGAATGCGCGCGGCTGTATTGACCGTGTCGCCTATTACGGTGTAATCCAACCTCTTTAGGTTTACCGAACCGATATTTCCGGAAACCATCTCCCCACTTTTTATGCCGATGGATACTTTGGGGTTAAACTCTATTTCATCATCAGAGGCTGGGAGTGCATTGATAGAATTGCGCACTGCCAGGGCTGCATCCAAAGCCCGATCGAGGTGGTAATCACCCCTAAAAACAGCCATAATGGCATCTCCGATGAATTTGTCTATAAAACCATCTTGGTCCAGGATTTCTTTTACCATGCAGTCAAAATAGGTGTTGATCATTTTTACCACCACATCGGGGCTGGCGGTTTCGCTAATTTTGGTAAAACCGCAGACGTCGATAAACATGACGGTACCTTCAATGGTTTCGTTGGCCATCAAACTGGATTCGTACTCGCGGCTGCCCATGAAGTTGAGCACGGTTTCATCTACGTACATCCGAAGGATATTGTTTTCCTTCACAGCCTGCATGGTCTTTTTTAGTATTGCTATGTGCGCGATGGTTTTTTCGATAGTCACTTCCAGGTCCTTAAAATCAATGGGTTTGGTAATAAAGTCAAAAGCGCCCCGATTCATGGCCGTTCGAATGTTTTCCATATCGCCGTAGGCCGAGACAATTACCGATTTCAGCAGGTGGTTTTGCTCATTGAGTTTTGAAAGCAGAGTAAGTCCATCCATTTCAGGCATATTGATGTCGCTCAAAACCAGATTTACATCCGGATGCGCTTTCAATTGCTCCAGTGCATACCGGCCATTTTCGGCGAAGACGAAGTCGTACTCCTCCGTGCGTATTTTCTTCCTAAACCGCTGTTTAATCAGGACTTTTAAGTCTTCTTCATCATCGACTACCAGTATTTTGGTCTTCATGAGATTGATGTTTTAGGTTAACAAACTGCTGATTTCATTTTTTAACGAAGCAAAATCAATGGGTTTGGTAAAGAATTCTTTCGCTCCGGAATCGATGGCCTTGTTGTAGTTTTCAGCATCGCCATAGGCAGAAATCATACTGATTTTAATTTGCGGGAAGCGGGCTTTTACCTCGTCGAGCAATTCCAGTCCGGTCATTCCCGGCATATTGATATCAGAAAAAATATACATTACTTCCGGCGGTTTGGTTTTTTCCAATAAATCAAGGGCTTCCTGTCCCGAAAAGGCAAAGACAAGCTCCAGGTTCTGGTTCTTTACTTCTTTCCTGAATTTTTGACGAAAGAGCATTTCTACATCCTTTTCGTCGTCTACTACCAATACTTTCATCTTATTCATGGTTTTGTGGTAAAAGGATATGGAAGCGCGTGAATGCGTTTTCCTTTGAAATAACTTTGATAGTTCCCCGGTGCCTGGTGATGATGTCGTGGGTGATGCTAAGACCGAGTCCGGTGCCCTCGGTGCCTTTTTTGGTGGTAAAAAACGGTTGAAAAAGTTTTTCCCTAATGGTTTTTGGTACACCTGGGCCGTTGTCTTCAATTTCCAGATGTACGATATTTTTATTGTCTTTGTAGGTGCGCACAGTTAAAACCGGTTGGTAGTTTTTGTTCTCCGGCATAAGACCTTTAGTACGCATGGCATCAAAAGCATTTTTGCAGAGATTTAAAATCACCCGGCTGAAGTCCTCGGTATTTAGTGTCACTTCCTTAATGGTCTCCTGAAGTTCCAAATCGATTTTTACGTTGATGGCCCCTTTACCGGCTCGCATTCCGTGAAATGCCAGATTAACATATTCCTTAATCAGAGCATTCAAATCTGTGGGTTCTATTTTGCCGTTGCCACCGCGGGAGTGCATCAGCATGGATTTTACTATGCTATCAGCGCGATTGCCGTGTTGGTGAACTTTCTCCAGGTTTGATTTTACGGTGTTTAGAAGGTCTTTGATGTCATCCAGGCCTTCATCTTTTTGAGACACGGCGTGCCGTGTCTGTACTACTTCTAAAGCCTCATCAATGAGTTCGACCGATAGGTCTGAAAAATTATTTACAAAGTTGAGTGGGTTCTTGATCTCGTGGGCTATGCCTGCGGTGAGCTGGCCGAGGGAGGCGAGTTTTTCCTGTTGGACCAGTTGATCCTGGGCTGCTTTGAGGTTTGTGTAGGATTCTTCAATAATGGCTTTATCTCTTTTTTGTCTGAGATTGCTTCTGTAAGTAATCATACTAATCAATAGCAAAACTCCGATTCCGGCAGCCAATCCATACGTTCTTATTCGGCTCTGGAGTAAAACCTTTTCGGTCTCCAGTTCCTTTAATCTCAACTGCTCGTTCAGGCCCAAAACCTGAAATTCTTTCACTCTCTCTTCGTCATTAAAAGCTGAACGCAGAGCTATACCTTCTTTCAAGTAGTAATAGGCACTGTCAATTTGAGCCCGGGCATCAAAAACTGAAGCAAGGGTTTCATGTGCCCTGATCAAGCCCGTTGTATCGCTCGTGCCGCGGAATTTAGACAGAGCCTTATGGGCTAACTCGTAGCTGGAATCAAAAAATCCTGTAGTTTTATTTAACCTGGCCAATGCCAGATATCCCTCTCCGAGAAAATCAGGATTATTCTCTTCAATGTCGAATGCCACACTCAAATCATAATACTTTTCTGCTTCGCTGTAGTTACCCTCGGCTTCAAATACTCTTCCAATGTATCTGTAGGTCAGCCCTAAATATTTTTTATATCCGGAAGAATGA
>REEO01000021.1 GCA_007695035.1 Saprospirales bacterium | reverse complement strand
CTATCCAGCATGGTTGCTATGGTTGTATGAGCTTGGGATCAGCAGGGGCTAATTGTGGCTATTTCGGTTCGAATTGTGCCACTGATTTCGGTCGGTTAGTGCCAGTCGTTTCGGTTTGATTTGTGCCACTTTTAGCGGTTCGAATTGTGCCACTTTGAAAGATCAAGTAAACTATCTTGTTGCAAAAAAGCAATAAGATATGGCAAATACACTTGATCCTATGGACTTAAAACAAATTATCAGACTTCATTTAGATGGTTTGAGCAACCGAAATATTGGGACTACATTAGGAATTTCCCGGAACACGGTTAACTCATACATGAAGCTTTTCAAGGCTAGTGAACATTCCTTTGAGGAGTTGTTGCTCTTTGAAAAAGTGCGATTTAGTTCGCTTTTTCCTTCACATACCACTATTGACAATAAACGGTATAATGAGCTGATGCTTTATTTCGAGGGTGTCAATAAAGCTCGCAATCATCCAGGGTTTACTTTTCTGTACCACTATCAGGACTATGTTGAGCGGGCAATCAATCCATACAGCTATACACAGTTTATGGAGCATTATCGGCGTAAGTACCCAAAGCTAAAGGGGTCTATGAAGCTCGAGCATGAAGCCGGTAAAGAAATGTTTATTGATTATGCAGGTAAGAAACTTCATATTTTCGATAAAGAAACCGGTGAAATGATTCCTGTTGAAGTATTTGTCTCGATTCTTCCCAACAGCCAGTATACTTATGCAGAGGCCTCTGAAAGCCAGAAGCGAGAAGATCTTATCAATTCCTGCGCAAATGCGCTAGGGTTTTATGGAGGGGTTCCTAAAGCCATTGTTTCTGACAATCTAAAGGCGGCTGTTAGTAGAGCAAGCAAGTATGAACCTGAAATCAACCGGAGTTTTAAAGATTTTGCCCGTCATTATAATTGCGTGATCAATCCTACGCGAAGTTATTCTCCACAGGACAAAGCGCTTGTAGAAAATGCGGTTCACCTTGTTTATCAACGAATTTATTACCCCCTTAGAGAAATGACCTTCTTCAGTTTAAAGGACTTAAATCGAGAGATAAGGCGATTGCTTCAGAGGTATAATGATTTGCTATTCCAGCGCAAAGATGCAAGTCGCAGAGAACTCTTTCAGTCTATAGAACGCGAGTATTTAAAACCTTTACCCAATACTCCTTATGAAATAAAAGATTACAAGCGGGCAAAGGTGCAAAAAATTGGATATGTATATTTTTCCCCGGATAAGGGGTATTACAGTGTGCCCTATAGGTATATCGGAAAAAGTACTTTAATCCACTACACCAAAACTTTGGTTGAAGTTTACTACAACCATCAACGCATAGCCTTACACCAAAGAGTCAGAGAGAAGGGGGTTTACACCACTATAAAAGAGCACCTTAGTAGTACGCATAAAAAATACATAGACTGGAGTCCGGAATACTTTATTAAGAAAGCAGCTTCTCACGGCCATAGTGTAGTACGTTGTGTAGAAAAAATATTTGCTGACACCGATTACCCTGAAACGGCTTACAAGCGAGCTATGGGACTTCTACAGCTCAACAAAATTTATGGTTCACAAAGACTGAATAACGCCTGTGAGAGAGCCTTTCAGGCAGATGCCGTGTCTTATATGCGTATTAAGAACATCCTTAAAAACAACCTGGACCAAAATACTTCCTTCGATCAAGATTTAGAAGAAGACAAGCCCCATATACCACCCCATCAAAATATCCGGGGTTCATCAACATATCATTAAATCATTAAACCTAAATACTTTATTATGAACAACAATCAAACAATTGAAAAACTAAAACAAATGCGCTTGGGAGCTATGGCGCAATTGCACTTACAACATGTCAAGGACAACAGGCTGGACGACACTACGGCCGATGAGTATCTGGCACTATTGACCGACCATGAATGGGAATATCGGCAAAACCGCAAAATTGACCGATTTATACGGCAAGCAGCTTTTAAACAAAAAGCAAGCATAGCAGAGGTTAGTTATGAATCAACTCGAAATTTGGACAAGAATATGTTTACTCGTCTGGGAACCCTGGATTTTATAACCAGAAAGGAAAACATTATAGTGACAGGTGCTTCTGGAGTTGGTAAAAGCTATTTAGTGCAAGCCTTAGGGCATCAGGCTTGTTTAATGGGGTATAAGACCATTTATACCAACACCTCACGTCTATTGAAAAAATTTAAGCTTAGTAAGGTCGATGGTACTTATCTTAAAGAATTAAACAAATTGGTGAAAACCGATTTACTTATTCTAGATGACTTCGGTCTGCAAGCTTTTGACAATCACACTAGAGAGACATTAATGGATATAATAGATGACCGATATAATAAAACCTCTACAATAGTATCCTCACAAATCCCGGTCTCTCATTGGTATGAAATAATAGGAGAAGGAACTATTGCAGATGCCATCTTGGATAGAATTGTAAACTCTTCTCACAGGCTTGACCTCAAAGGAGAGTCGTTAAGAAAAGGAGTATTAAAAGGTGAATAACAATTTTTTTTATATAATTGCAGTATCTTTCAAAGTGGCACTATTTGACCGAAATAGGTGGCATGGTCACTCCGAAATAGGCAAATTGAACTTGAATTGGGTAGCAGCGTTTCTAAAGTCCGAGCCCGGGTGGAATTTGTCGGATTGAAACAAATATCTCACAGTGCAATTAACCGGACCACCAACCTTTAATACCCTGAAGCCATTTTTCATAGAACTTTTCACTGTTGTATTCCCGGTAATAATTGTGGTCTCCAAACAACAATGCGATGGGTTTGAACTCTTCGTATTCTTCGCATACGACTTTAAACATGGAGGCGAGGGGCAGAAATAAAATCATGCCGGCAATGCCCCAGATCGAAGCACCGATGATGATGCTCAAAATTGAGGTGATGGCAGTTGAGTCTCAAGTTTGCTCCGACTATCTTTGGACTCAGGAAATTGCTCTCCAAAAACCCATTTCTACTCCGAATGGCTGCAAAATCCAATATCTTCGCAATCTGGTAAAATCTTTCCTCAATGTAGCTTATTTCGACAAGCTATTAGATTTGCATCCATATATTCTAGGTCATTTAATTTTTAATCGACCTGCATGAGGATAATAATTGTAAGATGGATTTTCATCGTTCAATATCTGAGTTTCGCGTAGCTTAATTGTGGGATTATATCTCCTGGTTCTGGGCATTAAAATCCCTGATCTCTTTCTCCAGGAAATAGCTGATCACTGTCCTGATGGCCACAATACTCGCCAAAATGGCGATCTCTTCGAAAGTGGGGTGAATTACGGTGAGAATAATATCTGCTGCGATTAGAAATTCCAGGGCGAGGAGTAGAAACGAGGCAAACTGATGACGGATGGATTCCCGATCATGGTATATGGTCTTGGCGCTTTGATCTGCCGAATTCCAGCTTTAAAAATCTGAATACCGTCAAAACAACACCCCATACAATAATCCCCACACCAATACTGCCAATAACGATGTACAGGTACTCGAAAAGTGTTTTCAGAAAAGTTTCCAAAATGAGTTGTTTTTAGGCTCTCTCACTAGCTATTAAAGAAAAGACTCCGCCAGGTGGAGTTCCTCAATGGGTTCCGGGCTGATTTGACTTTTTACCGCCTGCAATTTTCAAAATGTAGCTACATGCAAGTCCAACTGCAGCCCAGAGAATGAGGCCGAACAACAAGCTCTGCCACGCAATTTCTCCGCCGGAAAACCAGGGAAAGGCAATGCTCACGATCAAAAACATAACAACTCCCCAGCTCAGCCCGGTTGCAATCCAATTTCTTTTGTCAAAATTCATGATTCGCGATTTTTGTGTTAAAAAACTGCATACCCCTAAACTCTTCCACTGGACCTTATTTATGGAGTTCGCAGATTATGCACCAAAAATACATATTCCCCATCAATTTTTAAGGATTTGTGCAATTTTTCGTTCCGCAGTATTAAGAAATATAGCACTGAAAAGTTAACAAATGATTTTGGTCAATTAGATGCTTCCAGATGTTATTAATATTAATGCATAGTCAAAAAGGCTCAGCGCAGGGGTCTCAGAATCCGCAGAGCTTTTGTCTCTGCCTTCACAGCAGCTATTTCGACTACCTTCGACACATCGCTCCGCGGTGCGATGTAATAAGCAGCCGAAATAAAGCCGCTGAGAGAATATAGCGAGATTTAATACTATCTTTGACCTCCTCTGCGGTGAGTGAAATGGATATACCGGAGCATGCTGCCCCCCGGGAACGGCAAAGCTCATTGCCCTACCTTTCTCCCCCCTCCCCTCCACAACTTTTACACCAATCCGGCGTTATTTTTCACGACAGAAAAAGAAACCATGCGCACATTATTAATAGTAATCTTCATGCTCGGTACGGCCTCGCTCATTGGGCAATCGGCACAACTGGCCAACCAGTATTTCAACAACAGGGAATTTGATAAAGCGGCCTCCGTCTATGAATCACTCTTGAGGGAAAACGACCGCTCTACCCATTACTTTGACCGGCTGATGGAGTGTTATATCGAGCTCGACCGACTCGATGACGCAAAAAAAGCCGTTCAGGAGCGGATGGGTAAATACTCCAGGGAGACGCATCTACACCTTACACTCGGCCGAATCTACGAACGGGAAGGCCGACATGACCGGGCTGAGCGGGAATACGAGCGGGCCATTAGAAATCTGGCGGCAGACAGGGGTAGTGTCATCAGGCAGGCCAACGGTTTCACGCGCATGGGCAATTATGAAATGGCGCTGCGCACTTACGAAAAAGGAGAAGAACTACTCGAAGATGAATCTCTATTTGCCTACAACCTGGCAGACCTCTACCGAAGAACCGGCCAGCGCGAAAATATGGTAAAATACTACCTGATCAACCTCAGGGAACAACCCAATAGAAGGGATAATCTCCAAACCATTTTTGACCGCTTTTTTTCCGAGGAGGACTTCATGGAGCTAGAGGCCCAACTATACGGAAAAATACAGGACCACCCTGAAAATGAACACTTCGCAGAATTACTGGCGTGGGTCTTTATTAACCGCGGGGACCTGGCATCTGCACTGGTTCAGTACCGCGCCCTCGACAGGCGGCTGGGAGAAAATGGCGAGCGGGTATTTCGTCTGGCCCAAACAGCGGAAAACGAGGGAGACCTTGAAACCGCCATCGAAGCCTACAGATATATCACAGACAACAAAGCAATAGATTCCCCATTCTACGTCTCATCCAAGCAGAATGCCCTCAATGTCCTGCGCAAGCGTATCAACCAAAACCCGGATGCAACCAGGGAAATGCTGGTCGAACTGGAAGAGAAATACCTTGACTTTCTGGATGAATTTGGAAGAAATCCGCGCACTGCGCCGCTGATGTCAGAACTCGGCAGGTTCTATGCAATACATCTCAATGAAATTGACAGAGCCATCGAGATTCTCAACGAATTAGTGAATATGCCGGGCCTAAACAGGTACCTGGAAGCACAGGCCAAACTCGATTTGGGTGATTACTATTTGATTAATGGCGAGCGGTGGGAAGCCACTTTGCTCTACTCGCAAGTGGACAAAGATTTTCCGGAGGAAATGCTAGGCGAACAGGCCCGATTCAGGGATGCGAGGCTGAGTTACTTCATGGGAGATTTTGAATGGGCCCAGTCTCAATTTGACATCCTCAAAGCGGCTACCAGCAGATTCATCGCGAACGACGCCATCGACCTGTCTGTATTTATCATGGACCACCTCGGACTGGATACCACCACACAGGCCCTGGGGCGCTTTGCACAAAGCGAACTTTTCCTCTTCCAAAATCGCCACGACGAGGCTTTTGAGATTCTGAACGACCTGCTGGATGAATTCCCCGGCCACACACTCGAAGGCCATGTGTTTTATGCCAAAGGAGAGGCATACAGAGAACTTGGAGATTTTGAAATGGCGAAAAGGTACTACAGCAGGGTGTACGACAAACACCCGGACGGGATTCGCGCAGACCATGCCCTCCACAGACTCGGGATGATGTGGGAACACGACCTTGACGATCCGGCACGCGCCTCTGAGTACTACGAAATACTCTTTATGGATTACAGGGACAGTAGATTCAGGGACCATGCGCGAGAGCGATTTCGCGAATTTCGAGACATCCACACCCCTTGATCCTTTAAACTCCAGGAAAAAACAAGAAACATGATTATTTACAATGTGACCGTCAATATCGACGACAATGTCAGGGACGATTGGAAAAAATGGATGCTAAATACCCACATCCCGGAGGTAATGAGAACCGGTCTGTTCAGCGGCTATAAATTTTGCAAACTGCTAAAGGAGGAACCGCAGGGAACCACCTACGCCATCCAGTACTATTGCCACAACAAAAAGGCCCTGGAAGACTACATGAACAACCACGCACCCGCTCTCCAAAAATCCCATACCGACCGGTACAAAGACAAATTTGTGGCCTTCCGCTCTCTGCTGGAAGTGGAGAACGAGAAGTCTAGCGCGGAGTAATGCCTTTTTTGGTAAAAAAGCAGTGGTGAAAGAACATCAATTTTCTGCCTGTCTCCGAGTTACTGCTGCCACCCAATTTAAACCCCTCATAAAAGTTTGCGGGTTAGGCAATCAAATTCTGCATCGAATTGATTCTCGTCTGAAAAGCCCGAATCCCCTCATGCAAATCCCGTTAATTCCCCGAAACCTGCCTTTGGAATAAACCCCGGTATCAAAATTTTCATTAGATATTTCGAATAAAATCTATTACCGGGTGAAATCGAACAAAAAACTTGTTACCACAGCCCGGGATATCAGGTAGAATTAGTTTCTTTGTGCCCATATGTTGACAATCGTACTGACAGGAGTAGTATTTGCATTTTTTGTCCCGGCGATATACCGAATTTTCAAAGGTAATACCGGGATGGTGCTTGCTCTGTATCCGGCGGCAGTCTTTGCATGGCTGATGACCCAATTCGGGAGTGTGTCGGGTGGCGATGTGGTCTCCTCAAGTTGGGATTGGGTGCCCACCATGGGGATATCTCTTTCCTTTCACCTGGACGGATTGAGCATGTTGTTCGCACTGCTCATCACGGGAATAGGTACACTGGTATTGGCCTATGCGGGAACCTATATGAAAGGAATGCCAAAGACCGACCGGTTTTTCATGGCTCTGGTCTTGTTCATGGCGTCCATGCTCGGTTTGGTACTTTCTGACAACATCATCAGCCTTTTTATCTTTTGGGAATTGACCAGTTTCAGCTCTTATTTTCTCATCGGTTATCACCACGAGGACAAAGAGTCCCGAAAATCTGCCCTGGAGGCATTGCTGATCACAGCAGGTGGCGGACTTGGCTTACTGGCGGGTTTGATTTTGCTGGGGATTGGCGGTGGAAGCATGGAGATGTCTGAGCTGGTAGAACGCGGGGATCAACTGGCCGAGAGCGGACTTTTCACTGGAGCCATGTTGCTCATCATTATTGGTTGTTTTACAAAGTCGGCCCAATTTCCCTTCCACTTTTGGTTGCCCTCAGCGATGGCTGCACCCACTCCGGTGAGTGCATATCTTCACTCTGCCACCATGGTTAAAGCCGGAGTGTATCTATTAGCGCGAGTGAGTCCGGTATTCAATGGAGCCGATGGGTGGCACGCATTGCTGCTGATTTTCGGAGGAATCACCATGGTACTGGGCGCCATGATCGCCGTTATGCAGACCGATTTAAAGAAAATTTTGGCCTATACAACGGTCAGCGCACTGGGTTTACTGGTTATGTTGCTGGGGATTGGAACGGGTATTGCCATAAAAGCCGCCGTGATTTTTATACTGGCCCACGCCCTTTACAAAGGGTGTTTATTCCTGGTTGCGGGCATATTGGATCACGAGACGGGCAGCAGAAATATCCGCAAACTGGGCAGGTTATTTAAACAAATGCCAGTAACCGGTACTGCTGCAGTGGTCGCCTGTCTCTCCATGGCGGGCATCCCCCCGCTTTTTGGATTCATCAGCAAGGAGTACTCGTATGAATCCACCATTGGAATGGTAATCAATTCCCCGCTGACAACCTCAGCCTTTTTCATCACTGGAATGTTGTTCGTGGCAGCGGCCGGAATGCTTTCGTACATGGTATTTTTTGGTAGGCGAAACAAACTGGATATCAAGCCGCACGAGGCACCCATCACCATGCTTGTAGGGCCAGCGGTACTCGCTGTCTTATCCATAGTATTGGGGGTATTCAGCGGTCTGATAAACCCGCTATTGGACCAGGCATCACAGGTGGTTTTCCCCGGGAATGAACCACTGAACCTGAAACTCTGGCACGGGATCAATACCGAATTGATTTTGAGTATGACCACGCTGGTGGCCGGTATTGCCGCCTTTGCCTTTGTATATTACAATCCGCGGCTGATGTCGATGATTGAAATTTCGGACAAGATCAAGCCCTCTTATGCCTACAAACAGACCATGGACAGCCTTGCTGAACTGGCAAAAAATGTCACGCAAAAGGTTCAAAACGGATATTTGCGGGTTTACATTTCCATGATGGTGGGCACTTTCTGTGTGTTGGCCCTCATCGTTCTAAAAGATTTTGGCATACCCAATATTGAAGTGCTGTGGAGCGACTTCAGGGTTTATGACATAGTAATCGGTGTGCTGATGATCGTGGCCTGTTTTTATACGGTTGTAGCAAAATCCAGACTGCTCGCCATTGCCATGTTGGGTGTCGTCGGATACGGAGTGGCTTTTGTATTTATCATTTTCGGTGCTCCGGACCTGGCCATGACGCAAATATTGATAGAGACACTTACCGTGGTGTTGTTTGTACTGGTATTGTGGAAGCTACCGCACTACCTGATATTTGACGAAGGATTTATAAAATTCCGCTATTTCCTGGTTTCGGCACTTTTCGGTGCCATCATGACCTGGATAGTGATGCTCATCACCAGCCATCCCCTTGATTCTCACCTCAAGACCTGGTTTGCAGAGTCGAGTTATCCGCTGGGTATGGGTCGAAATGTAGTTAATGTAATCCTGGTGGATTTCCGCTCACTGGATACTTTGGGAGAGATTGTGGTCCTGGGAATTGCGGCGGTGGGTATATACGGATTGATCAAATTTACCACAGAAGACGATAAAGAGGAAGCGATATGAACTCAGTAATACTATCGGCCGGGATCCGCGTTTTGATCCCACTATTTTTTCTGTTTTCGCTCTACCTGTTGTTTCGCGGGCACAACGCCCCCGGTGGTGGATTTGTAGCCGGCCTGGTTGCCTCGACCGGATTCGCCCTTTACGCCATAAATTACGGTGCGGAAAGGACGAGGCGTCGCTTTAAGCTTAAGCCCATATTTTTAATTGCGCTAGGTCTTTTGCTCGCAGTGGTAAGTGGCTTAATACCGATAATAGCCGGCGAGACCTATAAGACAGGGCTTTGGCTGGAAGAGATCGAAGTGCCGATTATGGGTAAACCGGGCACACCGATATTATTTGACATAGGAGTGTATCTGCTTGTAGGAGGAACAGTTTTGAAGATAATTTTTTCACTTTGGGAGGAATGACATGGAAGATGTACTGCCATTTCTGATAGGAGGATTGTACGCCGGAGGAGTTTATCTGGTGCTGCACAAGAGTTTTGTAAAGCTGATTATCGGCCTTATCATTTTGGGCTACGCTTCTAATTTGATGTTGTTCACTATCAGCCGCATTACCCGTGGTGCACCGGCATTGGTGCCGGAGGGTGCCGAAGCACTGGTGGAACCGTACGCAGACCCTCTACCTCAAGCACTCGTATTGACGGCCATAGTGATTGGATTTGGAATACAGGCATTTGCCATTGTTTTGATAAAGGTGGGATACCGAATAGTAGCCACAGACAACCTGGATGATTTAAACACGACTGACAGACTTGACGATTGATGGAAAATGAATTGTTACTGGTATTATTGGTTCCATTGTTGGGGGGAATTATCAGCCTCTTCTTTTGGATGGATGTGAAGCGGCAAAAAATCGTCTTCCTAATAAGTACCATCGCGATGACGCTGGCGGCCATCAACCTGATGCGCTCTGTTCTGGAAAACGAGGTCATCACCCTCCAATCAGCAGGTTGGGATGCGCCCTTTGGAATTAGCCTGGTGGCAGACTATCTCAGCACATTTATGGTGCTACTCACAGGTATAATGGGACTTGCCGTCGGCATTTACTCGATGGGGGATATGGACCGGGCCCGAATGCGATTCGGCTTTTTTCCCCTGATGAGTTTTTTGTTATTCAGTGTCAGTGGCGCGTTTCTGTCCGGGGATATCTTCAACCTCTACGTTTGGTTTGAAATCATGCTCATCAGTTCCTTTGTACTGATGGCACTTGGAAATACCAAGGCTCAATTGGAAGGGGCCATAAAGTATGTCACGTTGAACATAATGGCCTCCATTTTCTTCCTGGCCGGAATTGGTGTATTGTATGGATTGACCGGTACACTTAATATGGCCGACATTGCCCTGAGGATAGACAGCGTACCCGACGAAGGACTAATTACCCTGGCTGCGATTTTCTTTTTTATCGCCTTTGGGGTGAAGTCCGCAGTTTTTCCACTTTTTAGCTGGTTGCCGGCCTCTTATCATACTCCTCCGGTAGCGGTAACAGCCATATTTGCCGCACTGCTTACCAAAGTGGGTGTTTATGCATTCATACGCTTTTTTACCCTGATTTTTACCCACGAAAGTCCATTCCTGGACAATCTGCTGATATTTACCGCAGCCACAACCATGTTTATTGGTGTACTTGGAGCGGCAGCCCAAATGGAGTTCAGAAAAATACTCAGTGTTCATATCATCAGTCAGATAGGTTATTTGATCATGGGATTGGCAATTGGGACCAAACTGGCCATTACAGGAGTGGTTTACTTTATCATCCACATTGTTTTTGTGAAAACCAACCTGTTTTTGATAAGCGGTATCGTGAACAGACTTAAAGGGAGTTATGAATTGAAAAAACTGGGCGGTGTTTACCACACCTATCCTTTTTTGGCCCTGCTTTTTGTGATCTCTGCCTTCTCACTGGCCGGATTTCCACCACTCAGTGGTTTTTGGGCAAAATTTGCCCTGGTAAAAGCAGGTCTGGTGAGTGATGCTTACTTTTTGGTACTGGTCGCATTGGCCACGGGATTTTTGACCCTCTACTCCATGTCGAAGATTTGGAACGAAGTATTTTGGAAGAAAAGACCTGAGGAGGAAACCAATTTGGAGATGGAGACCTTGAAAAAAGAGCGGGCGGTAATTAACCGTCAGGTATTGCTACCCGTAATTGCAATAACGGTTTTGAGTGTCGTAGTGGCGATTTGGGCAGAACCCATTTTCTACTTTGCTGAAATGACCGCTGAACAACTGTTGACCCCTGAAATTTATATTGTGAATGTATTAGGAATAGCACAATGATTTGGATAATACCACATATCGCCCTGGCAATAATTTTGGCCTTGCAATTCCTCAACTTTATGAGTTGGGGAGCCACCGCCATCAATTTGTTCTTTTGGACCTGGGTGATATTCAGTATTCTCTGGCCTTTGAGCTATCTGGTCAATAAGGAATACGGCAGAAAATTACCCCGCCTCATAAATTTGATCGTTTATTTTTTCAAGGAACTAGT
This sequence comes from Saprospirales bacterium, assembly GCA_007695035.1. Taxonomy (GTDB): domain Bacteria; phylum Bacteroidota; class Bacteroidia; order Chitinophagales; family Saprospiraceae; genus PWJY01. The sequence goes on along the minus strand of REEO01000021.1, from coordinate 26,278 downwards.
AATGGCGAATATCCGGGTGGCCTATGATGTGATTACTCCTACCACGCACATGCGTCCCTGCATAGTGGCCTTGCCCCTGGATGCAAAGACCGACCTGGAAATTACCATACTGGCCAATATGATATCCCTGACTCCGGGTACGCTGAGTCTCGAACTGAGTGAAGACAGGAAATACTTGTTTGTACACGCCATCTATTTTAAAAAAATGACGGCAGAAAAGATAAAGGAAGAATTGAAAACTGGTTTTGAAAAAAGATTACTGGAGGTAACAAGATGAGTTGGTATTACATGGTTTTATTGTTCGCACTGATCGTCCTTAGTTTTTCGGCCGTATTGGTGTTTATCCGCATCATTGTCGGACCGTCCCTGCCGGACCGGGTCATCGCATTTGACCTTATTGGCACCATAACCATTGGTATGATCGCTTTATATTCGCTAATCACCGGTCTTACCTCATACCTGGATGCAGCAATTATACTGTCGTTGATATTGTTTCTCGGTGCTGTAGCATTCGCCTATTATATGAAGAAAAGTCATAAAGCAAAGAAATGATCGAATTAGCAAGTGCAGCAGTAATAATAATCGGGGTTTTATTTATTTTGATCTCTGCAATCGGGGTGGTCAGACTACCTGATTTTTACATCAGGGTATCCGCAATTACCAAAGCGGCTACACTGGGCGTAGCCTGTATTATGCTGGGAGTTGCTATTTACTTCAACGACGTGGACGTGGCACTAAAAGCTTCCGCTATTTTTGTCTTCTTGCTCATTACTTCCCCTATTGCTGCTCATATTATTGGCAGGGCAGCCTACGAAGACGGAGTGCCTCTCTGGAAAAAAACGGCCTTTGACGAATTCCGTGATTTTCGCGATGGCAAAATAGGGAAAGGAGAAAGTGAGGAAAAGGAAAACAAAGAAGAGTAAGCTGTAAGAAGCCTGCTGAATCAGTAAACGACACAACCCAATTTTTCAGGCACTCAAAGAACAGGCTCAGATTTTACCTCTATGCAGGATTTGATAAGAAAGACGGAAAAAGGACTTCACGTCAGTGATGCCGGGGTTTGGTTAGATCCTGCAGGCAAAGTTGATAAGGCCATCATAACGCACATGCACGCAGACCACTGCAGATACGGCATGGGCCAATACATCATCCCCGCCGGTTCAATCGAGGTGTTTAAAAAGCGTATTGGCCCCGCAAATTTTACTGCTTACCCCTATGGTGAACCCTTTTTAATCAATGGACTGAGGTTCTCATTCCACCCCGCCGGCCATGTGCCGGGTTCAGCGCAAATAAGGGTGGAGCGAAAAGGTGAAGTCTGGGTCTATTCCGGAGACTACAAAACCGAGAACGATGGTTTATCCGCCCCTTTTGAACCGGTGAAATGCCACACTTTTATCACCGAATGTACTTTTGGACTGCCCGTTTATCGCTGGCCCTCCCAAAAAGAAGTGATGGGGGAAATTACGGAATGGTGGGAGAAAAACCGCAGCCAAGGTAAAATCTCTGTATTGCAAGCTTATTCACTGGGCAAGGCACAGCGACTGATCAAGGGCCTGGAAGATGTTCAGGGCACCATATTCTGCCACCAGTCGGTTCAGGATATGAACAATGCCGTGAGGAAAGACGGACACGTCCTCAAGAGAACCCGGCCTCTTTCCAACCGCATCAAATCATCCGACTTCCCCGGTAGTATGGTCATTATTTCCCCATCGGGCTTTTCAGAGCACTGGTCAAAGGTTTTTAAAAATGCCGAAAAAGCTATTGCATCCGGCTGGGCCGCAGTGAGAGGTGGAAAACAAAGAAGCGGAGTGGACAAAGGCTTTGTACTTTCCGACCACGCCGATTGGCCGGGATTGTTGAAGGCAGTAAAAGCAACCGGAGCTGAGCGCATTATTTGCACCCACGGCTTTCAACACGTCTTCGCCCGCTATTTGAGTGAAAATGGCTGGAAGGGGGAGGAACTTCAGTTGTGAATTGATTTGCCCTGAGTTATATCGAAGGGGTGAGTCTGCGGAGCGGTTATTGACGGATGGTTCATGGCAGATGGCTGCTTGCGGCGTGACCTCAATGTAGCCGGCAGGATATCTATTCGGAGGGGTTGTTGATTTTGCGGATTATTCCAGGAAAAAAAGATTCCTTTGCGCCTTTTCCTTACCCCCAAAGCATTGGGGGGCAGGCTACGCTTTCTTGTCCCCTATGCTTTGGGGAGGGGAAGAAACCAAAATCCAGCCATAGAATTATCCCTGGTTCCTAATCCTTTCCGAACTCATAGAATTCTCACCAAAACCCAATTCGTCATTCGTAATTCGTAATTAAATAGACCCTTTCAACTTTGTGCTTTCGAAACTTTGTACTTTTCAAAACCTACCTCCCTACTGCAAAACTCTTGACTCCCGCTGACCGGCCATCCAGCAAGACCTGGACAAAGTAATTCCCCGGTGTAAGGGAATTTACAGACAGCGGCATGGAGTGATCACCGTCTGTGATGGCAGCATTTTCTTGAATTACCAATCGCCCCTGAGTGTCGTAAATCCGTATATCCAGTTCTCCGTTTGCCGGAAACTCAGCTTCCAGACGTATGAAATCGACTGTGGGATTGGGGTACAGATGAAAGTTTCCGGTGAGGTTCTCAAAATCGAGTACAGAATTTGGTCCCTGGTATTCGAAGGCACCCTGATCCACCGTGCCGGTTCTGGGATTGCCAGCCAGGTCCACATCGGGGGCACCGTCATTGACTCCGTGATTAATGCAGGGACTTTCACTGCTCAGCCTAAAGTCCAGGAATTGCGGACTCTCGAAAAGCGGGTCCGGAAGGAGCAAGTCCTTGTCGTGGTCCAATATGGCCTGGAGACTGTTGTCTGAACTGAAGTTGCCCCCCATGGAAATCACCGTAGGTTGACCGTCTTCTATTTCATAGTCATCACCAAATGGATTGTGTAATATGGTATTCTGGAGTGCAATCAAAGCCACGGACGTGTCTGTCGTCCAGTTTGAAATTCCTGCTCCAATTGTGGCAGAATTGTCTGTAAGGGTTGAGTTTAAAAGTGTGACATTGGCTCCTTCGGAAATTGTGCTGTTGTTGGAAATAGCACCGCCGGGGCCTGAAAATTGCAGCAGATTGAAAGCAAAAAGGCAGTTAACAATCATGACGTCATTGTCCACGAGATTGATACCACCTCCTTGTTCACCGGCAGTATTTGCGAGGATTTGGCATCGATCCATGGTCAGAGTGGCAATATTCAGTGAATCCTGTGACAGGTTGATGCCACCTCCAAAACGGGCTGCCGTATTACCGACAATTTGTACATTGTAAAGACTGACCGACTGCCCAGAAGACCCGTGGATGCCACCCCCGGAATTAAATGCCTGATTTTCTTCTAAAATTGAATTCCTAATTTCAATTTCCGAGAAATCGTTCTGCAAAAAAATTGCTCCTCCAAAATTCGCAGAATTTCCAAAAAAGACACTTTCATCCACAAATACACTTCCCATGAAACCAATGCTCAAGGCGCCGCCGCTCACTTCTGAAGTATTGCTCCTGAAGTTGGATTGCAAAATTTGCCCGAATGATTCCTCTCCATAAGTAGTCACAGCAGCGCCCCAGTTGCCTGAGTTACCGATAAATTCCGACAACCTGATTTTATATTCAGAATCCTGAAAATGAATACCCCCTGCTGTACTGGTCAGACTGAGATTCTGATTGAACTGGCATTCATTAAACTCCACTGTGGAACCAACAACGTAAGTAGCACCTCCACGGCCTTCCACGGCAATATTGTCTTTGAACTCCGTATCTACCACTTCGCCCTCTGCACTTTGAATATAAATACCCCCACCGTTATTTTGGGCACGCCCGGCTTCAAACACGCACCCGGCTATCAAACCATCCGTTAAGGAAACCATATACATTGATGCACCGCTGCCTCCCCAGTTATCTTTAAATGTACAATCAATCAATCTAAAGCCGCTGGCCGTATTCGTCCTGGGGTAAAATCCACCACCAAACCAGGCGTAATTTTGTATAAACTTACAGTTTCGAACGACGGGAGCTCCATAAGTCAAAATACCCCCTCCTCGCCTGTCATCTCCCTCTCCATCAGCGCCCATAGCCCTTCCATTCCTTATTGTAAAACCATCGATAATGGTGCGGTTGTCAACTTCCTCAGTTAGAAACATCACATGCCACACATTGTCCTCCTTATTTTGGAAAAAATCCAGATCGATGTCATCTCCATTGATATCTCCGCTTAAAATGGTTTCATTTGCTTCAAAATCGCGCTCATTGAGGGTTTCTTCAAGTCCGGAAAATCCGCCGTAAAGCTCTATGTTTTTGTCGATTAGAAAAGTGGACTGTGGAGTCGGGTCATCACCCCCGGGCAGATAAGTACCGGCAGCCACCCATATTGCATCCCCTTCTGAGGCAGCATCAATTGCATCCGATAGATCTGTAAAGGCATTTTCCCAGTTATCTCCCGTGTTACTGCCGGTGGCCTCGCCATTGACAAAGAGGACTGATTGAGAAAAGAGAATCACCGGAAAGAGGAACATCAGACCGGTGAGTGATGAAATTGTAGAGACTTGCTTCATGTCGAAAGGATTTATTTTGGCCAAATATACACCTTTTTTCATTTCTTAATATGGTGTTAAGACCCGGCCAAACCAGGAGGTGGCTCGAAAAATGTGATTTTGAATACCTTTTTTGGTCCAAATGGGAATAAAAATAATTCATCAAAAAAATCGAGGCAGGCAATGCGGTGGATAATTTTCGGTAAATTATATTAAATTGCGGTGTAAAGTTGTTAAAGGCTCAAAATCTTTAAACCAACTTGCTGAAAAGTCCTTACCTTTAGCTTTTATAAAGTACAAACGGCAATTATGATGTATAGACTACTTATTGTCTGCCTGGTAAGCCTGGGGTCATTCAATTGGCTCGATGCCCAGGAAATACACTGGACACAATATGAAATGGCACCGCTACTGCTCAATCCGGCCAAGACCGGAGATTTTTACGGTACCTTTCGGGTGGGGGGAATTTACCGGAATCAATTTTCTTCCATTACCCCCGATGCATTCAACACGCCCGGCATTTATGTTGATGCCCCTGTTATAAAGGGATTCAGGGACAACGACTGGGTCGGAGCCGGAGGTGCGCTCTTTGTGGACAGAGCCGGAGCTCTTGGATTGCAGACCGGTGGTTTCTTTTTGAGCGGATCTTATCACTTTGCATTAGGACGGGAGGCCAACACTTACATTGTGGCGGGATTCCAAACCGGGGCCTATGCCAAGAGAATCAGAGACATTGATGCCTACAATTCCGAGGCCAATATCCTCGGCGAGCAAGACCCAACTCAGGGGATGTTGTCAGACCAGGCTGAAAATGCACAGGAGTACGCTGCCGGTCTGATGTTCAAATCCAAATTGAGTGAGACTTTTAATCTGGAGGCAGGCTTTGCCATTAAACACCTAAACCGGGCCAACCTTTCTCCCCTTGGCAGGGGCGGGCGACTTCCCTGGCGCACCACCGCCCACGGAACCCTGGACATCAGGGTCAATGACATTGTAACTCTAAGTCCTGGATTTATGTACGAGACCTTTGATCCGGTGGATAAATTAGTCACCCAGGTTCGTTCAAAAGTTTTGGTTAATGAGGAGAGAAATATTTATATTACCGGGGGATTAGGTCTTCGATGGGAGGATTCGGCCCATTTGCTTTTTGGCCTGCAATTCGACGACCTTCACGTGAGTCTGGCATACGACATGACTACCTCAGAGTTGGCTAATGCAGCCAGTTATTTTGGAGCATTCGAAATTGCCGCCAGTTATATTGTCAAAATATATAAAAAACCGGAGGTTGATCCCGTTATATTCTGTCCGAGGTTTTGATCGAAAGACTTTGGATTGATACGGGAAACTTTTAAAGTACTATTTGAATGAGAACAAAATTCTTCTATTTAATTTCAGCACTCAGCTTGGTTTTGTCGGCTTCGCTGCTCACTGCACAGCCCATCAGTGAACCAACCTACGAGATGAAACTCGAGTTTGCACACGAATTATTCGCAGAGCGGGATTACTTCAATGCCCTAGATATGTTTCAGGAGTGCTACAGGGAGAGTAGAGACCGCGAACTGCTTCCCTATTTGGCTCGTTTGAACTTTATATTGAGAGATTACGAGAGAGCCAGGCGATGGTTCGAACGTTACTTGCCTCGAGATGAGCACTTCTTCTACATCGAAGACCGATTTATATACGCCCGCACCCTGCGTATTCTTGGAGAAGAGGAAAAAGCGCGTGAGACTTTCCTCGAGTTTCTTGAACTCACTGATAACGACAGTTTGAAAAACAGAGTTGAAATCGAACTGGTGGGCATGGAATTGGAAAAGGGTCAATCTCAGCCTGACGATCTTTTTGTAACGGCACTGGGTGAGACTGTCAACTCGGGACTTACCGACCTGTCTCCTGCCATCGGCCCCGATGAAAGGCTTTACTACGCCACCTTCAATCGCAGATCGCGAATCACCTTCTCAGAAGACGAGCAACCCCACTTTTTGAGAATTTACTCCGCTCCCCCGGACGATGACTCGTGGGGACAGGGCGAGCGCATGCGCCACCGCATCAACCGCGAAAATTACCACACAGGGAATGTGGTTTTCTCCAGAGACAAAAACACCATGTTTTTCACCCGCTCCAAAATTAAGGGAGAAATACTGGTGGAAAGTGAGATTTTCATGAGTACCTGGGACGGCAGTGACTGGGGTGCCCCTCAAAAACTGGAGGGAGTTAACGGCGACTGGATCGCCACCCATCCCGCACCCGGAGAACTCTTTGGAAATCCGGTTCTTTTCTTCACCGGAAACCTGGATGGGGGGCGCGGAGGATATGACATTTACTACGCAACCCACCAAGGTGGCAACAGATACGGAACTCCTGTTAACCTCGGCGGTGTGATCAACACCAGCGGAAATGAGAAAACACCCTTTTATGTAAATGGCACCCTGTACTTCAGCTCAGATGGCCACCCCGGTATGGGCGGCTATGATATTTTCAAAAGTACCTGGGATGGAACCCGCTGGAGCGACCCCCAAAATATGGGTCCTGGATTCAACTCGCCCTTTGATGACCTTTATCCCAGACTGGATGAAGATGCGCGAGATGGTTTCATAGTTTCAAACCGGCCCTATGAACGCAAGCGCACCTCAAGGAGTCCGAGCTGTTGCGACGATATTTTTGAAGTAAGTGTCGCGGATGTGACCATCAATTATATCGCCACATCGCTGGACGAAAATAACGAGCCCCTGATTGGATCGACCGTTCGGGTTCAGGAAATCAGAAGGGGTGAAATTTACAATGAGGTTTCAGCCACCAGTGAACAGGGCAACTCATTCAATATTCCTCTCCAGGCTGACCGCTCCTATATTATCATTCTTGAGCGCGATAATTACCTGAGCGACTCGGTAGAAGTCAATACGGTGGGCATCACGGAAAACACCACTATAGAACGCGATTTCTTTCTCTTTGAAAGAGAGCCTGATTTTAAAATTGTCTCCATCAATGAAGCCATCCGGCTAAGCAATATTTACTACGACTTTGACGATGATGCCATCTTGCCGGAGGCGGAACAAGACCTGGATTATCTCTACGACCTGATGATCGAATACGATGACATGGTCATTGAATTGGCCTCACATACCGATGCGAGGGGCCGCCCCTCATATAACATGGACCTCTCTCAACGCAGAGCCAATTCAGCCAAAGAGTACCTGGTCAACAGGGGAATAGATCCGGAGCGAATTCGACCGGTAGGTTATGGTGAAACCAGGATCATCAACCACTGTCATCCCGGTGTGGAATGCACTGAAGAAGAACACAGGGAAAACAGACGGACCGAGTTTACCATTGTGGAAGGTCCTATGGAAATTGAAATCCAGAAACAACGGATCGAACTGCGTGGTGATGAGCCTCAGGGCTTCCAAGCACCAGAGCTTAAAAGTGAGCTTCCGACCGGACTTTCGGTGCGAGAACTGGCCTTTGCTTTGGGTTACCTGAATGACAGTGACAGCCATTACGGAACGGCTTCGTTTTTTGGACCCGGCCATTATGAGAGTGCAAAATTGGACAGCCTGGCGAAAGACGATGGAGCCGATTTTGCACAAGTCGATCCAGGAGATGATGAGAAGTTCGCTGATATTCACTTTGAAAAACAGTTTCATGACTTTGGAGTTATCACAAAATCTGACAGACCGGAATACACCTTTGAATTTACCAACACAGGTGAAGTTGATCTAATCATCGACTTTGTGACGGCCTGCGAGTGCACCGAACTCGAATGGACCACCAGCCCAATTCCTCCCGGTCAAAGGGGACAAATTAGAGCTGTGTACGATCCCACTGAAAGAGATGGAGAGCAAGAGGTCACTATTGACATCATCGCCAATACGGATCCCATAGTGAAATCAGCTCGATTCAGGGTATTTATCTCAGACGAGGAATAGGCCTTCAAAAATGCTTAGCTTTCCCCTGATCATGGAACTGGTGGCGGTAACCGCCGGATTGATCTACATTTTACTCGCTGCAAAAAACGACATCAGGTGTTGGTACTTCGGAATATTGGGTACCGCCATCTGGGTCTGGGTAACGGTCGAAGTGTACAGTTTGTACGCCGACGGCCTGCTCAATTTTTTTTACGTCATTATGGGGTTTGTGGGTTGGTATCAGTGGAAAAAAGGCGGTAGTGACGGCAGTGAATTGCCGGTGGGCCAAATCTCTGTGCGCTCATTGCTGTTAATACTGCTTGCCGGGCTGGTCTTTTCCTTCGCAGGTGGGCGATTTTTGGCACAATACACTCCGGCCATGGCCACTTACTGGGATGCCTCTACCACCGTATTCTCCATTATAGCCACCTTTATGCTCATCCAGAGAAAAATTGAAAATTGGCCCCTTTGGATAGTCACCAACGCGGCTTACATTGGCCTATATTTGACACGGGGCGCTTATGGATTTGCAGCGCTGTTTGTGATCTACACGGTACTCGCATTTTACGGCTGGCAAAGTTGGAAACGTGAACTCAGAAGCCAGGTGTAAGCAGGGTGCCGGATTTACGGCAAAAAAACTAAGTTCATTTTGAATCTGCCAACAATTGGTAAGGATCGCCTTCCAGTCCAAGTAAGCGCGCGAAGGCAGGCTCCGTTTTTACCCCTTTTTCCTTGAGTTTGATTACCTCCCTTCTGAAATCCTCGCCCCGCTCCTGTAAAATCAGGTATTCATTTATCATGTGTACAAAGGCCATTTGTTCGACGGGTGCAATGGGTTGCCCAAAAATATCAATCGATAAAGTTTCGGCCCGGAATTTTGCCACCACAGATGTAAGCCCCTGTTTTACAACTTTTTTTACCTCAAATCCTTCACAAGCTGAAAAGCGCGCTTCCAAAAATTCCATGAATCCATCCCCGCAGTCAAAACCACATAAAATATCCAGGTCACTGTCCAGTGTATCAATTTCAATGGGGATGGTTCCGGCAATCACAGGTTGATAGGGTTCCAGTTCGGATAGGATTTCAGAATCGGTTAAATAGCGCCAAACCCAGCGTTGCCTGAAATTTCCGTCTTTCAAATAATCGGAAGATAAAAACTTTTTTTCCGCTGCTGCCCTATCCAATTTTTCCATCAGACAACAGCTTCACCCGATTTTACGAGGGGGCGAAGAGCAGTGAGGAAATTGGCGAGTTTATCTAGCGTCACGTGTTCCATTACCACAATTTTTAACCAGCGGGCTGAATCTCCATGGGAATCGGGCACCAATCCAAAGCGATCTGCCAGCTTCCTGATCTCAGGAATGGCTTTCAAGGTGACGATATTGGCTGTGGGATTCCGGTAGTAGTATAGCCCCATATCATCCAGTTTCTCACACAGCCAATTTGTCCGCATCATCAGCATTTGGTTCTTTTCAAACCAACCGTGTGGCCCGTAAGTACTCAGTACCATCCAAACTGCAATGGCATTGGCACCGGAGCGGGAACCACTCAGGGTGGCATCCAGTCCTTTGACATACTGTGCCTGCTCCGTATAAACATATTTCATCAGACCCTTTCGCGCAATAAAAATTCCGGTTCCGTATGGGGCCTGAACCAATTTGTGAGCGTCCAGGGTAATGGAGTCAATGTAAGGATTTTTGAAACTCAATTTGTTTTCATCGCACATAAAAGGGTGCAAGAAACCGCCATAAGCTCCATCAACGTGCATTCTAAATTCCAAACCCACCTCTTTGATACAGTCGATGTATAGCTCGGGATCGTCCACCGAGCCAAACATGGTAGTCATCATATTGGCCACTACTATGAGGTATTTTTTCCCGTTTTTCTTTAGATCCCCCAGCTTTTGGCAAATCTCCTCCCGCTGCAAACTCCGGTTTGACTCGTCCACAGGAATCAATTCAATATCCAGGTTGAGCAGATCCGCAGCCTTGTACATGCTGTAATGCGCATCTGAAGAACAAACTACCGCAATTTGATCGTTACTCGCATCCCGCTCTCTTTTAAAAAAATTGCGATAGATCCAGATGGCTTGAATATTGGCCTCCGTACCGCCTGCTGCCACATATCCGTCGCAACTCTCCCTCTCGGCTTCCAAGATGTCCACTGCGCATATTTCGATTAGCTCTTTCTCAATTTCCTGAGTGCCTTTAAAAAATGGTTCTGAAGTGCCCAAAGTATGGCAGCCGATGTGATTGGGATTTCTCACCAGCGAATTAAGGAAAGGGGCGTCTTTTAATAGTGGTGATCCACTGTTAAAAACCTTCGGATCCAAATGTGAAGCCGGGACACCGATGAGTTCATTGTTTTCAAAATCCACATTCTCATCCAGCGCTTTCATCACACGCTCTCTAATTTCGCTGGATTTCAGCTTACGCCAGTAGTAAAATTTGCTCTTTGTCATTCTCTGTTGTATTATTAAAAATGCCGGGATTGTTGGTGTTTGCCCTTTACGTATAATGCCATTGCGGCCGGCTTTACCATCTCTCTTTTTTCATATTGAAAATAACGCCCGGGTTTGAAAGGGTCTCGCAAAAATCCGGTACAGGCATAAGAGCAGGACTCTCTGATATCGTACTTCAATTGAAGTTCCTCCAGGCTACTGTTGTGAAACTCAATAAATAAGGGGTCAGACACTATCCGAAGATCTGAAGGCCCGTGCTGCGCTTCAAAAACGAAAGTGATCAGCGTATCGCAAGCTTCCATAGTGACGCCATTGCGGACATCCATGGTGAACCAACTGATCAATATATTACCCTGCTGCGCAACCTCGGTATTGAAATTGGAGGAATTCATTCCTGGAAGACCGAATTTTGCAATGCGAGTAAAATTCATGGAATCCAGCGACCAGTTAAAAGTCCCCTGAAGGGATACCACATTAAGAAAGTTACCGGCCAGCACGTGGTAGTGAACTTCCTCTCCTTTTACCTCCGGCACCAACTCCAGATGGACCACCGGTTTGTCAGCCATGGAAAAAGCGGATTTTGAAAGCAGGACGACAAAAACCAACAACCAACTGATTTTCATAATTTTATAATTTTTTTCTGACTGCAAAGGTAGGCAATTTTCAGGCATTGTTCTAATAAAACGCTCCTTGTGATAAAATCCGGTCCCGGACCATTCCCAAAAAAACTTTTGCCTAAAATAAATCGCCCAAAAGAATAAAAGGGCTTACATTAGCTGTCTGAAACAGAGAGATAAATAATACCGGAAAATCCCGGCAAAATGGGAAGCTCTCTGGATAAAAGTGCGATGGTGAAAATTGCTTCTATAAAATGCTGACAGCTGTCCTGGTGGGTTTTGTTGCGGCACTTGGCTTTGCCTTTGCGGGAAACCACATGAGAAAATCGGTCTCCTACTGGATTCCCTTCCTCCCGGCATCCCTGTTTGTGTATTTTGCCCTAATGGTGCCCCCTGTGCTCGCGGACGGAGCTATTCTTTTTCAGTACAACTGGGCGGAATCCATGGGCGTCAGTATGAATTTCAGGCTGGACATTCTAAGTCTGCTTTTCGCGCTGCTGATCACTGGCATTGGTACCCTGGTTTTTCTCTACTCCACAGCCTACATGCGAGACCATAAGCAACTGGACCGGTTTTACGGTTATCTCTCCCTGTTTATGGCTTCCATGCTCGGCCTTGTTCTCGCAGAAAACCTGATAACGCTGTTTGTTTTTTGGGAGATGACCAGCATCAGTTCCTTTTTTCTCATCGGTTTCAATTACCGGGATAAAAAGGCAGGCAGGGCGGCACTGACAGCGCTCTGTATAACCGGAGGAGGTGGATTGTTGCTGCTTGTTGCCTTGTTGATGATGGGGCAGATTGCGGGTACTTATTCCTTTACAGAAATTTTGCAATCAGGGGACCTGTTGCGAGACAGTTTGATGTATCCTGTAATTTTGTTGCTGTTATTTGCGGGCGTTTTCACCAAATCGGCCCAATTCCCCTTTCACTTCTGGTTGCCCGAAGCCATGCGAGCACCAACTCCGGTATCGACTTATCTGCACTCCGCCACCATGGTCAAGGCGGGAATTTACCTTTTGGCCCGGTTTCATCCGGTACTCGAGGGTCCGGGTCTGTGGCAAAACACCCTGCTCATTGTGGGCGGCATCACCATGCTCTTTGGGGCCATTCACGCCCTTTTAAGAACCGATATGAAAGCCATACTGGCCTATACCACCATTTCAGCGCTGGGAATCATGGTCTTTTTGACAGGTTTAGGCACGCCTGCAGCCCTGGCCGCCCTGGGCCTTTTTATTTTGGTACACGCACTGTACAAATCCTCCATGTTCCTGCTGACTGGCGTACTCGACAAGACAACAGGCACCAGAAATTTGACCCAATTGAGGGGATTGGGGAAATATATGCCCCTGGTCTTTGCAGCGGGTATGCTGGCTGCACTATCAAATGCCGGCCTGCTGCCTGCACTGGGCTATCACAGCAAACACCTATTCTACGAGGCGAGTCTCGGGCACATCACCCATTCTACCCTATTAACAGGGCTGGCACTTGTCACCAATATTCTGCTTCTCGCGGCCGGATTGCTGATAGGGCTCAGGCCCTTTACCGGCCAACCTTCTCATCAGCCGGGAGAACGGGTTTCTTCCCTGCTCTGGCTTCCGACTCTGTTGCCCGGCCTTTTGGCGGTTGCCGCAGGACTTGCACCTGTCTTTATGGAAAAAACACTCACCTCCCCTTTTACAAACGAACTCACCACCACGGCATTTGAGGGCCATCTTCACCTCTGGGGCGGCTTTGATCAATTGCTGATGTTGAGTGTAATGACCCTGGCAGCAGGTCTGATTGTCTATTGGAAATTTTCCACTCCAAAGGAATCCCGCGTGGATTTAGTAAAGAGAGAAAAACTCAGCCCGGGGGGATTGATGTATAAGGCGGCGCTAAAATTGAGGAATTTCTTTAAAACCCTCATTCACATTTTGCAAAATGGCTACCTACGGTATTACACCAGTGTAATCATAGGTTTTTTGGTGTTGCTGATGGGATTGAGGATACAATATAGCCTGGAATTCAACTACGACCTGGAGAGGATATTGGACGTCCAGGCAATTGAAGCAGTGACCATGTTGGTAATGGTTATCTCGGTGGTGGTATCCGTGGTATCAAAGTCGCGACTGCTCGCCGTGGCCTCACTGGGGGCAGTGGGATTGTGTATCTGTCTGATATTCCTGTACTTCAGCGCACCGGATCTGGCGATGACACAATTCACCATCGATACGCTGACGGTGGTACTTTTTGTATTGCTGTTGAATGGACTGCCGGCCTATTTGCTTAAAGCCGACCAGGGCATCCACTGGAGGGATCTCATTCTTGCCGGGGGATTTGGGACCCTGATATTTGTATTTACCCTGGAGGTTTTGAATCAACCAACAGACAGTGGTATTAATGCATTCTACGCCGAAAATGCCTACTTGCTGGCGAAGGGGAAAAATGTGGTCAATGTAATACTGGTTGATTTTCGCGGGGTGGATACTCTGATAGAAATAGTGGTGCTGGCAGTGGCTGGCCTGGGAGTTTTTAGTTTGATCAAGTTAAAAGTGACAGATGCACCGGAATAACGACGACAATCAAGCAGGACAAATGACCACGCTGATACTGCGCACAGCATCCACCTACCTGATGCCCCTGTTGCTGCTATTCTCGATTTTCATACTGATCCGCGGTCACTACGAGCCCGGTGGCGGATTTGTAGGAGGGCTCATCGCATCCATTGCATTGGTGGTTTACGGCTATGCCAATGGACTCAAGCGGATAAAATCCTTCCTGCAGTTTCATCCCGGTGGTTTAATACCGACCGGGGTTACGCTTGCCATGCTGAGCGGAATTGCACCGATGTTTCTCGGAAAACCCTTTATGACGGGCTTGTGGTTGGACCAGCAGCTTCCCATTATCGGGCATGTGGGTACGGCGCTGTTTTTTGATACGGGTGTTTATCTGGTAGTGGTGGGCACCACCCTGACGATTATTTTTTCAATAGGCGAAGAAATAGACAGTTGACATGGTAATATTGCTGGCTATGATGGTGGGATTGATGTATGCAGCGGGAATTTACCTGGTGCTGAGGAGGAGCCTCGTAAAATTAATCATAGGGCTAATTCTACTAGGTAATGCAGCCAATCTACTGATATTTTTAATCGGGGGAATAACACGAGGGGAGCCACCTGTAATTGGCGAGGGGGAATTCACCCTGGGAGAAATCTACGCTGATCCCCTTCCCCAGGCCCTCATACTGACGGCCATTGTGATAGGTTTCGGACTGCAGGCATTTGCGATGGTACTGCTGGAGCAGGAATACCGAGAGGCGGGAGTGACCGACCTGGACAGTTTAAAGGATGAAGACACAGACGACCAATGACGGACCACAGCATATTAATTCCCATACTCATTCAGCTCACCACCGCACTGCTACTGCTTTTTATGTGGAACCGCATACACCTGCAGCGCAGAGCGAGTGTGATAGGGAATGCGATTGGACTGGCCTATGCCATTTACCTTTTTCAAAAAGTTTATCACCAGGGGATACTGGTCACGCAGGGAGGAGGCTGGGAGGCACCCTACGGAATCACCTTTGCGGCCGATCTCTTCTCTGCCAGTATGATACTCATTGCCTCGGCATCTGGATTGGCTGTCTCCATTTTTGCAGCGGGAAGTATGAGCAAGCGGAGAAGCATGTTTGTGTTCTTCCCCATTTTTCACTTCCTGCTCATGGGAATAATTGGCTCCTTTCTGGCCGGGGACCTGTTTAATCTCTACGTTTGGTTTGAATTGATCATCATCGCCTCCTTTGGTTTGATCACATTCGGGGGAGGTAAAAGGCAGTTGGAAGGCGCCCTGAAATACGTCACACTTAACCTGCTCGCCTCCATACTTTTCATTACGGGAATTGCCTTTCTCTACGGGCTGACCGGAACGCTTAATATGGCCGACCTGGCATTAAAAACCGCAGAGGTAGAAAACAAAAACCTGTTGACCATCACGGCCTTGTTTTTCTTTGTGGGCCTGGGTATCAAGACGGCGGTTTTCCCTCTGTATTTTTGGCTGCCGGCCTCTTACCACACTCCTCTTTCAGCCATTTCAGCTATTTTCGGGGGACTTTTGACCAAGGTGGGCGTCTATACCATGTTGCGGAT
This sequence comes from Saprospirales bacterium, assembly GCA_007695035.1. GTDB lineage: Bacteria > Bacteroidota > Bacteroidia > Chitinophagales > Saprospiraceae > PWJY01. The sequence continues at coordinate 10,608 of REEO01000021.1, read as the reverse complement.
ATTCAGTCTGTTCTTTCTGCCCGATCCATTTGTGTCCAATGTGATTACGGTGGTAGCCATTTTTACCCTGATTGCAGGCGCCATGGGGGCCATGATACAGAACGACTTGCGAAAACTGTTTTCGTGGTTGATCGTCTGTCACATTGGGTTTATGATAGCCGGATTGGGTATGTACACCACCATCGCCATTGCCGGGGCAGTGTTTTACCTTTTTCACGATATCATAGTAAAGACCAACCTCTTTATGATAAGCGGTCTCATACACCGGATTACGGGTTCTTTCAAACTGAAAAAACTGGGTGGATTTTACGCCCACTATCCGAGCAAGACCCTGCTGATTGCCATTCCGCTCTTTTCCCTGGTGGGCATACCTCCACTCTCGGGTTTTTGGCCCAAACTCCTGCTGATAAACGGGGGCCTGGACACCGGAAGTTATTGGCTTATCGCCTCCATTTTAGTGGCCAGTTTTATCACCCTTTTTGCCATAGGGAAAGTGTGGATTGAGGTCTTTTGGAAAAAAGGGGCCACTGTGACGCCCAAAAAACATTTTGTTACTTTCAGTGAATTGCGGTATATTCACAAGGTGGGATTTGTGCTGCCGATAGCCGCACTTGGTGCCATTTCTTTGTTTTTGGCCTTTGGAGCGGGTTGGGTATATACCGTCTCCGAGCAAATTGCCCAGGAATTGATGAATCCAGAGAGTTATATTGAGGCCATTTTAAACCAAAACAACTAAACGGTATGGAGAGGAGTTTTTTGCTGAATCTGTTGTTTTCCATAATCTGGGTGGCCATTACCGGGAATGTGGACTTCATCAACTTTGTATTCGGCTTTGTTATGAGCTTTTTTATCATGTGGGCCGTTTCTGCGGGAAAAACCGACCAGAAATACTTCAGACTGTTGCCGAAGACCTTTGCCCTGGGATTTTACTTTATTTTCGAACTCATCAAGGCAAACCTGCAGGTGGGATTCGATGTGAGTACGCCCCACTACTTTATGCGACCGGCCATAGTTGCCGTACCGCTGGATGCCAAAACCGATCTGGAAATCACCCTGCTCGCCAATTTCATTACCCTCACACCCGGCACCCTGAGCCTGGATGTATCCGACGACCGGTGCACGCTCTATGTACACGCGATGTATATGACCGACAAGGAAAAATTCATTCATCATATAAAAAATGGTTTTGAAAAAAGGCTGCTGGAGATCACGCGCTGATTCGGACTTGTGAATTGCCCGGTTTTTGACAGAAAAAAACGACTATGAACATTACGGACTTTTTTCTATTCGGAATACTTCCACTGCTGGGACTGGCAGTGTTGCTGCTGTTTATCCGGTTCTTGATAGGTCCGTCCCTGGCCGACCGCGTCATTGCCCTCGACCTGATGATCACGGTAGGCATAGGAATTATAGTGGTCTATTCCATCATAAACGACCAGCCAACTTTCATGGATATCGCCATGATTCTGGCACTGATCGCCTTTCTCGGCACCCTGTCATTCAGCTATTATCTAAAACAAAAAGCCAGAGAAGATGAGTGATTTTATAATAGCCTTATTGAGCACATTGGGCACGCTGTTTATTCTTTTGGCTGCACTGGGTATGCTGAGAATGCCCGACTTTTATCTGCGTGTTTCCGTGGCCACAAAAGGAGGGTCACTGGGAGTCGGACTGATACTCATAGCCGCAGCCATCTATTTTTCAGACTTTGGGATGACCACCCGGGCCCTCGCCATCCTGTTCTTCATTCTCATCACGGCCCCGGTCAGTGCCCACCTACTCGGAAGGGTGGCCTATCTCTCAAAAATCGAACTGTGGGAGAAAACCAGCAGAGATGACCTCCGGGGGAGATACGAGCGTGAAAAGTTGGAACTCAAGGGTAAAAAACGGGAAGATGAGGAGGATGAAGAGGAAAATTCGGAAAATGGACAATCCTGAATGGAGAGCTTCTCGAATGGTGTGAGTGGAGCTTTGATCCAGTTTGATTCCTCAGTCGTAGATTTTCAGGGTCAGGGTGGTGAAGTACAGTCCCAGTGCTCCGAAACGGTCGTTGATACCGTCGTCATAGGGTGAAAAGGCATTCGGAATGTATATCTGCGCGGATTGATTTAGCATAATTAGAAACTCTGACAAACCCGGAGGAATGAGTTGAACAAACGATGACTTTATAATAGGGTCGTATTTAAGCAAAAAAATCTACACAAATAAGGCTGTAAATAGTAGGTATTTCACACAGAATAACCCCGTAAATGTGTACCCCCCCCATTTTGCTACACATACAGGCTTCCAGCTATTGGCCAACAAATTTTCCCTCGAAAAACTCAGAACCACAACAGGAAAAGAATTCAATCTAATCAAGCTGCCCTAATTCTGCGGTGGGAGAATGGAGCATCATCTGGAGCATTTTCTTGAAGACGTTAGAGTTTATGGCGTTTTGGTTTGGTGCCCATTGCTCACGGGACAAATTGTTTCTGACCCTTAGAGCAGTCATTTTGGAAAGGCTTTACCGATGGAAAAAAGTTTAAGCAATAAAGCGATTGATGTCCAAATCAATTTCAAAACGGAAGGCAACCAACCGGGGAGCCAGCCAGAAATCACGGACGATCCAAAACCTCCTCCTGCAATCTGTCCAATCGGTTTGAAAAAATTTAAACATGTCGGATTAGGTACTTCGTTTAGCTTGCAAGTTTTATCTTCGCACCAGTTTTCAGCAAAATAATCGATACGTCCAATGCACATTCCGGAACGATATCTCGTAACCTCAGCCCTGCCCTACGCCAATGGGCCTTTGCATGTGGGGCATTTGGCGGGAGCCTATCTTCCTGCCGATGTCTATGTACGCTTTTTGAGACTAATGGGGAAAGATGTGCTCTTTGTCTGCGGCTCAGATGAACACGGTGCCGCCATCACACTCAAAGCCCGCAAGGAGGGAATAAACCCCCGGGAGATTGTGGACAAATACCACAGCCAGTTTGCCGAAACTTTTGAAAAAATCGGAATGTCCTTCGATATTTATCACCGCACATCCTCAGAGTTGCACCACCGCACCTCTGCCGACTTTTTTAAAACACTCTACGAAAAAGGAGAGCTTACGGAGCGGGAGAGCGAGCAGTACTACGACAGCAAAGCAGGTCAGTTTCTAGCGGACCGATACATCAAAGGAGAGTGCCCAAAATGCGGTTTTGACGAGGCTTATGGCGATCAGTGCGAAAACTGCGGAGCTACTCTCAGCCCCACTGACCTTATAAATCCGGTTTCCACCCTCACAGATTCCACGCCTGTTCTCAAGAAGACGCGCCACTGGTACCTGCCGCTCGACAAATACGAAGACTGGCTAAGGGCCTATATTGGGGAGGGGAAATTAAACGGAAAAGAACACCACGACCCGAGCCTGTGGAAAAACCACGTATTGGGCCAGTGTAAATCCTGGATTGACGGAGGGCTAGAACCCCGGGCCATGACCCGCGACCTCGACTGGGGCGTGGATGTGCCGGCCGAAATCCCCGGTTCTGAAGGCAAAAAACTATACGTCTGGCTGGACGCTCCCATCGGTTATATTTCCGCCACCAGGCAGTGGGCCATAGACCGCGCCAAAAATGAGGCTGAGGCCGATCCCGACGATTGGAAAAAGTACTGGATGGACGAAAAATCCTGCCTTATCCACTTCATCGGAAAGGACAACATCGTTTTTCACTGCCTGATATTTCCGGCCATATTGAAGCTCCACGGCGGGTATGTGCTGCCCCACAATGTCCCGGCCAATCAATTTATGAACCTGGAGGGAAGAAAGATATCCACTTCCCGTAACTGGGCGGTTTGGATGAAGGATTATCTGGAGCGCTGGGATGGCATGGAGGATTCCCTCAGGTATTACTGTATCAAAAACATGCCCGAGCAAAGGGACAGCGAATTTACCTGGAAGGGCTTTCAGGATGCACACAACAACGAGCTGGTCAACAACCTGGCTAATTTTGTCAACCGCGTTATTGTGCTGACCAATAAATACTACGACGGCGTAGTGCCGGATTTTGATGAGAATACCCTGCTGGAAGGTAACGACGAACTCGGCATGCCCAGCTATCACGAGGTGGAAATCATGGACCTGTTCGACAGACTGGATTCCCTCTGCGAGTCTCTGCGAAGTTATGAGCTGCGCAACGCCCTGAAGAAATTCATGGAGTTATCCGCATACGGCAACCAGTTCCTGCAAAACCATCAGCCCTGGAAGCTCCAGAAAGAAGACCCGGAGACCGTAAAGGTAATTATGAACGTGGGACTGCAAGTGGTCTGTGCGCTTTCTATCGCCATGCACCCCTTTATGCCATTTGGCTCGTCCAAAATCCGGAAAATGCTCAACTTGTCCCCGCTGCAGGAAGAGGGCGATTTTCTCACGGCTCTGGATCAACTCAGCGAGGGCGAACTACTGCTGAAATCCGGCCATCAAATAGGAAAGGCAGAGCACCTTTTTACCAAAATACCGGATGAAAAAATTGAACGGGAACTGGAACTGCTACAAAATGCCGGAGAAGAAAAACAAGAGAAAAAAGAGCAGGAACACCCCAAATTAAAGGAGAATATCGATTTTGATTCTTTTGTCAAACTCGATCTCCGCACCGGCACCATTGTAGCTGCTGAAAAAGTACCTAAAACGGATAAATTGCTCAAACTGGAAGTGGACCTGGGTTTTGAAAAGAGAACCATCGTCTCGGGCATTGCGCAGTTGCACGAACCGGAAAAAATAGTGGGCCAAAAAGTGACCGTGGTCGCCAACCTCGCTCCGAAAAAACTAAGAGGGGTGGAATCCAGAGGGATGATTCTGATGGCAGAAGACGACAATGGAAGACTGGAGTTTGTCGCTCCACCTAAGGACTTTGAAAATGGCTTTGCGGTGAGATAAAAGCCCGGGATTAGTATTTACTCCGTCAATTACAGGGGTAAAAGAGTTATCACTTCCTGAGTTTTAGTTGAAAAAAGTGCAATCATGAAAGGAGCCGCCACCATGCGATGGATAGTTTTTGCAGCACTGCTGGTCACCGGCCTTGCAGCGGCCTGGTTCATGGAATTGCGCTTCAACAACGATTTACTTTGGGGGTACCGCCCACTGCTCTGTTTTATGTCCATATGGTTAGCCATTGCAGTGGTACTTTTCCCCAATCCCTTTAAAAATCAACTCGGTGCGAGGTACTTTTGGTGGCCGATTTTCGGAGGATTGCTGCTGGCATTTAGTTTTCCGCCCACCTTCCTTCCCGTATTGGCCATGGCCGGTTTCGTGCCCATTCTACTTCTTTCCGACCCGGACTTAAAACTGACCAACCGATTTGGTCCAAGGGCAGCGGTGGCTTTTCACACATTTATGATCTGGAACATCACGGCTACTTTCTGGGTGGCCAATACAGCGCTCATCGCCGGGGTTTTTGCGATAGTTGTCAACAGTCTGTTGATGCTGGTGCCGTGGGTGCTTTTTCTGCTGGTCAGAAACCGTGTGGGACTCTTTAAAGCAGGGATCATACTGCTTGCCTTTTGGCTGAGTTTTGAGTTTTTGCACCATCGCTGGGAGTTGACATGGCCCTGGCTCACCCTGGGCAATGCCCTTTCCGGCCTGCCCATTTTGGCCCAGTGGTACGAATACACGGGAACAGCCGGCGGAAGTATATGGATACTAGGGGCTAACTGGTGGTTGTACAAAGCCATCAAGCGAGGGATGCAGGGTTACCATGACTCTTACAGGAAATTACTAATGTTCAGGTTTTTACCCTGGTTGTTGATCCCTGCCGTATTTTCGCTCTACCTTTATGCGCAACCCGGGCCTGAAGCTGAAGATACGGTCAAAACAGCGGTGATACAACCCAATTTCGAACCCCATTACGAGAAATTTGATATCCCCTACAGTCAGCAAATGGACCGCATACTGGGACTGGTCCGCCAATCCCTTGAAGACGGAGCTGAAATCGTAGTACTCCCAGAAACCAGTGTGCGGGTGAGACTGCACGAGGGACTTTCCGATCAAAGTCTGGCCGCTCTGGCAACCACCATGAGTGAGTGGCCGGATGCCTATCTCATTGCCGGGCTCAGTTCCAATTACATTTTTCCATCCGCTGAAGAAGCAGATCCCGCATTTTTAAGAGAGCACATACGGGCTCCGGGAGACACCATTTTTTGGGAATCCCACAACAGTGCGGCAGTAATAAATAAAGACGGACTGATGGATATCTACTACAAATCTAAACTGGTGCCCGGGGCTGAAATTTTTCCCTTCCGTCGGCTACTCTTTTTCCTTGAACCCATTGTAAATATGCTCGGAGGCAGCACCAGCGGACTGCGCACACAAGCCGATCGAAGTGCCTTTTTAACCGAAAAATACGGTCTGGCACCTGTGATTTGTTACGAAAGTGTGTTCGGCGAATTCCATATAGGCTATTTTGATGCCGGGGCCAGAGCTATTGTGATTATGACCAACGACGGCTGGTGGGACGACACCCCTGGGCATATTCAACACCTCTATATCGGAGCCTTGCGAGCCATAGAATTCAGAAAAGAGATCGCCCGCTCAGCAAATACTGGTATCAGTGGATTTATTGATACCAAAGGGCGAATCAGAAAACCCACTGCTTACGAAGAGACGGCTGTGGTGATCGATCATCTCGAACTCAACAATCACCGTACTTTTTACTCGCGCACTGGCGACTACCTCAGCCGAATTGCCCTTTTGTTGAGCATCGGTTTTTTCCTGCTCATCCCTGTTGAAACTATCAGGCGAAAAACGAAACCCCGATGATCCCCTATTCACGTGGAATAAAGCGCTGTTGCTACAGTGAAACGCGGATCCGGTCCATTGGACAATACCGCGCCGGGCTATTGGTTCTCCTACTTCTCTGTTCAATTGCCCATTCTCTTTCAGCTCAAAACCCCCGGGAGGTGAATTTCGATTTTGAATGGCAGGTGGGAGATGTGCGCATCATCCATTTTGAAACAGCAACCGAAGAGACAGAGGAAGAGGGCGAAAAAACCACCCATTTTTCAAAGCGGGAAATCACCATCGAAGTCATCAAAGACCGCCCAGATGGCTACCTCATCCGCGCCACCCTGCTCAACCCCTTCATTCAAGACATTGCGGACCACTTGGGTAAAACCCCGGAATGGTCACTGCGTGATGAGCACATTGAGGTGACATTGTCCATCAGTAGGTTCAAAAGTGAGATCAGACCGCAAAATGGAGAAGAGGTCATTTTGAAAATGCGAAAAAGCCGGGAGGAAATTCTCCGTCAAATTCCCGCTGAAAATGAGTTGGCCTACCTTTTTCCACTCATTACGGCCAGCACTGGACCCGCATTTCAAACCATAGGAGGAATTGGCGAGTATTTTGATGAGAAATTCCGCTTCTTACTACTGCCTCTCCGCCACAATTTCATCACAGACAGTACGATTATTGTCTCCGGAACCAGGCAAAATCCGATTGAACTGAACATGACGGACCCCTACACTACAAAATTCCACCTTGAAAAAACAGCAGAGGGCAAGTACCTCCTACACGAACAAACCGAATCCGATCTGGCGGATTTTGCCAGCTATGTGGACCAAATGCAGGGATTGAATCAGACGGACACCCTCGATGGAGACAGTCCCGAAGAAAATGCAACAACCACAGCCACCTTCAAAACCAACAGCCTCACTCTTTTTGATCCCGAGAGCGGATGGGTGAAAGAAGCGCAATCCACCACTCAAATCGAGTTTGACAATCCCCATCTGAGCAGTTTTAAAACCACAGTTCAGGAGTTTATCCGGTTGAGTAAGCCGGCCAATTGAGTCGTTGGTTATTGGTTGATGGCCCAATGGTTAGTTTTGAGTTTTGAGTTTTTTTGGGCAAGACCTCAATGTAGCTGACAGGATATCCAATCGTAGGGTTTGTTGATTTCTGAGGATTTTTGCCCGGCGCATACTGTTTCGGTGGCAATCTGGCGGTTTTTTTTCGACCTGGGCTTTTTGGGTAGAAGGTTGCACGTGCAGGACAAGGAGGCTGTATTCAGTGATTCATTAAATTTCCGTCAATTAAAAAATTAAAGAGATTCTATTCATGCATAGGATTCTAAGCAAAGCACACAGGTGGCTTTTCCGGAATCTCTAAACCCAGGACCCCGGAATTATCACCCGAAAACGCATTCCAAACATGCAATTTACTAATTGCCTCACCAAACCCAAACGCGCACCTCAGCCCCAAAAGCTTTAGGGGTGAAATACTATCCAATTTACAACAATGCACCTAATGAAAAATTAAAACCATATAGAGGACGCAAGGCATTACGTCCCTACATAGGAATTTGTTCAAATCCTATCCGCTAGGTCCTAGCCCCACAACGCTGTGATGGGTCAACTGTCCATTGAATCCTTTGCGTGAAACTTATATCCGAGCCAAAGAAATACCACTGAATCCTCATCCCTGCTGAAGTTCTAGAATTCTAGCCAAACGCAACCATCCATTGTCAATAATAAATAACCTCGCGCATAAAGCGAAGGCCAAAGGACAGTTCGATGCTGACATTAATGACCTTTTGTTCCGGGTTCATGCGGTTGGGGTCGCGCCAGTTGCGATGTGGAGGGATGAATATCTGGTTGGTGAAATCGGGAGAGACAGTGAGTTCTACGAAACCTCCAGCTCTACGGCCAAAGGGCACTTCTAGGCCTCCGCCCACTGTGACACCGGCAGTGATTCTATTCACACCCTCCTTCACATTTTCAAAAGTCGATCTGTCGAAGTCCGCTTTTAAGTTGTAGTCCGCGCGGACGCCCACCAGGTAGTACAACCTGCTGTCGGTAAACATCTCGAACTTTTGCTTGGCACCCAATACCAGGGAGATATTGTGGAAACGGAATTCGTCCGTCCTGCCGGGCAATTCCTGACCGGTCGTTTGGCTTATCCTGCGATTGAATCGGATGGCGCTGCCCCTGAGATGATAACCCAACTGCGCAAAAACGGCATTAGAGTTTTCATCATCCCACGATTCTATCATTCCAGCGATATGATACTTCATTAAAGGCCTGCGATTGACCTGACTCCATCGCTGATTTCCCATCGTCAAACCACCCTTGACTGCATATATGGTACCTTGTGTACCCTGATGGCTGTATTGGGCCGAACTTTCCGGAACACCCATAAAAAGAAGCGCCGCGACAAAGAACAAACCGCCTGCTATGTAGTTGATCACCTTCTGCATCATTTTTTGATGTCTTTTGCAATGAATTACAATTACTTACAACAAAGATCTAACCGGAAAAATGAGCCCTCTCTATTTGCACTATGGCTTCTATTTTCCTGATATACAATCACCTGCCTTTTCAACTGCAAAGATAACAGATTCCACCGGACTGTATTACACTGAAATCAACTTCACAGATTGTTGAAAGTTTTGAACAAGTGTCAGGTGAGCTATTGATTGCTTTAGTGAGAGCGGTCACTTCATGCGGTTAGGCCTGTATCATTTTTATGGGCTGTATATTTTGGAGAGAATTTTCATTGCACCCACAAGCAGTTAAAAGTCATGCAGTGGGTCGAGCTTGAAAATCGAAAAGCCCAAAACTTCTTTAAGTTCCAGGCTTTTTCGATTAAGGTCTCAAAATAAGAAAACTACATAAGAAAGTTCAGCAGAACTCCCTATGGTCTTAGCCGGGTTGAATGCATATGGTCAGTATGCCCCGAAAAGACAATGCTAAGTTACGAACATATTTAACATATTAAAGCAATCCCATATCAATTTTTTCCTGATATGTTTAAAACCCCTGTATAACTCTCGCTAAATCAGCTAGAAAGGCGAACCCAGGGTAAGGATTAAATTTTTCTCTCCACATTCCCGACAGAAAATCCAGGGTTTTCATATCTTTGCAGCCGCTATCGGCCCAGATGGCGGAATTGGTAGACGCGCTACCTTGAGGGGGTAGTGTCCGAATGGACGTGCAGGTTCGACTCCTGTTCTGGGCACTGAAACAAATGAAATGGCGGAGCATTGCACTCCGCCATTTCCATTTCTAGTCAACCATTATCGTCTCAATATTCATTTCCGTATTTACTATGTAGTGCCAGACAGCACCTCTGGATACCGCCCGCAAATCGCACTCTCTGATGCTGTAAAACAACTCAAAGGTGTCATCGGGACCAACATCAATCTCAGCCTCATCGACCAGCCGCTCCTCCAGACTCTCCAACCAGGTTGAATAGGCGTAAATGGAATTCATCAATTGCCTTAGTGAAGAGTTTACAAACAAATCGGTGCCGTCCTGCAATTTGACCATCACCTCGTGATTCCGGTCTAAATACAGGTAATCAAACCCGGCAATCTCAAAGGCCGAACCCAGCACCAAAATACCTTCCTCCAATTTAACCGCCCTTAATTCGGACAAATGCAAATCGAAGTAAAAAAACGGCACTGCCCGGGTCGGCAACCCCCATTCGCTCAATAAAAACCGCTCCTCGTCATTTAATTGCTCAGGAAAGTCTCTGTGCATCCGGTAAAAGTTGCTCCCGTAGTTCATGAAATGGTCCCGGTAAGGAATTTTTAGTAGCTCCATATCAATAATGTTTTTGTCCATTCCCGGACTCGAATATATGAACAATTATTT